>JBLIRO010000017.1:0-69619 GCA_049472335.1 bacterium | reverse complement strand
AGCACCAAAGGCACAATGTGCATGCGTAATACCATTTATATCTATTCCTTTATATCCATCATAGCCTTTTTGTCGAATAACCTCAACGTCTAGCCCCTCCCCTGGGTATCCAAAGGGGTGTTCAGCTTGTGTAGCCTTAGCATTCTTGATACCGACAATGGACATGCCGGCTGCAGTTGCAACACCCGAAACAGCTCCATATATACTTACTTTTTTAATAAAATCTCTTCTGGATATTTTTGACATTTTCCTCCTCCTTTATAATGATTAATGCCATGTGCGACTTTATATAAAAAGGCTTTTTATTTTTAATAACATAAGATTCAATTGCAAATTTATAGTCAAACAAATAGTATAGGATAAAATCTTACAGAGGATTCTATCTATCAGATGCCAGAGCTTACAAATAGTTTTTAGGAGAAAACCTTTTATTCAACTATTCACAGCATGCATTTGGAAAAAATTTAATGAAGGCGATAGCATAAGTCCTGCATCAGCCTAAATCAATCCGTTTTCAGTGGCGTTTGTTTAACAGATATAATAATGAAATACGGCTCTGAAATTATGTGTTTTCATATCAATTAGTTAAAACTATTTTTCAAAGAGCTAAACTTGGAAAGACAGAGATAGAAAGAATTGTAGAGAAGCAAGAGTTGCCAATATTAGTATCAGATTATCTATGAGAAAATGAAAAAGAAGTCCTTTATATAAATAATTTTTCTAAAATTTTATTATAACCAGTGAAAAAAATTTTTCAACCTAAATAAAATGCCATTTAAACGCTAATGAACAGTTGTGTTCACCCTCGAGGATGAAAATGGTGTGGTAAAATAGTCGGGAAGATGGGCAAAGGTCGAAGTTTTTATGGTGGCATAGACTCCGAGATTTAAACTGACCTGGGCTTTCTGCCTTGAACCCCCGACTGTTCCATGAAATTATCATGGGACGTATAGTAAAAAGACCTGCTGGCGGATGAACCGTGATGCAAGGATACACATAGCGTCAGAAAGCCTTACCATCTTTTTTATTTTTTAAAAGAGAGGTGGTGAGCATGGATGATAGAGGGAGTAAAAAAATGTGTAGCAGGTTTGGATGTACACAAAAAGACTGTAATGTGTACAATTCTGACAGAGAAGAAGGGAGGTATTTTAAAAAAGGCAACTCGGGAGTTTTCAACTTTTCGAGAAGACTTGAAGCATTTGGCCAAATTATTATATGTCTCCGAGGTTGAGTTGGCAGTGATGGAGAGTACGGGAATATACTGGAGATGCGTTTACGAAGAGATTGAAGAAATGGGAATACCTTGTTATGTAGTAAATGCACGGCATATCAAGAACGTTCCTGGTCGCAAGACCGATGTTTCCGACAGTGAGTGGTTGGCAGAATTGGCCAGATGCGGATTATTAAGACCCAGTTTTGTTCCGCCCAAAGATTTTCGTGAGATAAGGATGGTAACTCGATACCGGAAGAAGGTTATTAGTATGCTGGGATCAGAAAAGAATCGTATCCACAAGATTTTGGAATCAGCAGGCATAAAGCTGGGAGCAGTAGTAAGTGACATAGACGGCGTTTCGGCTCGTGAGATGATAGCCGCAATAATAGAAGAGTCTCACACCCCTGAGCAGATAGCTCACATAGCACGAGGTCGCCTTAAGTCTAAAGAGGCTGATCTGGTCAAGTCTTTACAGGGGAGATTAAGTGACCGGCATCGATTTTTACTGAAAAAGATTCAAAACCATATACAATGGTTAGAGAATCATATAAGTGAAATAGATCGTCAGGTCGAAAAGGCCATGATTCCTTACAAAGAACAATGGCAATTACTCCAGACTATTCCAGAAGTAGATAAAACATCTGCCGCAATGTTACTTGCTGAAATTGGCATTAATATGGATTGTTTCGGCAACAAAGATCGTCTTAGTTCCTGGGCGGGAATGTGCCCTGGTAATAATCAAAGTGCCGGCAAAAAAAGGTGGTCGCACAAGGCATGGCGACAAATTTATCAAATCAGTGTTGTGTGAAATAGCCAATAGCGCCAGAAAAACAAATGGTCAATACAAGGCGATATATCAGGCGCTTGTGATACGACGGGGGCACAAGCGAACAATCGTTGCCATTGGTCATAAAATTTTGGAGGTGGTATTCGTACTTCTTAAAAGAAAGGTTCCATACAAGGATTCCAGTATAAATTATGAGGAAATAGTGGTAAAACGGAATGCTCCTCGCTGGATACGAGCATTGGCCAAGTATGGATATTTGAACACATAAATTGAATCGAAATTTTTTAAACCGTATTTATGCGAGAGGCGTAGCTATGCTTTTTTTCGGTTCATGTAAAACAAATTTTCATAGTAAAAACTGTTTTAGAAATTTTTATTAGTTTATTAGAATGATTAAAATCTCGGTTACAACTCGATACATTTAAAGAGTACTCCTCCTTAATCCTTGAATTTTAAAAATGAAATGCTTTTATATCGAGCTTTCCCATGATTTTCAATAAAATCAGCAGCCATATAAGTAATTATTATTATTTGATGATGACATTTTGACAAGGCATAACTATAATTAAAGGAAGGTTTTTAATTTTGTAGTTCTGGAGGAATAATTTTTGTTGGATAAATTGGTAAAGATTTGATTCCAACTGGACACTTTTATAAAATGATTAGGTAAAGTGAATTTAGCTGATGTAGGTGTCCAGTTCAAAACGGATTTGGTGTCCAATTTTCACTGGATTTCGCAATCGGGGACAGATCCCAATTTGGGGGTTATCTATAGGAGGTAAGTAAATGCCTACAATTAAAGAAGAAGTTGTCAAGATGATAAAAAATTTACCTGATGAAGTTGGATATGACGAAATTATGGCAGAAATATATTTTAAGCAGAAAGTTGATAAGAGCTTAAAACAAATTGATGAGGGGAAAGTCATAAGTCATAAGGAAGCAAAAAAAAGGATCGAAAAGTGGATAAAGTAGTTAAAATTATTTGGACGGAAGATGGTATAAACAGTTTCGTGGATGTTGTTGAATATATTTCGAATGATTCATTCTATTATGCAAGCAACTTTGCAAAAAAGATCTTAGCTTCAATTGAGAAATTAATCATTTTCCCTCAAATGGGAAGAATAGTTCCTGAATATAATAATCCCAAGATAAGAGAGATTCTCTATCAAAATTATAGAATTGTCTATAGAATAAAAAAGAATGCAATTTATATTGTTTTAATCATTCATGGCTCCAAAGAACTTCCCAAAATTATTTTATAATAAATTAAGGTAAAAGAGATTAAAATAAGGACAGAGCATATCAATAGGGCAGCTATAATCAAAAGAGATTCATTTCAATACGAAATTGCCAATGAGATTGTAGACTATATATTCGCCTTTGCTTAGCAGTATCCACTAATTTTGGTTGAAAGTTTTTTCAGATTATTTTTCTAGTCTATTTCCAGTACTAGTAAAATCAAGCCATCCAAGGCAACCAAGAAAACAATAATTTCAAAATCCCTTTAAAATAAAGCGATTTCAGTCAGCATTGTATAGGTTCAATTCCTATCGCCGGCTTCAATTAAATCAACGGGTTAAGTCATATAACTTAATCCTCTATTTTATAATTGGGTGTGACTTTTATTTAGAAGCAGACAAGAACAGGACTAAAAAAGAAACATAAAATAAAAGAAAAGTTGTTATTTTATTTGTTTAATTAATTTTTTGCCAGTATGATTCCGGTCCTGCTGATAAAAAATCAGCACGACCGGGAGCCAATCCTACCAATTAATTGAGCAATTCATTTTTCCCCTATATTACTGTAAAATCCACGCAAGGTTCACGCCGTCTCCTACTTATTAATTCAGCCACCTATATTACAGAATGGCTGAATCAGCATCCCAGAGGGAATGATTTGGAGACTCCACTTTAGATAAGTTTAGATTTTCATTTGATTACGTTTTATCAGATTTATTGAAATAATGTTTATTCGAATTAAAAATTATTTGTAAGATAATGAATTGAAAGGAACATATATGAATGAGATAATTCCCATTTTGTGTTGGCATTTGGACAATTATGAAGGCATAAGGTATACTTGAGACAATTTTTTAGGGGGAGCTCAATAAGTTTGGTAATTGCCGAGGATTTGAGAAAGATATATTTAAATGGGGAGATAGAGGATTCCAGAATTCCTGGCCAAGGGGATGAAGGTGCCATAGAAGCTTGGGCTTAAAATATTTGGAAGAAAATGAGACAAAATTGCTCTAATAAGGATGACGAACGGAAAGTAATTTCTGCCCTTTTAAGCGGTGATACAAAAGGCGCCCGAATATTCTTTGAGAAATATGGGGGGATTATAAAGCATGCAGTAGGAAAGGTTGATATAAAAAATAATATAATGGAAAGGGAAGACCTTTTTCAGGATGCAATAACCTATATCCTGAAAGACAACATGAAGGTTATCCGGGATTTTAAGGGGAATTGTAAATTCTCGAGTTATTTGTACTTAATCTGTCGACGCTATGCGATAAAAAAAACAAGTAAGGAAAGCCGTATGTTCTCTGGAGAAGGGGCTTCGTCTTTACCTGAGGAGCTTCCTGCCCCTCTTATTAACGAAATAGAGGTTTGGGATGAAGATCAGAAAAAGGCCCTTAGTGAGGCAATAGAAAAGATGGATGAAAATTCAAAAATCTTTATCCGCATGATGTTTTTTGACAACCGACCGACCACTGAGATAATGTATTTTTTTGGATGGAATAGCCCAAACAGCGTTTATGGAAAAAAGAATAAGATCATTACGAAGCTGAGAAAAATCATAGGAAAAATATTAAAAAAACAAGGGTCATCCAGATGAGTAAGCATAAAAAACAAAAAAAACCGGTAATACCCCCAGAAAAGATGGCCATTCTTGCTGAAAAGGGGCTCAAGGCTGCAAAGCTTACAAAAAAGGAAAAGGAATATCTCTTGCGTGCCGGTTTAAAGGAGATTTACGATCTCTGGGATTTCACAAAACAGGCCATTCCGCCCTTAGAGGCCGAAAGCGTAGATGCCATCATGAACCGATTCTTTAGTGAAAGGCCAAAACTTTGGATCAGAATTCGAGAAAAAATCATTGAGATGGTTGAGGGGCCGTCTGGCTTGATCGTTGGAAGTCCTGCCTTTGCCCATAGAGAAAGCGGCACTAAAAGCATTTCTTTTCAGAAGAAGGCTGAAAGATGGATAGTCCATCTGGAAATCGTGCGAGGAGACAAAAGGCATGTGGATATTCACATCCGCCTTACAGATAATTCGGGGAAGGATATATCACCCTTCGAAATAGCGCTCTTTAAGGGAGAACGATGTATCGAAACCCTTAGCACCACGAAAGGCCACACCCTCTCCCTTTTCGCCATCGAGATCGGTTATTATTCCCTTCGGGTCTCAGATTCTAAGGGAGAGATCACGTCCATATTCATAAAAATGGAATCATGAATAGGCGATGCTCACTGCGACTTGATCTGACCGGAGAAGGGAAAGAATGGTCATGGCGTATGTTCTTTCGTACCCCTGGCCCAAATCCATCCATTGACAGGAAGATTCCAATACCCCAACAAATCTCACCTGATGAAATTATTTCCTCCCTTTATGAAAAATTGAACATGCAGGAAATAGCAAGAATCCAAACCTGGGGCAATCATCTCTGGCAGACTATATTCCCTCAACAAATCAAAGGCGAGATTGAAGATACCATAGGTGGTGACATTTTATTCAATGTCCCGCCTAACTGGGCTAACATCCCCTTTGAGCTTTGCTATATTGCCAATAAAGGATTTATCGGGAAAATATTTCAGATCGGTACCATCATTTGTTTGGAGTCAGAGAACAGGATTCAAAAAGAGCTCCCTCCGTATAAAAGGATGCTCATCATTGCTGATCCTGCAGGGAATCTGCCTTCTTCTCACAATGAAGGTATGGATCTCAAGGAATTTGCCAAAAAAGGAGGGATTGAAACCCACTTTATATCCTCAGGGGATAAAATGAAAATACTCGAAGCCATTGAAACATCCTCTATGGTTCACTTCGCAGGCCATTCTTTGGATACAGGGGAACCCGATTCCACAGGATGGATGATTGGCCCGGATAAGATTCTCAACATTACCGAAATAGAGCAAATGAAAACTAGTCCTTCGGTTCCATGGCTCATTTTTTCAAATTCATGCTGTGCAAGCAGTTGCGGGAGAGATTCCAACCTATGGGGCATTGCAGGCTCCTTTCTCAAAGCAGGTATTTCACAGGTGATAGCGCCGATCAAAAGGATTAAAGATCGTGAAGCCCTGACATTTGCACGATCCTTTTATGGATGCCTCTTCAAAGGAATGCCCCCCGCCGAATCATTGTGCCTCGCCAAACAAGGGATGCAAAAGGACCATCCGGATTCCATTACCCCTTTGTTATACCGGCTTTATGGCGATCCCTGTTTCAGCCTGAAACATATGGACTTGCTCCATGGTCGGAAACAAATGGATAAAAAGAACATTAAGCCAAAACTGACTTCAAAGATTTTATTGGGAATCGGTATCGCCTTGGCCATTGGGCTCTTCATCCTCTTCTTTAAATTTCAAACGCTCACAGTCTTAACCATCTTGGAAAAGGATGAATTCTCGGTATTCAAAAAAATAGTCAGAGAATTTGGAAAAGAACACTATGCCATACTGCGGATCGAAAACATAGAATGCGAAGAGATTCTAAGTAGCCTCCGGCAAAAAAAGAGAATCGATGTCATTGTGATGGACATTAATAGGCGAAGTGAGATCCGGATGGAGAAAGAACTGCAGGATCTTTCAAAAGTAAAGAGAAGACTAATCCCTGCAACAACTCACCCATGTCTTATAGAGCATTTACAAGAAAAGGAACGTAATTACTTTATCCCCTTTCGTCCCAATGTTCGGCTCTTGATTCTGAACAAGGAAAGATTTCAGGAATTCTATGGCGATCCAAAGAACATTCCCACTAATTGGACCTGGCAGGAGATATTGAGATTTGCCAATACAATGAAGGCCCGGAAAGGGGAGGCAAGGGTTATCCTCAACTGTGCGAAAAGTGATGCACCGCTATTTTTGCTAGAGCTTATTCGTTCAGCAGGGGGTGATCCTTGTGATCTTACGGACAATTCCAGTATGCAGGCCTTCATATTCTTACGGCAGTTATGGCCCTGTGTCTCGGTGGTTGATTGGAAAATCGCCACAGGGTATCTCCAGTCAGAAAAAGCCTATATAGGCAGAAATTGGTGCTTTGCCCTCAAGAGTCTCGAAACCGGGAATCAGCTCGATAGCTTTGAGATATACGCTGGCCCAAGCTGGATGGAAGGGTCGAATCCCTCCAATCTCCTGGGGGGTGATTACCTTGCCATAGCAAAGAGAGCCAGAAACCCGAAGCGGGCTTTAGAATTTATTGAATTCTTGCTCAGTCCGGAAGTGCAGGAGAAGCTGGCAAGGGAACTTTGGTGGCCGCCAATCCGGACTGAAATTATAGCTAAGCTCGAACGGGATGATAAATATGGCCCTTACTTCCAAAAGATAAAAAAGGCATTAAATTATGCAGAACCGGTTCCAGAATGGTGGAACTCAGATGTCAATAATCTTTATTCAGAGCTTTTTACCAAGATTACCAGCTCGGATGAGAATCTCAACAGCATTGTTATGGCCTTTCAGGAGCAAATCAATACCGCACTAAAATCCACTTCCATAATGAGTAACAAATAACCTCAAATGCTGCAACGCTCCTTATTTGTTAAAAACAATCGATAAATATAGGAAATCATATAAAGGCTTTAATCCCCAGCGACAGATAATATCCTTTTGCGTTAGCTACTGATTTATCTTTCTTTAGCCACTTATGTGAAAACCTTTAACAAGACAGTCCCTTAGACGTATTCGTCGACCATTTACAAAATTTTTGGAAGGAATTGATATGAAACGACTCTAATAGGAATGAAGAAAGGAGAAATGGTCATTAAAAAGACTTTATCCATAACAAAAGGAGGTGTTTGAAATGGGCACGACTATACTCATAATTCTCATCGTCTTCCTTATATTATTTATCCCTAAATTCATTAAAACCATAGATAAAGGTAAAGAAACAAATTTCAGGATGATCCGGATATTCATTAGAATTTTTGGGATCTTTCTTGCCTTAATCCTTGTGGTCTCTACATCTGTTCTCTTTGTAGGAGAAAATGAAACGGGACACTTGGTCAAAAATCACTTTGGAAGAGACCTCAAGAATGGCGCAATTATTGCCGCCAATGGTGAGAAAGGACCACAGTCTAAAATTTTACCACCAGGTTTTCATTCAGGACTGCTCTTGAAAATTCTATACAACGTAACAAATAAGAAAGTTGTGGAAATTCAAGAAGGTCATTATGGATATCTCATTGCTCATGATGGTCAACCACTTCGACCAGATCAGACATACGCTGATGCATTTACTCCTGAAGAAGCCTCCAAGATGGTTAGTGATGCAGCATATTTCCTGACCCATAATGGCCAAAAAGGACCACAAACCTCGATTCTAACACCCGGCAAATACAGGCTAAACCTTTTCCTATGGGATGTTAAAACTGATAAGGTGACCGAAGTCCCAGAAGGCTTTGTCGGAGTAATAAAGTCTAACGTGCATTCTGCAGTGAACTTCGGCAACCTGAGAACTGAGAAGCCAACGGATTGCTCATGTGAAAGTGAACGTACCATCAACGGACATGAATTGGCTGTTCCACTTGTTCCTGTCGGTTGCATTGGTGTATGGGAGCAAGCTTTAAACCCAGGCAAATATTACATTAATCAAAAGGCTTACAATGTTACACTGGTCGATACACGAGTCCAAACATGGGAATATAAAGGTGGTTACCTTAAACGTGCTATTGACTTGAAGGTGGATCAAAAGGGCGAGATCACCATGAATGAACGATCCGAAAAGGTTGAGGTTCCTAAAACTGCTGCTGATCAAGCTGTGTCTATTGTGGTCGAGGGCTGGGGTATTCATCAGGAACTTCGGGCTCTTGTTCAAGTTACGCCGGAAAATGCACCATTTGTAATTGCATCAGTAGGCGGCCTTGAACAGATTGAAGATCGCATTATAACCCCAGCGATCCGTTCTGTTCTCCGTAACGTTGTAGGTGGGACTATCCGCATTCCAATGCCGGTTCTGGATAAAAAAGGTAATCCTGTCCTCGATAAAAGTGGCCGCCCAGTAGTTAATGAGGTCTTTCGTAAGACAAAGGTGCTCGATCTAATCGAAATTCGTGATGTGCTGGAACAAAATGTGGAGGAAATTATTCGGCCTGAAGGCTTAAAGGCCGGTGTGGACATTAAAGAGATCCGCTTTGGTGATCCAGTGATCCCACCAGAAATTTTGGCTACTCGTCAGCGTGAACAATTGGCCCAACAGTTGAAGAAGGCTTTCATCGAGGAGCGAACTGCTCAGACTGAACGTATCGCCACTGAGCAAGCCAAGGCTACTGCTGACCAACAGCATGAGCTCGTTGATGCCCAGATCGAAGTAAAGCGTTCCGAGCAGTTCGCTATTGCACGCAGGAATGAAGGTAAAGGTGAGAGGGATAAGCTTAACCTCATTGCTGAGGGTCAGAGAGCGCAGGCGAATGTACTTGGTGAGAATCGTGTAGTCGAACTACGCAAATTCGAATTCATTACAGGACGTACTTTCGACTTTTTTGAGGATCATCCAGATGTATTGACAACTGCTCTGACCAATGCACAAAAGTTCGTGCCTGAGCGTGTGTTTACTGTCGGTGAAAATAGTGGAGCTAATATGCTTGCAGGTGTCGCAGGAATTCTTGGAGATTTGTTGGGTGGAGAAAGGGCTGTCCAGACTAAAACACAATTTAGTGAGGAACAACAGCCACATTAATGGCAAATAAGTTAGTCAAGCGAACGGAGGGATTGTTCACTCCAATTCAATGTTGTGAACCGATTAAAAACAAGGATAAATCCTTAGTATTAGGAATGGAATAAATTGAAATACTTAATGGAAAAAACATGGCTAATTATATTCTTATCTATCTTTTTCATTTTCAATGTAATTTTTAGTGCAACATTTGCAGGACAGCCCATTCCTAAACTTATCGGTAGAATTAATGATTTTGCCGATATGCTTACCTCATCCGAGGAAATTGAGTTGGAAAGATTACTGGAAAATAATGAGAGGGTAACATCCAATCAAATAGTAGTAGTAACTATTGAAACTTTGAGAGGAGAAGTCTTAGAAAATTACTCTATACGCCTTGCTGATAAATGGAAGATTGGCCAAAAGGGAAGAGACAATGGTGTTATTTTACTAATTGTAAAGCAGGAAAGAAAGCTTCGCATGGAGGTTGGATATGGTTTAGAGGGTGCATTACCAGATGGATTCTGTGGATCGATTATTCGGGAGAAGATTGCCCCCCTTTTTAAAAAGGGATCTTATTTCCTAGGGATAAAAAATGGTCTTTATGCAATCATAAATACAACAAAGCGAAAGTACGGCTATTATAAAACAACTGAACATAGATGCAATAATCATTTAGAAATGTTTCTCCTATTTCTATTTTTCCTGGCAGGTGGTTTAGCTTTATGGATGATAAGAGGATTTTTTAGAATCCTTCTCTATATTTTATGTAGAAAAAAAGAAGAAAAATGGGTGCTTAAACTATTTTTCGATATTATTTTTTTTATATTCGGAGCTATCCTCCATTATGTGGTTTTTCTTAATTTAATGATTAAGCCGTTTGAAGATTTTTATTTTTTTACAATAATGTCTTATGGTATAGGCTTATTCTTCGGAAGCTTTTTCTTAGTGGGTCATCTTTATGTTGACAATTTTTGGTCCGATTTAAAGGAATCTGTTCGAAATAGTCCTTCAGGTGGAAGCGGAGGAATCTTTGGTGGAGGGGGAGGTGGTTTTTCCGGTGGGGGAGGAGGTTTTGGCGGAGGCGGAGCTAGCGGCGGTTGGTAGTTGTTGTAGTAAGCTAAAATGTGTGTCCTTAGCAAAAATCCATCCGTATTGAAATCATTGGTAATTATACCTCTCCCCCCCTATTTATCAATCGAATCCCTGGCAAGAATTTTTGTGCTAAGCCTTCAAGTAACCTCATAACATTTATTACTCTTAAAAAGTAAGATCTGCCCAGACATATATATTCCATTCTTCACCTATTGATGAGTTCCTGAATGATGATACCCTCCATGGCAAAAATCCTATGATAAATAGTCACTTATATACTTTAAGCATTTTTTGTCAACAAAGTCCGGAAGGAAATGGAATGAAATGGCTCTAATAGGGATAAAGAAAGGAGATAAATCATGAAAGGATTTTGGATTTGCTCAATCATTATTTTATTTCTGCTTACAGGCTGTAAAAGTCAAAACCCGGGGATACGCATCCTGAACATCTCCATGTCCCTTGGGGAATATGAATGGAAGGTAATGAGGGAAAGGATCTTTCCACCTTTTGAAGAAAAAGAAAATGTTAGGATCAGGGCGGTCAATATCGAGGCACAGGATACACTCAAAAAGATCGAGGCCATGCACAGGGCAAACCGGATGAGCATCGACTTATTATTTATCGACAACATGAATCTGGCTCCTTATGTGGAGAAAAGGCTGGTGCTCAGGCTTGATCGATACAGGGAGATGATTGACATGGAAATATATTCGGCCCTCGTGAAGCCCCTTACGTTTCAAGGGAAATTGATGTTCTTCCCCGGAAGACCAAATGTACAAATAACCTATTTCAATACGGATATCTTTGACGGAAAGAGATACAAAGTCCCTCAGACCTGGGATGATTTAATCAATGTAGCAAAGAAGCTGAAAAGTGAGTTTGGTATTGGAAGGATTGCTATTCACGGCACACTTGATGGGAATACCACCTGCCAGGTTTTTGAGTTTATCAAGGCCGCAGGCGGAGATATCACAATCCTCAATGATGCAGGGTGCATCAAGGCATTCACATTCCTTAAAGAATTGTATCCTTATCTGAGTCCTGAGTCCAAAAAAGCGAACTGGAATACTACCAACAAGTTTCTCTCGGAAGAGTCGGTGTATCTTGCCCGAAACTGGCCCTTTGGGATGAATGTGATCTGTAAACAGAACAAAAAAACAAACATACGGGCATTTGACAATTGGGAAGGCCCGAATGGCAAGGCAACAGTTATTGGGGGGGATGTGATTGCCATCACAAAGAGATCGAAAAACAAAAACCTCGCCTTGAGGTTTGCCCGATACCTCATGAGTAAAGAAGTACAGAAGATCTTTGTCTCCGAGCTTGGCTGGCCCCCCATCAGAAATGATGTGACCAGAGATGTTCAGGAATGGCAGAAGCCATTTTTCAAGGCAATCTCTAAGGCGCTTCAGTATGGGTATTACAGGCCTTCCATCATGAATTGGTCGGCAGTAGACAAATATGTGAACCTGGCCTTCAAGGATATTGTCATGGACGGCCAGGATGTGAAAGAGACGCTGGACAGATATGCCAAAGCTCTTCAAGAAGAACTGGAGAGGTGAGATAAAAATGATCAAAAAGGAATATGCCATGAAATTTTTCAGGAAACATCAGCTCGAGATCCTCATGATCACGCCACTATTTCTCTATATCCTTGGCTTTACCTTTCTTCCGGTAATTTCCAATATTAAAAACAGTTTTGTTGACCAGAAATACGGGAGAAAATATTCAATCCTGACCACACAGATTAATGACATTAAATATGATATGGAGAATGCCAAATTTGATGAGGAACGACAGGAATATCTTTCAGAGCTGAAAGATGCAGAAAAAGAACTGAAGAAACTGAAAGAAAATGGAAGCGGCTATTCCCTGAGCAATTATAAAACGCTCCTAAATGATAAGTCCTTTCGAAAGGGCATATTCAACACCCTTGCCATAACGATTATTGGACTTATGGTCCAGTTGACGATTGCTATGGGGATAGCCCTTTTCCTTACTCAGAAGTTCAGCGGCAAGGGTATCTTCTGCACTATTGTTCTGACGCCTCTGGGCATCCCCACCATCGTTGCAGCAACAATCATGACCTATATCTTCGATACCCAAGGATATCTCAATGAGATCCTTTACCGCCTCGGGATTTTGGGAAACATTACCATTGATTGGGCTGGCGGCGGATTCCTCTCCATCTTCATGATTGTATTTGCCGATACCTGGAAGGTGCTCCCCCTGCTGGTCCTCCTTTTTCTGGCAGGGCTGGAATCCATACCTGAGACTGTACACGAGGCATGTCAGATCGAAGGCGCAAAACCAATTTATAAATTTTTTACCGTAATCCTGCCGCTCCTGAAACCACATATCACTATAGCTCTTATCCTGCGTGCGATCGATGCCTTTCGGATCTTCGAACTGCCATTGATCTTAACAGGAGCGGCCACTGTTCCTGTCATCTCCACCTTTACTTATGCAGAATATGCCAGGCAAAACTATTACCTTTCTGCAGCAAGCGCCACTATCCTGACAGCTATTATAATGTTTTTTGTGTTTACCTACCTTTTTATCACAGAAAGGGAGAATGAAAAATGATTCGTTCGCTTAATAAAAAAAGATGGCTCAAAAAGATATGGATTTATCTGTCCATCGCATTTGTGGCCATGATTATCCTTTACCCAATCTTTCTCATGGTCCAGATATCGCTGATGAGACCTCAGGTATTCTACAAGCCTCATAAGGACTTACTCCTTAACAGGGGTGGATTCAGTCTGGAACACTGGGAAAATGTCTATCGTTCCGGGCTCTTGGGCCCTTCACTCCTGAAAAGCATGAATGTTGCAACGATGACGGCAATTCTTGCGATTCTTATCGCAGCCCCGGCGGCTTATGTCATTTCAAGGGTTGGCAGGAAATGGAAATACCTTTTTATCATGTCCCTGTTTATCTCCAGGATGTTTCCGGAGGTGGGGATTGCCCTGCCAATCAGCATCCGGTTCCTGAGCTGGGGCCTGGTGGATAGATCCGCAGGTCTGATTCTGGCCCACCTGATCAAGGTTCTCCCCTATGTGGCATGGATCCTGGTGGGCACATTTGAAACGATTCCCTATTCACTCGAAGAGGCATCTTTCGTGGATGGAGCAGGAAAGCTCAGGACCTTGTTCAGAATCATATTTCCACTCTCCCTGCCGGGTGTTTCTGTAGCAGTCCTGCTGGTCTGGCTGGAATCGTGGAATGAATTCACCTATGCATTATATCTCACGATCTGTGAAAATACCCTTCCACTCCAGACTTACTACTATCTAAACAGAGGAGGGATCTTCAATTCCGCTGCATACGCAACAATCATCACCATCCCGGTGATTATTATTACCTTTATCCTGCAAAAATATCTTAAGGCCGGGATGCTTACCGGCGCAGTAAAATAAAAGGAGATGTTCATTATGTCAAGGATTTTATTGAAGGATATACGGAAGATATACCCGAACGGTTTTGAAGCTGTGCACGGGATCAACCTCGAGATCAAGGACGGGGAGTTCATGGTGTTGGTTGGCCCTTCCGGCTGTGCCAAGAGCACGACACTGCGAATGATCGCTGGCCTTGAGGATATTGCTAGCGGGGATCTTATCATCAATGATATGCGTGTCAATGACCTGCCTCCATCTGGACGGAATGTGGCCATGGTCTTTCAGGATTATGCCCTTTATCCTCATATGACAGTATTCGACAACATGGCCTATGGCCTTAGAATCAGAAGGCTGCCCAAATCCGAGATCAAGAAAAGGGTCATGAAAGCAGCCAAAATTCTGGGCCTTGAAGAACATCTCCGGAAAAAGCCAAAGGCCCTTTCCGGAGGCCAAAGGCAGCGGGTGGCAGTGGGACGGGTAATTGTCAGGGAGCCCGATGTCTTCCTTTTTGACGAGCCGCTTTCCAATCTGGATGCCAAGCTCAGGGTCCACATGCGGGCCGAGATCATCAAGATCCAAAAGGCTCTCGGCACGACCATGGTTTATGTCACCCATGACCAGGTGGAGGCCATGACCATGGGAGACAGGATCTGTGTCATGAATGCAGGACATATCATGCAGGTGGATGAGCCCATGAAGATATATGACCATCCTGCAAACCGGTTTGTGGCCCGATTCATCGGCTCACCTGAGATGAACATGATCAGGGGAAAGGTCTTTTCGGAGGCGAACACCCTTTTCTTTGAGGTAGGAGGGACACGGTTTGCACTGCCGGAGGAAAAAAGGAGGACATTGATCCCTTATAGCAATAAATTGCTGGAAATGGGAATTAGGCCCGAACATATCAAGGTTCAGAGACTCGGTTCAAGAGAGAAAAAGAATCTTGTTAAGGGGGAAGTGTCTCTCGTTGAGCTCATGGGAAATGAAAAGATCTTCCACTTCAAGGTGGGGAAAGATGCCATGATTTGTAGGAGCAACCCAGACTATATGGTGGAGAAGGGAAAAGAATGTTCCTTTGTTTTTGATACAAAATTCTCTCACTTTTTTGAAATAGACACAGGGGAAAATGTGCATAATCTGTCATAGCGAGGATGTACTGAAACCACGGCACGCTACATACGAGATCACGTCGCTGGCAATAACAATACTTTTAATACAATAAGGAGGTCAATCATGAAAGAGGGCATCACATCACGCGTAGGGAGAATTATCGCCGGGAGCGCACACAAGATTGTGGATATGTTAGAAAACTCGGTGCCCAAAGCAGTGCTGGCGGAGGACATTAGAGGAATCGACTCCTTGCCAAAGGAGAATCAGACGTGAAGATGCTCCTGGTAGAAGCTGTCAAAGCGGAATATCTTGCCGAGGCAGAGGGGAAAAAGGCTCTATATAAGGCGAAGAAGCTACTTTCTTCAGAGATCATATCCATGAAGATCAAGCAGGCCATCATCGAACATCTCTCCGATATCATTAATGCCAGTGTCAAGCCTAAGGAGGCCATCAGTGATATCAAAATCTTGCAGGTAGATGCGCTCAACGGAGGTTTGATGAGTCATCCTGAGACTAACAGCAATTCAGGCAGCCGAAATCTCGCGGAGCAGATGGTAAATAGCGCCCTGCATTATAGGAGTCAGGCTCCATTGGTAGATGCTATTCTGAAAGAGATCGGAATATATTTTGGGGAAATAAATGGACTAATAGATTCCATAAAGGATTTTCTTGTGCAGGAGGTTCATGCGACACAGACAACGGATAAATCTCATAAACATTAAGCACTGGTTGAATCTTTTATGATATGTTTAAATAAAAGTGAACAACTTTACGGATCACAATATGTGGAATTAATGGATAACCCAAGTTTTCATATTAAAAGGGATAGAGAAGTAATAATCAGATTCTCCATCCCTTAAATTTCTTCTTTTCCCTCAAATTTTTCTCAATTTCAAACTAACACCATGATTGTGTCTATGCGAAGAAAACCTTCTTTGGGCCTGACACTTGATGGTCATCTGATACGAATCAACACCCGGGATCAATCTTGACCGGATCTCCGATTAATGCGTAAAAAAGGCACTTCAAACCTCCCCGGCACAGTCTGGAATAAAAGCAATCTTGACAACTATCGTTGATATGATGTCGGTTGTGTAAGTCACAAAAAAGCTCATTTTTATAATAGCTACCGCCACCAAAGTTGCCTCTACTCATGATTCCACCAACTACTCCTCTACAGTCACCCCATTCTCCTGAAGTGAATAAGGAGTAAAAGATAATGGTCTGATTTGATTCTCAATTTAAAAGATTGATGAGTTATTTTGGGTGTGACTTTGGGTGTGACTTTTTTCCAGAATTTACTAAAATCTGCAAAAATATGACAAAATATGACAAACATGAAATTCTATAATTTCAACAAGTTATTGAATTTTGAGGAGGTTGTTAAGTCCAGAGGTAATTATTCGTAATCAGCGGGTCGTAGGTTCAATTCCTATCGCCGGCTTGCTATATTTTTTAAATCAGATAGTTAGCTTCTAATAGTTCAGACTGGATTTGTACTGGAAAATCATTTGTCATCTTTTGCCTTGAATTTAATGACCTTTTCCCGTCTTTTCATCAATTCCTCTGTCAGTTTAGCCACACTTCTCTTTGCATATCTCCTGGTCATCTTTTCATTTGTATGGCCCAAAACATCACTCACCAGATCCATAGGTGTGCCCTGATCCAGCAACTGGCATCCAAGTGAAGCCTGCACGCATTATATAATTTGCACTTAATGCCTGATTTCTTCTCCGCCTCATGCCAGATAGCATTCAGATTTTTACTTGTATAAGGTTTCCCATCACCCCGGGTAAACACGAATTGAGATACCAGAGGAGAATAATCCAGGTTTTTTAAAACCTCTTTGAAATATGACGTTATCTCAAATTCCGTTTGCCTTTGCTTCCGGTTTTAGTTGTTTCTCTGAGCGTATTATTAGAAAACGCCCGACAAATTTTCACCTTCCCGTCTTTTATGCAGTCTCTTTGCAGTGCCCTTGCCTCTTGTGGCCGCACACCATATTCCATCATGAATTGAAATATAGGCCAGTCTCGATCCGGTATGGCATCGAGAAACCTTCTGGATCTAGTCACGAACCCGACTGTCAATATCCTGGTCTCTTACGCCCATTTTGTCAAGAAGATTTTTGGTCCCTGTATTCAATAATCCCTAAGAATTCCCTAACAGTTATAATTGGGATATCTTTATAATAATGGAGATTTAGAAGATGTTTGTCTCCTGAAATAATATAATCCGCTTCTGCTTCAAGGGCACAGGCAAGAAATTTATTATCATCCGGATCATCATTAATGACTTTGATTTTGATTGAATCTGAAAGAATAATAGCCTCACGTTCTATTAAATTAATAAGGGATTCGATATCTTGTTCCTGCAAATTATATTTCTTTTGTATGTGTGGATAATATAATACCCTTTTTATTTCTCCTATTATATTTTTAGAAAGGATCAGTATGAAATAGTGGTTTCGCCATGCTTGAAGGAGTTGGGCTGAAGGCCCCTTTTTGGTAATAATGCTGCTTACAAACTGGTTGGTATCAATTACAACCTTAAACACGTTTTTTCCTGATCTTCAGGATAGTTTCTTTGACATCTTTTTCAACTTCTTCGGAAGAAATATCGGGCAATTTGGCTTTGATACGATCAAGTATTTTGAAACGTTCATCTCTTTCCTGAATAATCCGTTCGTATTCGTTAGCATTGAGAATCACGACCATAGGAATTCCGGATTTTTCAACAATAAAACGTTCACCCTCTTTAAGGGATCTTTTCATGATTTCTCCAAAATGAGTCCTAGCCTCTACGGCAGATATTATTTTTATGGTCATACATTTCTCCTATTGTTTAGTATTAATTAATATTAATCAATTTTAATTAATTATAAAAAGTACATATATTATTGTCAAGCATAAATGGCAGTAAATATGTAGCCTCCCAGTTCTTATATTTAAAAGATATTAGCAATTACGAAATAACAATCCAACTCGAAATCCACCCAGAAGACCGGCCACTTGGCTAGTTGCAGTGAGGTGGCATCAAAAAATTTTGCCTATAATTTACAGTGCCGGTGCCACAAGGAGAACTGTCAAGCAGCGTATATTTTACGAATATAATGTAAACAAGAGAATTTAAAAAATGATTTTTACAGAAATCCCTCATTCAAATGATAAGAATACCTGATTTGAATATTTTAAAGGTTCATAACTGTTTTCTTGTCGGTTTCTTAACATTTACATATGACTCTTCCTTTCTCCTCCCACATTTTTCAGTACATATCAGTGTTACAATAACGAATATTCATCTTTTACTGGCAAGTATCCAATAATTTTTGTTGAAAAATTTTACAGATTATTTTTCCAGTCTACTTCTGGTACAAGTAAAATCAAGGTATTCTGAGCAAGTAAAAAATTATTTAACAAAAAATTCTTTAAAATAAAGCGATTTCAGTCAGCAGGGTGCAGGTTCAATTCCTGTCGCCGGCTTTCAATAAATTCAATAGGTTAGGGGATACTCCCTAATCCTTCCAATTGCCCTGTGTGAGAATCCGTGTGAGACTTTTCGCATTCAAGTTCATATATGCACATGGCTTCACGGTTTGCTTCATCAATTGAATGTAAATAAATCTCAGTAATAGATTTGTTTTCGTGGCCCAAGATACGCTGAATAGCTCCAATATTAACATTCGCTCAATCAAGGACAGAGGCCCCAAAATGCCGAAGTGAATGGAATCTAGTAAATAATCTAGAGGGGTTGCTGCTTTTCTTTCGTATTGGTTTTCTTACTGACAAATTATTCAGATGTTTAATTTTTTGCCTGATAACCTCTTGATTTTATTATGTCCAATTTAACCATTTTTGAGGTTTCTTGGTTATGTCTAAGAAATTTTTAACACCAGGGCATACATGAAAGACAAAAATCCTAACCAAAAACACCCATAATTCTCTTGGCGAGATGATCATAAAAACAGGTTTTTTAATGAGGGTAAAAGATCACGAGCGACTAATGCTAACAGGGTCAACTCTATTGCGGCTTGCCACAAATCTCTGGGTATGGATGTCCTCTTTTTTCTGGTCTTGCGACAAATTCTAAATAGACCCTAGACTTCTTCTAGTGTGGTTTTTATGGGTTGAATGGCTTTTTGGTTCATTGGTTATCCTCCTTCCTCTGTTATCTTTGATAACCAATGATATCAGCCTATTCACGTATTTTCATTCACACTTACCGAAAGGACACCAAATATATAAATCCTTGGCCTATATTTTCATCCAGATAAAGTAGATTCTATTGTGTGTTAATTCAACCAGGGATAGAAATGTAAAATGATCATGGATAAGGGAGTATTAAAATCCTGTTGGTATCCTTTTGATCAACTCTGTTACCGGTTCCATTATCGTTTTTAACTTTTCGTTACTCACCTTACCCTTCTTGATAGTGAGCCCGCCCACATTCAATTCAATCTCCGAGGCCATAAACAAGGTGAGATTAACGATCAATCCGACGGTGATGATCACCTCAATGAAAAGTGAATCATCGTTCTTTATTTCTTCCCATATTTGCACTAGTAAAGGCGCAAAATCCTCATTCTGAGCAAAGGTAAGAAGGACATGTTTGGTAGCCTCAACAGATTTTTCAGGCGAAAGGTTTTGCTTTTTCATATTTACGTCCAGATTCTGAAGATAGTCCACTTCCTCAACGCCATCGGCCAAGCTCTTTAGCATCTCTTGATAAGGTACTGTTTTGAAAAGGTCGCGGTAGAGCTTTTTCAACAGGGAAATGGCCTGAACATCAGTTAGGTTCTCGACAATTGCAACAGCTTCTTGCATTACGCACTCCTTTCCGCTTTTTTTGTTTTAAATTGAGTATACTTGCTAACGCCATTCCCCAGCAAGACTGAAGGCAGCCCAGCAATATGGGTATGCCCATTTTCCACCTTGATCACGTAAATCCTGGATTGTGTTGCAATAGGCTCTAGCACGGGACTTCTTTTGCAATATCCAGTGGTCATAGAACCGCTCGAAAAAATCAGCAGCTAGTTCCACACTCACAATCCAGTGACTGCTCAGTAGACTCGCAGCTCCGGCCTGTACGAATGCCCATTCCATGCCTAGTGCATCGCCCCCTATTCCCTCCCTAGACAGTCCACTCACGCACGCCATCAAGGAAACATGGCTGTTGTCGAGCTTCAACCCGAGTTCCAGCACTTTATTTGGAGTCAACAAGGTATCCAGATTTTCCCTTACTATTTCGCGTTCGTCCGGCAATCCCTCTCCGTTGGATATTACGAGACCTGCGTTTTTAAAAGGATTTTGCGTTTCTTTTTCTTGTGGGAAGTATCCATGCGTAGAAAACTGAACGATCTTATTGGTCAAATCCAGACACCGAATCTGTGCCTTCGTGCATTGCTCGTTCTCTAAGTTCTTGCCGGACAGGTTCTTCTCTAGCCATTTAGCAGGACGCCATAGATTATGTTTTATTTGAGGCCAATTATTGTTTTGAATATTTTGAAGTGTAGGAACTGTAAGCGATACAAATTCCTCGGGAGGGGCTGTGGTCGGTCTTTCCAGTAAATGTTGCAGGTGTAAGGCATTATGGATTCTGGATACCGAGAAAGTATCGATTAGTGGTTTGCCCTTGAACATCAGGTAGTGCAGTGGAACATTGTGGAAATTGTCATCAGCAGAATAACAGAGATGATCTCCTGCCTGTAATACTCCCTGATCCATTAGTGTCTCCAGGCACTTGATCAAGGACGCCAGGGACGCCCGAACATCCTCAATTATGATCGAAGGGTCCTCCTCAGATGGCTCCCCCCACATGCGCGGATCTACATTGAGAGCACCATCACGAATTGCTGACTTATTGATAGAAGTAGGTTCGGTCAGATGGATGTTTCCACTCTTGCTCACTAGCACCGCATAAGTTCGTTCCTCATCGACATAGTATGTGAGGTAGTGAAAACCATAGGTACTAGTCATCTTGGGTAAGTCCTTGACGGCGCTGTAGATACTGGCATCTGCTACGACATTGCCACCCTTGCGAGTGAGGATATCTGCTACTCCACGCCCTTTTGAAGCTTCTATTGACTCCAACAGATCTCCCGCACGTTCCGCCATCTGAAGTTTTTCACACAGGGCATCGAACAGGTGCGGATATCTTGCAAACATGCCTCCTCTTTTCCGTGGGTCCTTGATACCCTTGCGGAGGTCCTCCAGGTTTTTTTTGAGGTGCAACAAGGCATCAGCGGCCTGAGAAGGGCGATCGGAACGGCTATAACACAGATATATTCCCCAAAGAGCATCATTTTGTAATTCAGCGTCGGAGTTTCTCATGGCCCAATCTAGGCATTGTTCTAATGTGGTCAGAGACTGCTCGATTTCATCACGCGACGGTTTGCGGTAAACGAAGATGGAAGACGCGTTCCGGATCTTGCCCTTGACTGTCCATTCATTGTCTTCGGCACCGATTCCTGTCAAAAATCGCTCCCCTTGATTTAACAACTCCGCAAGTTTACTGAATCCAGCCTTTGTATTCGGGTTGAGGCGATTCGACGGATCCAGTCTGTCCGCAGCTTCCAGTAATTCCTCTTTTTGCGGATGGCCCTTAAAGGCAGTCCCCAAGGCCTGCTTCAACATACCGATAAGATACTCGCCATCCGGAGCACCAGGGCTCTGGCCACTCTCAACTCCATTTTTCAGGCCAAACATGTCTCTTTTGATCTGGGCCAGTATTCCTTCCAATCTGCGGACCTCGATATCAGTAGCGAAGTTACCCCTCAACTTGGGGTCTTTGAGCTCCTGTTCGGCTTTGTCTATCTGCTTCAGGTTGAGCAACGCATTAATTCTTGCTGTTTTCAAGGCTGGCAGGTTCTCGTTCTCACCGATATGTTCGTAGAATGGTATGAATTCCTTAGTGAATTCGATTACTTCTTCTGATCTTCCCAACAGGTTCAGTGCATTGACATATTGGGACGCCAATCCGCTAAGTGTACTAGGGAAAATATTCCCGTGATCGGGACTCTCTTGATATATCTCGAGAGCTATTGTATGGACCGCCTCTGCCAATGTCGCTCCAAATCCAGGTTCGCTCCCATAACAATATTCAGTAACCATAGTTGCGAAGCCCAGTACTACGGTAGTCAGGTTGTTGCCCCCTACGAGTTGCATCGCAGAGGATTTCATGCTATTTTCAGGAGCCGATTGAACTAGACGAATTCGCTGTTCCGGGCTTCCGTTCTTCAGAATGTTGTATATCTCTTGTGAGTTAATATCCTTTCTCCCTGTTTAATGATAAACTCTTGATTAAATAAAACCATCTGCAATGTTAATAGTTGAAATGTATTCAGGGCTAACAACTTTCTCATTAATCTCATCCAATAGAGCAGGTCATGGGGCAAACAGCTTCGATCACTCTTCAACTAAATTTCTTTCATTGCATGCCTACCTAATTTTTGCAATTTCCTTTGACACAAACGGTGACACATCTTCATGCATCTTGATTATTGCTATCTGTCGAGAAATTTTTCTTTGCTTTTCTTCCGGGTCTATTGTCTCCAAGAGTTCCGAGACATACCAGGCCACTGAAAAAAGAAAGGCATTGTTTTTCGATTCTAAATGGCTTCTCCATTTTTTAATAGTAATAATGCAGCGAGGCTTGAAACTTTCAACCGCAGTATATTGTGCAACCTGATAACGTATTGTTGGGCCAAAATATGGATACGGTCTTTCTTCTCTAAGAATTGACATCTCTTGAAGTTCCAGGATTGACCTCTCATGATCTACACCACTGATCGTTTGTGCTAGTTCATCCCAACGTTCATTGGAGTTCAATTCAGGAGCAAGCGTATAATACAATGCCGCGTTAAACAAATCAGCTTCTTCCTTTTTCAGCTTTTTATAAATACCTTTAAATTCTGGATATCTGCATAACAACGCATCTCTTGCCGTTTCACGCAAATCTTCCAGGCTGCCGCACTTCTTGTCCAGCCATCTTCGAAGTACTCCTGGATATCCTTGCATTTCACTTAAAATTTCTTCATCATCAATCGTTTCGTACTTCTGAAAGATCGGCACATTATTGCGAATGAACTCGACCAATTCTCTGCTATCTTCTTCTTTACCGATTCTTTACCGAACGCCCCTAACTCATAGACATTAACCATGCCTGACTCTTTTTTCAGATCATCGACACATATCGATGCACCAATTTCATTCGGCGGAATATCCTCTGAATGCTCATGACGAATAGCTATTAAAATGTGCAATGGTGGCCAACTTTCGATATATCGTAAAAATCGGGATAGAGTCGTCTGTAAGGAAAAGGGATCCGGAAGTTGTTCAAACGCGTCAAGAACTAATACCATCGGCTTTTTAGCGATCACGTATGAATCACGAAGCAATTCAGAGCATTGCTGATAACTGAGCTTTGGTACGGATAAAGTTTGATTCTCTTGCTCCGACACAAGGGCCTTTAAAGCACCTGCTGACAGAGAAGATGCCGGCAAGTAAGCTTCTTTAAAAACTGTTTCCAGTAATTTCACTGTCAACTTGCCCAGGCCACTGATAACACTCCCCTTTTTCTTTATCCATGCAAGAAGATCACCTCAAATTAAAAGCCACCAAAGATGTTTACTGATATCATACAACGACCATGGCGTCAAGTCGAATGTCGACCCCCAAAATCCGCGATCAAATTATCGAGGCCAATATTTTTATAATTCAAACCCTAAAAAATTGAGCTTGAAATCAGTAAGCTTTCTAAAATTTGAATACCTGTTCGTTTCTTAATCCATTCTATAAATTGTCCCTTACTGCCAAATTCCCGACCGATCTTATGTAAAGTTTCAATTTTAATTTCTTTTTCTCTTTTGTTCATGAGTATTTTCTCTTAAAGCTTATCCTACAAAGTGAATATCCATCCAACCTTTTTACCATAATACATCTCCAGACTGTGGTCTATCCCCTGCATGATTCTTAGTTTTATTTTATATATCCTTTTATAGTCTATTTACTTCCATAATTTAATTTTGGAGGTTTGCCATGGATGAAATTTTACCTAACATACAATCAGCTTCTGTTAATTTCCTGGAAAGAGATTTCAACCAATGTTTTGAACAAATAAGGTATTATGATTCACAAATAGTTAATATCTTTAAACATTTAATCACTTTTTATACAACAATTGCAGGTATTAGTATCGGATTATTTCAATTTAAGCTCTCAGTCAGGATGGTTATATGCAGTCGCTATACTAAATACATTTTTACTTAGTGTAATTATATATATTAGTCAAGCTACTTTTTCCATTGCTATTATAGCGTGCTTATTGCTGCTCTTTACTCAATTGGTAAGCGCAATAGCATATTTAAAAACCCAAGAAAAAAAGTACACTTCAAATAAGTAATCTTCTTAACCATAAATTGATATAGTAATTAAAGTTTTAAATTCGAGCACAATAAATTCTTTTTATCAAACTATCTCATTTACATATAGACTTTAACATTGATTAGTTGCTGGAAGCCCTATGGGTATCAAGGAGGCGGCAGAAACGGCAACTTTTATATATCTCTCTAATAATTATTGAAAATATAAAAAGAAAAGGTCTTGTCTTTATCTATGATATGAAAGACCTTAAACCCTCTATCCTGTAAACTCTCCGCAATGAACCATCTATGGCATCTTTCAGGCAGTTTTTCAGCACACATAATAACAGATCTATTACTTGATACTATTTTCTCAATTTTATCCAGGCCCTTTTTAAAATCCTCTGTCTTTATGTATGCTTCATAGCCACCTTTACGGTATCCTCCTAGTTCAGGCCCTAAAAAGATATAATTGATTTTATGTTCTATCAAGGCACTGGCAAGATGTTCTTTGTTAAACCAGGGAAATCGACTGCTTTCAGGAAAACTTCTGACATCCAGCAATATTGAAATTTCATATGTTTTCAAAATATCGATAAACTCTTCTAAATTCCTGTTTGATGTGCCTATTGTGTAAATAACCATGTCAATTTGGTATTGTTCGGATTTGCCTTTCATTATGTTATTAGGGACATGCCAATCGATGACTTTCAGTTAGCGTTAAAATGTGGAGGCTTTTGTTTTATAGTATTATTTCGAAAAAAATTAGCAACCGAAGATTTGCTTGCTTTTCCTTCGGTTATTGATATGACCATCTCTTCGAAAGTTTGTTCGTTTACATTTAGCTCGATACCATTAATATCCAGGAAAATAAGTGCTGCAACGGTTCCCGTACGTTTGTTTCCATCAACAAAAGGATGGTTACGTATAATATGAAAGAGATAAGCCGCGGCCATCTCAAAAAGATCATTATGCACGTAACATTCACCAAAACCGGCTGATGGCATGGCTAAGGCTGATTTTAAGAGCCCCATATCCCTGATACCCGGCATCCCTCCATAGCGATTAATTTGGTCCCTATGAATTTTGATAATTTCGTCAAGGCTGAGGAAAACAGGATTCACCCACTAATCCGCCAAACGTCTGAGCATGTTTCCGTACTTTTGATTTGTCTTTTTGAGGGCATCTTCGAATTTTTTTTGATGTGCCGCATCTCTTTTGGGTGAGATTATAAGCACCTGGCCATCAGTAGAAATTTCTAGTGGTGTGTCTGCATCTATTTTTAGAAGGTCAAGCACACTACGGTCTAACACAAGAGCAAGACTATTGCCGTGTTTGGTCAATTTTTTAATCATAAAGAAATCTCCGCCGATTTAAACATTGTTATTACATTGTATCACCTAAAAGGATTTTTATCAAGTTTGCCCTTAGTATACTGCTTCCCATGAATAGAGATTTCGTTTTAAGTTTTTATAGGCTCAGAATTTTTATCTATTGAAAATTTATATTATTTATAGTAATAGTATTATAGTAATAGCATATGGATGCTTTTTCATCATAGTTTTGCTTCTCACTTTAAAAATCTTACAATAATTTCTAAGGTTTGATCCTCAAATTGAAATAATTTAGAATTATCTCTTTGTCTTTTTTAAATCTAAGGAGAATACAAAGGAAAACCGGGCGAAGATGTTTTTAAAGAGGTGAATATATGTATCGTTCAAATAAAATGATTTATCATGTGATGCCGGATGGAACTGAAAAACAAATTAATCCTTTCACGGGGAGGGAAGTATGGGCAATCCCCGGACGAAAAAATAAACCCGTATATAACGGTTTTAAATCAAATCCGAAAGAAGTCGAGATCCAAAATCCGGAAGGATACTGTAATTTCTGTGCAGCTAATTATAAAAACACGCCACCTGAAAAGGCCCGTTTAATTAAAACCGGAGATGGGTACAAAATACTTACCCGCTTGGACGCAAACCAGGTTTTTGGCGAGGAAGCCGAGTTTCGGCGTATTCCTAACCTTTTTGAAATTGTAACCACTGATTATTGGGCCAAAAATTACAACTATAAACCGACTGATGTGAATAAAAAATGGAAAGAGCGATATATATCAAGCGCTGAGGGCTTAAATCACTTATTAGGGATAAGTAATTTAAAATTGAAGCTTTCCGGATTTGCTCCTGAGCAAATTGAAGCCAAGTCCACCGAGGAAAAAATAAATATGTCGGATGCTTTTTTCTCTGGTGGCCATGAGGTCATTGTAGCTAAAAAACATTTAAAGTCCGGTGCTAAATATGATACTGATTTATGCTCTTCCGGAGAGCTTACTCAGGAGGAACATTTTCAATATCTTAAGTTTACTATAGAAGCAATGAAAGATATTTATGCTCAAAATCGCTATGTAAGATATGTGAGCATTTTTCAAAACTGGCTCCGGGATGCGGGAGCTTCTTTTGATCATTTACATAAACAGTTGGTAGCATTGGATGAATGGGGTACATCGGTTGAGCGGGAACTGGATCTGGTAACAAAAAATCCAAATATTTATAACGATATGGCAGCCAATTTTGCCTGCTACAATAATCTGGTCATTGCTGAAAATGATTATGCCATGGCCTTTGTAGACATCGGACATGTGCATCCGACACTGGTTATTTATTCCAAAAGCGAACAATTGAGACCCAATGAACATACAGATGAGGAATTGAGAGGTTTCAGCAATCTAGTTCATGCCTGTCATATGGCTATGGGGAATACCATTTCATGTAATGAAGAATGGTATTATACTCCTTGGGATGCTGTCATACCAATGCCCTGGCACATTTTAATCAAATGGCGGGTCAATAATCCAGCCGGATTTGAGGGCGGGACCAAAATTTATATCAACCCTATGAGCCTGACCGAGTTACGTGACATTATGGTTCCCAGATTATATGAATTACGGGACAAAAGGAACATCGATGGTTTTAAAATTGCCGAAGAATGCCCCGTAAGGCCAAATTCATTGAGATATAACAGGCTTAAAGGATTTTCAATACCTTGCGGCAATCACTTTCTTGATAATTAGTTGATAATTAAAAGCTGTATAATTTATTTATTCTATTTGTTAATCAAATCACAAAAAAGGAGGGGGGCATAAAAAGAAAATTTTTTCTTTTTATGCCTTATTGTACCACTTTTAGTTTTATCTCAAGGCTTATTGTTAATTTCTACAATGCCCCTATTTATTTGGGGGCATATTTATTTATCCTTTACTCGTATAAGTCACGTATAAAAATGATATAAAAAAATTAATCGTCATATTTCCATCATAGGGCTTTCTTGAGCAATTAACCTAATCTAGTCATAAGTGGTATAATACAATTTTAATGGGTATATTTGTATAAACGGAAAATCAATAAAATAATAATTATCAGTCCTCAATTAAGGAGTAACAATCATGGAAAAACACCATAAATTTTCCATCTGGTATGTGGTTTTCGGAATATGGGTGGTCTTGCTTCTGCAAAGTTATCTGGCTTCGGTATTTTCGATTAAGACCATTCCTTATAGCGAGTTTTTAAGTCTTTTGAAGGATGGGAGAGTTACTGAAATCGCCATTTCCTCAAACCAA
Organism: bacterium; assembly: GCA_049472335.1. Classification (GTDB taxonomy): domain Bacteria; phylum SZUA-182; class SZUA-182; order DTGQ01; family JAFGSM01; genus JBLIRM01. Next base: position 41,174 of record JBLIRO010000017.1, on the reverse strand, counting down.
ATTCAGGGAAAGATGAAAGTGGACGGAGGAAAGGAACAGTTATTCAAATCGATCAGGGTAGATACCGAGTTTTCCAATATGCTGGAACAATATCCGGTTGTTTTTAAGGGAGAGGTTGAGTCAACCGTCATGCGAGATCTTTTGTCATGGCTTTTCCCTATAGCGTTATTGATAGGTATTTGGTATCTCTTCATGAAACGGATGGGGGCCCAACAGCCGGGTTTTATGTCCCTGGGCAAAAACAGGGCAAAGATCTATATGGAAAACGAGCTGAACGTGACCTTCAACGATGTGGCAGGTGTTGAGGAGGCAAAACAGGAGCTTGTCGAAATCATCGACTTTCTAAAAAATCCAGGGAAATTTACTGAATTGGGAGGGAAAATACCAAAGGGTATACTCCTTGTCGGGCCTCCGGGAACAGGGAAAACCCTTCTGGCCAAAGCTGTCGCAGGAGAAAGCGGTGTGCCCTTTTTTAGTCTGAGCGGTTCGGAATTTGTAGAGATGTTTGTGGGGTTGGGGGCCGCGCGTGTGCGTGACCTCTTTCTGCAGGCCAAGCAAAAGGCCCCATGTATCATATTTATCGATGAGTTGGACGCCCTTGGGAAAGCCCGAGGATTCGGCACTCTGGGCGGTCATGATGAAAGGGAGCAAACCCTTAATCAGTTGCTGGTGGAGATGGATGGTTTTGATCCCAAAGTGGGTGTGATCCTGATGGCGGCAACAAACAGGCCGGAGATTCTGGACCCTGCCCTGCTCAGGCCCGGCAGATTTGACCGGCATATCCTGGTGGACCGGCCAGACAAAATCGGCAGGGAAGAGATCTTAAAAATCCATCTGAGAAATATAAAAACCATAAAGGATCTGGATATTGAAAAGGTGGCCAATATGACCCCCGGGATGGTGGGGGCAGATCTGGCCAACCTGGTTAATGAAGCCGCGCTTCTGGCTGTGCGCAGGGGTAAAAAGGAGGTTGGAATGCCCGAATTTGAGGAAGCGGTTGAACGGATCATTGCGGGTCTAGAGAAAAAGAACCGACTCATCAACAAAAAGGAGAGGCAAATCGTCGCACATCATGAGATGGGCCATGCACTGGTGGCCTTATCATTACCCGGTACGGACCCGGTCCAAAAAATCTCCATAATTCCGCGAGGTATTGCCGCCTTGGGATATACCATGCAAGTTCCAACGGAAGATCGCTTTCTCATGAGCAAAACGGAGCTTCTCAATAAGGTCGCATCACTCCTGGGGGGGCGGGCGGCAGAAGAAATCATTTTTGGTGATATTTCCACCGGGGCCCATAACGACCTTTCAAGGGCAACGGATATAGCCAAAAGCATGGTGAAGGAATACGGTATGAGCAGCAAGCTGGGCCAGGTCTATCTGGCCCATGAGAAGAGATCGCCCTTTTTGAATCCGGGCTTGGGGGAGCATGGGGACTATAGTGAAGCAACGGCTCAGGAAATCGACGATGAAATCAAGGAGATAATCTCTAAGGAGTATGAAAAGGCATTAAGCATTTTAAAGGAAAAGAAGGATATCCTTGTCAGGGGGGCTCAGTTGTTGTTAAAAAAGGAAAAGATAGACAGTGATGAGCTTAGAGCGCTCTTAAAGAGTAAATCAAAACAGACCAAGGACTGATTTTCGATTAGAACATTCAAGTAGAACATGCAAGCGAAATGAATCAAGACCTTTATACACGACCATTCCAAAAAATTTTGACAAAACGGATGAGTGATCTTATTTAAAAAATATAAAAAATTTATAAAAATTTAATTCACTTTTTAAAGGAGGGGAAATGGGATGAAATTATGGGAAAGGATTCGCAGGGGATGGAGGAAGGATAAGATAATATAATATTACAACCCATTTTAATTAGCATTAAGGAGGTGTTACCAAATATGTTATGGGATTTATTTCATGATATCAGGGATTTACAAAACGAAATCGACCGTCTTTTTGAATGGCCGGCACCATTACCAAGGGTATATTACACGACAAGCGCTCATTCCAATTATCCTCCTATGAATCTCAGGGAGGATGAAGAAAACCTTTATTTGGACACACGGATTCCCGGGCTCGAAAAGGATGATTTCCAGATCAACATTAAAAACAACACCCTCAGCATCAGCGGCAAAAAGCCTGCACCCGAAAATATAGAGGCAAAGGATTATCACAGAAAAGAGAGGGTTACCGGAACTTTCATAAGGGCGGTAGCTCTTCCGGTGGAGGTGGATTCGGAGAAGATTCAAGCAGACTATGAAAAAGGGATTTTGTGCATTACACTTCCAAAGGCTGAATCTGCAAAGCCAAAAAAGATCAGTGTTACAGTTAAATAGCAAATTAAATTGTAAAAAGGAGGTTGGAAAAATGTCAAAACTGCCTGTAAAAAAAGAACCGAATCGACCAACAAGTAAAGATGCAGAGAGCACCTCTGACATAAACTATATATCACCCGCCGTGGATGTTTATGAAACAGAAGAAGCGTTGGTAATGATGTTGGACATGCCCGGCGTTTCCAAAGATGATATCAAGGTTCACATTGATAAGGGTGTTATAAATATCACGGGAAATGCCAGGATCCCTCAGAAGGGAGATTTTAGATACCTGGAATTCAGGCCTTGTGATTATAAGCGTTCCTTTGAGCTTGGCGCTGAAATAAATCAGGAGAAGATCCAGGCGGATTACAAGCAAGGAGTATTGACTATACAGATGCCCAAGCAAGAGAGGGCAAAAAACAAAGAAATAACCATTAATGTCAAATAATGTTATGAAAGGAGATGATGGTTTATGGCTTTAATACCTTGGAGAGAAAGGCATCCCTTGGCAGATCTTCGGGAAGAGATTGATAATTTATTCGACAATTTTTTCGGACGGGCGAAGGAGAGAGATATCGAAGGCTGGCAGGGAAGCGGCCTGAGAGCCCCTGCTGTGGACATGGAAGAGACAGAAAAGGAGATAATTGTCAAAGCCGAGATGCCCGGTCTTGATTCGAAGGATTTTCAGATTTCACTTACAGAAAACACATTGACGATTAAAGGGGAGAAGAAAGAGGAAAAAGAGGAAAAGAAAAAGAACTATCATATGGTTGAACGCAGATATGGCTCCTTCTACAGATCTATTCCTCTTCCATGCCCCATTGAAGGTGACAAGGTTGAAGCGAGTTATAAGAAGGGCATCCTGGAAGTCACGCTACCTAAGGCAGAACCGGCAAAAGCAAAACAAATTACGGTAAATGTGAAGTAAGGCATTATAGCCTATTCTCACCAAGAGCTTAGACTTTTTGCGATTGCGACAAAACTGGGTCAGGAAATTTAATCCTGGCCCTTTTTTTATTAAAAGTGTCTGCTATCTTAATTTTTTATAAAAAAGCCAAAAACCGGAAAAGGTCATAAATAGTGACATCCAAGGAAATCGATAATGTGTGCAGAAAAAATACGCCTGAATTAAATGTATAAGTTTTTTTCCTAATTTGACCGATAAGAAAATATTATGAAAGTGAAAAAAGCTTTAGTTTTAAATACCGATATTGTTAATTTTTCTGATACCTTTATCACCAATTAAAAAGCAAGGGACAATGTTTAACCCAAAATTTTAGAATAGAAGGGAGGAAAGGTGGAAACAAAAGTAGGAACAAGAGTAGGGGCGATTCTGGAAGTTAATGACGACGATGTGAAATTTCTGGGATTCGGAAGATATATTGGTGACTTTGTCCCTGAAGAGGCAGTAGGATTTCTTGCTACATTTTTTAAGGAAACCAGAAAACCATGTCCAAAGATAGAGCTGGATTCAGGAAAAATAGTATACGGATGTGAGTGTTGGTGGGAGGAGGAAGAAAAAGTAAAAAAGATATTATCAAATTACGATAAAGTTGAAAATGTGGATATAGATAAGATAAGAACTGATTTAATTAAAAAGCTTTTAAGCTGATTTGTAACATTCCCCCCTGAAGGTCTTACCCTTAGCAGTCATTCTTAAAAAAAGACAAATATTTAGATAGGATTTCCGTAACTTCTCAAAATTGCGGTAAGATCTTGAGAAGAATTGCAAAATGAAAATTGCAAATTTTAAAATGCAAAATAATGTATTCCTTAAATTTTCATTTTGCATTTTGCATTTTGCAATTTTCATTAACTGCTCTAAAACCACTAGATTTTTGGGCAGTTACGGATTTCTTATATTCAATTTGATAATTAATTTCTTTCTGTTATCATAAATAGGATTGTCTGAAACATTTTGGATGTTTAAAAATGTTACGATTGCATTAAAGTTAGAAGTAAATATTAGTTAAGGGAAGGTTATAATGAACAATTCTATGAATAAAAATAATAACAAAAAATTAAATCATCCACAAAGGATTCTGCTTGTCTATCCTGAAATACCTACTACCTATTGGAGTTTTAAATATGCTCTGTCTTTAGTGGGAAAAAAAGGGACAATACCGCCTCTTGGTTTATTAACTGTTGCAGCCATGTTGCCGCCTCAATATGAGGTTCAATTAGTTGATATGAATGTAACACCTTTGTCTGATGAGATAATTGCCCAGGCCGATCTTGTATTTACATCCGCAATGATCGTTCAGAAGGATTCCCTGGCCACGCTCGCAAAGCGCTGCAAAAGATTAAATGTGCCAATTTTGGCTGGAGGCCCTTATCCTACATCGTATTATGAAAAAATCGAGGATATAGACTATTTTGTTTTGAATGAAGCGGAGATCACACTGCCCCCATTTCTCCGTGACTGGGAAAACGGAGAAGCAAAAAAAATTTATAAGGATGAAAGGAAGCCCGATATTTCTTTAAGCCCGGCTCCACGGTATGATCTTCTTGATATAAATTCTTATGCAAGTATGGCACTGCAATATTCACGGGGATGTCCTTTTAATTGCGAATTCTGTGATATTATCGAGATGTTTGGTCATAAGTCACGCACTAAGACAAGCCGGCAAATTCAGAAAGAGCTTGATCTGATCTATAATCTGGGCTGGAGAGGCTCTGTCTTCTTTGTTGATGACAATTTCATAGGCAACAAAAAACTGGTAAAACAATTACTATCCGTTATTGTGGATTGGCAAAGAGAGAGAAATTATCCTTTCGAGCTATTCACAGAAGCCTCGATAGATCTGGCCTCTGATGAAGAATTATTGAATTTGATGAGCGATGCTGGTTTTAACATGGTATTTATAGGTATCGAATCACCCGTGGAAGAGACACTTATAAACGCAGGGAAAAGGCAAAATGTAAAGCAGGAGATGGTTAAAAGCATTAAAAAGATCCAAAAAAATGGAATTGAGGTAACCGGAGGTTTTATTGTCGGTTTTGATAATGATCCGCCTGATATTTTCGAGAAACAAATACAATTTATTCAGGAGGCTGGAATACCCTTGGCGATGGTGGGTTTATTGACGGCATTACCTAATACGCAACTTTATAAGCGCTTAAAAAAAGAAGGCCGGTTGCTGAAGGAGTCTTCAGGGAATAATACCCATGATTTACAATTTAATTTTAAACCTAAAATGGATCTTAATACACTTATTAACGGATACAAGCATATCATTTCTCAAATCTATTCCCCCAAAACCTATTTTGAACGCTGTCTTATCTTTTTACAAAATTTAAATCCTCATCAGAATTCATCCCGCCATGTCAGGGGAGAAGAAATACTTATATTTTTAAGATCCATAATTAGACAATCCTTTACCTCCTACGGATATTACTATCTGAGGTTTTTAATGAAGGCCTTTATCACCGAGAGGAAGATGTTTCCGGAGGCTGTTCGTATGGCAATATGGGGTCATCACTTTTTTAAGATTACCGAAGAGATTCTGGCAGTAGATGATTTTAAAACCTATGCAAAATATATTAAAAACATATATCTTGAAAAGATTAAAGAGGCCTATTCTTCATTTGAAATGGACAAGAAAATTTCAGAGCTCAAGATTGCCAAGGATAGATTTATCAAGGAACTGCAAAAAGAATATCACAAAATCGATATTGAGTTCAGACATTTAGTAGAAGATTCTTTGAGGAGTGTAGAGGTGGCTTTAAATACCTATTATTACCAATGGCTCGAGGGGGTTGTGTTGCTCAAGTAGGCATATTGATATTTTCATTAAATAAATTTATAATAGATATGTATGATTGATAATTATTCTTTTATAAATAATATTATTATGTTCTAAAAATTTTTACAGTATGATCTTGTGCCAATCCTAAACTTCTAAATCTTTGACGTTTCCTGGATTCCTTCTACCTGAACTACACCTTTTGAACCTGAGTTTGTTATTTGGTTAAAGCTATTGTTCTTTTTACAATGATACCTTCCGAAATCAAACCGGGCGGTGTCTCTGGCAAGGATGGCTTGTGGAGATTTAAATCCTTAGAAGACCAAAAATGAAAAGACTTTTTTTCACAGTAATCACATCAGTCATATTATTAGTTTCTGCTGCAAAGTTTGCTTCACCTATGGGCAGCCGGGCAAAAGGGCCAAGGTACAACCTTCTTCTAATAACCATTGATACCCTAAGGGCGGATCATCTGGGTTGTTATGGTTATAATAAGGTCAAAACACCTGCAATTGACAGCCTTGCTAAAGAAGGGGTGCTTTTTACCAGGGCCTTTACTCCGGTGCCAGTCACTCTTCCATCCCATGTTTCGATTATGACGGGCCAGTATCCTATCCAGCACGGAATAAGGAATAATGGCAATTTCATCCTTGGGCCCGATGCCACAACTTTAGCAGAGGTTATGAAGGCACAGGGGTATCGGACGGGTGCCTGTATAGGGGCCTTTGTGCTGGATTCCCTTTTCGGATTGGACCAGGGATTTGATTTCTATGATGATTCTCTCCCCAAGGAAGGGGCCGCCGCAATATTACTTGAAAATGAGCGCAGAGCAGAGGCCGTCACACAGGCAGGACTGAATTGGCTGGAAAAGAACAAGGATGCTCCTTTTTTCCTTTGGCTGCATTATTTTGATCCTCATGCCATATACCTGCCTCCAAACCCTTTCAAGGAGGAATACAAAGGGAACCTTTACGACGGGGAAATCGCCTATACAGACAGTTGCATTGATAATCTTCTGCAAGGTATGGAGAAGCTCGAATTAAAAGAAAGGACTATAATCATTCTCACGTCCGATCATGGCGAAGGGCTCGGTGAACACGGCGAACCTACGCATGCTATTTTCATATATGATTCTACGTTACAGATCCCTTTGATTATTCGGGATCCCGGAGGCACACTCCCTTCGGGAAAGATAAATGCCATGGTTACTACACTTGATATCTTCCCCACGATTCTCGACCTCCTTGATTTATCCTCAAAAGAAATCAATCTGAAGTTTGAAGGTAAAAGCCTTATGCCTTTGATTATAAAAAAAGTCGATTCTCTGCATAGTGAAATTCTCTGTGAGAGCCTGTATCCGGAATTAAATTTTGGCTGGAGCCGGATTGAAGGGGTCCGGACACCGGAATGGAAATATGTAAGCGCCCCCAGGCCCGAGCTTTACAACCTGATAGAAGACCCAAAAGAGACGAAAAACCTTTTTCCACAAACAACCAATGTCTGGCAGGACAAGCTAACAGCCTTGAAAGCGGCTTTAGGGCCTGAAAAGGAATCCGCAGTTTCCCTCGATGATCAGGTGAGGCAAAGGCTCGAAAGCCTTGGATACGTCTGGACAGCAAAAGAGGAACATTCCGGGGAAAGGCCTGATCCAAAGGATATGATACATATTATGGAAGGTATTGACCGCGGGGTATCCTATATATATTTGGGTTTTTATGACCGGGCGCGAAAGGAGTTTCAAAAAATCCTGGAAATAAACCCTGAAAATGCATCAGCTTTATTTTATCTGGCATCCATAGAGGAACGGACAGGCAACCTGGAAGAGGCAGAGAGGATTTTCAAGCGGCTACTCACAATCTCTCCTGACTATTTGGATGTCCATAATCATCTCGGAGTTATCTATCACAAAAAGGGCGATCTTGACATGGCCTTGAGAGAATTCGAACTGGCACTTGAGCAGGCAGAGTACTCAGAGGTATATTACAACTTGAGCGTTGTCTCCAGGCTTAAAGGTCAGCAGGACAAGGCCGTAAAGGCAGCACACATGGCCATCGAACTGGACCCTAATTATGCCGATGCGATCAACCAGTTGGGACAGCTTGCATTTGATAAAGGCGCCCCTGAAGAGGCATCGAAATACTTCCTCCGGGCCCTGCGGATAGAGCCTAAACACCTCGAAGCAAGCAACAACCTTGGAGTTCTGTACCACAGTCAGGGACGGGAAGAGGAGGCTATAAAGGCATTCCGTCATGCTCTATCCATAGATCCTAATCGGGGAGAAGCCTACAATAACCTTGGAAGCATATATCTGTCAATGGGCCTTTATGATCAGGCCGAAGAGGAATTTAAACAGGCCATCCGGTTAAAGCCGGATTATCCGGAGGGGATAATAAACCTTGGCACAGTATTTTTCCATAAAGGCGATTACAAAAATGCCATGGTTTATTATCTAAAGGCAATTGAAATGGTGCCGGAAAATCAGGAGGCATGGAAGCACCTTGGGCTTCTTTTTCTGGCCCAGGGGGAATATGAAAAGGGATATAATGCACTGAAAGGTGCGCTTGAAAAAGGGGGAAAATCCGCTGAGCTATATTTTAATATCGGCCAGGCATCTTTTGGACTGAAAAGATTCGGGGAGGCTCTATCCTACTGGGAGAAAGCCATCACACTCAGTCCTGATCATAAAAATACATATCTTAAAATGGGGCAGCTTCTCTTTGATCAGGGCATGACGGAAAGGGCCGTAACGACCTGGGGAAAAGCCTATTCACTTGATCCTAAAGACCCTTTACCTCTCATGAATATGGCCACAGTAAAATTCCAGAACGAAGAATATCCCGAAGCTATATCCCTATGGGAAAAGGCCTTAGAAGTGAACCCAACCCTTGAGGAACCCTATCTCCATATAGGAACTGCCTATTTGAGACAAAATGAAGTTGATAAGGCCATACAAATTTGGGAGACCCTGCTCAAACAAAATCCGGATAATCTTGAAGTCCTTATAAACCTGGGCACAGCCCTATATGAAAAAAAAGATATCGACGGTGCAATCAGGCTTTGGGAAAAGGCAGAGGAACTCGATTCAGAAAATCCGAAGATCCATTACAACCTGGGACTCGCTTTCATTTATATGAAAGATTACAAAGGTGCTGTCAATGCATTGAAAGAGGCGCTTAGACTTGAACCATATAATCAGGAGGCCCTCCTTTTGTGGGAACAGGTCAAAACTCTCTGTCCGGACCCTTGTGATTGAAAAATAAATATAATGATTATTTGCTATGATTATTATTGATTATTATTGAAATTTATAATATCATTGTTAAAAAAATACAAAGGAGGTTTAATCATGAAAAGATATATAATCTTAATAATTACTATCCTTCTTTTGGTTTGTATCAGTGAAGTTGGGTTTGCTCAAGCTCCCTTCTGGTTTGCACCCCCAAATCCCTTCTTTTTTTCTTTCCCGGATTTTGGTTTGTTTTATCCTTCTTTTCCTATATTTCCCCCTGTTCTGCCAATAGGACCTTTTTCTTCTGTAATTTCTCCGCCGAGAGCTTCTCTTTCATTGTTATCCCCAATCAGGATGCCACAACCCCTGATCAGACAGGCGGCAGCCACATTAACTATATTTTTTAATCCAACCCTGTCTATTATTCAGGTGACTGTACTTCCTATAAGCCCTGTGGCTCCAGCACCAGTGACTGCCGTAGCCCCGACAGTTGCCGCTCCCGCTCTGGGCCTGAGCGCGCTTGCTCTGCTTCCTCTTTTATCAGGCCTCACGGGACCGACTCAAACAAAAACATTGACAAGGTTGGCTACAACAGCTCCGGTTCTCCCGGCACTTACAGGGATTTCGGCCCTTTTGCCGCTGATTTAAATCCAGGGAATAATCTGCAGAGACATATATAATCATCATCTACAGGTCTGTATTGACTATCAGGCAGAAAAGGATGTAGTATTATACTGTTTCAATAGCACTCATTATGAGGACTAAATAGATTTTCAGATAATTTTATATGTGATTTATATTGGGATATTTGCCTAATTAATAAAATTAAACATTTGACCAAAATATAACAATTTTTTTTATGAGGGGCTTAAAAAATATTTGTGTATTCTTGGCGGGATTCTTTAAAGCGAATCCGACAGCCTTATTCTTTAATTTTTTTTCGTTACTTTTTATTGTTTTAATACTAATCCCTTTCTTTCACAATAACAAACCCCTATTAAAGAATATACCTGATGACCTTGCCTGGGCTCAAACTCTCGATTCCGACGGAGATGGAATTTCGGACAACCTGGAACGTGAAAGCGATCCAAACAGGGACACAGACGGGGACGGAATAAAAGATTTCCTTGATAAGGACACATGTACAATGCCTTCATTCACAGGCATGGGTCCGATTAGCCTTCAACTTTGGCTATATGAATGCAACTCGAATTGCGAATTAATAGAGGATCAGGATATTATTTACTTCATCGGGTGTAGATCTGAAGGAGCCGAAGAGATTGATCTGCCTTCATCCTATGGAGATTTTCCCTATGGGCTTTGGAGGTTTCAGGTAAAGCTTTCACAAGAGAAGTTCAAACATTATGGTGATTTTGAAAATGGTGATTTTGAAACATATCATAAAATATTTCTGGAAGTCTTTTTTCCGGGGTTGACAAAACCCTTAAGCTCAGACTACTGGGCAAAGCAATATGACAAGGACAAAGACAGGGTTGTGTGGGATGAGTATAGTCAAGATCTATTTTTTCCAAACGTTGATAAACATTCCATCACTATTCAGCTCTCAGATTCCAGGGAAATAAATTCGGATATTGAACCCGGGTATGGCGACAGCAATACAAATGAATGGATTATCGATCACGAAGGAGGCCTTCTCTGGCCAATTGAAGTCGGAGGCAGGTGTTTCATAGATTATATCCTCTCAGAAAAACCGCATTAGTTAAATACACAATTCATAAATCTTATACATAAAGCATAATTTTCCGACCCTTTTAGTCATCAAAACCTTTTCATTTCTTTTACATGAAAAACAATACCAGGACTTCTTTTTTGAGGTAATAGTGTCATTTCAATTTATATATTGAAAGACCTTTTTATCTATGGAGCATATCTTGCAGAATGGCTAAAAAAGAAATTTTGATTCTTAAGGCATAATTTACAAACCGGGAGGTATTTTTATGTCATACAATTCTTAGGTAGTCCTTTTAAATATGGGAAGGTAAAGAGCTATTGATTTATTTATAAATTTTTCAACTTTAACCCTTTACATCTCCCTCAGGAGAGGGATAACGAAAGAATGGTGATTCTTATGGTGATAACCGACGTCAATGTTTTCAGGGTGGATGGTGACAAGTTAATGGCTTATGCTACTGTTGTTTTTGATCATGCCTTCCTCGTGCGAGATTTAAGAATAATTCGTGGGAAAAACGGTCTTTTTGTTCAAATGCCCAATAAACAATCAAAGGACGGAAACTATATAGACATTGCGCACCCCTTGAATCAAAAGATGAGATATCAACTGGAGTTGAAAGTCATTCAGAAATATTTTGAGACAGTTTCTCCTGGCTCAAAAGAATAAGACAGGCCCGGAATTTATTGGTTTCTGCATGGATGTATGACACATCTTAAGGGGGGGAGAACATTACTTTGACCATTCTGTCCACATGAATTTATGCATTTGTAACAGGGCATAGGGAATTAAAATGGGAATACTGAGAGAAAAAATTTTGGAAATAATCGAAACACAAAACAGGTTGTCTAACGTCTTTATAGACTTTTATGAGCGCAAATCTATGGAAAGAAAGTTTGTAGAGATAAGTGAGAGGGAGCAGCGAAGAATTGGACAGGATTTGCATGACAGCCTGGGACAGATTCTCACAGGAATCTCTTTCATCAGTAAGGTGTTGGAACAGAAACTGGCTGAAAAACTGGTTGTGGAAGCAAACCAGGCTGCGATAATTACAAAACTCGTTAATGAGGCAATAATTAATATGCGCAGCCTGGTGAGGATTTTAAATCCCGTGAAACTCGGATCAGACGGTTTTATATTGGCATTACAGGAATTAGTGGAAAACTTAAAAAAGACCTTCGGTATTTCCTGCAGGATTAACCTCCATGCCCCTGTCTTTATTTATGATAATTCTGTTGCCACACACCTTTATCGAATTGTGCAGGAAGCTACCAATAATGCCATCAGGCATGGGAAGGCAAAGAATATCAATATTGATATAAGGTCTTGGGACAATAATAGGATGGTTATAGCTATTAAGGATGATGGTGTAGGTTTTCCTCCGGTGTCGGAGACGAAAAATGGTATGGGGCTTAACATAATAAAATACCGTGCAAAAATGATCGGAGCATCTTTAAGTATTAGTAAGGGCCCAGAGGGAGGAACCATTGTGGAGTGTGGCTTAAAACTTTAAGGAATATCAATAAAAGATAAAACAAAGGTTTTATATGAAACAAAAGACAAAAGAAAATAAAGACACAAAAAAGGTCCTTGTGGTGGATGACCATCCTATTGTATGTATGGGTTTATCTTACCTCGTCAATCAGGAAGAAGATCTGGTGATATGTGGTGAAGCGCGCAATGCACATGAAGCTTTGGAGGCTATTGAAGCATTAGAGCCCGATGTCGCAATTGTTGATATTTCCCTTAAAGGCCAAAGTGGCATTGAATTAGTCAAAAACATAAAGATACGTTATCCCAAATTACCAATCCTCGTATTTTCTATCCATGATGAATATGTCTATTCGGAAATTGTCCTTCGCGCCGGGGCCAAAGGTTATGTAATGAAGCAAGAAGCAAATGAAAAAATAATCACCGCTATCCATAGGGTCTTAGATAAAGAGATCTATTTAAGCGAAAGGATAGCATCAAAGATATTACGTAAATATTTCGATAAAAGATCGGACAAAAACGGATCTCCAATAGAGCTTCTTTCTGACCGGGAATTAGAAATTTTGAGATTAATCGGCCAGGGCTACAGGAATCGACAGATAGCTCAAGAGCTGTATTTGGCAATAAAAACTATTGAAACTTACCGGACTCATATAAGGAAAAAATTAAAACTTAAAAATTCATCAGAACTGGTCAAGTACGCTATACAATGGACACTGAGTGAAATGGTTAGTTAGTTTTAAACAAATTCATCAATGAATTACTAAACGGAGGTTAATGGGTAAATATGAATAGTTATAATGATGTTGAAGATTTAAAGGACGAATATGAGGAAGAAGTATTTTACAGATCATATAACTTCTCAGAAACGGAAACAGAGGACCTTGAAAATACAAAAACTTATCCCCAGGCATGGATTTATCTGAATCAGATAAAGAAGGTTCCGCTTTTAACAAGAGAAAAGGAGAGGGAGCTTGCAAAAAAGATTGCCAAAGGGGATGAAGATGCAAAAAAAGAGCTGATAGAGTCAAACCTGCGTCTTGTCGTTAGCATTGCCAAAAAATATATTAATTCCGGGCTCCCGTTCATGGACCTGATACAGGAGGGGAACTTAGGGCTGATAAGAGCCGTAGAGAAATTCGATTACCATCGGGGATGTAAGTTCAGCACATATGCTATTTGGTGGATCAGACAAGCAATAAAACGTGCAATTGCCGACAAGGCAAGAATAATCCGCATCCCTGTGAACACTCTTGATACGATCAAATCAATGCAAAGGACGCAGGAGAAGCTTATACAAGGGATGAAAAAGGAACCGACGACAGGGGAGATCGCTTCCGAAATGGAGTTAAGCCTTCAAAAGATCGAGGATCTTTTAAGTACTGTTAAAGACCCTGTATCTACTTATACCTCCCTTGATGAATCCGGCAATCTAAATTTATCAGAATTTTTTGAGGATAAAGGATTAACATCACCTTTAGACAGGATTATTCAGCAGGACCTGTCGGAAAAAATCAAAAATGTCCTTAAAATGCTTCCGGAAAAGGAAAAAAAGATAATAGAGCTAAGGTTCGGAATTGGAAGAAATAAAAAAATGACATTGGAACAGGTAAGCTTACGTTTTAAAGTTACATGCGAGAGAATACGCCAAATCGAAGAAAAGGCGATTAACAGGCTTAAACAGCCGGAATATTTTCAGCCTTTGCTCGAGTTTATACAAAACTCCTGAACTTTAGGCACTTTCTTTTCGTATTAACCCTGTAAACGCGGTATAATATTCTCTTTTGTGAACACATCGAAAAAATGACAAAAATGGGTGTTGAATTTAAATGATGCCTTTTTACCTTTTTCCAGCTTACAATGAGGTCCCGTCCTGCAGACAAGAGTCTTACCCCCGGCATGAAAATGTATTATCTTCTCGTTTCCCATAAGCTCTATTATAAATACCTCTCCGGTTACCAGATTATTCTCCTTGGATGAGAAATCTGAGAAACTGATATGCTCCGGCCTTATTCCCATTTCAATCTCCTTATTTTCATACAAACGCAACAAATCCCTCTTTTCTTCAGGCAGTTCGAGATTGAACCCTTTTGACTCAAAAAAGAGGGGTTTTCCTCTCGAGACTATTTCCCCACGAATTATGTTCATGGAGGGTGAACCTATAAAAGTCGCAACAAATCTGTTCGCAGGCTTATCATATATCTTGAGTGGTTCGTCAACCTGCATAATTTCACCTTCATTCATTACACAGATCCTCTCCCCCATTGTCATGGCCTCTACCTGATCATGGGTGACATATATCATGGTAGTGCCCAATTCCTTTTGAATTTTGATAATCTCTGCCCTCATATGAACCCTGAGTTTGGCATCCAGATTCGACAAAGGCTCGTCAAAAAGGAAGACTTGCGGCTGTCTTACAATAACACGTCCGACGGCCACCCTCTGTCTCTGGCCACCGGAAAGGGCCTTCGGCTTTTTATTGAGCTCCCCTTCCAGGCCCAAAATATCAGCGGCCCTTTCAACCCTTTTCTTGATCTCATTCCTGGGAAATCCTCTTGTTTTTAAGCCATATGCCATGTTATTAAATACACTCATATGGGGATAAAGCGCGTAATCCTGAAATACCATGGCAACGTTCCGGTCCGCTGGTGATAGATTGTTAACCCTTCTCTCGCCAATGATTATGTCGCCGCCCGTGATATCCTCGAGGCCGGCAATCATCCTTAGTATTGTGCTCTTTGAACAGCCTGAGGGCCCCACCAGAACCATGAATTCGCCGTCCCTTATTTCCAGGCTTATCCCATGAACTGCTTCAAGACCATCGGGATAGGTCTTTCTGATATCTTTCAGTAAGACTTTTGCCATTTCAACATATCCTTCTATTTTGCTATCTTACCGCTCCTGTCAGCATACCCGCCTTTAAATATCTTTGCAGTATAAAAGTGACTATTATCACGGGAATGGTGATAATAGTAGCATAAGCCGCTGAATTAAAAACACCCCCCCTGTTCAGATAATAATAGGTCTGGAGCGGAAGTGTATTCCTGGAAATTGTCAGATAAAGCGCGTAGGTAAACTCATTCCAGGATTCAAGCCATACCAGGATGGCGGCGACTGAAATCCCGGGCAAAGACAGGGGAAGGATAATTCTGTACAGCGTCCTGATTTTGCCCGCACCATCAACAAAAGAGGCCTCTTCCAGTGAGCGTGGAATCACCTCGAAGGTCCCCACAAGAATCCAGGCCACATAGGGAAGCACCTTGATAAGGTGAGCGAGGATAAGCCCCAGAGAGGTATCGATCAGGTTCCAGCTCAAAAAATGAATACTTACAGGCAAAGCGATTCCGACTTCAGGGAACATCCTTGATATGAATAGTGAAATTATACAAAAATATTTCCACTTCTTCCCGATTCTTGAAATAACATAAGATGCCGGAGCGGCAATAAGAATAGCCACAATTGTCGTAATACTGGCGACCCTCAGGCTCTTAAGAAGCGAAGGCCACAAAAGTCCTGAATTATAGACATTTTTCCAGTGCGCCAAAGTCAATCCTTGTTGACTCCAAAGCAAGTCCTTGTGCGGTTTAAAAAAACTCTGGGGCTGAATAAGCGAAATTCTAATCATAAGAAGGATGGGGTAAAAAATTATCACAGAAACCAATACCATTGACAAATAAATAAGGATTTTATTAGCCCGTCCTTTCCCTCCGAATGAAAAGCTCATCCGTTTCTTTCCCTCTCTGCGATAAAAAGATATCCAAAAACAAAGATCATTATTATGGCTGTTAGTATGGTTGCGCTTGCGGCAGATAAATTATAATTCTGCCTTGAATATTCGGAATAGGTAAAAGTGGAGATAACCGGAAGTGTCGCCGAACCGGTAAGGATCAGAGGCAACTCGAAAATCCTGAAGGCATCTATTGCTCTCAGGATCAGGGCAATTGTGATATGCGGCTTAAGAAGCGGCAAGGTTATGGTAAAGAACTTATAAACCTGACTCGCACCATCTATCTGACAGGCCTCATGCACACTATCCGGGATGGATTCCAGCCCCGCAATAAAAAGAAGCACCAATAAGGGCAGCACCTTCCAGGTATCTGCAAAGGCAATCATAAGAACAGACAGGAATCCGCCCTGGGCCCAGTCGATGGGGACCCTCCCGATAATCCCTATACGGTAGAGGATCTCATTTAAATATCCCTTTGTATTAAAGATATAGGTCATTATGGTTGCAGATACTATGGTCGGAATCCCGAGCGGGGTTAGAACAATTGTCCTGAAAATACCCTTGCCCTTAAATCTTTGTGTAAGGAATAACGCGAGCCCCATAGCTGTAACAAGTTGCAAAATAAGGCCTGTTAATGTGATTGCGAGTGTGTTTAAGATGCTTTTTATGAATGTGTTATTTTTGAAGAGGGTTATGTAGTTGTTTAAAGAAAATCCGCTTTCCTTTTTTTTCAATGAAGCCAGCTCTTCCCTGGCTTCCTCTAATTCAAAAAGATATTCTTTCCTTTCTTTCTCGTCAGCCGTATTCTTTATATCAAACCTGATATCCTTGATCCGGGCGCTCAGGGCTAAATATTTCCTTCCGTATTTCTGGTCTATCAGGCTATCCTTGACATTCGACATTACAGGAACAAGTGTAAAACCAATGATATACAAAAACAGAGGAGTTATCATTAAAATCTCAAGCCGGTTTTTTCTAAGGAATCTCATTATCCTGTCTCTAAAATCTCATATCTCATCTTTGAGTCCCCTGGCGTATCTGTCCAGAACCTCTTTAACGTCTTTTCCTTCAATAACGATCTCCCTGAAGGCAAGATTCACATACTTATCTACGGCTGACCAACCCATGATGGAGGGCCTGTAATGGCCATATTCAAGAGCCCTGGTGACCACTTTAAAAAATGGTTTCTGCCATTCCTGAACCTCTGCCATTGCATCACTTCTTACCGGTGGCCAGCCGAGTTCGGCGACAAAGATCTCCTGGACCTCTTTGCTCATGAGGTACTCAGCAAACTTCAGGGCAAGATCCTTGTTTTTTGATCTTTTTGTTATAGCTATCACATCACCGCCTATTAGTGTTGATTTCTCAACCGGGCCGCTCCATGTATCATAGGCAAGGATATTCGTCTTTTTGTTCTGTCTTACAATCACATTTACCCCAAAAGGCCAATTCCTTGCAAGAAAAACGGATTCTTCAGACAGAAACCTATTGGTGGTGTTCCAGTTTGCCTTTTTGGAGTCCGGACTTAGATAGGGATATATTTCCTGCAGAAATGTAAATGCCCTTATACATCCCTCATCGTTCAGCACGGTTATATCTCCCCCGGCGGACTTTATAAACTCAAACACCTGGGTGGTAGTATTACCATCAAGGGTACAATGAATGGCTACCTTGCCCACCTTAAACTCCTTTTTAAGTTTTTTGGCGACATCCAGCAGATCCTCCCAGGTTTCAGGCAATTTATATCTTTTCCCGTCAAAGATATCCGTATTGTAATAGGTAATCTGAACATTCGGTCTACCGGGAAAAAACATCAGCTTTCCCTGGAATTCAAGAGGCTTGATCAGGGTCGTATAAATCTCCTTGTCAATCAAATCTCTATATTTATCGAGTCTCAGCACAAGCCTTTTTTGCACATATGGCGCAAGATTCATGTTATCGATGAACATAAGGTCTATACTCATTTTATTTGCTTTATGCATAGCCTCGATTTTTTTAAGGGTATCTTTAGCTTCAATATTGACGGCTTCAATCCTGATCCCCTCCTTTTCCTCAAAGGGTGGAAATATCTTTTCTCTCATTACCTTCCATTCATTTTCTCCCAGTGACATGGAGATATGTAAGACACGTATATCAGCAGTTGCAGAACCGATAAAGATCAGAATCAGAAGTATCATAAAAAAGGGAAAAACTGTTTTTTTCATAATTACCTCCCATCACATAGACAAGGTTTTTGAGACCGTATAATTTATATGCACAATCTCTTAAATCTTCTATTATCCTTTGCCTTAAAATACCAAATTCCGGTGTTAAAATATACCATAATATTAGTTCAGCTCATTATGTTATCCAAATCTTTTTTGATTCTTATGATTAATCTATCCTAAAAACAATATTGGCATAGTATTTGCTGAATTATTTCTAAACTGTTTTCAAGGGCTTTGATTATTGTTAAAAAATAAAATGAACAAAAAATTTCTTAAACTTATCGGACCTCTGAGATCGGCAAAAAGAAGCCTGGCCTTTAAGCTGATTTTGTGGATTGGTCTCATTCTCGTAATCTCTCTTAAACTCTTTTTTTATCTTGAGAATGCATCGGATAAAAAAATGATGCTCAATCAGATTAAGCAGGAGGCATCCCGGTTAAGTGATATCATAAAAAGGAGTACTTATAATGATATGTTGAGGGTGAGAAGCAATGAAGTCCAGGAAGTCTTTGAGACCATAGGTGCTCAGGAAGATGTGAGAAAGGTAAGGATAATTGAGCAGGGCCGGATCATAATATCCTCCAATAAGCAGGAGATGGGGACAGAGGTTGATCAAAAGGCGGAATCCTGTTATGACTGCCACAAGGTAAAGGGACAAAAACCGCTTACAATAAGCCGGTACCGTTTCTTCATTACTGAAGATGGTGAATCTGTTTTGGGTTTTGTTAATCCCATTAAAAATGAAAAGGAATGTCAATCCTGCCATGGGACAGATAAAAAGGTCCTGGGTATATTAGATGTCATTCTGTCCACAGAGAAGGTATATAATACAATAAATTCCAAACAAAACAGGTTTTTTCTCTTTATCATCTGCTTTTTTTTACTCATATCGATATCTATCGGTATATTCATTTTGAGATTCGTCAACAGACCAATAAGGCAACTCACCAATGGCACGCGCAGGATTACTGACGGAGATCTCGACCATCATATACATAGTTTCACTGAAGATGAAATAGGGGAATTGGCCAGGTCCTTTAACATCATGACCGATGACCTGAAGACTTATCAGGAACATCTAATCCATGCCAAAGAATATATAGATAATATAATAGGAAGCATGATAGACACCCTGATCGTAGTAAATCCTGATGGAACCATAAGAACAGTAAATCAGGCAGCTTTGAGGCTCTTAAAATATGAGACGGATGAGGATTTGATCGGGATGCATATAGGAAAAATACTTGCAAAAGATACCCCTTTTTTTGAATGGGAGGATCTGTATTTACTGCTTAAAAGGGATTCCATAAGAAATTATGATACAATCTATAAGGCAAAAGATGGAACGGAAATACCTATAAATCTCTCAGCCTCTGTTATGAAGGACAGGGCAGGAAATCTCCTTGCTATTGTCTGTGTCGCAAGGGATATGAGAGAGATCCAAAAACTTATAAATGACCTTAAGCAGGCCTATCAGGATTTACAATCGACACAGACACAATTGATTCAGTCTTCAAGACTGGCATCTATGGGTGTACTTGCCGCAGGGATAGCGCACGAGATCAATAATCCGATAAACACCATTATAAATTTTGCTGGGCTTTTACAGGATGAATTAAAACCTGGCACAGAGCCTGCTGACTATGTACAATGGATACTCAAAGAAGGCCAGCGGATTATAAATATCGTTAAGAATCTTTTATCATTTGCAAGATCCGATAAACAGGAACATAATCCCTGTATTATTACGGAAATTATAGATACCTCCATTGCCTTTACAAAGAGCTACCTTGCCAGAGACGGTATTAAGATTCAAAGCTCCTATGAGCCCGACCTGCCCAGGATCAGGGCCAAAAGCAGTCAATTAGAGCAGGTTTTCATAAACCTTATAATCAATGCCAGGGACGCACTTAATGAAAAGTATCCAAGGCCCAACGAAAACAAGATCATCAAAATAGAGGTAAATAGCGTGGAAAAGGATGGTATCCCATACATCAGGATACTATTCAGGGATAACGGAAATGGAATAGATGAGGAGTGCCTGGACAAGATCTTTGATCCGTTTTTTACAACCAAAACGGTCGGCAAAGGGACCGGTCTGGGACTAAGCATTAGCTATGGTATTATCGCAGACCACAAGGGAAGTATTGAAGTAACCAGCCAAAAAGGTTTTCAGACCAGTTTCATAATCGATCTGCCGGCAGAGAAAAAGGTTGTTCACGCCGCATCAAATGTATATAAATTTTGATTTTACCATATCAATTCTTCCTGGCCGACCCCCCTTGTTAAAGTAATTGGAATCACGAATAATATACCATTGCCAGGGGTGCCAAAGTCGATGATCTCTTCGATTAATTGCAGAGCTTCCTCTAAAATCTTTTCATTCTGAACTACTGAGAAAATCATTTTGTTGCACTCAGATGTTTTTAAGGATTTTCTTAATCCTGCAAAGATAGGGATCTTGTAAGCCAAGGTTTGCCCCATGCCTACGCTATCCACAATAGTCGCGCCGGTAATACCAACCTCCACAAAGGCTTCCAACACTTCATCCAGAAACATCTCTTTGTTTAACACAATAATTAGAAGATGCATACATTATTTCCTTTTTTTATCTTTTAAGTTAAGGGATCAGGAAAATTTTCTAACTTTTTCTTGCGGTCTTGGATCTTTCTGCCTCACCCGCTTTTACGACAGCGTATTTTGTGCAGATTGGCCCGATGATTTCCGTAAATAAAGTCGTAAACAATAAAATATTAATGATCCACGTGCTCATCTTCGCCCCAATGGCAAAATTCTGAAAATCCTGACGAATAATCATTGCCAGACCAACTGCAACTCCAATCTGAGATAAAAGACCAAATCCCAGGTATTTTTGTACAACCTTTGGTGCGTTAGAAATCCAGGCACCAAAATAGGCTCCTAAAATTTTGCCTAAAATACGCATTAGAATATAACAAATCCCCAACAATCCAATCTCCCGGATCAATCCGATACGCAGATGAGCACCGGCGAGAACGAAAAACATACAATAGATAGGCGGGGCAACATTATTAGTCATTCGAAACACCTTCAGGCTGCTTAATGGAGTAACATTGCTTAAAACAATCCCTAAGGCCATACAGGCAAGCAGTTCATCAAAGTGAGCCATCAGGGAGATTCCTGCTGTAATTATTAAAATACCTGTGGTAACGATAAGTAAATCTTCATTATCTCTAAATTTTGTAATAAACAAACTCAATATTGCCCCCGATACTATCCCTAAAAGAATAGCAAGGGTTATTTCCTTTAATGGCACAAGGATCATTCGCACCATGGTATCTGACCAAAATCGACCTGCGAATATTGATGGTGTAATTGTCTCCTGCTGGACGGAAAGAAAGGATTTTGCGATGGAAGAAGAAAATCCATACAAAATCAAGGCAATGGCATCATCAATAGCCACCACGGCCATCAAGGTTTTTGTCAGGTCTCCCTTTGCCTTTATTTCATGGAGAACCATCATTGTCGCGGCAGGGGCTGTTGCGGAGGCCACTGCGGCTAATAACAAAGCAACCGATGCATATTGGAAATTATTACCATTTTTCATAAAATGGGGCAAAAGAAAGTAAGAGGAGACCCCAACCAGGATAAAAGCTCCGAACGCCTCACATATGCTTATCAGGATAATAGTCTTTCCCAGCTCTTTCAAGGAGCCCCATTGAAGCTCCGATCCAATTGAAAAAGCAATAAAACTGAGGGCCAGGGGAGTTATAACCTCAACACTTAGAAAATCAAATTTAGGTCCGCTAAAAACACCCAGGATTGATTTTCCCAGAATAAAGCCTATTAAAACGTATCCGGCGACTGCCGGAACCTTGATTTTATTCATTAATCTTCCCATGGCAAATCCGGCAATTGCCGCAAGACCCAGGGAAAGAAAACTATTCATTGGGATCAGAAAAATTCTCCTCTGCTATTTTATTAAAATATTTCTTTATTTTTCCCATTCGAAACGGGAAATTCCAAACCCTGACAGATATAACAGAATCAGACCAATTTATCAATATATATTGGTCATTTTGTCATTTTTGCCGATGAAGTCTCGATTCGGAAGGCATGAATGCAGGGCTATTGAGATGTTCATTTAATTCTATTAAAATATCTGATCAAAAAATATTTTGTCAACTAATGCTGGAATATTGGCCCCTTGAGTTTTTGCCTGAAAGGTGTTATGAAAATAGTCATGTTTTTTGATCAACTAAAATCATAGATATTCCCATTAATGGTTGAATTATTTCGTATAAAGGGAGAGCAAAGGATGAAATATATATGCTTGTGGGTGTTTATAGTTTCACTTTTAATAAGCACACTTGCTCTGGCTGCGGGAAAAACAGTCTATGTAAGTGTTCCCAGCGTTAATGTCCGTATCGGGGCCGGCACTCAATATAAGGTAGTAAAGTCGGTCCCAATTGGTTATCCGCTGAGATTATTAGTCGAGAAAGATGAATGGTATCAGGTAGAGCTTAAAGATAAAACAGTGGGCTGGGTTTACAAAACCATGGTAACGACCGATATCCCGCCGGTGGTAAAGATTGAACAGCTTGAATCCATGCTCAGGAATCAGGCTGATGAATTTGAAAGGACCAGAACAAAATTACAGGGACAAACTGATCTGAATGCAAAGCTTGAAAAAAAACTGGAAGAAACCCAAGAGGAACTGGATAAACTCGCCCGGAAAAATAAAGAACTGGAAAAACAGGATCATATAAAATTAGCGGGTATCGGAATAGGTCTTCTAATCCTGGGATGGATTGGTGGTTTTTTTACCGGTTTTTTTAAGCGTCAGGCCGAAGATAAACGATTCGTCAAGATGATGATTGAGGCAAATTCTTTAAAAAAGGGCTGATGAAAAAACTTATTATCTATTTTGAATTCTTTGAGAAACAATGGTACGCCCGGAAGGACTTGAACCTTCGGCTTCAGCGTCCGGAGCGCTGCGCTCTATCCCCTGAGCTACGGGCGCACAGAATTATAAATTATAAGAGTAAATAACTTTCAAGGACTTGTGATGTTAATTTTATCCGGATAATTACATCTTTGCCGTTTAAGAAATAACTCGTCAGTTTTCTTTATGATAATGTAATGTAAGACGAAAATCAAACAAACATAAGCTTTGGCCGGGAATTATAGTCGTGAACAAAGAACCCGAACAATATTAATAGTCGAACAAAAACAGGAAAGCCATTAAGGGGGCATTTTTTTTCTAAATGCCCCCTTAAGATATTTATACTATTGAGACACAAAATTATAATCTGGTTGCAGTAAAGGTCCCCTCTTCTGCGATACTCGCCGTAACATTATTTATAGCCAAATATGTGCCATCCATTTCAATACCATTGACTGTAGCCGAAATTGTCACATCAAAGGTCTTTGTCCCACCAACAGTCAGCACAGTACTTGTAAGCGTAAGGATATTCCCCTCAACAGTCCCAACTACATCCGCACCAAACTTAAGGATTTTATTAAGAAAAAAGGCTACCGTACCCGTGACGTCGGTCCCGGACTGCGCCAGTGTTATGCTCAAATCTCCGGTTGTCACACCACCTGGCAGAAAAGTGCTAACCCATACCCCGGCCCAGGCTCCCGCTACATCGACAGGGGTCAAGGCAGCCGCGAAATACGTAGCTGCCGGAATATAAGGTAAGCCAAAAGGATTCAGATTAAAACCTGTAAAAGGAATAAGTCCGCCCGCAACACTCGCTTGTGGATAAAGCGAGCTTGTATTGAGAGAGAAGGGATTGTTAAACAGGGGGGACTGATTTAAAAGCCCTAAATATGGATTGAGACTATAATATGGATTTGCAGCCGCATATGGATTTATAAATAAATTGGATAATGAAGGCAGGTACTGCTGAAAAAAGGGCAGATATGGAAAAATCTGTCCGGATGCGGGGATACTCTGCATGAAAAAAACGAGAAAAACAAAAACACAAACCAGCATGATACGTGATATACCATAACCATTAAAACATCTTTTAATACAATTAGAAATCATTTTCTTACCCTCCTGACCCATTTAAACTTGAAATGTTAAAATTCATAATTGCTCCGCCAAGGCTGCGTGAATGACCGAGTTGAAATCCCCCCTTTCAATCATTATTAATACATGAATTCCTGAGAAAAAGTCTTTGTAAAGGAAGCATTAATTAGGAAAAATGAAGATAGTTATTTCAAGAATTGTAACGATGAAATGTAAACAATCTTTCCTTTGAATCCAAGAGATGATAATTATTTACAGGAAAACATCTCTTTAACGTATAAGCAATCAGAATACAAGATATATATATACCCGTGACAGGGAAAGATATGGGTTCGTTGCCTGTCTCACAGGAAACAGGTTGTTCTATTCTCAAAATAGATGAGAGAATGGAGCCATGGATATCCATGATCTCATCTGGGAATATTGACTTACAATGTACATATGCTATTCCGTCAAGGCAAAAGAGAACAAAAAAAACAAATAAAAGTATAATACATATTCTCTTATGATATCTATTCAGTTTATGTGACATTAGAGGTGTAAATCCCTGTCTGTTTCGTTTCATGCTAATCTTCAACTTAATAACACCTTAATCTCTATAAAATATTTAAATTATTGTTAATGTTTAAACCATTTTATAATTTTGAAAGCAATTTTAATGCCATAAAAAAATATCTTTTCTATAGTTTTAAATATTTATTCTATGTGTTAATACAAGTTATATTTTTATGGTAAATAGAATAATAAAATCCCGGTCACACACATCACTTATTTTTTAGATTTTTTTACAATGGGCAATCATATTCATTTTTTATTAAATTATGTATTTTTTTTCATAACCATTGTAACAATATGCATAATATTTTAGTTGTCTAAATTGTTTGCTTCCTTTTCTATGATCAAGTGGTTATGCCTTGAAATATTGGACACAATCTTTTTTGCCGTTTAAGAATCCGAACAATATGAAAAAAATAAGGCTGCAGGATTTAGATTGTTTGATTTTTTTTATAAAATCGTTTATTCTAGACCTTATTAAATCTAAAATGGGTGTATTGGGTTTATTGCGGGGGGGGATCCATATCACCTCTATGTTTTATGTTTAAACAATATTAATTTACAACAATCAATAAACCCGGAGGGAACCAATGGATATGGATTTATTGAAAGAACAGTCCATCTCACCCCATGAACCGGCCCAAAGCAGACTCCCTATCAGTAATAAAAAAAGGGGGATCTATAAACCGAATATAAGCCAATTGATTCCAATAGAGCTCAATGAAGGCAATAAAAAAACAGGGCCAAAGGGTGAAGATCCTAAAAAGGTGCAACCAAGCTTATCCACAAAAAGTCCTAGTGTAAGAAACAAAAAACAGAAGGTGGCTATTCTTAGCTGGGAGTGTTACCCTGAGGAAAATAATGGAACGGAATCCGCGCACATTAACAAACTTGCTGCCGCCCTGGTAAAAGATGGCCATGAAATACACGTATTTACCCGAAGCGGTAAGAAACAACCTGCTAATAAGACAATAGACCGGGTTCATTATCACCATATTCATGTGGATTCCACACTCCCACTATTCAAGGGGATATCAATATTCACAAACAAGATCTGCGAACGTATCAAAAAAATCGAGACCAAAGAAAAACCCTTTGATATAATCCACTGTTATAACTGGCATCCTGCAAGGGCTGTGAAAAGTTTACAAAACGGTATTCCAAGGCGTGTTGTGTTTACATTACATACAAACGGCTGTAATGAGGGATTAGCTTATGATAACAATTTTAGATCCCAGCAGAATCTGCTTGAACAGGAATTAATTAAAACAAGCGATAGTATTGTGTGTTTTGATCAAAAAGTATGTTCTGATATCAAGAATCGCTTTTCCTTGCCTGAAGAAAAGATCTCTATTATACAAAAGGAATTCCACTGGCAGGATTATCAATGGGTAAAAGACCCCGGCGAGATTAAAAAGAAGTATGATCTTTGGCCACTGGATCCTTTGGTTTTGTTTGTAGGGGATTTGAATAATGATTATGGCCCGGATATTCTTGTGGATGCTATCCCTTCTCTATTAAGGAATAATCCTCAGTTGCGATTTCTTCTGGTCGGAGACGGTGAACTGACGTGGCCTTTAAGGATAAAGGCACATTACTTGTTATTTGAGCATGCAATCCGCCTTGTTGGCCACAAAGAGGGGAGGGACCTTCAGGAGCTGTTTCAGGCCGCCGATATTGTTGTTATTCCCAACAGGGTTTCGATAAGCCCCTATCAGGTGCTTGCGGCCTGGAGCGCAAAAAAGCCGGTGATAGCAACTCACGCGGGCAGCTATGGCCTGATAAAACACCTGGAGAACGGAATACAGGTTTATGACAATCCGAATTCAATAGTCTGGGGTATAGAAAGAGTACTTTTTGACTGGGACAAGGGGCATGAGATAAGTAAAAAAGGATGGGAAGAAATAGAGCATAACTATACCTGGGATGCAATTGGTCATAAGATAGACAGAATTTATCAAGCCGAAAGCAAAAGAGCTCCTAAA
Organism: bacterium; assembly: GCA_049472335.1. Classification (GTDB taxonomy): domain Bacteria; phylum SZUA-182; class SZUA-182; order DTGQ01; family JAFGSM01; genus JBLIRM01. The sequence goes on along the minus strand of JBLIRO010000017.1, from coordinate 14,210 downwards.
AAGAGGAAAAAAGCATAACAAATGCAAGAAACAACACAAATCATCGATCAGCAAATCCTGAAAGAGGAGCCGTTTCTGGACCCTTATTACAACGAGACCTATATCTGGGTCCTTCCGAAAGACCCTCAATGTGCCTATGCCTTTTTTGAGGTTGGCGAAGCCGCAAAAAAATATCTGACACAAAAATTCGGAGATAATTTCTTAAAGAACAATTATCAGGTGCTTCGCGTATATCAATTGGACGGTCATGGCAAATTCGATGGATTTAATTATAACCATATGTTCGAAATAGATGATTTTATTGGGGATAAAAATGAATATTGGATAAAGCTCGACCCTGATCATGAATACATCTGCGAAATAGGATATAAGACTGAGGGGACAAATTACTTTGAGATGGTGGCACGATCAAATCGTTTTTCCATGCCCAAAAATTTCGTGGAAACGGTTGAAAAATATTCGGAGTGGAGTGATATAGATTGTGAGTATCATCCGGTCGAGATTCCGGCTGATGAAGATCGCTGGCGCATTAATCTATATAAATACTGGCGTGAGGGTCGCGTTCATAATCAGCCTCCTGAAAGTGGATATTGGGTTCTTTTGTTACACAATCACCTCCCATTCATACGACATCCTGAACATGAGGTATCTCTGGAGGAGCAATGGCTTTTTGAAGCCATTACCTCTGTATATACTCAACTACTTTCCATGTTCTGGAACCTGGAAAGGGATGCCATAGATTTTCGTTTAACGCTCACACTTTCCGCTCCCCTTATAAGCATGCTTCAGGACAGATTGCTTCAGGACCGTTATCGTAAACATATGGCGGAGGTCATTCGATTCGCTGAAAAGGAATACGCTCATTCCGGAGACAAACCTTTCCATCATACACTCGAGCTTTTGTTGTCCAAATTTCACAGGGCCATAGAGATATTCGAGGCCTATAGCGGCGATATTACACATGGATTCAGAGACTTTCAGAATCTCGGCAAAATTGAGGTCTGCGCCTGTCCTGCCACTCATGCGATTCTTCCTTTTTACATGCACTATCCTGAGGCTATCAGGGCCCAGATTCAGATTGCGTGCCGTCAATACCAGCGGGTATTCGGTTGTTGGCCAAGGGGGATGTGGTTACCGGAAAATGCCTTTGTGCCCGGTCTGGATAGATATTTGACCGATGAGGGTATTAAATGGACCGTGGTAAACACCCATGGAATACTGCGGGGAGATACAAAGGCCTTTTTTGATGTATATGCACCCGTTATAACCCACTCGGGACTGGCGGTATTCGGGATCGATGAGGAGACGAAAGCACAGGTCTGGTCCAAAGATAATGGTTATCCCGGAGATGGCCGCTACAAAGAATGGTACAAGGATGTGGGTTATGAAGCAGACTGGGACTACTTACCCGATTATTTCAAGACAGCCAATGTCAGGCGAAGTACAGGATTAAAATATCACCGGGTTACAGGGAAAAAGCTCCCCCTGGATCGCAAGGAATTCTATCAACCTGAGTGGGCCGCGGAGGCAATAAATGAGCATGCAGGACAGTTCGTCTATTTTCGTGGTTTACAGGCCTTGAGCCTTAACAAAAAATATAATAGATGCCCTATGATTCTATCAGCTTATGATGGTGAACTTTTCGGTCATTGGTGGGAGGAAGGGCCGGCCTGGATAGAACTGGTTTTTAGGAAGATGCTCCATGATCAGGCAACAGTGCGCCCCGTAACACCATCTGAATATCTTTTTCAATATAGGCATCATCAAAAATTGATGCCCGGCATCTCAACCTGGGGCAAAGAGGATTATTTTTCCACCTGGCTTGAGGGGAGGGAATATCAGCCAAACACATGGATTTACCGTCATATATTCAAGATCCTGGACCGGCTTATAAACCTTGCTTCTGAAAAAAGATCGGTTCAGGGCCTTGAAAAAAGGGCGCTTGACCAGGCGGCCCGGGAGACATTTCTTGCCCAAAGCAGTGATTGGGGATTTCTGATTCAAACCGGTCAGGCAGTTCGCTACTCTGAAATGAGGACAATCAGACACTTAAACTGGGCTAAGGAGCTTCTGAGGCAGGTCAGGGCAGGGGAGATAAATCAGACATTTCTCGAAAGCCTTGAAGGAGCGAATACCATCTTTGCCCAGGACATGGATTTTAGAGTATTTTGCAGGGGCTTCTGATTTAGCAGTTCAGGGCCTTTGTTACAGCATTTATTATCTCCTCAGCCTGAAAGGGTTTCTTTATATAATCGTACGCACCCATATAAAAGGCCTTGTCAAAATCCATATCATTGTATGCGCTAATAAATATTACCTTGGCATTAACCTTTTTATTTTGAAGGATATGTAAAAAATCGATTCCGTCTATGGCAGGGAGTCTGATATCGAGGATGATCAACTGTGGTTTGATTTTTTCAAGGTCCTGATATGCCGATAAGGCATCCTCTGCAGTCCACACCTTATATCCATGCTTCCTGAGGAGTATTTGGAGAGACAATCTGACGGCAAAATCATCATCAACGACCAATATTCTCTGAGGTTCACAAGCCGTGATTGTTTCCATCTTTGTTGCCGTCATCATAACCTCCTATTAACTTGTTTTTATTAATTTCTATTTGTTATTCGACATATTCAGACCAAAACTTTAATAATAAAACATTGTTATGGTCACCGGATCAGCTTTTCTGCCTAGAGGATTTTAAGGATCTTTTCAGCATATTTTATATTAACTTAACATTATTTTTATGATCTTTTCTAATATATCAAACCCATTATATTTTTCTAACGCCTTGTTATTAAGAATTTTTTGAGAAAACAAATCCTTAATTTCAAACCGCTTTTTACTGGAATACAACTTGCAGAGCTTAAGAAGAGAATGAATATTTATATATAAAGACAGGTATTATCTATTTGACCTGTATTTAGATCTGTATTCAAAAATCAAATTTTTTCTAAATCGTCTAAAGACGCTAATTTTTTAAGTTTTTTATGGAGGTTAAAGATGTTAAGGTTAGTGAGAGTTATTAAATCCACAAAAATATGTTTTGGGGTTATGGCCATTATCTTCATTGTTTTGTTTTCAACTCTAGCATTTAATAATGCAGAGGCATATTATGGCCTTTCCGGACTAGGTTTTTATGGAGGCGGAATTTACGGAGGTCTGTATGGGCTTGGAAGTATGTATGGACTTGGAGGATTTTATGGGCTGAGCGGGATCTATGGCCTCAGTAGACTTTATGGACTGGGCGGGCTTTATGGGCTCGGCGGCCTTTATGGCATGAGCAGCCTATATGGTCTAGGCGGGCTTTATGGCCTCGGAGGGCTCTATGGCCTTGGAGGCCTTTATGGCATGAGCAGTCTTTATGGTTTAGGTGGTATAACTTCACCCAACGGAGGTGGCGGCCTTTTGGGGCTCAGCGGCCTATTTGGACTGGGAGGCATTTATGGCGCCGGCGGCTTGGGAGGTCTGCTGGGATTTTCCAGTTTATTATCCAGCCCGGGCCTTCTTTCTCCTGACATCCAAAACACCACGCCGATAGCACCTGTGGTAACGGCTGAACAGGCCGGGACATGGACAGGGACATGGATAAGCCTAATTAAACTCAATGCAGGCATTATGAACCTGACCCTTGTCGAGAATGCGGTCAGTGGTCAGCTTACGGGCGAAGTGAATCTGATCCTTAATAAGATTACAAACTCTTTACCAGCCCAGGTCAGTGGTATCTTCAGCGGCGGGACAACATTTACATTAACAGGAGGAAGTATCCCCCTTATATCAACGACTCTCTTGATTACAACAACCACATTACTAACTGCTTCTTATAACATACAACTCAATTGTACATTAACCAGTGCTACGACCATGACCGGAACATATACAATACAAGACTTTGTTAAATTAGAAGTTGATTACGGAAATTTTAATCTCAACCTCTCTACACCCGTTATATAGTATCTTCCCAAAGAGAAGGCTGCCTGAAAGATTTTCAGGCAGCCTTCTCTTAAATAATCCTAACTAAATTACCTTATTATTTCTAATATTGCAATTTTATTCTTAATATGACTTTTTTTACCCAAAAAACTTTAAAAACAGCTTCCGGCACGAAATCATAATAATAAATTATAAATATATTAATTATTTTATTTTTTATAAGTCAATTATTAAATTACAATTTGGTATTAATATTGCACATACTTTTCCCGATGACTTTTAAAATTGTAATACGGGCTTTTGATTAATTTATTATTTAAATTATTTTTTAAATTGATACACAAAAGAGAGGTGATTGTTTAAGTTCTATTTTTTTAGTTTACAAGTTTTTAATTAGACCCAGGACCATAAAAGTTAGAAAGATAAAGGGGGGTTGAAAGTGTTTCACAGATACCTTAACAAAAAAGTAGTCAATTGTTGTTTATTGTTTACATTTCTTATTTTTTGCTCTTTCATTATGGTAAATATATCAGCCGATGGACAGATATTTCCCTTTCCGCCATATATTCAGCCATTTATTCCTTTGGCCTCAAACACATATAATTTTAGTTCTTATAATCCCGCCATTCCCGCCAGTCTGACTAGTCCTTACTTAGGGCTTTACAATCCATTTCCTCTTTTTAATTATAATTTCTCTCCTTTTAGCAGCACACCATTCTTTCCACAGGCAACCGCTGCGGGCAGTCTTGTTCCGTTTACCAGTTTTTATACAACTCCTTTTCCACTTCCTTATACTGCTGCAGCTTATTTTGCGGCAGCAGTATTACCTGCTAATGTGGCCGGCACCTGGGCCGGTGTCTGGACCAGCACCTTTCTCCTTGGAGGGGTCATAACCGGAGAGATAAGTATGACCCTTACGCAAACGGATACCGAAGTGGCTGGTACCGCCGTATTCTTGTTGAATAAGATTCTTAAATACGGGGCCTATGTGGTCGGAACAGTTGACGGAAATATCCTGACCCTGAACAGCACTATAGTAACTAGCGTAACAGGAACAATGACTTATGACGTTACATTCACTGCCACTGTAACAGACTTAAGTATGGAAGGGACCTATGTTGTGATTAACCTTGCGACCGGACTTGTCGCCGAAGAGGGGACCTTCACCGCAACCAGGCTATAAATAATAAGTTCATAAATGATGAAAGAGAGGACCTTGTTAAAACATAAATTGCAAATTTTAAGCGAGGTCCTCTCCTATCGTCTGTGGAAGGACTGAATCTTCATATCGACTAAAACTTATTAAAAAGGCTACTCTTCTTAAGAGAGAGTCGATACAAATCCTTTTTTGACAATCCGATAAGATCTTGTATATACTTTTGCTTGAAAATTTCATTTTTCATGTTTATCAAAAGGAGTTTTTTAAAAAATGCCTAGCTTTTTTAAAAAAAAGTCCGAACATATCTCGGTTTTGAGATCTTTTCCCCTGAAGAAATATTCAGTAAATCTCAGCCTGGAACATCTTGTCCCAGGCGTGGATAATGTTCGCCATGATGTCCTGATCGGCTCTAAGCTCCAAGGAGCAATAACAAAGCTCATGAAACAAATAATGGCCGAAAAGTCTGACTCTTCCGATCTCTTTGAAGTTCAGGACAAAACATCGAGTCAAAATGAAAAGGAAGAGTTCAAGCAGGTTTTCGGTGACACAATGAAAAATGTTCTAAAAAAGGCAAATGCAGAACACAATTTTGAGATCTTTCTTTTGGCAAATATTTCCATAATCAAATTCTTTATCCAAACATTCCATGAAGAATTCAAGTCCCTGATAAGGTATTTGGATGATTACATTAAATATAATGAGAAGCGGCATGGACTTAAACCAGAAGCTCTTAATAACTTAGCCAAGAGGATGGGTGATATAAAGGGATTTAGAACAAGTTTATATAAAGATACAATGGGAGCGCTTTTGGATTCCATTCACTGGCTTTATAAAACAGATTTAAACAAGATGATCGAATCATTATTCGGAGATAAGGTGTCATTCCCCCAGGAGGTATTTTTCAATCCTCTTCTGCAGAGCAGTAATGTTCGTGACATAAATATCATGATTGAGAAATATATCATACTGGGAGACCGTTCCGAGGACCCGGACAGATATGAATCTTTAATTGACCTGCTCTTCGATCTGTTTTACGAACTGGATAAAGGTTGTGAAGAGCAAAAGGTCATTGCAGGAATGAAGACTGGATTGCCTCTACTGGAAAAGCATTTGAAAGAATTAAGGGAGAAAAGAGAACCCCTTCAATCTTCCAAACTAAAACTGGAAAATAGAAAAAGGATACTTTTTAAACAAAGAAGGCAAAACAGGCTGGATAAAATCACAATCCAATTGGATAAGTTAAATAAAAAGATAGAGGCTGTCGAAACGGAGCATAAAGCCCTTCTCGATGAAATAAAGGCATATCAGGATAAATATGATGAACAGATAGAGAGATGGATATGTCATGTGGAAAACATGAAAGTTCTCTTCGATTATTTCGACACACAAGAGCAATACAGAGAGATGAAAAAGAAAAAAAAGGTTCCGAAGGAAAAAATTCGTCAAAAAAAATCAGAGGCAAACAGCCAGAGAGAGCTTTTAGAATTTGTTTATGAGAGGTTTCGTAAACACGGTCTCATTAATATGATAGTCGCTTTTTATAAAATACTTCCTATCGTTCCAAATTATTGCCCGCCTTTGAATCCCCGACAGGTTCTAAATGCTCTGGTATCTCCGAAGGAACGAAAAAAGACGGTAGATCAATTGGTGCGCTTTCATCCGGGAAAGTCTGATTCCGGACCTCTCGACAGTGTGATAAAGGTAATCAAGAAGTTGAAGCTGCAAACAAAGAAACAGTTTCTGGTTCAATTTTTAATGGACTTCGCTCGATATCATCGTGATCTAAAGAATCATGACAGGATCTTCAGGGTTATGGACCGAATTACTCTGCAGGAAAAAAAGAATATAATAGAAATGTCAAGGATAAATAAGACATTGTACGAGATACTTCTTCCTGAAGAAGAGGAAAAGGGGGAAGCGAAAATTATAGGGCATGTTGTGCTTAAGGCTGACGTCCGGGGATCCACCAGAATTACTCTTCTCATGAATGAACGTAAACTTAATCCCGCTTCTCATTTTAGTATGAACTTTTTTATTCCCATTAGTGAGCTTCTTCCAATATATGATGCTACAAAAATCTTTGTAGAAGGGGACGCGTATATCCTTTCCATATTTGAAAAAACAGGGTCCGCCACTTTTTACAGCGTAGCCAGGGCGTGCGGACTTGCTCAACATATGCTTCGCATCATAAAACATTATAATCAGGAATGCATGAAGAATAAATTACCGATCCTTGAACTCGGAATAGGTATCTGTTATAGGGATTCATCCCCCATGTTTCTATTTGATGGTGATAATCGGATCATGATCTCACCCGCACTCAATCTCTCAGACCGTTTTTCGAGCTGTTCAAAATCTGTCCGTAAGCTTTTTGCTAATAAAAACCTTCCTTTCAATCTTTATGTTTTTCAGGACATCCCTGATGAAGAACTTGAACGGGAGGATCCGGAAAAATCACTGCTGCGTTATAACGTCAATGGGATTCAATTGAACGAAGAAGGATTTGTCAAATTAAAGAATGAAATTTCACTTCGTTGTTTCGAGATATCAGGAGCCGGCCTATGGAAAGAAAAAACCCGGATCCATACTGGAAGATTTCCAACCTTAACCGGTAGTTATCAAAATCTGTATATTCGTGAGTCCTGGGTAGCCAGGGTTAATGCCTCTAATTTGCATTTTATGGATTGGACACCCAGAAGGTATTTCGAGGTATGTACCAATCCAAAGGTTAGTGAGCTTATTGAAAATGTAACAGCAAAAGCAGCCGTTGAGGCTTGAGAGCATATACCAATCTTATCGATGCCGATCTTTATGAAATTATACCATACATTTCTGAGATTTTTGTGACTTTTTAATTTAAACATGCTCGATGTAAGCACGAAAAACCTCTGACACACTCCACGCCTGTGCAATACATCCCCTTGGCTTATATGGGGCATTACCATCAAAGATCTCGGATATGGTTCCTATTCCAGCGTCCTTAAAATGTCTCGCCATGTTTTTAAGAATCGGTCTGGCCTGTTTTTTACCGACGGCCCCCTTTATACGGACCAATGCGTCCAGAAAAGGTCCGATTAACCATCCCCAGACAGTGCCCTGATGGTAAGCGCTGTCTCTGGAAAACCGGTCTCCTTCATATCTTGGATTATAATCCGGATGATCGGGAGTAAGGGTACGCAATCCATAAGGCGTTAAAAGCCTCTTCTCTACTACCCGTAAAACTGACTTTGAACGCTCCATAGATAAAAGTGGAAACGGCAGGCTCAGGGCAAATATCTGATTCGGACGGATAGCTGCATCCCGAGAATTCCCGTCAACATAATCGAACAGGCATTGTTGTTCCCTGTTCCAAAAAACCTTGTTAAACTCTCTTCTCACTTCAATGGCCCGTCTCTCATACTTCGAAGCGGCACTGCAATTATTAAGACACATGGACAAATACGCGGAAATCTTCAGTGCATTATACCAAAGCGCATTTACTTCCACTGCCTTGCCCAGCCGCGGAGTTATAACCCAATCACCCGCTTTGGCATCCATCCAGGTTAGCTGAATCCCAGGCATCCCTCCTGATAAAAGGGCGTCTCCATCCGTACGAATGTTAAAGCGTGTACCCTTATCATGCCAATGGATGATATCCTCTAAAACGGGCATCAATTCAGAACATACAAAACCTTTGTCATCCGTATATTGCAGATATTTATATACAGCCACAAAAAACCATAATGTTGCGTCAATAGTATTATATTCCGGTTTTTCTCCTATATCGGGGTAGCGATTGGGCAACATTCCCTGACTCGTGCTCTCGGCAAATGAACGCAGGATTTTCTTTGCATCATCGAATCGGCCGGTTACCAGTGTAATACCCGGAATAGAGATCATGGTGTCACGTCCCCAGTCTGTAAACCAGTGATAACCGGCAATAATGGTTCGTAAACTCTCACCCCGCTTAACAACAAATTGATCTGCGGCCAGGGCTAATATCTTGGAAAAATCATCCTGTTTGGGCAGGCTGGAAAACAGGTTTAACCTGCGGTCCTTTTCAAGATCGTACATCTTAAAAGCGTCTTTTCCGGCAGGGTCCTGTGTGGAGATTATTACCGCCACCTTATCGCCCTTTTTTAAAGAGAGTTTGAAAATACCATAGCAAAAAAGATCCTCCCTGAAATCCAGACCGCGGTTTTTTTCCTCCGGATACTCAAAACTGTAATACCAATCCGGCATCGCATTGAATTCTGCCCCTTGAATCCTTATATAAAAATCCGGAACACCTTTATAAGGCCGGGCGTGGAAAAGGCCATCATGAAAAGATATCTCCTTATTGATGGCATCATTGGCTTTCACTAGACCATGGTAATCACGTCCCGCCACAAGAGGTAACAGCTCAAAAGAAAAACCTGCCGGCGCATCGAGGATTTCATAAATTATCAAGGTAGTGTTTTCGCCATGAACCGCAGATATGGTTTTTTTGATTTTAATACCTGACACGTCATATTCAAATACCGGAAACAGACCCTTTGTAAAGCGCAGTAAGAATTTATAGCCTTGGGGATGAACTGTTCCAGAATAGACATTTGTGCCCAATTCAAAACGATGTCCGGATATCTCGATGATTTCATCCAGTTTGGAAAGAATAACCATACGGCCAACAGGTGGTTTTGTTGCCGCAACCAGTAGCCCGTGATACCGCCTTGTATGGGCACCAATGATTGTGGAGCTTGCCCATCCGCCCAGGCCGTTTGTTTCCAGCCACTCTCTGCTTATTCCGGCATCAAAATTTTGAGTGATTGTCTTATTCAGTCGAATTTCCATTTCAAAAATAATTCCAATTTTCATCTAAAGGTTAATCAAAGGAAAAGTGCATAAAATCTTTATAAGTGTAGGTTTAAATCGATTTTTCTCTAAAACCTTAAAACGTAAATAATTTATCCCTTATTCAATCGTATACCAGAAAATTTTTTCTATTCGAATTTCCATTCAGTTTTGAAAAAAGCTATGTCTAACCCCTCAATTGTTTGCTGTGTTGACTTATTTTTAAATAATGCTTTTTGAAAAATTTTGTAAAATCCTTTATTATTTATATATATCACTCAACATATGATTTTTCCAATACATAAGCCAGAAAAAACAAGGGCAACGATTATCATATTGATGAGGAACTTACCATAAGACAATCGCGTGAAAAATTCCAAATACCATAAAACCAATCAATAATGGAAATTTTTTAGAATAGGATACGCATGTTTCATGTCTTGTATGTTATTGCTTAAACAGATTTCATGCGATTGCTGTGGAAATTACCAAAAGAATACCTGACTATTTAAAAGAGAGAGGATTTAAAGTGAGTGAGAAAACCCCTCAGCAAATTTTTGAAAAAACCAAAGAAGCAATCACCCTTGAAAACCTTAACAACAGCATAATATGCACTAATCCTATGAATAGAAAGGTTTCAAGGCAATGGATCGATGCCCTGTTGAAAGATCCCAGGGCATTTTTAGAGATGGTTCATCTGGGAGATATGGATCGAATTGCAAAAATATTTGTACATGAAACAAGCACCGATACCTCTGGTGAAAAGTACAGGGTAAAATACCGAATTGCCCAATCCGATGGAGAGATTCGCTGGCTTGATATTAAAGTTTTTTCTTTGTTTGATCAGGTTACAGAACTATCCCGGATAGCTGTTATTATCGAAGATATCACAAAAATTAAACAAACCGAAGAAAAGTTGCTTCAATCCAGGATAGAATGGGAAGCATTCTTCCAGGCGATTGGATACCCCACAGTCATTCTGGATAAGGATCAAAATATTCTAGAGGCAAATCATGCTGCATTACAGGTAACCGGACTGAGTAAGAAAATCCTCAAAACAAAAAAATGTTTTGAAGTCTTCCATTTATCAAAACAATCTTCTGATGTGTGTCCTTTGGAAAAAATGCTTCGCTCCAAACAGTTTGAGATGGTTGAGATGGAAATAGATGCTTTGAACAGCATATTTCTGGTCTCCTGCACCCCTATTGTAGATAAAAATGGAGAAATACAGAAAATAATACACATTGCCACTGATATTATGGAGCGCAAGGAAACTGAAGAAGCGCTCATACAAAGCGAGGAAAACTACAGGGTGCTTGCTGAAAATACGACAGATCTTATTTCTGTTTTTAGTACCGATGGAACAGTAGAGTTTGCCTCGGAGGCAAGTCGTTCTCTTTGCGGTTTCACTCCATCAGAAATCATAGGAACTTCAAAGTGTCAACATGTCCATCCGGATGACCAGGATAAAGTTTTAGCGGCAATGGATAAGCTTCTAAAGACCAATGAGGATTGCAGGTTAGAATATCGTATACAATGTAAAGACGGGCAGTATAAATGGGTTGAGTCAGCCAGTCGGATATTTCATATTGCACAAACAGGAGAAGCCAAAATTATCTGCGTGACACGGGACATAAACGAACGTAAGAAGGCGGAAGAAGCCTTAATTATCAGTGAACAGCAATATCGTGCACTTGTTCAGAATGTTAATATCGGGATTGGGATTATTCAGAATGAAAAATTTGTGTTTACAAATCAAGCCCTGAGGTCTATAGTCAACTACAAGCCAAATCAAGGAAACGAAATGCTCCTTACGGAGGTTTTTCCCGCCGACATTTCCAGCTATTTTAAAAAATATTTATCTCAGATTGAGAGGGGAACCATCAAGAAGACAGGCTGGAAAGTTGTGGAGATACCAATGAGTCCAGGGCAAGCAGAGCTATGGATGGAATGTCGTCACTGTTTCATTATATGGGAAGATAAGCCTGCTATACTGTTAACATTACGGGATATCACCGAACGAAAACTTCGAGATAAAAAAATAGAATCCGAGAAGGTTCAACTTCAGGAAGAGATCAAGCAACTTCGTGTCTTTATGAAGGATAGTTACAGATTCGGAAAGATTCTGGGTAAATCACCTGTAATGCAGGAAGTTTATGAACTAATCCTGAAAGCATCCACTTCAAATGCGCCGGTAGTGATTTATGGTGAATCAGGGACAGGCAAGGATTTAGTAGCTCAGACGATTCATCAATTGAGTAAGCGTCAGAAAAATGCTTTTGTCCCCGTTAATTGTGGAAGCATTCCCGAAACCCTTATGGAAAGTGAGTTTTTTGGCCATAGCAAAGGGGCTTTTACAGGAGCCCATAAAGAAAAAGCCGGCTTATTTGAAGCGGCCCAAAAGGGGACACTGTTTTTGGATGAAATCGGGGAGATGAGCCTGTCTATTCAAATCAAGCTGCTCAGAGCGATTGAAGGTAAAGGATATATCCCTGTTGGAAGTCACATTGTCAAATATGCAGATGTCCGGATTGTCGCTGCAACTAATAAGAATTTGATGGATCTTGTCAGAGAAGGAAAGATGCGGAAGGATTTCTTTTATCGCTTGCACGTGATGACTATCAATATACCCCCTTTACGGGACCGCAAGGAGGATATCCCTCTTCTTATAGATCATTTTCTGGAACAACAAGGGTCCTCATTACAGTTTCGAAATCTTCCAAAAAGCGTTGTCGATGCTTTAGTTAACTATAAATGGCCCGGAAATATTCGCGAGCTTCAAAATGCTTTACATCAGTATACTACATTCCAACAGATTGATTTCTTCGACACCACCGATGAAGAACCCTTTGATATAGGTCCTTTGTATTCAGAGATTGAAAAGGATGATTCAAACTTCCAAAAAGCCGTTGAAACCCTTGAGAAGCGTTTGATTCTTCATTCCTTAGAGCAGAATCAGTGGCAACGAACAAAAACAGCTATGATGTTAGGATTGCCGAGAAAAACACTTTTTAGAAAAATGAAAAAGTACGGGTTAGAATAACCAATAATGGGCCAATTTGATACAGCAAAAAATCTTCTTTTTTTAACAAAAGGTTAACCGATTGAGCTAACCGTTTTTAGTGAAGCGCAGCGGAACCAGAATCTGTTTAGAGATTCCTTATGCGCTTTATTCTTTTAGCAACCAGGCTTTAGCCTCCGAAACGTCAGTAAATAATCTTGCATTAACAAAACCGCGATTCTTTAGAACAGTTTCAGCAAATTTTAATTTTTCCCTTGCGGCTTGATTTTTTTCAACCCAGGCAATCCGATGTTTATTCGAAACCCCAGTCTCCCTGAATATTTTCTCATGTTTAAATGCATCAATAGTACTCAAGGGTTCTGTTTCACATATACCGAGAATATTGAAGCATTGATATTCATTGCAAGCTTTGATAATTCCCCTCCAAAGCTCTAAGCTTTTAGCATAGCTATCCTCTCCAGTCTGTCTGGCTAAAATATACTTATCTTCTTTTTTTATATCTATACTCATAGGAATTTAGTCCTATAAACCTTCGTGCAGGTCGGTATCTTCCCTTGGACAAGAACAAGAGAAGAGCAGGAAGAGACCATGAATGATTTAATAAAACGCTTCAAAGAAGATCTCCAATTATCCGGCTATGCAGAAAGGAATATATGACATTATATCAGTTTTGTTTTGCGTTTGCAAAGTTTTTATAATACCCAAAATCCGAGATCAAGTTTAGCTAGGCCACATTTTTTACTTTTTTGCACCCTTTTGCACCCTAAAGTATTTTAAAAAAGAAACAGGTAACTATTTTTAGTAATTTTATATAATCACATGGCTCCAATAAACTATAATCTTATTTCAAATCCATTTTCAGACAAACCTGTCCCTGAAAATCCGAGATGGAAAAATTATAAATAACTTTCTGATCAATATTATGTTTTGGCAAATTCCCATATTCTTAGGCGTATGTCATTAAAAATATTACTAAATCGTCTGTGTACCTTTAAAAATATCTGATTTGAATGGTATACAATCTTTCCTGCTATTTGATAGAGCCTCCATCGTATAGTCTGTACCTGACATTTATGCCATGATTTCTCTAAAGTGTTTAGGGTAAAGATCCGGAAAAGATTATAGGCCAATACACCTATTCTAAAAAATACGGCATTGGCTTCGGTTTGACCACAGGGCATCCTTTCCATACCAAAGCCTATCTTCAAATCCTTTATCCTGTTCTCGCTATGCTCACCACGCTTGTTATACCATGCTATAATATCCCTTGTATCCTTTATAGGTCA
>JBLIRO010000016.1:0-70278 GCA_049472335.1 bacterium | reverse complement strand
TAAGGTATTTAATAATACCTGGGAGATCTACGAAACCCTGATTGATAGATGGATTGAACGTGAAGCCAATAAACGTAAGCACAAAATAATCGACCGTAAAAGGTTTAAAGAGGACCTGCATACCTATTCCCGGTTGGTTGCCATTGAGATCTACCGGCAGCGCAAACAGACGAATTCGCTTAATCTGAAAAGGGATGAGGCTATTGAGATTGCCTGCGAAAACAATATTGATTTACAGGGTTACGAGATAACCGGACAGTCACTCTTAACCCGCGATACCGAAGGAAACTGGAAATTCGCCCACAAGTCGATTTTTGAGTTTCTGGTTGCAAGGGAAGCTGTTCGAAACCTCGATTTTCTGAAAGAGATTGATTTTTCAGGAATGGATATGGCACAGCAATTTTATCAGGAGATGTCCGAATTTATTTTTATCAAAGGCGGTATTTTTATGATGGGCAGTCCTGAAAGTGAGGTCGGCAGAAAAGAAGGTGAGACCCTGCATCAGGTTAAGTTAGGAAATTTTTATATGGCTAAACATCAGGTTACTATAGCAAAATTCGAAACCTTTATCAGTGAAAGTAAATGCAGGACTGACGCGGATAAAGATGGTGGCAGCTATATATGGAATGGTAAAGAATGGATTAAAAAATCCGGCATTAATTGGAAATGCGATACAAAGGGCAAGTTACAGAAAAATAAAGAACATCCGGTGATCCATGTTAGCTGGAACGACGCAACCGAATATTGCAGATGGCTGAGTGATAGGTCAAACATTACATTTCGTCTGCCGACAGAGGCCGAATGGGAATACGCATGCCGCGCGGGTACAAAAACACCGTTTAATACAGGCGATAACCTGACCACCGACCAGGCAAATTACGATGGTAATTTTCCATATAAAAGCAATCCCAAGGGTAAATATATTGGCCGAACAACGCCGGTAGGAAGTTATCGGCCAAATTCATGGGGGCTTTACGATATGCACGGCAATATCTGGGAATGGTGTATGGATTGGCATAGCCAAGAATACTATGATGAATGTAAGAAGAAGGGGATTGTGGAAAATCCGGAAGGACCGGAAACCGGTTCGCACCGTGTTTTACGCGGCGGAAGCTGGCTCGCCGATGCTCCTGATTGCCGTTCTGCTCTTCGTGGCAGCACTGACCCCGTTAACCGCCGCGGCAGCATTGGCTTCCGCCTTGTGTTCGTCCCGTAGTCAGTTGGCAGGTCGTTTGACTTTACCTTGAGCCAGAATTTGTTTGAACGGAACGAGCGGGGCGCAAGGGACGCAGCGCCAAGCGAGTGAAGTGAAAAAAGAAAGGCGAACAATTCATGATCAACATCATGAACATTATAATATCAGTTTTAAAATTTGTTGGTAATTCCGGATTGGAAGAAGTGAAGACATTTCTGCAAGGGGACAAAGAGAAGATTCAAGAGGCATATGATGTTGCATTTAAGAAGACGGTCCAATGGTACGAAGGAGAATACGGAGATACATATGGTATAAAAAACAACCGCTTTTTTGATTATCAGGTTACGGAAATTGAACTAGCAAAGCTGTTGTTATTACGTCCCGAGCCGGATATTGAACTGATCTCAAGCATTAAGCTAGAAGAAGGACATCACGCACCGCCTGAAGTCGTGAAAGGGTTTGTCAACCGGCTTAGAAAAGAGATGGGATTAAATAGAGAGTGTGAAGCCCTGCTGGTGGAGCGTGAGCAATTTGCAATGTTGAAAGGTATTGAGCAAAACACGAAAGATATTAAAAGTGATACTGAATTTCTACCAAGAATTTATAATAAAATTGAGGAGGGACTTGATCACTTGATAAAACAAAAATTGGGTGAGGTTGAAAAAAAACCGTTCCATCAGATTAAAGCTGATTCCAGGCCTATCGATTGGCATGGCCTGGAGCGGATGTTCCGTGAAGAATACCGCCTGGACCGGTTGGATTATGGCCACTTGGGCACAACAAGAGATAGCCTTGAACATAAGCTTGAACTGCAAAAGGTCTATGTTGCGCTGAAAGTGAAAGACAGATCTTTTGAACGCATTATGCAGGCGGCGAAAGTAAAAAAATTAACCGTTCAACAGCAGAAAAATCTACCGTTGTTATTTCAACGGTTCGATGATTTGCTGCATCTTGCCCACGAAAAGGATCAGCGTGCCCTTTGTGTAGAAAAGGAGGCCGATGATAAGAAATCCTATCCGATTGCCCGAAAAATCCTCGAAGAATGCAATGCCCGGAACATCCGTTCCGCCAAAGTCATCATTTCGGAAATTATGTCCTCACAGCATTTGAACATGAGTCAGGTGTACCGTGTACTGTGGATTTTAAGCAGTTGGGCGATTGTGCCCCGGCCATTGGCAGAAATCCCTGCCAAGGACCGCATATTCCTTATCATTGGCGATGCAGGCGGTGGTAAATCAACTGCATGTCGTTATATGGCCCTACGCTGTTTTGAAGATTTAAAACAGGGATTGTCAGCAAAAAAAGGATCACCGGGATGCCTGGAGCGGGAATTTGGCATCACTGATAAAACACCTTTGCCTGTCTATATGCGTCTGGAGGATTTTGGCACAATGATTGCCGATTACCCTGATGTTGACTGTTGCCTGTTTGAATGCGCAGCCAAATTCTGGCATCGTACAGGAAATTCTGAAGCGTTCACTGCCGGTCAGCTTTATCATGCCTTGCACAAAAAGCCAGTCTGGCTGTTTCTGGATGGGCTGGATGAAATCTCCAATCCGGTCAATCGGCACAGATTAGCCGAGGTGGTGAAAGGCCTTGTCTCATCCAAAGCCTTCCCGCACCTGCGGCTCACCCTGACCAGCCGGCCGGCTGCCATTACAGATGAATTGCTTAACGAGCTGGGCATCCCCTATTACACCCTGTTGTATTTGGAACAGGATCAAATTATAGACTTTGCCCATAGATATTTTGCCGCTAACCTGCCGGATGAGACAAACAGCCAGGTGAATAGGCGGGCGCAGGAACTCATCAATGCCCTGGAGGAAGTTCCTGCTGCCAGGCGGCTCGCCATAAACCCTTTGCTGCTCACGGTGATTGCGGTGCTTCATTATAAAGAGGGCAAATTACCCCACTATCGTGCTGAATTATATGAAAAATGCATCGAACAACTGATGGCCCAGAAAGCATCAACAATCGGGAAGCTCGAAACAGGCAAGATTTCCATCAAATATCCCCCTGGGTCCGGCAAGCCTGCGATTGACTGGAACCACAACCAGATTATCGATATGCTGAGGGATCTGGCCTTTCATGCCCATCAGCGAATCGAAGATGAGGTGTTCCTGAACCGGGGGCTGATGCTCCAGCGGTTGAAAGAAAGCGACCTTATTCCACCGGAAAAGAAGACGTCCAATGAGTTGGAGGGTGCTGCCGGATATTTTCTGGATGAGTGCGACCGGCTGATCGGATTACTGGCATTTCGCGGCGGGCATTACGTGTTTATCCATCGTACGTTTCAGGAGTATCTGGCTGCCCACTGGCTCAGTGTGCAGAAAGAGGCTTATCAAAAGGCGCAACTGCTCGCCATGTTAAATAACCCGTCACATTGGCAGGAAGTAATCCGCCTGTTTTTTAACCGTCTGGGTAATTCCAGTTCTAAATTCGGAGAAGAACTGATTGAAGAATTAGAAAGACATGCAACCGGGATCAGGGATACCCTGCTGATCCGGTTGTCAGCCCAGTGTCTCAATGATTTCGAGGAGCATCGGAGACGGTACCGTCTTCATGAAATAATAAAAAATAACCTTCAGAATCTGAGGGACACAGCTCATCACCAACCCTCTGTTTTTCTTGCCTGTGGCGATGCACTGGGACTTATGAACGAGCCGGCCTTTGATGTGGCTGATCCGCCGGTGATTCTTTGTGAGCCTGGCCAGCCATTCAGTATGGGGGGTGAAGAATATGATTGGGAAAAACCCGTTCATCCTGTTCAATTATCACCCTATTGGATTGGTGTATACCCGGTAACCAACAAGGAATTTGCCGAGTTTATCAAAAGCGGTGGCTATACCGATGAACGGTACTGGTTCGACAGGGAGGGCCGTTTCCGTTTTGATAATCGGCCATATTTAAAGGGATTAAAAGAAACATTACCCTTCTCCTGGCTGGATGAACGGTTCGGCAGGAATCGTCCTTTGGCTCCGGTGGTGGGGATCAGTTGGTACGAAGCCATGGCCTATTGCAGGTGGTGGACATTAACATTTGGCAGGGATTGGGCTGATCAACATCAACAGCATCATGTAATAGCACGTTTGCCCACAGAGGCTGAATGGGAATGCGCCTGCAGAGCCGGAACTACAACTCCGTTTAATACCGGTAAAAACCTGACCGCCGATCAGGCAAATTACGATGGTAATTATCCATATAAAAACTATCCAAAGGGTAAATATTTAGAAAAAACAACGTCGGTGGGCAGTTATCCTCCTAATGCCTGGGGACTCTATGACATGCACGGCAATGTCTGGGAATGGTGTATGGATTGGTATAGTGGAAAATACTATGATGAGTGCAAGAAGGAGGGGATTGTGAAAAATCCGGAAGGCCCTGCAACCGGTTCGTACCGTGTTTTGCGCGGCGGAAGCTGGGCCTACTTTGCTCAGGATTGCCGTTCTGCTTATCGCGACGACACTGACCCTGTTCACCGCGACGGCTACATTGGCTTCCGCCTTGTGTTCGTCCCGTAGTCAGTTGGCAGGTCGTTTGACTTTACCTTAAGCCAGGATTTATTTGAGCGGAATGAGCGGGGCGCAAGGGACGCAGCGCCAAGTGAGTGGAGTGAAAACGAGGTTTTTCTGACAGTATTGACTAAATGGCATTACTTTCCCTGACCTGTCTTTTTCTGTCTTCTATTTCTTTATATATCTTTTTTATTTCCTTGATCTGAGCTTCAATCTGTGCCTTAAGAAGATTAAATTCTATCCTTTCCATTTTATCCCCTTTTTTTTATCTCTTTCTCAAATCTGTGACTTTCAAGATGAATTATATCCACATCCCTTTGTAAATAATGTGACAAAAAAGCCATGGCCCTGAAAAAATCCTTTTCCTTCAGACCATAGAAGGCAATGTCCACATCAGAATTTCTGAAGTCTGAAATTAATGATTAATTACTGCCAAATATCAAGCATAACTTTAATAGAATTAGATAATTCCAATAAAGTCAAGGGATTGCCAACTAAATAAATATTCGAGGAATAAAATAATGGTTCATTCTCATCGACCCTGCCATGGGTCCCTTTGATTCGAAAGGGGTCCTGAGAAACGGAAGGGGGAGGCCATTCCCAAAACAATTCACAAGGGTCGTATCCGGGTTTGTTATGTATATCTATATGAGACGCATAGTCCGGGGCCTCCTTTTTATTCTCCCACCATCGGTAGTCAAACCAGTATCCGGGCTTGGCAACCAATACCATATCTCCGCTTCTGGGGTGGTTGATACCGGCCGCAGCCTGGGCCTGACGATCCAAAATCTTATCCACGCCTATCAGGTTTTCGGTTATTGCCTTTATTTCTTGGTA
Source organism: bacterium (assembly GCA_049472335.1). GTDB lineage: Bacteria > SZUA-182 > SZUA-182 > DTGQ01 > JAFGSM01 > JBLIRM01. Next base: position 64,731 of record JBLIRO010000016.1, on the reverse strand, counting down.
TCTTTTTAAATCAAATACATGCATATGCGCAATCTGGTGGTCGGCAATGCAGAATGCAGTACTAGTGTAATAATCGGGATATAGCATTCCTTTGATATTACGTGTTTTGAATAACCCTGCTTTATACAGGGTCTTGTTGGGAAAAATGACATTTCTTGCTGGAGTAATGGGATAATCTCCGAAAAGAATGATCCGGTATTTCTCCTTTTCCGCGCTGTTCAGGATCTGCCTGAGGATTGTATCCAATTCAAAGAAGGCCTTTCCACTTTTTTCTGAATCCGGGCCGAATCTTTGGAGGGTATAATCCAAATGTGGCAGATAGGCGTAGAGGAGGTCCGGCTTTTCATGATTCATTACACTCGTAATGGCCTTTGCAATCCATTGGGTTGATTTTTGGGATGCCATAGGCCCCCAGTAATGATGCAAGGGGAAAACCTTTCCTGTCTCTTTTTTTAACCGGTCATTTAGAGAGGAAGGCACTGAATAACAATCCGGGATCATGCCTCCGTGATGTTTGTGGATTGGGGCAGGGGAGAGTATAAAATCACTGTCTGTACCAAGGGACTGTTGAATGAACATCTGTGCCACTGTGGCGCCCTTTGAACGAAAACCGTCCCAGATACGTCCGCCTTCAATGAGTCTGCTGCTTTGCTCCCAAAAGAGTGGTTTCCATTGCTCTTTGAAGAAAAACCCGTTTCCTACAATTCCGTGATCTGCCGGGGGAGAGGCAGTCCTTATGGTGGCCTGCACGGAACAGGTGAGAGCGGGAAACAGGCCCTGAATCGGCCTTACGGTGAGATCATATAATTTTTGGTCACCAAGGTTTTTCTTCAGGAAATTGTATCCCAAAGCAGCTATTTGAAGCAGGAGTATTTTTTGACCCATTATTATTAGCTACCATAAATTCTTTTTGCTTACAAGTCGGAGATAATAAAAAACAAAAATAAAATTATGATGCCGGTCATATAGTAATATCCGTTAAAGTTAATATATTTCTTAATCTACTGATAAGTTGGAGCAGATAAAAGAAATTATCATTATACTTCTTATTAGAATCACCAAAAGGTTCAAGAAAGGTATACGAGTCTTTATGAGCTCATAAAAAAGTCATTATATATCGATTAAATTTTCATAAACAGACGATCTAATGTTTATACGATATGCAACGTTCGATAAAGGCAAAACATTCTAAAGAATGTGACGCAAAGCTACTGGCCTAAGTCTTTATTTCTGTAGGATATGGTCGCAGAGCTGCCGAGCGGATGCAGCCCCTTAATAAAGCTGTTTTCCGCGAGGCAGAAATAGGAGGGGCTGTAATGACAGTTCATAATTTATTAAAATCCTTAAAGATTAATTCCAAACTAGTACCATTTATCTTTTTTTCTTTGTTCATCATTTTAGCTTTGATTTTTTCCATTTCAGCAAAAAATGTTTATTCAATGGAAATAACCTTGGCCTGGGACGCTGTTGAGGATGAAAGCCTTGTAGGCTATAGAATGTTCTATAGAGTGGAAGAAGAAATTTATGATTACAATTCTCCGGATTGGCAAGGGAGCGATACCAATTGTATTATTACAGATCTGGATCCCAACACCAAATATTATTTTGTCGTCAGGGCCTATGATTCTGATGATAACGAAAGTGATAACTCAAATGAAGTATACTATTCCCCTTCTGAAAACTTACAACCTTTTGCCAATGCGGGTTCTGATCAGACAGTAAATGAAAATGTGACAGTTTTTCTAAACGGATTAAATTCCGGTGATCCGGATGGCATCATTAAAGATTATTTTTGGGAACAGATTTCCGGTCATCAGGTAGCCCTCTCCGATTCATCAGATCCTGAGCCAACATTTATTTCACCATATGTTTCGAGTGATGAAAATCTTATATTTCAATTGACAGTTACAGATTATGACGGATCTTATGCAACTGATTTCTGTGTCGTTACCGTTTTGGATACGGAACCGAATAATGAACCTTTAAAACCGTTAATCAATTCTCCTGTTGATGGGACAACAGAAACTGAATTGATGACTAGGATAATCACTGATCCTTATTCAGATCCCGAATATGATTCACATACCCAAACTCATTGGCAGGTGAGTGAAGATTCCGGTTTTTCATCTCTGTTGCTCGATATTGACAGTAATGATCTGCTGACGGAACTCACTATTCCACATCTGATATTAGATCCCAATGAAACATATTATGCACGGGTTCAGTTCTCGGACGGTTCGGTTATCTCTCCGTGGTCGGACTGGTCCGATTCTATTGTATTTACCACCATCTCCGAAGAAAACGATCTCAATGACAACGGTATTCCCGATGAAAAGGAGATTTTTGATTATATCGATATGAATGGTGACGGGATTAATGACAATGACCAACCAGAGACGATCAAATGTATAATGCTTCCGGATAATCTTACTATAATTGGTGTGGAGAAGGCTTCAGAGTCTATAATTGAAATGGATGCATTAGATACAATAGATCCCTCAAGTTTATCAAATGATCCGGATAAACCTGGCGGGCTCTCCTTTGGGCTCTTCTCGTATCGACTTTGGGTAGAAGAAGCCGGAGCCACAGCCTCGGTAAGGATCTATTTTTCGGAAGATATCTCAGGTGCAACACATTTCTACAAATTTGATACGATAGATGGCTGGCAGGATTATACAGAGAATGTTATCTTTAATGATGATGGGAGATCAATCACAATTACAATTGAAGACGGAGGATTCGGAGATAGCGACGGAATTGCCAATGGGGTCATAGTGGATCCGGGCGGGCTTGTTACGCTTGAAAGCAGCAGCAGTGGCGCCCGAATGTTCGATGACGGAGCAGCAAGTTCCGGGGGATGTTTTATCTCAGTATCGGAAAATTGAACAGATTAATTTATTTAGTGAAGCTATCCGGGTTCCTTTTTGCTTCTGACCGGAAGATTGGATTTGGACAGATATGTAAAGATATCTCCCATTTTAATGGATATGCCTTTGAATTTGTTGGAGATCAGATATTGTCCATTTAAGGCAAGGCCCCTTATAAGGTCTGGCTCTGAGGAATAGTTTGCAGTAAAATCCAGACCTTTTTGGGTTAAAACAAAAACAGGGATTCCAAGGGAGATTTGAAGGATAGAAAGACGTCCTGCAATCTCCCTTACCTCGCCCGAGGCACAGGACCATATTAGATCGGCCCAACGCGCTAAATGGTCTATGCGCTTCTTGCTAATGCCGGTTGTGCATACGATGATAATAACTGCTTTAATCCCATATTCTTTTTCAATCACAGGTATGCAGCTTATATCATCATCCATGAAACCATTTATAGTAACGGCGATTTTTTTGTATCCATTTTCAGCGGCCTTTTTGAGTCCCGCAATTTGATCAATCCCTGCCGTATCCGGGAAGACAACTATTCCCTCTTTATCCTCAATCCCTTTAATAATATCCGGTATGGGCGTTGTGTAAAAAAGACCGTTCATGCGTGCGCCAATACCCTGAATAAGTGAGGGGGAGTCTGAAATCACGGTTCCCGCCCCATCGCAAACTGTGACTGCCGCATCTATCCCGCCTTTTTTTATGGCATACATCATCATTTCAGAAGCACCATACGGCACTGCTATGTCCTCCCTCTCTAGTTCCCTTCCTGCAGTGAATGAGCCAAATTTCTCTATCTTTTCTTCAACTGCCTGCTTTATGCTATCCTTAATCAAATTCTTATCCACATCGTTTATCTTAAGGTTCAGTTTATCGAAGAGCAGACAGTTCTTCATCCAGGGATCGGTCATGGCAATAACCTTTCCATTTGAAATGGCCATCAAAGAGGAAAACTTTCGGGTAATATGAAGGTCCTCGAATTTTTCTTTATTGATTTTTAGTTCTTGAAATATTTCTTCAATCTTCATGTTTAACTGCATATTTAAGCAATTATATTTTATTTAAAATTTAATAAACCTTATATGTTATTTTTTGTCAAATGTCAAAATCTGACCTTCATAAACAAAAAAGGCACTATTTTATATTTTCATTTTTATGCCCTTAAACGCAAAAGTCATTAATCATGCATAAACTAATGATCAATATGTTTCTTTAAAAAACTAAGAAGACCTTGATTATGAATAGAAGAAAGCTTAAAATAAGAATCAATTTAATTCGTTTGAATATATTAAAATAAAAACAGAAGATTTTTTTCTCTTATTGGATCAGTATAATAATACATTAATAAGGAGGCTTAATATTCATATGAAAATTCAACATAAGAAGCTCCTGTATTTTAGTATATTTTTTGTATTTAGTTTTTTAATTATCTTAAGAATAAATTTATTAATGGGGTATACGGATGATTCTAATTCTACGACCCCTAAGATGTTTCATACAGTTGCAGATGGTCCGAATTCTGTCATTTCTGAAGATTTTGATAAAGATGGGGAAATGGATTTTGCAATGGCCAACAGGGATTCGGACAATATTCTTATTTTATTTGGAAAACCCGATGGTACATTTAGACGGGGAATTTTTTATGAAGTAGGTGATGGTCCGGAAAGCATAATTTCCGGTGATTTCTATAAGGATGGGAATGAGATGGCGGATCTGGCAGTGGCCAATAAAGGTTTCAATAGTGTGTCAATATTGATTAACAATGGAGATGGAACTTTTGGAAATATTATTGACTATTTGGTAGGTGATGGTCCGGAGTGTATCATAAGTGATGATTTAGATGAGGATGGTTATTTGGATTTAGCAGTAGCCAATAGCGGTTCCAATAATATATCAATATTACTTAACGATGGAGACGGAACTTTTAGTGAAGCTAAACCTGACAGTTTGGCAACAGGGAACTCACCTAAATCAATTACTTCCGCAGATTTTAATGGTGATGGTAATCTCGATTTAGCTGTTGCAAATTATGATTCAGACAATATATTTATCATACCCGGCAAAGGAGACGGTACCTTTAGCCGCGCTGTCAATCGTGAAGTTGGGGAAAAGCCGGTGTCGATTATTTCCGGTGATTTCTATAAAGACGGGAATGAAATGGCGGATTTGGCAGTAGCCAATAGCGGTTCCGAGAGTGTATCAATAATGATTAACAACGGAGATGGCACCTTTGGAAATATTATTAATTATTCGGTAGGTGACAGTCCTAAGTGTATCATAAGTGATGATTTAGATGAGGATGGTTATTTGGATTTAGCAGTAGCAAATAGCGATTCTGATTCTAATAATGTATCAATATTGATTAACAATGGAGATGGCACCTTTCTGGTTCAGGCAAATAATCTGGCGTGGAGTAGAGCCGACTCCATTTTTTCGGCAGATATTAATAAAGACGGATATGCAGATTTGGCAATAGTTAACAGCAGTTCCGATTATCTATCAATATTCCTTAATGATAAAGATGGAACCTTTTCGTATGATGCAGATTACGTTTATGAAATAGGAGGCACTCCGGAATCGGCAATTTCTGATGATTTTGACAATGATGGATATCGGGATGATTTAGCAATTGTTAATAGTGGTTCCAATACCCTGGCAATATTGATCGGCAATGGAAAAGAAAGCATCTTTAGTGAAATATTGTTTTATTTGGATTTATTGGGAGAAGATCCGAAGTCCATCGTTTCTGATTATTTTAATGATGATCCAAATGTGGATCTGGCAATTGCCAACAGTGGTTCTAATGATGTAACAATATTAACTGGCGATGGAAATGGATCCTTTACTCAACATGATTTGATTGATAATGTAGGATATTTCCCTGTATCTATAATTTCTGCTAGATTTAATAATGATATATTTAGAGACTTGGCAGTAGCCAATAGGGATGATAATCAATTGAAGATAATATTTGGCAACGAGGAGGGTATATTCGACAGAAACTTCTATGCATGTGCGACAGGAGATGTTCCCATATGGATCATTTCTGATAATTTTGATAATGATCCAAACTCAGTCTCTGATTTAGCAGTAGCCAACGCAGAATCAAATAATATCTCTGTATGGTTGGCAAATGAAGATTATACCGTTTTTGATTCTGCTGTAAATTATAAATTAGGGGTCAGTCCGGCTGCAATCACTTCTGCTGATTTTAACCACGATGGGAAATTGGATTTTGCATCAGCCAATATTGGCTCCCCCACAAGTCATGTAACTATATTATTAGGCAATGAAGACGGTACCTTTAGTGAAGAGCCTGTTTTTGCTTATGCAGTTGTGGATGAAGTAACAGTAGAGGAGAACAATCGAAAGATTGAACCGTCGGCTATTGTTTCCGCGGATTTTGACAATGATAATAATTTGGATCTGGCGGTAGCCAGTTCAATAATCAATACTGCCTATGATTATGATTATGTAACGATATTTTTCGGAAACGGAAATGGTTCTTTTGGCAGGGGAATCAATAAGAATGTGGGTGATTCGCCAAAGTCAGTTATCAGTGCGAATTTTTTTGCCTGGAATAAAGCGGATCTGGCAGTGGTTAATTCTAACGGTATTACAATATTCCAAAATGAATACTTAATTACACTTAAACCTATCCCTGATGATAACAATTCGAATACAAACCCGCCAGAACCGGAAGAAGATCTGGGCGGCGGCATCTGCTTTATTTCCAGTATGAGTAGTATCAGCCTTAGATGAAAGAATAATAAACAAGGGATAATAAACTACAATAGACGAATATAAATTATAGTTTATTCACCTTCAAATTCAACAAGGCTAAAGACCTTGAACCCGGCATTTGTTAATTTCTTTTTGCCTCCAATATCTATCAAATCAATTATAAAACTGCATTCGACCACCTCTCCGCCCAGTTTGGTGATAAGATTGCATGCAGCCAGCGCAGTGCCTCCCGTTGCGATTAGATCGTCGACGAGCAAAACCTGATCACCCTTTTGGATCGCGTCAGTATGAACCTCAATTTTATCTTTTCCATATTCGAGCTCGTATTCCTCGGAAACAGTCTGAGCGGGAAGCTTGCCGGGTTTTCTTATAGGAACGAACCCAACTCCTAACCTGTGAGCCAATATAGATCCGGTTATGAAACCCCTGCTTTCAATTCCGGCGACAATATCTATTTTCATATCCTTGTATCGCTCGACAAGTATATCTATCGTAAGATTAAATCCTTCGCTGTCTTTGAGAAGCGTAGTAATATCTCTGAACATGATTCCCTGTTTCGGCCAATGCGGTACGGTTCGAATTTTTTTCTTAATCTCCTGCGACATATTATTTCACCTTTTTTGTAACATGTGTTAATAAATTTGTAACCTTTTCAACGTTTTGAGTAAATATCGTAAGTATTTCGTCCCATGACACGGGCTCTTCGTCCTCTTTCCAACAGTCATAGTCCGTACTCATGGCTATAGCGGCATATGGTATGCCAGCTTCATTTGCAAGGATGGCTTCAGGGGCGATACTCATGTTAATGACATCCGCGCCCCATATCCTGAACATCTTACTCTCGGCCTTTGTTGAAAATCTGGGACCCTCAATAGTTATGACGGTTCCCTTTTCATGATGCTCAAGCTTAAGCTCTTTGCAGGCATCGATCAATATTTCCCTTAATTCCTTTGAAAATGGCTCGGCCATTGGTGTATGCCTTGCATTATCCGGCTCAAATTCCTCGTGAAAGGTGATCTTCCTGTGACGCGTAAAATCGATAAATTGGTCAAGTATGATCAGGTCACCCCTTTTTATATCCTCTCTTAGCGACCCGCATGCAGTTGTTGCCAGTATATGTGTACATCCAATTTCTTTGAGTGCATATATGTTTGCCCTGAAATTTACCTGTGTGGGCGGAATCGTGTGTTTACTTCCGTGTCTTGCGATCAGAGCTATCGCGACCCCGTCCACTTTCCCTTCCTTAATCAAAGAAGAAGGCTTTCCATATGGAGTCTCCATCTCGATCTCTTTAGGATCTCTTAGTATTTCAGGATCATCTAATCCGGAACCGCCTATAATTCCGATTTTTACCATTTAAATCCCTCTTCTTTATTTTGTCAATATGATCGTCAATTATAGTATATCAAAATCAATCTATCAAACATGATAAAAATGTAGTACAAGAAATCATGGTAGCTTTTTTGGGGGATATTTTTTGAATTGACATATCAAAGAACCATAGAATATACTGAAATTAGGATCCGGGTTTGATTTATTATGATTCAAAAGGAAAGAATCAAAAATCTTAATCAAAGATCAATCAAAAAAGGGAAATTTGTCCTTTATTGGATGCAAGCCTCTCAAAGGGCCGAATGTAATCATGCCCTTGAATTTGCAATAAAAAAAGCAAACGAAATCAATAATCCTCTTCTCGTATTTTTCGGAATTACAAGCCGTTTTCCGGACGCGAATGAAAGACATTACTGGTTTATGCTTGAAGGCCTGAAGGATGTTATAACAGCCCTGAAAAAAAGAGGCATAAAAATGGTCATCTGTAAAAAATCACCCGAAAAGGACGTCATTGAAATCTCCAAAGATGCGTCAATAGTAATTACAGACAGGGGGTATTTGAGGATTCAGAAGGCTTGGCGGAGGTATGCCTCAGAGCATATGGACTGCCTTTTAATCCAGGTGGAGACGGATGTGATAGTCCCTGTGGAGGTGGCATCGAATAAGGAGGAATATTCGGCTGCAACCATAAGACCAAAGATAAAAAGATATTTATCAGATTATCTTGTCCCCTTGGAAGAAAACAATCCTAAAAGGGATTCTCTCAACATTCAGTTTGATTCGATTGAGCTTATGGATCTGAAAAGGGCAATTTTTCAGTTGAATATTGACAGGAGTGTGGAAAGGGTTGAAACCTTCAGTGGCGGGACCTCTGAAGCGAAAAGGCATCTTGATGAATTCCTTAAAAATAAATTGGATAATTTCCAGGATCTAAGAAATGACCCGACAGTAGATTATCTGTCACATCTCAGCCCTTACCTCCATTTTGGACAGATTTCACCCCTATTTATAGCCTTGAAGGTTTTACGGACAAAGAGCCCCGGCAGGGATGCCTTCCTTGAAGAGTTGATCATAAGAAGGGAACTGAGTATGAATTTTGTCTTTTATAATGATCATTATGATTCTTTCAACGGACTACCGGAATGGGCAAAAAAGACCCTGTCAAAGCATCAGAATGACCCGAGAGAATATACATACAACCGGGATGAAATGGAAAACGCCCAAACTCATGATCCATATTGGAACAAGGCACAAACGGAGATGATGATCACGGGAAAGATGCATGGTTATATGAGAATGTACTGGGGAAAAAAGATCCTGGAATGGTGCGGAAGGCCTGAAAATGCCTTTGGCATTGCGCTTTATTTAAATAATAAATATGAGCTGGATGGGAGAGATCCAAATGGATATGCAGGAGTGGCCTGGTGTTTTGGAAAGCATGACAGGCCATGGGGTGAGAGAAAGGTTTTTGGAAACATCAGGTATATGAATGACAAGGGCCTCAGGAGAAAATTTCAAATGGATCTGTATCTCAAAAAGATTCTCTGAATATTATCATCTATGTAAAGGAAAGCTAAAGATAACAAGAGGAGAGCCGCCGAAACTCCCCAAATAGGGTGAAAACATGCCGCCGCCAAAACCGCCGTAAGGAGAATACCTTTGAAAAACAGGATTGTATTGTGAAAACGAAGAGATTGAGTATGGACTATAACTGCTTGAGTAATATGGTCTCTGATAATATGAGCCAAATCCGCCACCCAAAAGTGTATTAAAGGTATTATATGCCGGTGACATGTAACCTCCGAATGTGCTGTAAGGATAAAAAGAAGAATATCCGTTTGAGTAATATGGTTGCTGATAATATGAGCCAAATCCGCCACCCAAAAGTGTGTTATAGGTATTATATGCCGGTGACATGTAACCTCCGAATGTGCCGAAAGGATAGTAAGAAGAGAATCCATAAGGATACAGATTAATATAACCAGGATCGATTGGCCAGGTAGTATTGACTCCGGAGGTGGAGGTATTTCCCTGCTGAGTAACACCGGAATAATCCCAGAGATGGTCATCCAGTGCGTAAAGGGCGTTTCTGAGATTAATAAGGCCGTATCCCAATTTTTTTGCATCGTAAAGAGGGTCGTCGATCGGCGTGCTGCTTTCCCGTAGTAATTGTCTGAAATTATGGATGGTGAAATTTGAGTCCATGGATCTTACCAGCGCTGCTAAACCGGTAACAAAAGGAACTGAAAGGGAAGTCCCTGAATATGTCTTGATGGAATTGGATTCCAGTGTCAATGAAAAGATGTTGTCCCCTGGTGCCACCACATCGATCCACGTCCCATATTGCGCATTGGTTCGTTTTAATACCCTGTTCTGTGAATCGACTTTTATGGCGGTCACACCAATTACATTATTATATGCCGCGGGATAGGCTTCATCCTCTTCATCGGCATTATCGCCGGGCGCTACCAGAATACAATTATATCTTTCATATGCATAATTTACAGCGTCCTCCAACACGCTTGTATCACTGGATGTCGACATGCTTAAATTAATAACATCCGCACCATTTTTTGCGGCATATTCAACGGCTGAGGAAATCGTTCCGGTGGTTGAAGTCCCCTCGGTATAAGGTGATATAGTTCCGCTTTGTTCAACTAAATGTTCCAGGTAGCTGGCTTTTATAGGTAGTATTTTGCAATTCGGACAGATACCCGGAATACCGATGGTATTGTGGTTGGCGGCAATAATCCCTGTTATTGGTGTGCCATGCGGGACAACATCCCTTACGTCATTATCAGGAGGCAGGGAACCGTTGTTGAGTTCCTCAGAATCGATATAGATATCAAAACAGTATATATTTCCCTTATAAAGATAGCATTCTTCTGTAGGATTGGAGGGATCAATGGATGAATCAGGTGGATATCTTTTGAAAAGACTCGAGCTTACAAACCGGTTTACCAGATCCGGATGATTTACATTTACCCCTGAATCAATAAGGGCTACAATCACATCCGTACGGCCTTTTTCAATGTCCCATGCCTCATAGGCGCCAATCAATGAATAGTAATCGTACGACATTTGTCCTATAACGAAATCATTGGGAACAATCCTTGATTTGGTTATGTATTCCTTCTCCACATCAATGACATGCTCAAAATTTTCCAGTATTTTTTTACGGATGTCATCCAGATTCAGGTTTGATTCAGAAATAAATCTGATTTTATACCAACAGCTCAGTTGACTTTCAGGATCGCTTTCTGAAAATATTTTTTTTATTCGAACCTCAAGATTTTGATCAGCGTATTTCAGGTCTTTCTCCAGCTCACTGGATAGAGATAAAATATAATCACCCGCATTCCCTTCTTTGACTATATTCTTGGATATCTTTATATTAAGCTCGTTCGGCATGAATGTTTGTGCATAAGAAGGCGCATTGATAAGCAAAATGATCAATAGGGCGATTAGCAAAGCAACCTTTGTATTTATCGATTTAAGAGATTGATTAAACATTGTGTTTCCCTCCCTTTCTCAAGTGTTATATCTTAATATTTTAGCAAATTTAATAAAATATAGCTATTTTCATAGTACATTGAATACATTAGTATAATAGTTATAAAGTCCTAAAAGGTTGGAACCGCAAAGAAATCGCGATTCTATATGTCTCTATTCCGAGATGTTATAATTATATATATTGGCGTTTTATTTTCATTATAATTACTCTTTATCAAGATTTAAATATTCACTAAATGAAATCCATATTAGGTTAATATGCTTTTATTTAACTTAATATCTTTTCTAATGTTTGTCTAAAAAATACTTCTAATATTTTTTTTATAAAAATACCATGTGAAAAAATTTGTGAAATACATTATAATGAAGATGATTTAAGCTGGTTTGCTTGACTTTTTTCAGGAGTGGATTATAATAAAAAAAATCAATACAAAACACAGTTTGTTTATTTTTCTCTTTTAATTATCTTTTATTTTTGGACAAATAAATTCAATAAAAAAAATACTTAAATAAATATTATCCAAATATAACGATGTTTGTTTTATTATGTCAAAGAAAAATCGAGGTGATTGAAGGTCTTGAAATCTTCGAAGCAAACAATCCATGAAAGAGAAAACCCAATCCCTCCTTGTCAGGGTGCCTGTCCTATCCATCAGGATGTAAGAGGATACATTGGGGCGATCGTTAAAGGAGAATTTGATAAAGCCGTTGATATAATACGTGAAACAAATCCACTCCCTTTTATTTGTTCTACAATATGCGCTCACCCTTGTGAAAACGAGTGCCGAAGAAAAAATGCCGATGAAGCATTATCTGTTCGCTCCTTGAAGCGAGCGGCCCTTGATTTTGGTAATGAGATGACAAAAAAATCTTACTCAAAATCTTACTCCTCAAATCGTGAAATGGTTGCAGTCATTGGCTCGGGGCCTGGCGGCCTGACTGCTGCTCACGATCTGGCCATTTTAGGCTATAATGTCACAGTAATAGAGAAGGAATCCATTCTTGGTGGTGCATTAGCCAATTTTGTCCCGTTATACCGCTTGCCGCGAGATCTTATAGATAGAGATATCGAAGGAATAAGGGAACTCGGGGTTAAGTTTAAAACGGATCTGGAAATAGGAAAAGGTATCAACATCACAGATCTCAAATCCCAGGGATATAAAGCAATATTGATTTCCACAGGATTACCCGTAAGCCGCAGCCTGTCACTTCCCGGTTTTGATATGAAAAATGTCTGGCCGGCCTTGCCTTTCTTACGGGATGTTAATCTCGGATTAAGGCAAATAGATAACGGAAAGAGCGTAATAGTTATAGGAGGCGGCAATGTCGCAATCGATGTGGCAAGATCCGCTCTGAGGGCTGGAGCATCCAAGGTAAAGCTTGTATGCCTTGAATCATTTGAAGAGATGCCTGCTTTCGCTTGGGAGATAAAGGAAGCAGAAGAAGAGGGTGTTGAGTTAAACTGTTCATGGGGCCCGAAATGTATCAAGGCCAAAGAAGGCTCATCCTGTGCCCTGGAGACGGTTGCCGTCAAGTCTGTTTTTGATGAAAAAGGTTTTTTTAATCCCACATTTTGTGAAGACAAATCATCAGTTATTGAGGGTGATATTGTCATCATAGCCATAGGGCAAACAACTGATCTGTCCTTTCTAAGCAACTATGATATGAAGCTTGTTCAGAAGGGAAAAATCATCATCGATCCTATCAGTATGGCTACTCAGGAAACCGGAATATTTGCCTGTGGTGAAGTGGTTACCGGCCCTGGAATGGCGGTGGAAGCAATGGCTAGTGGTCGTCAGGCAGCCTTTTCCATTCATCATTATTTGCAGGGCATACCTATAACAGATATAGAGAAGCCCGAATCCCTGGAACAACTAAATGAGGAAGTGATTTCATCCATAAAAAAACAGCCTCGCCAGCCAATGCCTTTATTGGATGTAAAAAAAAGAATAAAGAATTTCGACTTTATTGAAGTAGGCTATGATCAGGAAATGGCTTTACTCGAAGCAAGACGTTGCCTGACTTGCGGTGCCGGAGCAAGACGCATTGAAGAGAAATGTATTGATTGCCTCACTTGTGTGCGTGTTTGTCCCTATGATGTGCCAATAGTCACTCCTGCTCCTGAAAATAACGTAGAGATAAGGGAGGATCAATGCCAGGCTTGCGGGATTTGCATTGTAGAGTGTCCTGCCCGGGCCATAGAGTTTAACTCGACATGCTTTGAAGATATGGATAAGGAGATAGAGGAGGCGTTTGCTCGAGTAGAATTAAAAGACGGTAATTCTGCCATCGCTCTTTTTTATTGCTATTATGATACTGGCACTATGCTTGCGTTGGAACCAGTTTTAAAAAAGGAGTTACAATCAGGGGTTGTCTTGTTAAAGGTCCCCTGCGTGGCTAAATTAGGGATTTCTTTCTTGCTCAAGACCTTTGAGATGGGTGCGAACGGCTTATTGATTATGGAGTGTAAGGATGATGATTGTAAATATTCACAGGCGGCTTTATGGTTAAAAAGACGTATAGAAATCACCAGTGAAATATTAAAAGAAATGAACCCGGATCGGGAGTTAATTAAGATGATCAGTATCCCTGGTGATAGATTTCATGAAGTTAAAAAGGAAATAGACACCTTTGCTCGAGATATAAAGAATTAAGGGGTGATCCTATGATTAAAGGTGAACAGAAGACAATAAACGAAATAGAAGATATGATCGCAGATTACCGGAAGATAATCATCTTAGGGTGCGGCACTTGTGTAACGATTTGCTTTGCCGGTGGCGAGAAGGAAGTGGCCAACCTGGCTTCTACCATTCGCCTGAGACAGCGTGAACAAAAAGATAAAAAAATTATCGAGGAAATAACCATCAAACGCCAATGCGAAAAGGAGTTTTTAATACCAATTGCAGAAAAAATCAAAGAGGCGGATGCGGTCCTTTCCCTGTCATGTTCTATTGGGGCTCAGGCCGTGGCGGAAAATTTTCCGACAGTTCCGGTATTGCCGGGAGTAAATACAACCTTCTTAGGGCTTATTGAAGAGCCGGGGAAATGGAATGAGGTATGCCTTGCCTGCGGAGATTGTATCATCCATCTCACCGGTGGCATATGCCCTTTAACCCGTTGCGCCAAGAGCCTTTTTAATGGCCCTTGTGGCGGTTCCGTTGATGGAAAATGCGAAATCTCTCCTGACATACCCTGCGCATGGCAGCAAATTCATGACCGTCTGGCTTCTCAAAACAGGCTCGATCTCCTGGATGTTTTTCATCCGCCCCGTGATTGGAGGTCATTTGCTGCTTCCGGCCCGCGGCGAATAATTAGAAAAGAATTAATGATCCCTGAGGAAGACGAAGAAATTTCCTCCGGAGGATAATCTTTATGATATACGTCTGTCACCGCGCACTCTATAAGATTGCCATGGAGATCAACTCCAGCCTGGATCCCAATAAAGTTTTAAAAGCCATCGTACAGAAAATCACAGAGGTCATAGAAGCAAGGGGTTCAGCCTTGATGCTTCTCTCTCCGGATGGAAAAAAGCTTTTGCATACCGTTGACTACGGCCTGGGTGAATGGTTTATAAAAAAAGAGTCTGATCAGATTGACGCCATAACCGCAGAAGTCTTAAAAGGGGAACCTTTTTGGATACCTGATATGGCCAATGATTCAAGGATAAAGTACCCGGATGAGGCGAAAAATGAAGGTATCACTTCCGTGTTTTTATTTCCCTTCAGGCTAAAAAATGAGATTATTGGAGTAATAATGATCTATCTGTTAAATCCGAGGACTTTCTCCAACGAAGCTATTGAATTTTTAGATGCTGCTGCCAGCCTCGGCGCCATAGCCCTTGAAAAAGCCCGTCTTTATGAGTCACAAGGCAGGAATTTAAAGAAATTGACCACACATATGGAAAAACTGGCGGAAGAAAAGAAACGATTCATGCATTTTTTTGGAATCGCAGCGCATGATCTGAAAGCACCTTTAGAAGCCATTCAAAGTTATCTCTGGGTGATTCTCGGAGGTTATGCAGGAGAGCTCAATCCAAAACATCGAACTATGATAGAGCGAAGCAGTAAGCGTATAGACAATCTCTTGGATCTTATAAGTGATCTTCTGGATGTAACCAGAGTCGGTGTGGGCAAGATATTTGATGAACTGGAAAACATATCCCTGAATAAGGTTGTGGAAAACTGCCTGGACATGACAAGAGATCTGGCGAGAACCAAGGATATCCAACTGGTAACCGAAGTGCCGAAGAAGCTGCCCCGGATACGCAGTTCCTCACTCCGGCTCCAGCAGGTATTGTCTAATCTTCTGAGTAATGCTATAAAATATAGTGATGATAAAACCAAGGTTACCTTTAGGATAAAAGTGACCAAAAGATATATAAGGTTCGAGGTTATCGATGAGGGGATAGGAATTCCAAAAAAGGATTTGCCGAACCTGTTTGAAGAGTTTTTTAGGGCAACTAATGTTGGGGAACAGACAGGTACAGGTTTGGGTCTATATATAGTAAAAAGGATAATAGACGCCCATAAAGGAAAGATTTGGGTTCAAAGCCCTTGTAAAGAAACAGGTAAAGGCAGTAAATTTGCTTTCATTATACCATATACTATAAAATATAAAATATAAGTACATTTTAATTGTTTTAAGAACCTATCCCTTAGGCGTTAAGACAGATAAACACATTTTTTTAACAATTAAAATGCTACAAAACAATAATGTTGTAATACGGAACAAGGGAGGCTTATTTATGAAAGCAGGTACTAATCTGGAAAAAATTTTAGAAAGCGGAGCCTTTGCAGTAACCGCAGAAGTAGGCCCCCCGAAAAGCTGCTCAGCTAAAGTAGTGGAGCGTAAAGGTGAATTGCTTAAAAATTATACGGATTCTCTGAATATTACCGATAATCAGACCGCAATTACAAGGATGTCAAGTATGGCCGGATGCGTTATTCTCAAGGGCCTGGGCATTGATCCCGTAATGCAGATTGTTTGTCGTGACAGAAATCGTATTGCCATTCAAAGCGATATAATGGGTGCGGTGGCGCTCGGCATTGGAAATTTTCTATGCCTTTCAGGTGACCATCAGAGGTTCGGAAACCATCCCACTGCCAAGAATGTTTTTGATCTGGATTCCATTCAGCTTATTTATACATTAAAGAAAATGAGGGATGAACGGAAATTTCTTTGCGGGGAAGATGTATCAGGGGAGGTCCCTCTCTATATTGGGGCAGCGGAAAATCCTTACGCTGATCCTTTTGATTTTAGAGTAAAAAGGCTTGCAAAAAAGATTCTTGCGGGTGCTGACTTCATTCAGACCCAGGCTATTTATGATGTACCCAAATTTCAGAAATGGATGGATATGGTTGTTGATAAGGGAATGCATGAGCAAACTCATATCCTCGCAGGCATTATTCCAATTAAATCAGTTGGTATGGCGAGATATATGCGCGATTATGTTTCCGGAGTAAGCATACCAGATAGAGTCCTTAGCCGTATGGAGGATGCCAAAAATGCAAAGGAGGAGGGGTTGAACATTGTAATAGAGATAATAGAACAAATAAAGGAAATAGAGGGAGTGCATGGTATACATATTATGGCTGTGGGATGGGAAGATAGTGTTCCTATAATAATTGAGAGGTCAGGCCTATTGCCACGGCCTATGGTATAAGGAGATTTAAATGAAAAACAGATATAAAATACTTGTAGTGGATGATGATCCTGATATACAAATTGCGCTTACCACAATCCTTGAGGCCAAGGATTATGAAATATTGACGGCAAACAACGGTGTTGAAGGGTTGTCAAAAGTGAAAGAGGAAAGGCCGGACTTGATTATCCTGGACCTTTTGATGCCCAGAATGGATGGATTCTCTGTGTGCAGGGAGCTTAAGGACCCACGTTGGTCGAAATATTCCGATATCCCTATTCTTATTTTATCTTCTGTCAGGGAGGAGCCCAGCCGCCGGCGCTACGAACTGGAAACCGGTATGGAACTAGGGGTGAACGACTATGTGGAAAAGCCAATTAACCCTGAGATCCTTCTGAAACGTGTAGAAAAATTGCTTAAAAAAAATCTTAAATATAATTAGCAAGATATTTAAATGAAAGGGGCTATTTGAATGGAAAGACAATCAAAAATCCTTCTGATCGATGATGATATCGATTTCGTGAATGCAACAAAAACCGTGCTGGAAAGCCGAAATTATAAAATAAGTGTGGCATGTAATGGTGACGAAGGCCTGAAAAAGGCGAGGGATGAAAAACCGGATCTTATTATCCTGGACATTATTATGCCGGTAAAAGATGGTTTTTCTGTTGCCGAACAATTAAAGAAAGACAAAGAACTCTCCGGGATACCTATTGTTATGCTCACAAGTTTCGGTGAAAGAAAAGGAGAAACGACTCTCGCTGTTTCCCGGGGTATGAATCTTGATGCTGAAGATTACATTGAAAAACCGGCAAAGCCTGAAGCCTTGCTAAAGGCGGTAGAAAGGCTTCTTAATAAATAATCCGATCTCTCTTTTAGAAAGAGTTTAATTTTCTGCCCAATCCTTATAGTATTTAATGATTGCTATCCTTTTTATTTATTATGAGCAATATATTTTCAGAAATATTGTTATATATTTACTAACATTAGTTATTTGCTAACACCCTGAACAATCTTTAATATTAAGCTATTTAGTACCATTGTTATAAAATATCTAACAATAATTCCTCTGTATTTTTACAAAATCCATTCGGTAAAAAAATTTGTCTTTCATTAAAATACTTAAATTATATGAGAATTCATTGTCAGCCCTGCAATTAAAAGATGTTTAAAAAAAATTGGCATATTATTTGCTCTAATAATAAATCAGAATTAATGAGGATATAATATTATGCATTATTTAGGAATACAAGAGAACTTAAATTTAATCGATACGGATCTGGAAAGAAGAATTACCCGGTTATCCGCTCTTTATGAAATTTCAAGCACCCTTAATTATAGTATTGATATAGATCAGCTCTTAAAATTAATCCTGCAGAAGACTAAAGAATTATTAAATGTTGAGGGAGCATCTATTATCTTCTGGGATGAAAAGAAAAAAAGCCTGTATTTTCCAATTGTTGCAGAAGAGACGCAAGAATTGGAATCCAGATTGAGAAATCTTTTTTTCTCCTGTGATCTTGGTATTGCCGGCTGGGTCCTTCGTGAATGCAAGCCGGCTTTGGTTAATGAAGTTGATAAAGACCCCCGCTTTTACAGAGAAGTTGATGAAAGGACCGGATATAAAACGAAATCGCTTTTGTGTGTTCCTTTATGCGTAAAAAGAGGAATATTGGGTGTAATTGAAACAATAAATAAAAAAGACGGACCGTTCACAGAAAATGATAAAAACCTTTTAATGTCGATGGCCGGTAATATCGCAATCTCCATTGAGAACGCAACCCTGTATCATGATTTAAAAAAAGCCGAAGCCTTTTTAAGACGTCAAAATGCCGAGTTAAAACAATATATTAAGGAAAAATATAATTTCGATACAATCATCGGGAACAGTAAGAAGATTCTAGATGTTATCAAAAAGGCCGAGCAGGTTTCACTAACCGACTCCACAGTATTAATATTCGGAGAGACAGGTACTGGTAAGGAATTGATTGCTCAAGCAATACATAATAACAGCCCTCGTTCATCAAGAAATTTTGTGGCAATAAACTGCGGTGCCATTCCTGAAAACCTATTAGAGAGTGAACTCTTCGGGCATGAAAAGGGTGCATTTACAACAGCAACTTCGAGAAGAATAGGTCGTTTTGAGGAGGCAGACGGAGGAACACTGCTTTTGGATGAAATAGGTGATATGCCATTAAATCTTCAAGTAAAGTTGTTACGGGTTCTTGAAGAGGGAGTTATACAACGTTTGGGCAGCAATCAGGAAATTCCCGTGGATGTGCGTATAATCGCTGCCACTCATCAGGATTTAAATGAGCTGGTAAAGTGTACAAAATTCAGGCAGGACCTATTTTTTCGACTTAAGGTCTTTGAAATAGAGATACCGCCGCTGCGTGAACGCAGAGGTGACATCCCTGTTCTTATTGATCATTTTATTAAATCCAATATAAAAAGATTAGGAAAACAGGTCCTGGGAGTGGATGATACTGTCCACAATATTTTATATAACTATGACTATCCCGGTAACGTAAGGGAGTTGAAACATATAATAGAAAGGGCGATCATACTGACAAAGGGCGGAATAATAGGAAGCGATGTCCTTCCGAAAGAGATATGCCGCTCAAAATCTTCGGTCGATATTTCTGCCGATTGCGGAGAGTCTTTTATAGTGCCCAGAAACAATAATGAGTTAAAGGCAACTAAAACCGCGGAGCGTAAAAAGGCGGAAGAAAGGGTTGAAAGGGCGTTTTTGATGGAATTGATGGCCAGCACCAGGGGTAATGTGTCAAAAGCCGCCCTGCAAGCAAAAATTAACCGCTCCTGGCTCGCTCAGCTAATTAGCAAACATAAGTTGGATCTAGTCCAGTTTCGAAAAAATCCTTAGCTATAGATATTTAAATATCCAACCCTTCCTTTTTGGTCTAATCATTTTCCATATAATTTTTGTAGTCCTGTAATGTCACCGTCATTTAAATCCCTTTTTTTGGTTTCCCCTTCAACAGAGTAACCATACATGGTCTCTTCCGAACAAGACATCTCATATAAGTCAGCCAAACCAACAGCGTGTCCCAGCTCATGTGTTGCTATATCCTGTAAATCCATACGTGTTGAATCCTTGGTCGCATCTCCCCATATATAGATAATATTAAAGAGTATATCGAATTCAATGATTCTTCTTGTCGAGGGTGGTCCAGAAAAATAACCCCAGACCTGAGTAATTGCTATTGTATTTTCTTCCGGGTAATATCCGAAGACTATCTCATTTTTTCCATCCGGGATATCTATGTCCAATGTAGCGTTGAGATCGATTGAGTAGTCGCCAAAAAGAGTATCCTTTGCATGTAAATTCCATTCCCCGGTTCCTGAAGTGATTGCATCAGTAATAAATTCTGTAGATAAACCATCCAGATTTGTTGGATTTATGAAATATTTTACTGGCGGATTTTTCCATTTTACACTTCTTCCGAGAGCCTCATAACATGCGCTATCTGTTGTGGTTGATTCACAATCAGCGGGACATGTCTTCTTTTCGCCCGGCTCACATATCCCATTCCCGCATTCAGGGTCCGGTTTTGAGTAATGTATGAATGTCTTCTTTTCCAATCCCGGTGGGATTAAAACAAAATTATTCCCTGTTTTTTTTATCACAGGCGAGTTATCTGATGCCTTCGAAATCTCCTTGGCTTTTTCAGAGGCGGGTATATTCATCTGTGCGGATGCAGTCACAGAAAATATAATAATCATTATTAATGCTGAAATTGTCCAGATGGAAATTTTGGTTTTCATCTTGATGGTCTCCTGTTAAAATTAAATAAAACAAAACTCCACGTAATTTGTAAAGCGTTTTAAATTAATGAAGCCCGCCAGAAACCAACTTTCAACACTTGGACTGCTCACTCCCTCCCAAAAAGGGCAGGGTGATTTAAAAAATAAGAACTATTTCTTTTTGTTGTTTTTTCTTCAGATGTGATATGACGCAAGAATCGTACTTGAATAAAATATATTTGAAATAATCAATGTAGAATAATAATATTGATATAATTAGGAAATAATTATAATTAAAATATTTAAATATGTAAATATTTGCAAATACAAAATTGATTGTGCATAAATAATCACATTATATTTTAACTTTTATAATGAAGAGCAAGGTCCAGTCTGGTATTTGGTGAGACCGTTTTCGGACTTTCCTAATAAATATTTTTTTATATCCTTACAAGAAAAATCCAAGCTTACATGATTCATTTTTATTTATTATAGGCAAAATAAAAAAACTTAAAGTGTATTTTAAATAGTAAAAGTCACAGTCAATCTTAAATCTTAAACAAAGATTGAAATTATATAGTTTTAAATAAACAAAATAAATCATTTTATCATATTGACAAAGTTTAAAATTTGTAATTATAAATGTTATATTGCGATTGTGTTAATAGGCTTGCTTTTCGCCTGGTTTACTTTTTATTAAAATGAATTTCCTGTAATTAAGTACAAATATATCTTTAATAATTTATTACTTTATTTTTTTAGGAAAAAATAGCAATTTTATGCTGCAAAATCAAATAGTTTTTCAGCTTGTTAGGAGGTGAATCTATGATAAGTCAAATTAACCATATTATTTATTATAAAGAATAGAAAAATAAAATGGGAATAAATATAAAAAGGTGAAAATAATGAAAAAAACACTAATTGCATTTGTAATAATTATTGCGTTTTTAAACTGTTCAATTAGGAATTCTAATGGAAATGATTTATTAAATGGTAAATATAAATTAAGGACTTCAGTTTATGGATTTAAAAATGAAAATGAAGATATGAATGACCTAAATAAGATATTTTCTGCGGGAACAGGTTCAACATTTACCTTCTTACAGCAAGAGCAAGATGATTATTATAGAATAATATTTAAAAAAATAATAAAATCTGAAGTTACAAGAAACAATTATGAAACAGTTTCTGAAAATAATATTTATAAAATTCACAAAAATAATATGAAATGTGGAAGTTATTTTTTGAAATACGGAATAAGTCATGGTCCATTAGTAGTTCCATTTAAGTATAGAACCACTGATGGAAGATTAACAGGTGAAGCAACAATAGGATATTATATGGGAGTAAAATCTGAGGGAATCTTAGGTGAAAGGGCCATTTTTTTTTCTGGGGGGCTTGCCCTAATTCCAATATCTAAGACAAATTCTGAAGATTTAGACCAAAGAACAGGCTTTTCTGCAGCCATTGGTTATGGTTTTAAAACAAAAAGTAACTTTCAAATTGGATTGATCTTTGGTATTGATCACTTAGGAGGAGAAGAAGGCGAAAAATGGAAATATGAAGAAAATCTTTGGCTTAGTTTAGCAATGGGTTTTAATTTTATGAAATAAAAATAAGAAATATTATTTATTGGGGTATCCATTTGGATGATGTAACCACAATATATAGTATAAAAAGGCAATCCTATTTAAAAAGATCAATATTCCTGGGGGAGTTTCTGCAGTTCCTCATAGGTAAAGACAGGGCCGTCTTTGCAGACATACTTGTCTCCTATGTTGCAACGGCCGCATTTGCCGATTCCACACTTCATCCTCATCTCCAATGAATTCAGGATTCTGTCCGGAGAAAAACCCAGTTCAGAAAGTATAGGGATGGTCAGCTTGATCATAATAGGCGGACCGCAAACCAGGGCTATGGCATTATCTGAGGTATAAACCACTTCCTTGACCAGTGGAGGGACGAAACCCTCTTTCCCTCGCCAGTTAGTGTCTCCCTTGTCAACAGTGATATGAACATTTAAATCATCCCGGGAAGACCAGGCTTCAAGCTCTCCCCGGTATATAATATCACCAGGGGTTCTGGCTCCATAGATGATGGTTATGTCTCCATAATCCTTTCTGCGGGATTCATCCATCAGATAAACGGCAAGGGATCGCAGTGTGGTAAAGGCAAATCCACCTCCGATGATGACAATATGCTTGCCCTTTAATTCATCAATGGGAAAGCCGTTTCCGTATGGTCCTCTCAGGCCGATGATCCTTTCGGGGGAAGAATTATGTAAATCAGAGGTGACTACTCCCATCCTTTTTACCGTAAATTTTAATTCCGCACCTTCTGAGGGGGAAGAGGCAATACCAATGGGGATTTCCCCGGCGCCGGCGATAGATATCTCGGCGAATTGACCCGGCCGGTATGAAAATGCATCTGAATCTTTGGGATCGAGAAAGGACAGAACAAAGGTCTTTATATCCTTCCCTGCGGTTTCATCAATAATCTTTTCGATCTTAACCCTTTTGGGCAAGTAGGGATTTTCCATTTTTTACCTCAATAAAAACAAACATTCGTACAGTAACATATACCAGATAGATTTAATAATCATGGACTATAGACAGAGAGTATCTCTCTAATATCCAGATTAACCGGACATTCCCTGATACATCTTCCACAGCCCACACAGGCAATCTGTCCGTTTTTGGTATTAAAATAGCTGAACTTATGCATGATCCTCTGCCGCATACGTTCCTTTCCTGAAGTCCTGGGATTATGTCCGGAGGCATGAAGAGTAAATAACGGAAACATGCAGGAGTCCCATAATCTTACTCTTTTACCTTTCTCATGGCAATTCTCATCCTGAATATCGAAACAATGACATGTTGGGCATACAAATGTGCATGTGGCACATCCCAGACATCTTTCATGAATGTTCTGCCATACGGGATCATCGAAAGATGACTGTAGTTTTTCTGCAATCTTTGAAGCCTCAAAAGCAGGTTTGATCTGTGAAATAATCTTCCTGGCCTTTTCTTCAGCCTCCTTGATATCCTTAGGTCCTGCCTTTTCAATCCCTTGTATTTCTGGAAGGATTTTTTTCCCGCGGTCAGTTATGCCTTTTACAAGATAACGGTCGCCGAGGTCTTGCCAGATTATATCCATTCCTGTTGTATCCAGGGGATTGCCGCCCGTTGAGGGGCAAAAACAGGTGCTTTGAGGATTGGTGCATGCCAAGCCGATGATAATCGTATTTTTACGTCTGTTAATATACGGAATGTCCTTGTATTGAGGATCATCAAAAACGGGGTCCAGCATAGCCAATGCCCTGGCATCACAGGGGCGAACACCCAAAAAAAATCCTGGCCTTTTATCTTCAGGGGGTGGAGTGATTTTATGATCCTTCTTTTCATAATAAAAGAGCACCTCTGTCTGCGGGAAAAAACAGCCCTTGGGGCTGAGTTTTGTATTGATGTAGTCGAGGTTTATCTCATCGGCAGACTTAACGGCAGTAAATAAAGTTATGTCGTCTTGACGTGTCGGAGCTATGACATCTCCCAACTGAAGGAGTCCTTCTATAACCTTTTTGAGGTTTGTTTTTTTTATAATACCCGTATCCATCAAATTTTTTCCCATTTGTCTATATATTAAACATTTTGTCCGTTTATTATATTTTCAGCCTTATTCATAATACTTTATATATCATTCATATAAATTTAAAAATAATAAATTTAAATGAAACTATTTTTCCGTGATGCAATCCTGTGGATCATCGGGTTTGTAAACGCCGAGGGCCGGTGACGCTTCCGGATCGATTCCGGGAACATATTGATATAGCTCCTGAACCACTTTTTGCAGCTTTTTATTTAAAAAACGCAGATCAATGCCCATGGGGCAAGCCCTGCTGCACGCACCGCAATCTATACATCTTCCTGCTGCGTGATAAGCCCTCATGATATGATAAGCCAATACATCTTCTTCTGCGGTTGTTTTGCCAAACCACTGAGGCTGTGTCTGATCAACTATACATTCCTCACAATAGCACAAAGGGCAGGCATTTCTGCAAGCATAACATCTTATACATTTTTGGGCCATTTGTTTAAAATGCTGCCATCGCTCCTTCGGACTCAATGCCTCAAATGCATTTATATCAGCATACTCATCCTGTATAGCCGGTTCAGGGCTCTTTGTTCCGATAAAGAGATCGGATACTGGGGCGTTCCTCCGGGAACAGGTGAGACAAGAAGCATGTAATATATTATCTAAAGGTATCTTTACTTCATTTTTCCCATGGAATATCAATGAATCTTCTTTAAAGGAAAAGGATTCGACACTATCAACATCCGTCATAGCCGCCAATTTTTTACGGTCCACGATTCCGGAGCATGGAACGCCTATAATAACTAAGCGGTCACGATCTATGCGCTTTTCCTGTAAAGCGATTACAGCGGATCTTGCATCGCACCCCTTTGCTATTAATCCTGTTTTTTCCGGCCTGCTGCCGTTTAGATAAACACTAAGGTTGTTTTCGCAAAAAGGGTTCCAAATTAACCGGGATACCTGCTCTGCATCACGAACAAAACAGGGCTTCGTTCGTACAGGGGAGGTGCCTGACTGATAGCCAATTATAAGATCAACCTTTCCTCCCTGTAATAAGGATTCAGCAGTGGTTTGGATCTTTTTATTTATTTCTTCTGACCACATGTATAAACTCCAATATCGAATTCGACGCAGTATTCAACCAAAAAGATTTATTAAATCGATTTTACCAGCTTTTCTGCTGGCCCTATTTTTTTTACTTCATCTACAACATATGAAATCAGTCGTCCGAAGTTTTCACCTTCTGCAGCAGAAACCCAGGAAAAAAACACCCGCCCTTTTTCCAGCCCGATATAATCCAGAAGGCGGTTGAATATTTCAAACTTTCTTCTGGCATAGTAATTTCCGCTTACATAATGACAGTCACCGGGATGGCAACCAGAGACCAGAACCGCGTCAGCACCGCTTTGCAGTGCCTTCAGGATAAAAACAGGATTGATCCTTCCGGAGCAGGGCACACGAATCACACGGACATTGGGGGGATATTGAATCCTGCTTATCCCTGCCAGGTCCGCACCGGCATAGCTGCACCAATTACAAAGAAACGCCACGATCTTTGGCTCCCAGGGCCCTTGTTTACTCTCTTTATCCATGTTTATAAGGCCTCCATCATCTGAAATATTTGCTGATCGGTAAATCCTTTGACATCGAGGGCTCCCGATCGACAGGTTGCCGCGCAGGCCCCGCATCCCTTGCAGAGGGCCTCATTGACCTTGGCGCATCCCTCTTCTAAATCAAGCTCAATGGCCTTGTATGCACAAACTAACTCACAAAGGCCACAGCCTGCACAACGGTTTTTATCAACGCGCGCTGTTTGCCCTTGTGTCTGAATGGCAGATTTGCTCAGAACCAGAGATGCCCGTGACGCGGCAGCCTTGGCCTGAGAAATGCTCTCATCTATTGATTTAGGCGCGTGAGCAAGTCCGCAAACAAATATTCCGTCCGTGGCAAAATCAACCGGCCTCAGCTTCATATGAGCTTCCAGAAAGAACCCGTCCTCATTGACCGGTACCTTCAACATCTTGGCAATATCCTTGTTTTGCTCAGGCGCCAGGATCGCGGTTCCCAAGGCCAATATATCGGCCTGCAAGGTAATATATTTATCAAGTATGGGATCCTTTACCTTTACAAAAATAGAACCGTCCCCTTTTTCAGATACGAGGGGCTTTTCATCCAGGTCATAACGGATGAACAAAACTCCCTTTGAGCGGGCCTTCTGGTAAAGCTCCTCATGGAACCCATAGGAGCGGATATCCCGGTAAAGGATATATATATTTATATCAGGATTGATCTCCTTAATACGCAGGGCAGTCTTTATACTCTGGTTGCAGCATACCCTGCTGCAATACATCCGGCCCTTTTCTCTGGAACCAACGCATTGAATCATTACGATATTTCTTATATTAAGCTCATCCAGGTTTTTAGTAGAGATAAGGTCCTCCAGCTCATGGGCTGTAACCACCTTTGAATTTTGTCCATAAAGGTATTCCTGAGGCAGATATTCATCCGCCCCTGTGGCCACGATAACAGCTCCATGATCCAGGGTGATTTCGCGTCTTTTCGACAGAACTGTTGAGCTGAAATTTCCGACGAAGCCTGCAACTCCGGTCACTTCCGAGTCCATATACAGATGGATTAGAGGATGTTGCCGGACCTGATTAATCATAGATTCCAGTTGAAAGGGAAAATTCCTCTCACCAGGGGTAAAATGGATCTTTCTGGCTATTCCTCCTAGATGTGAACCCTTCTCTACCAGATGAACATCAAAGCCCTGATCAGCCAGTGCCAATGCACTGACCATGCCTGACACTCCGCCTCCCAGGACCATAGCAGCTGGATTTACCGGCAAAGAGAGCCTTTTTAAAGGTTCTATGAGGGCTGCCTTATAAACCGCCATCCTAACCAGGTCTTTGGCCTTCTCGGTGGCCTTTTCCTTCTCAAACATGTGCACCCAGGAACACTGGTCCCTTATATTGGCCATTTCAAAAAGATATGGATTCAGGCCCGCTTCACGGATGGTTTCCTGAAAAAGAGGCTCATGTGTCCTTGGGGAGCAGGAGGCAACTATTACCCTGTTGAGATTATGCTCCTTTATGACCTCCACCATCTTTTGCTGTGTGTCCTCCGAGCATGTATAGAGGTTCTCTGCAGCGAATTCTATAAAGGGAAGAGTAAGAGCGTACTCCATGACCTCGGGCACATTAAGAAAGCCGCCTATATTTATCCCGCAATGGCATACAAATACCCCTATCCGCGGAGGCACTCCTGAGATATCTCTTTCCGGTGGATAGATCTTTTCGGTAACCATTGTATTACGTGCATGATGTAATAAAGCTGATGCCTCGCTGGCAGCCCCGCTTGCCTGAGTGACTGTTTCAGGAATATCCTTTGGCCCTGCGAAGGCACCGCAGACGTAGACTCCCGGTCGTGATGTTTTTAAAGGGGCCATCGCTTCGGTATGGCAAAAACCAAATCTATTTAAGGAAACACCCAGCCTCTTTGCCGTCTCCTGAACATCCTGCGGAGGCTCGAACCCTACAGCAAGGATCACCATATCGAATTCTTCGCTGATAAATTGTCCGTCTTCCAGGATATATTTCAATACAAGGTCTTTAGTATCCGGCACCTGCTCAACATGTGAGACGAGGGACTTGATGAACCTTACCCCGTAATCCTTTTCCGCGCGGTTCACATATTTATCGAAGTCCTTTCCATACGCCCGCATATCATTATAAAAGATGCTGGGCTTGATGGTCCGGACATGCTCTTTTGCAATAACCGCTTCCTTGATGGAATACATACAGCAGACAGAAGAGCAATAATCGTTATCACAGGAGGTATCCCTTGACCCCACGCACTGGATGAAGGCAATCCGCTTGGGTTCGCGATGGTCGGATGGGCGGACCACATGTCCCTTGTAGGGACCTGATGCGCTCAGGATACGCTCAAACTCCATGCTCGTAACCACGTTTGGAAACCGGCCATAACCGAAATTGGTCTTCAGTCTGGCGTCGAACTCCTCATAACCCGGGGCCAGGATAAGACTTCCCACTTCCAGGTCCATTATCTCTTCTTTCATATCATGCCTTATGGCTTCCGCCTTACAGGTCGCCACACATTCCATACATTCAGAACAGACGCCGCAGTTAAGACATCGTTTGGACTCCTCCACTGCCATCTCCTCCGTCAATCCCAGGTCTACCTCCTTGAAATTACCTCTACGCTCTTCGAGGCTTAGTCTGGGCATTTTGACACGCGGCCTTGTCTCTACGTTCCATCTTTCTATTTCCGGCTCGGCTTTTTCAAAAACCTTTTTGGTCTCTCTTCCCTTTCTCATATCCT
Source organism: bacterium (assembly GCA_049472335.1). GTDB lineage: Bacteria > SZUA-182 > SZUA-182 > DTGQ01 > JAFGSM01 > JBLIRM01. The sequence continues at coordinate 35,928 of JBLIRO010000016.1, read as the reverse complement.
CGCCGTTAATATATCTGTCAATGGAGATGGCCGATTCCCTCCCAGAAATCATGGCCTCGACAGCGATCCCGGGACCGGTAACGACCTCACCTGCTGCAAAGATCCCTTCCAGATTGGTTGCACCCGTAACAGGGTCCACATCCAGGGTGTCATATGGGCTTATCTTAAGGTCCGTGTCGCCAGGCAAAAAGGAAAGATCAGGGGACTGGCTCAATGCGGGTATGACGATATCTACTGGGATTACAAATTCGGAATCCGCGATTGGAATGGGTCTTCTTCGGCCACGGTCATCAGGTTCGGCCAATTCCATTCGCACGCATTTTAAACCGGTAACACGGCCGTTTTCTCCGAGAATCTGAACAGGGGCAGCTAAATACTCGATTTTAACTCCTTCGAATTCAGCGGCCTCGATTTCATCCTCCAGAGCGGGCATCTCTAACCGGGTCCTTCTGTAAATTATGGTTATTTCCTTGGCACCCAGACGGAATGCCGTTCTTGATGCATCAACGGCAGTGTTGCCTCCGCCTATGACTGCCACCCTGTCACCCACATCGATCTTTTTGCCAAGATTTACATCGCACAGAAAATCGGTACAATGAACAACGCCCTTTAATTCTTCCCCCGGGATGTTCAATGTCAGACTCTTATGGGCACCGGTCGCAATTAAAATGGCGCTATATCCTTCAGCCTTTAGATCATCAAAGTTGAAATAGGGACCTATGGGGGAATTCAACCTTATTTCAACGCCAAGGGATTTGATGAAATCAATTTGGGAATTCAGGATGTCCCTGGGAAGGCGGTAGTCAGGTATGCCTAATGCAAGCATACCACCAGCGACAGCCATGGCCTCGAATATGGTAACCTTATAGCCCAGCAAGGCCAGATCATGGGCGGCAACCAGTCCGGCAGGTCCGGATCCTATGATTGCGACACTTTCCTTGCGCTCCTCGGCTTTCTCCAGATGGGCCTCTATCTTATGTTCAAACGCGTAATCGGCTACAAAACGTTTCAGGGCCGCAATGGACATTGGCTCGTCTATTTCTCCCCTCTTGCATACCTCTTCGCATGGGTGGGCACATATTCTGCCGCAGACAATGGGGATGGGATTATTCTTTTTTATCAGGTTGAATGCCTCAGCGAATTTTTTTTCCTTGATCAGGGCAATATATCCCTGGGCATTTTGTTCGAGAGGACAGGCCAGCTTACATGGTGACTTTCCCTGTTTATCTATGGAATACTTATTCGGAATGGCCTGAGCAAATGGTTTGTAAATAGCCTTCCTTGTGCTCAGGTTTTGTTCAAATTCATTGGGAACCTCCACTGGACATTGCTTTTCACAATCACCGCATCCATTACACTTTGTTTCATCGATATACCTTGGATATTTCAATATCCTGACCTTGAAATCCCCTTCATCTCCTTCAAGACCCAGGATCTCGGAGTTTGTAATGATTTCGATATTTTGGTGACGGCCTGTATCCACCAATTTGGGGGCCAGTATACACATGGAACAATCATTGGTAGGAAAGGTCTTGTCAAGTTGCGCCATTACTCCGCCGATACTCAATCCCCTCTCGACAAGATAGACCTTATATCCTGAATCAGCCAGGTCAAGGGCGGATTGCACTCCCGCAACCCCGCCGCCGACTACCATAACCGCTCCTATCTTCTTTTTTGGAGAATTATTCCCCATCGTACATTTACTCCTTACTCATATTCTCGAGCGCTTTTTTCAACAACTCTTTTTGATTGATAGATTTATTCTTTTTTTTGTACGGAAAGATGGACCGGACCATTTGATGCCTCAATTGTTGAGATAGCCGGTCAATCTCGTCCACATTCTTTACAAAGGAGGGATGCACATAGTTCTCCCTGACAGCCATATCCCTGAGAACACCCATAATATCCGTAAATTTTACGTTTTGAGGACAGCGCGCGTAACATGTATAACAAAGTGAACATAGCCAGATCAGGTTGGAAGAGAGAACCTCTTCCTTCATTCCCAATAGTATCATGCGGATCAGTTTTCTGGGATTATACTCATTTTCCACCTCTGTAACCGGACAGCCGGCAGTACAGATCCCGCAAGAAAAACAAAGTTTCAGATTCTCACCACCAGGCTGGTCCGAAACCTCGTACTTGAATTTTGCATCCAGATCGGAAACATTAATGGTGGCATTTCCCTTTTCTTTTGATACCGGCATTACCCACACTCCTTTAAATAAGCTCTATGTTGTAAAACTTTAGCTTTTTTCTATTATTGAACAGTCGGTCTTGGAGAAAGCCCCGCTTTTTGAACAATCTCAGGGACTATTTCCTCCCATTCCACTGCCATGATATGTACACCGTGTATGCCAGAAATTTTCCGTAATTGCTGAATCATTTCAACACATACTTCAACCCCTTCGGCCTTGGGGTCATCCGCGCCCTTCATCCTGTCGATCAGATCGTCCGGAATACTCATGCCTGCAACGTTGTTTTTCATATATTGAAGCACACGGTATGATTTTATGGGCATTACACCTGCCAGGATGTATATCTTTTCGTGCAGGCCCCTGTCAACGACCATCTTCATCCATTCTTTAAACTTGGGAAGATCAAAGATGCATTGAGTCTGAACAAAATCAGCCCCTGCCTTTATCTTTTTTGCCAACCGGACTACCCGGAACTCAAAGGGATCGGCGAATGGATTGGCAGCTACCCCAAGAAACATCCGGGGTTCCATAATATCGGATTTTTTAGTGTTACGAATCTCCTCGCCACATTCAAATATCTTTTCATCCCTCATATTCTTCAACATCTGAACCAATTGAATGGAATCCAGATCGTAAACATTTTTTGCATAAGGGTGATTTCCAAAGCTTTGATGATCACCGCTAAGGCATAAAAGATTTCTTAGACCCAAAACGTATGCCCCGAGAAGATCGCTTTGTATGGCTAACCGGTTACGGTCCCTGCAAGTCATCTGTATGATAGGTTCAAGTCCCTCTTCGAAAGCGATCTTTCCCGCAGCAATACTTGAGACACGGACAATTGCCGTCTGATTATCAGTTATATTAACCGCATCCACAAATCCGCGAAGGATAGATGCCTTTTGCTTTATCAATGTGAGATCTGCACTTTTTGGAGGGCCTAATTCAGCAGTGGCTACAAAATGTCCTTTGCTTAACAATGTCTCCAAATGGCTGCCTGACTTCATAGACACATGTCCTCCCTGACTACCTTTCTGGGACCGCCATCACGATTTGTAGACCAGTTTTTTATCGGCATGATTTCTTCCAGGCATTCAAGTCTTCCCAAGGTTTTTAGTCGTTCATATATCAAATGCCAGCCGCAGTCGATCTCTTTATTTATTTCACATTTGCCGTCCTGGGAACCCCCGCAGGGGCCGTTTAAAAGGCTTTTTGAACATCTGGAGATTGGACAGACGCCTCCGGTCTTATCCAAAACACAATTGCCGCATGCCTGGCAGCGTTCAACCCAGATCCCCTGTTTTTCCGGAAGACCCAAAAATTTGGTATTCAGTGCAGGAATTACCGTTAAATGATTGAATCGTTCGGCTATGGTTTGCACCCCTATTCCGCATCCCATTGAGATTAAAAGATCGCTGTCATCTATTATTGATGCAAGGGGATCCACAAACTCCAGCTCGCATTGCCGCTCGATGCTGGTTTCCCTTATTTTCACCTGCTTACCCTTTACCCTGAAAGCCAGTCGAAGGGCTGAGGCCAGGATGGCGGCCTCCTTAGCACCTCCTGCAAGGCATATGGTAACGCAGGTATCACAACCAATCACCAGAATCCTTTGGTGATCTCCCACCATATCAATAACTTCCGATATTTCTTTCTGTTCAGCGATAATCATTGTTTTACCTTTGCCGGACTTGGCCCCAAGCCCTTAATCCTTTCATTTCCCTCCCGAACTATGTCCAAAAAGGTGGTCCATTCTAGTTCAGACAATTGAAAAAAAAGCAAACGCCCTTTTTCGATGCCTATCTTTTCCAATAACCCACTTACATGATCAATCCTTTTTCCCGCACGTATATTACCTGTTAAAAACTTGCAGCTATCCTGATGGCAGGCAAAAATAAATACCCCGTCGGCGCCCTCTTCAAATGCCTTTAGGATATGAATAATCTCCAGCTTTCCTGAGCAGGGGAGCCGGCAAATCTTTATGTTGGGCGGATATCCCTCCTTTTTTGATCCTGCCGTATCAGCGGCCCTGTAAGCCGAGTTTTCGCAACAGAAGGCTACAATATTTGGTGTAAAATCCATAGATCTTATTCCTCACACGCCATGAATTCAGAAAATATCTGATTGTCAGAATAGGGTACCATCTCGATGGCCTTCGCAGGGCATTCCCCGGCACAAATCCCGCATCCCTGGCAGGCCTCGACAATAACCCTGGCTTTTCTTTTTTGGCCAGCATCTATCTCTTCTATCTCTATGGCCTTATGAGGGCATGAGCGATAGCATGTCAGACACAGCACACATTTGTCAGTATCAATATCCACCTTTTTTTCCAGTTCCAGATAATCCCCTGATAAAAAGGAACAGATGCCCATGGCTACTGATCTTACATCATTAAATGTGTCATAGATATCCTCTTCACCGAGGCATGAGCCGGTAAAAAAGATACCCTTTCTGTTTGAAAGATTGCGTTGAAAATTGATATTTTTTTCCTGAAAGAATCCCCATTGATTCAGATTGACCTGAAGGATATCCCCCAAAATTTTGGTTCCTTCGCTTGGAAGGATTTCATCCTCAAGTACAAGGAGGTCACTGCAAAGGGCAATATAAGGAACGTTTTCCCCCTTAACATCCTTTGCCAGCACAGGGTCTTTCAATCGAACAGTTATTATACCTTTTTCAAGGCTGAATTCAGGGGGGGAATCCTTTGAATAACGATAAAAAAGAACGCCTTTTTCTCTGGCCAATCTGTATAAAGATTCCAATTCCGTTCCTGACACTGTGATGTCTTCCGATGCGATGAATATCTCAGTCTTGAATTGTTCCTTAAGGGTAAGAGCCTCGTTGAGGGCCGTAACCGTATTAGTTTTAGGAGAAGCCTCTGAATCCGATAGAATAAAGCATGTATATTTGGTTCTCTTATCCTGGGTCAGCAGAATCCTTTCCAGGGTCCTTCTCTCAAAATCAAGCATATTTCTCAATTGTGATAAACTGACAATCCGGCGGGAAGACCGCAGGGCATTTATCTGCTCTCCACCCTGACGCCGAAATCCTGTACTCACAACAATTGATCCCACTTCCAGCACCTTTTCATGCCCCATATTATCCAGGACAACTCGGAAGGACCCCACATTTCCTTTTACTTCTTTAACCTGAGTTGATGTAAGCAAATCGATATTTTTTTCCCTTATCTCTCTAATCTTTGAGGAGAACATCTCCCGCGCATTTACTTCCTGATTGTGGGGTATTAGAAATACAGGATTTTCCTGGCTTACCTGAGGTTTTTTTTCAATAATGAAAGGACGGATGCCCAGTCTTTGTAATTCAAGAGCCGTCTGAACACCGGCAATCCCCGCCCCGATTACCAGAGCCGAACGGTTCATTTTTTTTCTTATCTTTTCTGCCGGCTTTGCAAATGTCACGCGCCTGACAGCGGCCATAATGATCTGCCTGGCCCGTGACATAAGTTTTTCCCTTTCCGTAATCACCCACGCGCATCCTTCCCTGATATTGGCTATAGCAAGAAAATACCTGTTAAGGCCTGTTTCCTCTATGCAATTCATAAATGTCAGCTCATGTAAGCTTGGAGAACAACCAACCACTACGACTCGATTACACCCGGACTGGGCGATCTTTGTCTTCAGCCATTCGCATCCGCTTTTTGTGCATAAAAAGCGATTTTTGTCAACATGAGTGATACCTGAGATACCGGAGGTATAATCCGATAGCGACTTCAGGTCGAAATAATCATTCATAATAAGTCCGCAAGAGCAGAAGAATACCCCTATTTTAACCTGAAGCTCCCTATCGGGCATTTTCATTCTTCTTGGTAAGCGGAGGATTCATCATTGTTTCACCTGGTTTATTAGTCATTATATATTGCCCTTGGGCCCCTTTATTAAGGCAAGCGTCCTTAAAGCCGCCTCCCGGCCATGTGAGATGGACTCCAGGATATTTTTCGGTCCCTGACAGGTGCCTGCCAAAAAGATCCCCTTTCTGGAGCTGACCGTTGAATCTATTAAATCTGGAGATGCAAAAAAACCGTTTTGCCCTATGCGAATACCCAGCAATTCCGCCAGTGAACGATTGTCCGGGGAAGGACAGATTCCCACCGATAAGACGACAAGGTCAAAATCCGATTTTTCAAAACATCCCCTGTCAATATTTTCATATCTCATAGATACCCCGGAATCCCTGTCTTTTTCTATCTCCACAGGCAGGCCTTTAATAAAATGGATGTCATCCTGAAGGCTTTTAATCAGATTTAAAGACTCCCTTTCGGTTTTTTGGAGATCTATATAAAAAATAGTCAGATCCACATCATTAAATCTTGATTTTATCTTTGCGCCCATTCGTGTCGCGTATTTACAACAAACCCTCGAACAATAGTCATGACCTATGTGAGGGTCTCTCGATCCAACACATTGTATGAATGCTATGCGGAGTTTTTTGTCAGAGGGAACAATCGGAAAATTTTTGCCCCCTTCCATCAGTAGGCTTTTTTCCAGATCCAGCCCCGAAATGACCTCCGAAAATTTATTGTAGCCCAGGTATCCCTTTTCCCTTGCATCATAAACCTTAAAGCCGTTAGCCAGAATTATCGCTGAGGCCCTCATATTGATTCGCTCTTCTTTTTGGTCAAATTCTATGGCTCCGGTAGGACAGCTCTCTTCACAAATATTACAGCCCTTACCCTTCTGGAAATGCAGGCATTTATCTTTTTTAATGGAAAATGTATTAGGCACGGAATAAAGATAGGGACGTTCGATGGCCTCTTCGGCTATAGGACAATTTTGGTAACAAAGGGAACAGGCCGTGCATTTCTGGAAATCTATAAATCTTGGCTTTTTCAGGACCTCAACCTGAAAATCAGGGACATCTCCTTTCAAATCCACTACTTCGGCTTGAGTCAGTATATGAATATTGGGATGATTTGAGACCTTCTTGATTCTTTCCTTTGCCAGACATACGCCGCAATTATTACATTGCTCCGTAGCCTTGCAGCAAAACTGCATGGCGTGACCGCCAACGCTGCCCATTTTCTCTATTATATGAACATGATATCCGTTTTCAGCCAGAGACAGGGCTGAACTGATCCCGGCAATTCCACCGCCGATAATAATGGCCTGATTCTGCTCGCTCAAGATTCGATTCTACCCAATGTTAATTTATTGATATTTTTTTGGAATTTAGAAACTACAAAGAGGGACAGATGCACATAATCATAGTTAGGGCGTTCCCGATGAATATTTGTTGTGCAGTACTCTTGATCCTTCTGTTGAACAAATAAATTGTAAGGTACAATTCATTTTTTGTTTCTATTTTTATATATAAAAAATTGATATTAATATCGTTGCATTATAAACCATTTAAACAAAATGTCAAGTCATTAAAAAAGAGGGACGGTGTGTTGGAAAAAGAGGGACGGGAGGAAAAAGAGGGACGGTGTTAGTTTATTAGTTTAACATGACAATCAATTAATTAATGCTGTCCAATATCTTAAAAAATCTATGAACGCTACGTACTTATCTAATGAAATTCCTGTCGGTAGAATCATTGATAAGGAACATATTGATATCTCTGCGAGTTATTGTCTTTGGGTGTTCGCCAGTATTTTTGCTGCCATTCCGAGGGTTGATGGTAACCCTTATATTTCAGGAGTGCTTCGAAGCGATGGCAATCCAGGCAAATGGAGAAAGCCGGCCCTCTGTTCCTGAGAAAGCTGTTTGTGGGGTCCCCTTCAATATTTTTCTTCTCGGGATAATATTTGGTTAGGGGGTCCCATTGGTGCGGATCATGGCAGGTGGTACATGTAACGAATCCGGTTGGGGTTTTGTTGCCTCGTTTATCATACAGGGGATAATATATATTAAGTACAGCCCCGCTGAATTGTTGCCGTTCCATCATTTTGCCTGTATAGACAAAAGAGCTTGGATGCAACCCAATGAAGAATTCCTTCTCACCCGCTGAGCCATCCTTTTTATGGCAATTGACACAGGTGCCCAGCATAAAGTCTCTCTCCCCTTCGAGCGACCTTGCCCATAGAATTTGTCTCTGCGGGGCTTGATGTACTCCATGACAGGGAGAACATACCCCTCCTTGATATATTGTCTGGGCAAGCTGGTTTTTTGAATCTGGTGAAACGAGCCTCATATCGTGCTCGCTCCATATGACATATTTTTTGTCTTCATGACAGTCAATACAAATATATCCCAAACCTTCGGAGGTTAGTCTTAAAAAGCTGTTTTCTATGGTTCCTTCAACATTTTTATTATACTGGGGAGCTTTTTCTTCTTCAGACCACTGGTGAACGTTGTGACAGGTTTGACAAGTGACCAGTTTTCCCATCTCTTTATCCCATTTCTGTTCTAAGGGATAATATGAGGGGACAGTATATAAAGGCATGCGTGTTTTCATCCCCTTTTCAGCCAGAGGCACGTTCACGGGGTGGGAGTATCCGTCATCCAGCACCTTTTTGCTTCCTATTCCGCCTTGCATATGACAGCTCTGACATAGCAGGTCAATGGGCCCTTGTCCTGTTGTGTAAATGGGGTCCAGCTTTTTGGCCCAAAGTTTATAGAGTTCTCCATTATGGACATAATGGCAGGCGTCGCAGGTGCCATTTTTAAAATTGGGATCAATCATACACATATCGTGATCAGTTTTAACCACATATCCCTGTTCAAGATGACATTTCTTACAAAGCTGAGGTTCAGGGGCCGATGCTATTCGCAGGAAACTGTTTTGGCCTGTACCCTCTAATTTTTCCTTTTTCCCCTGATCTGCGATTTTAGGGTCCCATTGATGGGGTTCATGACACGTTGAACATAATAACTTTCCCTTTTCCTTATCTTTTATCCCCTGGGGGTCATATAGCGGAAGCTCCAACTCGGCCACCTTTGGCCGGACTTCCATGGGATGGGTTTGTGTGGTTATCACCTTTTCTTTTGCGCAGGCATCCTTAGAATGGCAGGATATACAGAGCAGGTTTCCCGGATTCCCTTCGGCGCCTGTTTCTTTTGCGAACAGCCTTATGCCGCGGGCCTGATGAGGTATATGGCACGCGCTGCAAATTCCGCCTTTTTTGGTTTTTTCATCAAGAACATTGGTTTCTTTAGGAGCAGTGAGCATCATGTCATGATCCGTGTATAGCACATATCCTTTTTTTAGATGGCAAGTTACACAGAGGGAAGAATTTGAGTCGTTGGCCATGCGAAGGAAGCTGTTTTTCCCATCTCCTTCCAGCATTTTTCCAGGGCCGCGTTTATCCTTTTTCGGATCCCATTTGTGGGGATCATGGCACGAGCAGCAGGTTACTAGTCCCTGAATTGCGGTTTTTTCACCGTAGACGTCGTATTGGGGAAGCGTGATCTTAACATCCTCATTTAAGAGGGCCATGGCCTTTTCCGTGGGATGGCTGATCGAGCCGACCAACTTCTTTTCACCGCACCCTTTTTCCATATGGCAGGTAAAACATAGATTAGTTATGGTTGGATCCAGATTGTCCATTTTTTTGGCCCACATCTTTATGGATGTTCCGTTATGAACCATATGGCAAGGACTGCATATCCCTCCCCTTTCGACTGTTTGTTCAAGATAATTAATTTCTTTCGGTGCTGATAGTTCAAGATCATGCTCGGATTTTACGATGATCTTTTTATCCTGATGACAACTTAAACAGAGAGAGGCCGAAGGTACATCCGCCTGACGGAGAAAACTATTCTGTTTACCACCCTCCGTTTTAATGCCCGGTCCTTGTTCCTCCCTGGCAGGGTTCCACCTATGGGCATCATGGCAAGTGGCGCAGGTTACATTACCCTCGACTGATTTTTCCCCTTTTCTGTTAAAAACAGGCAATTCGGTTTTTCCATTGATCTTATCCAATCCCCGGTTTACGGGATGAGAAAAGCGCCCTGTCATTTTTTCTTTTCCCGGGCCATCCTGTTGATGGCAGCTTTCACATAAAGGGGATATCGGGTCAAAACCGATATTTCTTTTTGTTTTTCTCGACCATAATTTAACTTCACCTGCATTATGTGGGATATGGCACGGGCTGCATATTCCCGAAGTCTGGGCGGTTTTTTCATATATATTTATTGCAAGGGGTGCTGTGATAGTCATATCATGGTCTGTAGCTTTGACCAATACCTGCTTTTTGTGACAGTCCAGACAGATAGAGGTTTCTCCCTTTTTTGCCAGGATAGAGGTCTGAAGTGCAGCATCGTGAGGCCAGTGACAGGTTTCACAGATGATCATGTCTGTCTCGCCAAGTGCGACTTTTCTGCCCCCCTCCCACACGGAAGGCGGACGGGCCTCCTTGGGGGTAAGATCAACAGGATGGGATCCCATTCCTAATCCTTTTTTGGGCTGGCTGGGGTTTCTTCCGTGACAGACCTCGCAAAGCTCGGAAGTAAATATGTTCTCTCCTATGCGATCCGGAATGACCAGCAGGTTTTTATCGGTAGTCCCATGGACCGTATGGCAGGTTTCACAGATGACGTCTCCTTTGGTTCCTGTCCTGCCATATAGATCAAAGATTCTCTGAGGTATGGCCAGACCGGTTACATTGATTGGATGATTTCCCTGGGCCTTTCCGCCTGCCTTTGTAAAATGGCACATTATACACATCTCAGAATTTCGGTTGCTGAAGCGGAGGTAGATGGTCTCCTGATCACGCAACTCATCGGAAATTCCATGGACAGTATGACAAGTGGCACAAACGAGTTCACTTTTCTCTCCTAATGGCATTTCCGGAGGAATCCGGACCTTTTCGGATGGAACCATATTGCACCTATGTCCGCGTTTTGCCCAAAAGCGTTCCCTTGAATCAACCATAATACCATTATGGCATGAATAGCAGATCATCTCGCTTCCGGCGACCCGCTCCTTCTGATACTCAACAAGGTCGGTACCGCGCCCCTCCACATAGAATTGATCAAGCCATCTGAAGTGACAAATTGCGCATTCCTTTGCCGAATTGCGCATGAATTGGGCATGTGTAATGGAGGCGTGAAGCAAAAGCACCGCAATTGTAAAAATAGTTAAAGGAAGATATTTTAATGAATAAAAAAAAGAAAAAAGAGATCTCATAAAAGCAAGCTTTATTCTTCTATCTGAAAGACGCTTATGCGGCTGTCGTACATTTCACATATATAGATTCGATTCTGGTCATCAAAACAAATATCCGTAGGTACCGAAAAACGAAGTTTTTTTCTTGACTTATCTCCAAGAAGAGCAAGAAATTCTCCATCTGTGGAAAAGACCTGTATAACTCCGATTTTTTCATAGCTCTCGGAGACAAGTACACGTCCTTTATCGTCAATGGCTATCCCCTGGGGACGAAAGAATTGCCCCTTTTCAATTCCCCATTCGCCTATGGTTCTGAAAAAATTATCTTGTTCGTCAAATACCTGCACCCGGGTGTTTAGTACGTCGACTACGTAGAAATTAGCTTTATTATCCAGGGCTATACTATATGGATATCTGAACTGTCCGTTATCAAATCCCACCTCACCGATTTCTTTGATGAATTTACCATCCGGGGTATATACGAGTAACCGGTGATTATCATTATCAACAATCAATAGGCGATTATTTTTTTTGTCAAAAACGACATCTGTCGGATCGGCCAAATCTCCGTAGCGATCCTCTTTCAGTTTAAAATATGTTAAAAGGTTGCCGTCTGTATCAAATATCTGAACACGGTGATTCCCGGAGTCAGCCACACAAATCCTTCCCTTAAAATCAACACTCAATCCGAGGGGGGCCCTGAACTCGCCTGGATCTGAGCCCGCTTTTCCGAAATCAAAAAGAAATTTTCCCTTTAGATCGAATACGGCAACTCTGCTATTGACTCCATCTAGGACAAAGATGCGATCATTGAACACATCAACCGCGCTGGGTTGATTAAATGGTTTTTTGTCCGATCCTGTGATGCTAAAGAGCTGACGGCATGGTATAATCCTGACACTACCTGAGTGTGGGATGACATCGGAATGCTTCACCTGCCCACTGCAAATGGAGACGAGCAAAAGACCGCTGATGGCAAAAGCCATCAGCGGGATTATATATTTAAAAAAAGTTCTGGCATTACAATTAAAAATCACTGTACTCGAAATGTGGGAGGCAGGAGCATAGTCTGTCCTGACTCACCTTTTTGTCTTAATTCCTTCTGTTGTATAATCTCATCAGGACGGAACATAGTAGGTAATTTAAGGGATTTATATTTTTCTACCATTTTAGCCACTTCAGTACCAACAAATTCATCACATAGATACTGTGGATAACCCAGTCTCTTAAAGTCAAGGTACGGATTTTCCTTTTGATGGCAGTCCGTGCATTTGACAGGTTCTTTTGTAAGCTGCTTGTGGAGTTCAAGTTTTGCCTGTGACTGCTGATCGTATGTATATCGTTTCCAGATCTCCAGTGTTTCTGCTGCATATTCTTCAGTTACCGGTCGATCGAGCCTGACAACCGTAGGACCTTTCAGGATGCATGGCACTATTTTGGCGTTATAATTTCCGGAATAGGTCCCTGTGGGCACTTGCTCCTCAACTCTGTCAGATATTTTCTCTATAGGATCTCCTGTCTCGGTGTCAAACCATTTGAACAAGAGGCCCTCGCCTTTTAAATGACATATCTCACACGCGCAAAAATAGGTATGCATGTTATAAAGCGCCCTGGTGTCCTTATTTTTGCTATGCGGTAAACTCCCATGACAGACCAGACACAGATTGGGTATCCATTCTTCGACATTAACAGTCTTATCCAGGTTATGAAAATGTTCAAGCTTTAGTTCCGTCTTCTTTTCAAGTATCTTTCGAAAGACATCTCCTTCTATCGGTTTCAATTGAGGTTGCTCCGTTGTTGTTTCCTCTTCCAGATTCACAGGGGGAGGCCCGTGTTTGACCCCTTTTTTAGGTAAATAGGTAATCTTCAAAAGCATTATCAAAAGCACTACCAGCAGTGAATATATAATAACTGTAAGCACCTTGGCTAAATTACCACGACCGCATTTCATAGGTCATCCTCCTCTCTTTGGCGCTCCTTCTCTCCTTCCATGTTATTACCAGTTTCTGATATGTCAGATTTACCGGTCGCATTTTCCATTCTTTCACGGAGGATAAATTTGGGCTCTTCTTTTGTGGTGTGTTTTTGAGCCTCTCGTTCTTTAACTACCCTTTCGTAATATGCCGGATGCTCCTCTTTGAGATGATGCATGGTCATCTTTCCATCGATCCATGAAGTATCCTGTGGAAATTTTCCAGGCTTTAAGTGCACTGCATAGAAATGCCAGATCGAGATTGCAAAACTTGCCAGAGTTGCCTCCATGAGATGAAATGTGGCCGCCACCTCAACAATAAACTTGGGAAAAAGGGGAGCTAGTGTCATGATCGTCCCGGTGATGAATATAACGGTTGTTCCTATGGCGCCAAAGAGATATTCAAGCTTTTCCTTGTAGTCGTATCTCTCAAACTTCGGCGGATGAGGCCTCATCCCCAGCATATAAAGGAAATTTTCTTTCATCTGAATTAAATCAATAGGTTTTAAAAGGATATCTTTAAAAACCTGACGGCCATCTTCCGAGAAGGCCAAATAACATATATGCCACACGCAACCTACAAACAGCCAGAAAGCAAAAAAGAAATGCAGGTATCTTCGCCATCTGTAAACAGGAGCTGCGTAATTTCCAAACATTGCGGTAACCCACGTGGTTGGCACTAAAGACATCATTCCGGTCAATACCAGGAGTAAAAAGGTGACCCAGATGATATTGTGTTGCCATACTTCAGTTCTATTTAGCCGGATAAACCATTCTTGATCTTCGGCCCGGCGGCCCCACTTTGCCATTATTAGTGTCTCCTTTCTTTTCTTTCTTTAAGTGTGATTCTGAGATCGAGCATCTGGTGAATGAACATGGTTCCTGGAACAAGAAGTATCATAATCTTATAAAAAAGCTTAATAGCCCAGATAATCCTTCTCTTTAGACGTTCTGTTTTTTCGTGTTTTAATTCCGCAGTAAGATCCTCTTCCTCTTTCTCAGAGAGTTTTCCTTCCATCTCTTCCAGTTTTGTATTCAATAAAGCGACCTTTAGCCCTGTCCCGTGAAGAGAACCCTTCACAAAGGAACTTGTCGGGGCTGTATGGCATCCGGACTGTCCGCAGGTTTTTATCCGGCGGGAAAGAAAGGTTGGAGAATTGGGATCCGAGGATTTTAGAATATCGTGTGAATCATAATCCAGAGCCTTTGGAGCATGACAGCTCAAACAATGCGCGCCGTTTTCCATATCATACTTGACATTCCTCCAGTGAAAAGTCTCTTTAAAATTGGCAGTTGTATCCAGCATGAAATTACTCATCATTTCTTCATTCGCATGACAAGTATTACATAAGTCGACTATCTCTCTATTGCTCCATCGAGGACTGGTGCGGGAGACGAAGTGTTGAAGAAATCGCTTGGTCCATTCGTCCTTTTCGTGGCATCCCATACAGCGACTGAGTGCTTCCTGCTCGTCTTCGGAGTGTTTCGCCAAAATTCCGCGTAAAGGCTGATAGCGGGGATTTTGGTGACAATATTTACACTTCGGCTGGCCGTCCTGATATTGAAACAACTTTGATTGTCCGTGAGAGCTTTTTTTGAATTTTTCAACTATTGGCTTATGGGAAAAATCCTTCTCTGTAGAGGGTTCCTTGACATGGCACTTTTCTCCGCAGTCCACTTTCTTGGTGGGTTTATGAGGCACTTCCTTGACATCTTTATGACAATGGGTGCATTGAACGCTGCCATGAACCGTGTTTCTATAAATGTTCTCGTTTACATAGAATATTTTTTTGGTCCCTGTTTCCGGTGTGAATGCAGCCAAGCCGGAATAACGGTGACAAAGCTGACAATTTTCCTGATCGGCAGTTTTGCCGGGTACAGGCCACAAAAGCAAGATCAGGCCGATAATGAACAGGCTGATCCAAAAACTTCTCGATCTTTTACATCTTTTATCACTTTGTACCATGATCACCTCCATTACAGACTTTCCATAAAAGTTAATAGGTTGCATAAAAATGATGGTATCATTTATAATAAAAAAGTGTTTTAATTAGCAAAACACCCGGCTAACGGGACCAAGTATTAAAACAATTTAATATGATCAAAATTTCTTTCAAGAGCGTCTATTTAATATTTAATTCAATATCTTGATACAAAGGATTATTAGAAATTTTAAGAAAAGATCATATTTTACGGTATAGAAACAAGTAGCGGTTTAATATTTAAGTTGTTGAAAACAAATAATTTCTATTATATTGTAACTATGATCTTAAAAAAATCTAAAAGTACAAAGTATATATTTTGACACGGAGATTATATACAATGTTTTTCATTTTTGTCAATAAACATGAAGACAAGCCTTATGTTTTAAATTAAATAAGAAAATATTTGTAGAAAAGTATATTAAAATTAAATAAAAGAGCCTTCTAGAATATCTATTATTTCTTCAGATGTCAGTTTTATAGGGTTTCCTTGCATACTGCTTGCTTTGGAGGCTTTTTCTGCGAGATCAGGAAAGATTTCAGGTGTGAGACCGTAATATGATAGAGGAGGGATATCAAATATCTTGAAGATTTCTTTGACCCAGTCAACTCCATCGCTCGCCTTTGCCTTGATATTCGTTGTGAGTATTTGTGCAATCTCGTCATATTTCTTAATTGCCATTGATTCAGGAAACCTGGTCTTGAGGAGTTTAATATTTACCTCCATAACATTGGGCAAAAGTCTTGAGCAAATATTACCATGAGGCGCCCTTATCATACCTCCCATTGGCCCTGCTATTCCGTGCACTGCCCCGAGTTTTGAATTTGAAAGGGCCAATCCCCCAAAAAGGCTTGCAATTGACATGTCTTCACGCGCTTTTGTGTCATTTCCGTTTTTATATGCTTGAATAAGCGAGCCGGCAACACGTCGAATGCCTTCCCTGCAAATTGAATCTGTCAAGGGATTTGACTTTATAGACACATATGGTTCAATAAGCTGAGTTAATGCATCTAATCCTGTGCTTGCTGTCAGGCTGGGTGGCAGATCATAGGTAAGTTCAGGGTCCACTATCACAGTACTGGCAAGCATCAGGGGGCTTCGCAGGCTTACCTTGACCAGATGTTCCGGAGAAGAGATAACGGCGTTACTCGTTACCTCCGCCCCGCTTCCTGCTGTAGTTGGAATGGCGAGCCATGGTATCGAAGGCCTTGTGATCGGATTTCCATTACCGACAATTTCAAGATAATCCAGAGGATCACCGTCATTGCCAAGAATGGCGGCAATGGCTTTTGCAGTATCAATTGCGCTTCCACCTCCAAAACCGATAATCGAGTCGCAATGTTTTTGCCTGGCGAACTCAGTTCCTTGACGGATGTCTTTAATACCAGGTTCAGTATGGGTGGAAAAACAAACATAGCCGATACCTTCCTTACTCAGTATTTCCATAAGTGGGGCAGCACGGGATGGGGTTTGTCCGGTTACCAAAAGCGTAAAATTCCCCATTCTTTTAACAACAGGGCCGGCCGCGGGAAGCCTCCCTGAACCAAAAATAATTCTGCCGACAGTGGAAAATTCGAATTTCATATTTTTATTCCCATCCTTCGTCATCAGGATAGATGTTTTTGTATTTTATACTTGAGCGGGGCTCTGCCATCATATCATCCACTGTATCACGCCATTTTTTATAGTGATGGGTTTCTTTATGCTTTGCAGTGTCCTCTATGGTTTTATACACTTCTATCAATGTAAAGCGTGTTCGATCATCGTTTTGCTGGATAATATCAAAGCGGGTAATTCCGGGTTCATGAACACTGTTTCTGGCATTCTCCTGGGTTGCCTTTATAAATTCCTCTACGAAGTCAGGTTTAACGCAGACTGAAACATGTACTATAAACATCTCAGATCTCTCCTTTTGGGATTATATTTTGACTTAAGGATCATGGTGTAAAATATCAGGCTTTATCTTGTTAGGATTAAAAATATACATTATAATCTACTTCAAGACAAGTAATTATTTAATATCAAACTCTTTCAAAACAAATTTATCAGTTTGATTATAAGTAATGGCAAAAAAAGAAGATATGGATATTATAAGTGTTATAAATTTACTAAAAAAGATTGATATCTTTAAAGGATTACCTCCATATTTACTGCCCAATATTGCGGATCAATTTAAACCAGTCAGTTTCAAAGCTAAAGATATAGTTATAAAACAGAATCAAAGGATACAGAATTTTTATATAGTCTCAAGCGGGCGTCTCGAGATATATGTCAGGGATCAAAGAGGCGTTCAGTCACATATTTCCTATTTGCTCCCGGGAGAATATTTTGGAGATTATTATCTGTTATACGATCATCCTTCCACCACTGAAATTATGGCTAGTAAGGATAGTGAATGCATATGCCTGCCTAAGGAAAATTTTTTAACGCTTTTGGAATTGGATCCGGAGATCAGCCAGCATATTCTGAAATCAATACTAAAACAGTTTCGAAAAACTCAGCTTGTTGAGGAAGCGGTTAAATACAAGGAAAAGGCAATCCAGTTTTTACAACAGAATAAGAGGATCATTCAATACAAAAAGATTATTGGAAAAAGCGCGGCGATAAACCGATTAAATGAAGACATAGAAAGAATAGCTCAAAATGACGAATATCTTTTGATCGAAGGGGAATTTGGGACAGGTAAAGAGCTTGTCGCAAGGATAATCCACGGTAAGAGCAAGCGCCGTGAGAAACCATTTATTTCAGTAGATTGTGAAAAATTAATCCCTGATACCATAGATACTCAATTATTTGGAGATTATTTATATTATGACAGACCACGGAAGGAACATGAAATGGGATTGAGCTATTTTGAGCTTGCTGAGAGAGGCACACTTTTATTAAAAAATGTTGAGGTCCTCCCGATTGATATTCAGGCCAGGATATATGAGATTCTCTTTCCTGCAGGTTCCAAAGAAAAACAAAAAATAAGATCCTATGCCCCGGATGTCCGTATTATGTCAACAAGCAGAGTTTCTCTTCAATCAAGGGTAGAAAAGGGGCAGTTTGACCAAAATCTTTTTCAATCATTATCGGCAAACAAGATCTGCCTTGAGCCGCTAAGGAAAAGAAAAAAGGATATTCCTGATCTGGTGGATCATTTCATAAGAAAATATGCCAAGTATTATGATAAAAAGGTTTATGGCGCAAGTGATTCGGCAATGGAACTCCTTTTGGCTCATGACTATAAACTGTCAAATGTTCAGGAGTTGGAAGAAGTTGTCGAAAGGGCGGTCACCCTGACCCGGTCCGATAAGGTACGGTCAGAACACCTCTTTTTAGGGCTTCCAGCTTCCAGGCCCCTGGTTTTATATAATTTATTAAAAATAGGTTTTTTTGCTAAATGGATAAAAAAAAGGATTTTTCCGGAGAAAATACGGGAGATAGTCGCAGTTACCTTTCTTATGCTCATACTGTTATCCATTTTTAGTAATTATCTCCCATATCCCTATAATAATATTGGCAAATTGTTAACATGGTCCATATGGTGGCCGGCCATGTTTCTATCCTTTTTTTTTGTAGGCAGATTTTGGTGTTCTGTATGCCCTTATGCGACATATAGTCATATAGGCAAAAAGGTCCTCTGTAAAGAACAAAATTTTCCCTTTAAGAAGTATGATTTTCTTTTTATGACCATAGGCTTCCTTTTTGTCATCTGGGTAGAAGAGATTTCAGGAATGCGCAATTCTTCCTTTAAAGTGGGGTTATTACAGTTGAGCATTCTTAGCCTGGCAGTTATCATGGGCATGGTTTACAAACGGGATTCATGGTGCAGGTTTATCTGCCCGTTGGGTGCTTTGATCTCAACCTGTTCAATGGCCTCAATGGTGGAAGTCAGATCGAATCCGGATGTATGTCTTAATCGATGCACCACACATGACTGTTACAAGGGCACAGCCGATACGATAGGCTGTCCCATGTTTCAACATCTTATGTATGTTGACAATAACCAGACATGTAAGGTCTGTCTGAACTGCGTGCGAAGCTGCACCCATGACAATATATCCTTAAACATAAGACCGCCAGCCACAGAAATCTATAATTCAAACAGACTCAACAAAGGGCTTTTTCTTTTCGTCATTGCCTTAATGGGTGTGCTGATACCTGTCCTTCTTATGCATAAACATATAATAGGTAATGAAGTCCTTCCGTTTACATTAACTTACGTGCTGACTCCTTTTATCCTGCTTTTTATATTATGGCTGATTAGCGAAATGGGATTTAAAAGTAACGATATGGCGGGATGGGAATTTTTAGGTAGATTGGCCTATGCTTACGTGCCATTGGCTTTGACAGCCCATATTGCCTTTCAGCTTCAATTCTTGCCCATTATAAACAATTTATTATTCAGCGTGATTTTAACCACCTCCATATCTGAGAATATTGTAGTTTATGGCAAGACCCTTTTCTTTTTATTCAAGATTATCTATTATTTGTTTGAATTTTTAGTTTTTTTCAAGATAATTAGTTATATAATCCTGACATTTAAGGAAATAGATCTAAAGGAGAGTAAGATAAGCCTGTTAAAACCCCTTCTCGTTTCCGTTATCGTCAGCATTGTCCTTTATTTCCTGCCTAAGCTAAATTTTTATATATTTACTGTTTTACGCCCCACATCCGGTGCAAAAGATATGGTATATAGTATTCCTCTATTTCATGTATTCCAGACACTGCTTATATTCTCTGGAATCTTTCTTTCCTTCTTCTGTATGTTCAGAATTCTAAGGAAATACAGGGAGGCAAATCTTAAAAGCAATAATATTCTCATGGCCTCTCATTTATTGTTTATGGTTTTATATAGCAGTATAATATTATACTTATTGATTGTATAATTGGGTTTAATCTATGTTTGTAATAGAGACAAAGGGAAAATCCTGCAGCATCTGCGGCAAATGTATCCAGTATTGTCCGGCTAAGGCAATCACCATCGAAGGTGAATCCATCTCCATCCTTGAAGATCGATGTGTGGGATGCGGCAACTGTATAAGGATATGCTCAAACAGAGCCATCCGGATAAAAAGCCATATCCCCTTTTTGGAGCAATTACTGGGAAGTTCAGCCACTACCGTTGCCTGTCTCGATCCCGTATTTCCTGCATCCATAGGGGATTATCAACCATACCGCTTTATATCTGCCTTGAGATCTCTTGGATTCGATTATGTGGCAGAAGGGGCCTTCGGCGTTGATTTGATCGAGCAGGCATACAAAAAATTATTACATGATGATTTAGAGGGACATTATATCGACACAACAGGGCCGGTAATGGTATCCTTTATCCAGAAGTTTTATCCTGAGATTCTTCCCTATTGCGCCAAGATTGTTTCCCCCATGATTGCCATGGGACGTCTTCTTAAAAAGAAATACGGCCCTGAATCGAAGGTGGTATATATAGGTCCTTGCCTTGCAAAGAGATTAGAGGCAAAGAATCCACAGGTTGAAGGAGTGATAGACGAGGTCTTAACCTTCCAGGAAATAAACAAGATTATCAGGGATCGCGAGATAGATGTGAATTCTTTGCCGGAAAGCGATTTTGATCCGCCGCATTCCATGCAGGGAAAGATATATCCGGTGAATAACCGGATCGTTCCCAGTTTTAATCCTTACCTGCAGGTAGTGAATGACCATATTATATGTCTTATGGGTAAGACTTTGTTTGGTGCAATGCTTAAAGAATATGTCGAATCAAGATTATATGAGAAGATAACCCTGTTCCGTTTGCCTTTCTGCATATGTTGTTTAAATGGAATAGGAATGGATACGAAGGCGGACTATCCGTCACGGCGTTCGACCCTTTTGAATTTTATCAAGGAAATAGCAAAGTGGCCATCCGTAGAGGGATGGAAAGAGGCATTAGAAAGATGGTCAGATCTTGATCTTTCCAGAAACTTCACCAATGAAGACAAGAATTTTACTGTTCCGCAGAAAGAGATCAATAGAATATTGCTTGAGATGAACAAACCTACGCCTAACTATGAGCTTAATTGCGGATTATGCGGATATAATACCTGCCGCGAGTATGCCGGGGCCGTCTACTATGGAATCGCTGAAAAGAGGATGTGCCTTCAATATCTGAAAAGCATGGACGAATCTTTCAGACATAAAGAGCTGATAAGGTTGAGGGCTGAATTGCTGAAGCTTCAGGAATCACTTATCCAGTCAGAAAAACTCGCATCCATGGGACAGCTTGCAGCAGGCATAGCTCATGAAGTAAATAATCCGCTCGGCACAATACTCCTTTATTCACATATGCTCCTTGAATCTGTTCCGGATGGCAGTCAGATAAAAGATGACATTCAGCTAATTGTTAATGAGGCGAAAAGATGTAAAAATATCGTCTCCGCCTTGCTGAATTTTGCCCGTCAAAGCCGGCTTGTCTTAAAGCTGACGGATATAAAGAGATTGATTGAAAATGCTTACCATCTGGTAGGAGACAGAAAAGGGCAGATAAAGGTAAATATTGATTGCAACCCTGATATCCCTCTAATTATGATTGATCCTGAACAAATGAAACAGGTTATGTTGAATATGTTCACAAATGCATTTGATGCCATGCCCGGAAGCGGTACCTTGAATGTCAAGGTAAGGCTCTCCGATGACGAGGAATCCGTTGAGATAAGGATCGAGGACACTGGATCGGGCATTTCAGAAGAGAACATCAAGAAATTGTTCAATCCCTTTTTTACAACCAAACAGATCGGCAGAGGGACCGGGTTAGGGCTGGCCATATCTTACGGAATCATAAAAATGCACAGCGGTGATATACGGGTCGAGAGTGAGCTCGGGCAGGGCACTACCTTCACCATAATCCTCCCGCTGCAACAGCCGGAACTTGTAAAAAAGGAGCCGGGAATCATATTTAGTAGTGAAGAGCAAAACTTTAAGTGAGAAAAGTAAAAGATGAAAGATATGAAAACAGAAAAGATGAAAGCCCAGATCCTTGTTATAGATGATGAGGCCGGTATGAGGTCCGGAGTTATCAGGGTCCTTGGGCCGCGAGGACACGTGGTGGATACCGCTGAAAACGGCGAAAAGGGGATTGAGCAGGCCAGAAGGAATTTTTATGATATCATTCTCATAGACTACAGGATGCCCGACATGGACGGATTCAAAGTAATGGACTCCATTAAATCCATTTCACCTGATTCTATCCAGATAGTTATGACAGCGTACGCCAGTTATGAGATGGCAGTTTCAGCAACCAAAAAGGGAGCATTCGATTATCTCGCAAAACCATTCACCCCGGATGAACTCATTATTATCATCGATAAGGCACTGGAATGGCGGAAGCTCCATATTGAATCGAAAAGGTTGCTGGAGGAAAGAGAGCGTAACCTGCTGGAGCTGGATACGGAAAAGTCAAGGACCAGGGCCATTATTCAGTGTATGGGGGAAGGTGTATTGGTGATAAATAATCAGGAAGAGATTGTTCTCTGGAATCCGATGGTATTACAACTGCTTGGGCTTAAACAGGTAATCATCGGCGCCAAGCTCGCTTCAATCGCAAGTAGCAAAGCGCTTTCGAATTTTATAAGTCAGGTTCGTGACATTGAAAAGGCCAGGGTTCTGAGCCAGGAGATCAGGATCTCGGATAAGGTCCTGCTGGGCACGGCGACCCTGCTCCAGGATCATGATAAAAATATCCTTGGAACGGTCATTATCCTTAGGGATATAACAAAGCAGAAAAGACTTGAAGAGTTGAAGACTCAGTTTGTTACCATGGTCTCCCATGAACTGAGGGCGCCTTTGTCTGCAATGCATGGATTTATTGATGTGGTGTTAAATCAGTCGGCAGGCGACGATCCGCAGCTTTATAAAAAAATGCTGGGCAGGGCGAAGATCCGGGCCGAAGGTTTGCTGGATTTGATCAAGGACCTTTTGGCCTTATCGGCTATAGAAGCCGGGGGAAAGTGCCGTCAGATAGAGAGTGTAAATCTGAAGGAAATCATTGCCGAGGTGCTTGATTTTATGAAAATGGAGATGGAAAAAAAAGAGATCCGTGTTGATTTCACTTTGGATAATGATTTTCCTGCGATCATGGTTGACAAAAAAGAGATGCATCAGGTTTTTAACAACCTGATAGTGAATGCCATTAAATATAATAAGGAAAATGGCGTCATCCGGATTGCCGGTGGAATTGAAAATCAAATGGCCAGGATTATTATAGAAGATACCGGGATAGGAATGAATAAAGATGATCTGGTACGATGCTTTGACGAATTCTACAGGGCAAAAAATAAAAGGACACGAAATATCACAGGCACCGGGCTGGGCCTTTCTATTGTGAAAAGGATCGTTAATAACTACGCAGGAAGTATCGAGGTAAAAAGCGAAATTGATAAGGGGACAAAATTTACTATTTATCTTCCTATAGATCGGGATATCCAAAAAAAGTTTGACAATAAATTGTGATAAATGCATAATAGGTTTACATATTAGTGCATAATAGGCATATATACATGAAAAATGGAGAGGAATCTTAAGAATGAGCGAAAAATCGAAAAGATCCAAGCTCACAGTATATTGTCCGGAACTTATGAAAATGATCGGTCCGGGTGAATTTTCCTGGTGCCCCTATTATCAGGCTGAGAAATTATCCATGGAGGATGATGAGAGTATCCTTAAACAGGTTTTCCGGTGCCATGTTAAATGCGGATGTACTGTGCACTATCAATATTATGAGGGCGGTGAATTAAAAACCAAAACAATCGATGTGGTTGAAAATGAAGACCGGTTGAGAGAGCTTATCAAGGAAGGATTGAAAGAGCCTGAGTCAACAAATAAAAAGATTTTACTGGTGGATGATGATGAGGATTTTTTGTTTATTCATTCTTCTCTCTTATCCGGTCACGGCTATGAAGTAATTACAGCAGAAAGCGAAAAGGAATGCAAGAAAATACTCGAAACGATCAAACCTGATTTGATTATATTGGACGTGATGATGGAGTTTCTCGATTCAGGTTTCGATCTGAGCAAGGAGATAAAAAGCAGGTTTCCATCCGTTCCGATTATACTTCTGACATCCATTGTCGAGGAGACAGGACTCCCGATACCTGCCTCTGAAGAGGCGAGAAAGAAGCTGCTCAATGCAGATGCATTTATAAACAAACCAGTTAATCAGGAAAATCTTTTGGCAACCATAAAGGATTTACTTTCATAAAACCTATTGGCTTCTGATAATGACATCCAGGGCAAAGATCCTTTTGATCGATAATGATATAGACTTTATTGAGATGAACAAGGCCGTGCTGGAGCATAACGGTTTTGAGGTGGTTTTCGCTTACAATTCCCGGGAGGGATATGAATTGGCCCGTCTGGAAAAACCAGATCTGATTGTTCTGGATTTGATGATGGAGGAACATGATTCCGGATTTACCCTCGCGAAGAGATTGAAACAGGACCCGGCGATGAAGCATACACCTGTCCTGATGCTGACGGCTGTGGCTGACCGGACCGGATTTGAGTTCTCGCAGGATAAGGACGGGTATTGGATGAAGACGGATGCCTTTATCGATAAACCTTGCCCTCCCAAAGATCTGATGACAAAAATCAAGGAAATGCTCTCAAAAATCAAAGAACGATCATAATTGATGGAACATCATCATAATCATGAAAAAGGACTGGGCAGGTCCGAAATCATAGAAGCAAGGGACCTTGCTCCCTCCATCAGAATGCTCAAGATACATGTACCTCTCCTTGTACAATCTTCCAAACCCGGACAGTTTGTTGTCTTACGAATCGATGAGCGTGGCGAGCGCATCCCGCTAACCATAACAGATACAGATAGCGCCACCGGCCTTATGACCATAGTTTTTCAATCAGTAGGGTCTTCCACCCAGCGTCTGGCATTGCTCGGGGAAGGGGATTTTATAGCAGATGTTGTGGGTCCTTTGGGCATACCCTCCGAGATCGAACGTTTCGGACATGTTGTATGTATAGGAGGCGGTGTAGGTATTGCCCCTGTTTATCCGATCATGAAAGCGCTGAAAGAAGCTGGTAATGAAATAACCTGCATTGTTGGCGCCAGGAGCAAGGAGATACTCATCCTGCAGCAAGAGGTGGAAAAGGTCGCAGACAGGACAATATACACAACAGATGACGGAACATACGGCACCAAGGGTTTTGTGACCGATGCCTTGTCGAGGCTCATATCAGGGGGTGTGAAAATAGACAGGGTAATTGCCATAGGACCTGTAATAATGATGAGGGCGGTCTCAAAGGTCACAAAACAGCATAACATACCTACTATTGTGAGCTTAAATTCCATTATGGTGGATGCTACAGGGATGTGCGGCGCATGCAGGGTTTCTGTAGGCGGAAAGACTCGTTTTGTATGTGTGAATGGCCCAGAATTTGACGCGCATCAGGTTGATTTCGATGAGCTGCTGAGCAGGCAGGCAATGTATAACAGAGAAGAATACCGCGCCCTATGGCACTATAAATGCGCTGAAGCAGAGGAAAAAGGGGTCATCGAGGTGCCTAAAAACCGGGTGCCCATGCCGCACCAGGACCCTCGAATCAGGATACAGAATTTCGATGAAGTGGCACTGGGATATACCAGGGGGATGGCCATGCAGGAGGCCTCCCGGTGCCTGAACTGTAAAAAACATCCATGTGTTTCCGGCTGTCCAGTAAATATAGATATCCCTGGTTTTGTAAGTCATATAAAGACCGGCGATTTTCTAAAGGCAATTAAGTCCATTAAAGAGGCAAACAGCCTTCCGGCCATTTGCGGAAGGGTATGTCCCCAGGAGACACAATGCGAGGCCCAATGCGTATTGGGCAAAAAGGGCAAACCCATTGCCATTGGACGGCTGGAAAGGTTTGTCGCGGACTACGAAACTGCCCAGGGTGAGATAAGGGTTGAAAAGCCCAAGGAATTGTCCGGAAAAAAAGTGGCAATCATAGGCTCAGGGCCGGCTGGGCTTACAGCAGCCGCGGTGCTCGCGAAGATGGGGCATCAGGTGACACTCTTTGAAGCGCTTCATAAGACAGGCGGAGTCCTGATATACGGTATCCCGGAGTTTCGGCTTCCAAAGCGCATCGTACAGACAGAGGTGGATTATGTCAGAAAATTAGGGGTTGAGATCCAGACGAGCTTTGTGGTAGGAAAATTAAAAACCATTGATTATTTCCTGAACAACGGTTTTGATGCGGTTTTTCTGGCAACAGGCGCGGGTCTTCCCTATATGATGAATATACCGGGTGAGAATTTAAACGGTGTGTATACAGCCAATGAGTTCCTAACAAGAAATAACCTGATGAAGGCCTATCTCTTTCCCGAGTATGACACACCTATAAGGATAGGAAGACATATGGCGGTTATCGGCGGAGGAAACGTGGCAATGGATTCCGCAAGGGTAGCACTAAGGCTTGGGGCGGAAAAGGTGTCGTTGGTCTACCGGCGCTCACGTGAAGAAATGCCCGCAAGGGCGGAGGAGGTTGAAAACGCCCTTGAGGAAGGCATTGAATTGGTAACGCTGGCTGCCCCGGTAAGGATTTTGGGAGATGAAAAGGGCTGGGTCAGGGGGATGGAATGCCAGAGGATGGAACTCGGTGAGCCCGATGCATCAGGAAGACGAAGACCTGTTCCAATACCGGGATCTGAATTTATAATAGATGTGGACGTCATTGTGGTCGCAATCGGACAAAGCCCCAATCTGCTCGCCATCTCGGATGCCCCTGACATCCGGACAGACAAGAAGGGCCGCATTATCTCTGATCCTTCCACAGGCAAGACTTCAAAACCGGGCGTGTTCGCCGGAGGCGATGCGGTCACGGGCGCTGCGACCGTTATTGAGGCAATGGGGGCAGGAAAACGCGCGGCAAAGGCCATTGACGAGTATCTTAAAACGGGTGAATGACTCTAACAAATCACGGCCGGATAAGTAAGATCACGCAATATAATTATTCTCACAACATAAAAAGCGAATATTAGGTAACGTGTTTTTTCCTGTATCTAATTCCAAACTTATTCATCAGATCCACTAAGCCTGAATAACCATAATTCTTGATAAAGTCATTAAAAACAGGGTATTTGACAAATCGTGGCGAGGCTACTTGCTCAAGCCAATAATCCAGGCTGGAAACATCTTTAACTGTAATCAGCCTTATGTCTATATAATGATTAATACGCTCAAAATAGCCAAAAAATAATCGAACAAATCCCGATACAGCACTGCCTGTCAATCATACTTTCCGGTATCTGCTTCGTAGGTCATTGCTGCAGACAAAGTATCCCAATTGTGAAAGAATACAGGGTCAGCCGTTAGGGCACGATACTGACTTGGCACCGGGAGTTTTCTTGTGGAGTAGTCCAGTGCTAAATCCATTGAGAGATCTTGATATTTTACTATCAGGAACTTTATTCTCTACAAATCATCTCTTTCGATATTTTCGATTGTGATGGCACACTTATCAATCCAATACAGAAAAATATTAATGCCACTAAACTTCCTGTTATGTGACTCAGAGGTATTGGTACAAACAGTGTATTACTGGCGACAAATATAAACTGCCCGGTTAAGGCTTCAATAACAAGCTTAACTATAATTGAAAGCAGTATCACAATACAAAAGAAGGCGGTCCATAAGCTGGAATCAAGAAATTCAAAAAGTATGAGATATACAACCGCCCCGCATGCTATTCCGGATAGTCCTCCGTAATAGCTCATATCCGGTTTAGCAATAAACAAAGTGATGCTTATAAAAAATGCTGTCAGGAAACAAAGGGTTCCGAAAGACCTGTAACCCCTATTCTCTATTAATGATCCAGCTATGCAGAAAACCAAAAGGTTATAGAATAGATGCGCAATAGAGAAGTGTACAAAATGAGATGTCAATAATCTCCATAACTGTCCTGCAATAATAGCATCACGGTCATAAATCAATAAATGACGCAGTGAAGGAATAGCGTATGTGACAATACTAATTATGAAAACAGCAAGTGTCCAGTTTGGAATTTTAACAATTATGTCTCTTCTCGTCTTGAATTCCATAAGTAATAGCCACCAATTAATAAAATAAGAAAGATAAAACCTGTATCCAAACTTCCGCCGCCAGTATAGCCAGGTTTATGAATTACCTTAAATTCTTCGGGTGATTCCTTGATCTTGTTCTTAAATACCTCCAGTTGGTTATCTAGATTTACGATAAGGTCCTTGCTGGCCTCTTTAAATCCTTCTACACTGTCCAAACGAATTTGCTCTGACAGATTGACAGGTGTCGCTTTGCTTTTTATATGGCTGAGTCCGGGTGCGCGAAACAACATTTTACGGCTCCGAATATCGTAAACAGCGGCATCCAGCATAGTGTTAGTATCATTTTTTTCCCCTTTGATCACATAGGCGCCAACGATTGTCCAGTAGCTTATAGTAGAGAAGCCTTCATCCACAAATTGAGATTGATCGTATGAAAGTAATGCAATAACATCCACTCCGAACATTGTACGAATTTGGTCCAAATTGGCAAAACTCCCCTTTGATTTTAAATAGGCAGACGGGATCAGCTCAATTGATTTGACAAATTCATATTTTTTGAAATGATTGCTAACCTCTTGCATTAATAACATTTTTTCTTTTTCATTAAGAGTGGATGCACCTGATAAATTTGCAGGGCCATAATGTATTTTATCCCCTGTAGCGCCAGGAACAAAAGCTATACCAACTTTCAAGGGTATAGATAATACAGGGATCTCCGGTGATTCGAGCGGTTCGCTTTGATCGGGATATAGATATTGAACAATACTGCTGCTATAGTGGCGTGATGTCGCGCAGCCAGTCATTATGACACAGACAATTATCAATACTACCATACCTGTTATTTTTCTCCAGAAGTTCATTTTTAATATCCTCCTGTTTTGCTTCTTCAGGCTTCTTAACGCCGCCTCTCCATGGTTCGGTATCTCTTCACCATTATTTTGCGTATAGCATATAAGATCCGAGACTACTTTGCGAATTTCTTTTAAGGCTGCTTCTGGTGTTCTTTCTAACCAACTTAAGCCAGGAAATACTGCACATGAGCCTATTTAATCATTATTTAAAGTCAAACTCTGCCACTACCGGAGCGTGATCTGACTCCGGAAATTTGGTGTCCTGCCTGAAAGCTCCGGATTCATCCGGCAATGCTTCATTGTGAATCTCTGCTCCACGAAAATATCGAAGGAGTGACCTTGAAACGATTATGTGATCGAGCATCTGACCTTTGCCCAGGTGAAATAATGAGTATCGAGCCGAATCGGGGATATTGTTTTCGCAGGGGATCATCAGACGAGCAGCATGGGCAGGGTTGCCTGTTTCTTCGACGGGGCCACAGATAGCCTTGAGCGAAACCTCGTCAGCGTGCGCATTGAAGTCCCCGGCTATCAAAATCAACGAGTCGAGCCCGCTCGTATCGAAAATGTCGTCAATTAACAATCTAGCTTGAAGGGCTTGTCCTAACCGCTTCATTGATGAGATAAGACTTCCCTCGGCCCAGGCTGAGACCGTTCGCCACGTGTAATCGTTGATCTTCTGGCCCGGAATATTAGAGGCAAGCTTTGATTTGAGATGAACATTGATAAGATGAAGCATGCGACCAGATCCAATGTCAATTTGAGTGAAGAGCATCGGTCGCTCCCACTTCATAGGATTTGCCGTGGTGTCAGGCGGGTTCGCTGTGGCCATTTTATAACTTGGTCGAGGTCCCGCGCTATTGCGGATGATTTGTGTACTGACGATAGGGAATCTCGAAAGGGTCACCAGGTTGCGCTGATCATAGAGTTGGCCGGAAGTTGTAAGTGTCGTCTGTCTGTTAAATCCCACGTAGGTCGTATTGCTCAGTAACTGGTCAAGAGCCGATAGTGTCCGGGAACCAGTTGATCCTTGACTGTTGATTTCTTGAAGACATATGATGTCTGCCGCGACTCGGTCGAGTTGGGGGCGCATGATTTGAATGCGCTCGGCGAGAGATGGTTGCACATTGTCATCAAGGTTTTCGAGATTAAAGGTAGCAATACGAAGTAACATAGTGTTTCTCCATTTTTTCGTGGTTCCTGTAGGAAATTCTACAGGCCGATTTCTTTATTGTCTTCTTCAATGCAGCATATAAGCGCAATTAATGAAGATCTGACAAACCCTTTAATGGGTGACTTGCCTTGTGAACGTAATCGGAAAAGGCTTCGGAGCTTACAACCAACTCCACAAGCAGCGCCAGATATGCAATCGTTAGCCATTAAAGCAACGCAAAAAGACGGTTAATAACTAGCTTCTGGACACCTTCAGCAAGTCTCTGAGCACTAGCTTTGGCACTAACCTTTAAATTGATGACTTCAAGCTGTGTTAAAACTTCCATTTTCTTGACCAGCTTTTTATAACCTTCACTGGTCAGATCGCCTTCGGCCAACATCACAGTCCATCGTTCCAGATTTTCCGCCTGCAGTCGAACGAAGTCTGATTTATCCTTCTTTGCATCGGAAACCAGCTTTTTGAGCTCATCCTTTGCTAGACTCTTCCCCTCATCTACTAAGCCATCAATGAAATCCGTAAACTTGCTCATGTCATTCTCCTAACGCTTGTCTTTGTTTTTCAGATTTTCTGTTGAAATTGCGATATCAAATGCCTGCCCTAAAATTTTTGCGGCTTCTTGAAAATATTTTTTTCCAAGCTCTCCTGGCCTATTTTCCTTGTAGTCCTTCACATCATCCGTAAATAAGCCATAAATCTTGCCGAACTGCTTGGTTGTGTCGCTGTTTGGATTTCCTTTTCCTTTCTCGTATTCGTAAGCCTTTTTGAGATTCAATATTGTTTCCTCGATTTTTTTCTGATTTTCCGCATATGGAGTTGTATCGAAGCTTTCAACCAGCATAGTGGTCTCTGCCTTAAGACTTGTTAGCTGCGTGTATGTTGTGGCGTCATAATAGGAAATTGGGATGCCCGTACACGCTATTAAATTGAGCAGAAAAATTACGCACACAACATACAATGTTGCAATCTTGCCGGGATGTCTGGCAACCAAAAAATGCTTCATGGATTCCCTCCTTTTGTTTGACTTAGTTGAGTCATGTTTCATACTCTATTCACTCCATTACAAAGTGACATTTGCCTTTTCCAGCTTCTTATTACAGCCCCTTCATCGGTCTGCCTCACGGTTGACCTGCCATATATTTCATATGGCTAACTGACCGCATTCCCCATTTTGCATAATTGATAGACAATAACAATTGAACTCACTGGCTTGTAAGCACAATTAGAAAAGGCTTCACAATCACAGACGAGCCAGACAAGTCCAGTGCAGTGAGGTGTTATTTTCCAAATATCATATTAAGGTATTGTTTTTAAGATTATATTACCCAGATTATCATTATCAGAATGCAAAGTAAAGTGAGAGAAAACTATTCCAGAAAAAATTATAGTTTTATTTTTATTATCTTTTTTAAAATTGTAATAATCACTCAATCTTTTCAAAATAAAGCCATCAGCATCAGCTTTGTTCCCTTATAGCCGCCCAACCGCGTCATAGCGGTGGGCAGCAAGGTCTGGTATATTAAATCTAGTAAAATCAATCATGATGCATACGAACTGACTATAGAAAAGTTCATCCACACACCACTCACTTTTTTTCACTCCCAATCATAGCATTGAAAAAGTCTTAAAATTGACAGATTCAAGTGAAAAGAATTACAATTTAGTTATCTCATATTCCAATTCAACCCTGAATAATCCTGTTGATTAGGTCCGATCTATTAAACATCACAGAAGCTTTAAAGTCAATTTTTCTGTCTCTTCTGTTTTTGACTCTCAATTTCGATGAGTAAAATCCAAAAATCTTTATCTTAGATAAAATGATCGGATGTCTATGGATGTATGGCAATAAGCTCTAAAAAATGTTTATTGCCTAGAAAATCTTTGGGAAAATAAATATTATTTGCGTCTATTCAATTATAGAGATGTTAATTTATAAAACAGATTCATTTATTTTTATAGAAAAAAACCTAATTTTGTTCAACTATTAATGTGAGATCAGAAAAGGGGGAATTTTTATGTCTTCCATCTTTTTTAAAAAATTAGAAAATCTACAAAGCGCTTTATTTTTAAAGGCATATAAAATCTTTACTATTTTCTTATATATATTTTTTTTATTAATAGGGACTTTTAGATTGAATTCCTGGGCACAGACCCCCATAATTTCTTCTGTGGACCCAAGTAGTGGTTATAATCAAGAGGAAACTGCAATTACTATAAATGGAAATAATTTTTTAAATGGAGTTCGAATGAGTTTAGTGGGAAAACCTCTTTTATTGAGTAGTATTGAAGGTTATGATTTTAATGCCAGAGATATTTTTGTAGCCGGGAATTATGCCTATGTAATTACCCTTCGTAAGGATTTAATAATATTGGATATAAGCAATAAGGAGCATCCTGCAGAAGTTGGTTCTTGTAATCCTTCAGGTTCTGGAAGGGCTGTTCATGTAGTTGGAGAATACGCATATATAGCTTGTAATTATGATGGAATACGGATTATAGATATAAGTGATAAAGAAAATCCTTTTGAGGTGGGTGCTTTCGATCCCTCGGGAGAAATTGTCGCTAGAGATATTTATGTATCAGGGGATTATGCCTTCATTGCTAGTGAGGTAGATATAAACTCATTAAAAGGATACGGATTAATAATAATAGATGTAAGTGATAAGAAAAATCCTTCTAAAGTGGGTCATTTCTCCCCAGCTAATGCTAATCAGGCATTAGGGAAAGTAGTGATAGACATATATGTAATGGGAGAATATGCTTATATTACAACCAATAATAGAACATTTGAAATAATAGATATAAGTAATAAGGAACATCCTTATAGAGTAAGCTCTTATGATATTCCGGGTTTGACGAGTAGTGTGTATATAGGAGGAAATTATGCATACATAACATCCAATCTTTTATATCCTGACTACGGTGGGAATCTGGATATCATTGATATAAGTGACAAGGTTCATCCTAAAAAAGTAAGTTCCTATTGCCCAGAATATGCAGGAGATGTGTATGCACTAGGAGATCATATCTATATTGCGTGCGGTAAGGATGGATTAAGAGTATTTAATGTAACTGATAAAGAGAATCCCTTTGAGGTTGCCCACTATAAGAGAGGAGTTACGGCTTTTTCTGTCGAAGGAGATTATATCTATATATGTGCTTCGAATGAAGGACTTCAGATTGTTCAACTTGTCTTACGACAATATTCAGACATCTCAGTACTTAACTCATTCACGATTACCCATTCAATTTCTATGGGACTTGTTGAAGGCATATATGATCTTATACTGACCAATCCTAATGGGCAGAGTGATATTCTTTCTAATGGATTTGAAGTAAAACAATACCATGCCCCATCAATTATCAGAATAAATGGAGTAGAAGTTGTATATGGAGAAACTATTACCTACTCAATAGCTGCTGGTCAGACCTTTGTTATTACACCTGAAGCAAATGATATAGATCCAGATGATACTATTGATTTTATGTTTTCAGGATGGATGGATGACTACTTTAAGTCAACAAACCATGATGATATAGGTCCACATTCTGTAACTATTACTGCTACAGATAGTTATGATCTTAGTAGTTCAGTTACTATAAATGTAGAAGTAACTCCTAATCCAGGGATTGATTCAGTTGATCCTGATGGGGGATATAATCACGAAGAAACTGATATTGCTATATCAGGTGTGAATTTTACAGATGGGACAACGGTAGACCTCATTTTAGGACCAAGATTGCTAAACTTTATTGAATACAAGTCGTCTAAAGACCTTTTTTTATATGGAAATTATCTCTATGTACTTTCTGGAGCAGCAATAAAGATAATTGATGTAAGTAATATTATGCATCCTATAGAGGTCTGCTCTTATGAGCCGCCGGGAATTCCTCAGGAGATTTATGTTCAGGGCAATTATGCCTATATAGTTATTCCCTCTGGTTCAATTTTTGTTGGATATGGATGCTGTGGCCCTGTTTATATTACCAATTATCGCTTGATTATAGTGAACGTAACAAATAAAAAGAATCCTGAGGTTCTTGGAAGTTATGGTTCGCCTGTAAGTGGAGCTGCTCTTCTTTCAATTCGAGCAGTTAAAGGAAATTATGCTTATGTTAGCGAGAAGGTAAGTGCCAGAGGTGATGATCCGCCTTTTCCTATACCTGATTATGTCCCTATTAAAACAGTTTATCAAGGTGTACGGATAATAGATATAACTGACAAAGAACATCCACATGCCAAAGGTGATTTTGTCCCTCCCAGTAGAGCAGATGATATATTTGTTGAAGGTAATTATGCCTATATTGCAACTATAAATGATGGTTTAAGAATAATTAATATAAGTGACAAGACTGATCCTTATGAAGTCAGTTTTTATGATCCGCAAAGCCTGTATTCATCAGGAACGATAAGTGTATATGTGGCTGATAATTATGCTTACGTAGCCATTGCTGAAGGCTTAAAAATTGTTGATATAAGCGATAAAATCCAGCCGCAGGAGATTGCTTCCTTTACTGATCGAAGCGGCCCCAGAGCTATCTCATTAGCCCCTAAATGTCTGCAAGTACTTGAAGATTATGCCTATATTGTCTGTTCCAACGCCAATAATGGATTAAGAATAATAGATGTCAGTAACAAAGAAAACCCCGTAGGTGAGGGATTTTATACTTCATCTTTTTTATTTAATGGAGTCTATGTAAAGGGTGACTATATTTATCTTATTGATGGAGAGGGATTATATATTGTTCAATTTACTCATAAACTATGTAAAAACATCACCGTTCATAATCCGCAAACAATTACAGCAACTGTTCCTAGCGGCCTTTTAAATGGAAGTTATGATATTGTAGTCACTAATCCTGATGGAAGAAATGGGGTACTTCACAATGCTTTTACTATATATACTGATCTTTTTTATCGAGATCAGGATAACGATGGATATGGTTTAACTTCAGATATACATTACTCTTATTCTCAAGAAGAACAATATACTGCAAATCAGGGTGGTGATTGCGATGATATGGATCCAAACATATACCCAGGGGCATCAGAAAAATGCGACGGCTATGATAATGACTGTAATGGTCAAATCGATGAAGGATTTTCTCTTCACATTTATTTTATAGATGCTGACGGAGATGGTTATGGAGATGCGAATAGTCCTATAGAAAGCTGTTATCAACCAATCGGCTATGTCGTTGATAATACCGATTGTATAGATAATGACAATAGCATTCACCCTAATGGTTTAGATATATGTGATGGAAAGGATAATGACTGTAACGGTGTCATCGATGATCCCAATAAGCTTGCATATGAATATTATTACTTAGATTCAGATGGTGATGGTTATGGTGATCCGAACATAAGCCAATATGCATGCAAGAAACCTCCGGAATATGCAAAAAATCCGGAAGATTGTGATGATACAGATAAAGATGTTTATCTTGCTGCTATAGAGATTTGTGACAAAAAAGACAATAATTGTGATGGTAAGGTTGATGTGGAAGGATCTCAAGGCTGTACTATCTACTATAAAGATGAGGATCAAGATGGACAAGGAGTTAATATGGACAGCCGTTGCCTTTGCAGCCCGGATGATCTTAATAAATATACATCAATATATTCAGGAGACTCGGATGATCTAGATCTTAATATTCAAGGAATAATTCTC
>JBLIRO010000015.1:0-72446 GCA_049472335.1 bacterium | reverse complement strand
AATTCTCGATAAGCTTCTTGAGGAACCCGAACCGGCTTAACCCTGTTATCCCTAAGTTCTTCTGTAAGCTTGGTTGAGTCGATTTGATTGTTCTTCACTTTTTGGTTAGCTGCTTTTGGGATAGAAGCTGGAGGAACAACAAGGCATTTAATCCCTTTTCCTGTGAGATAATCATGAAGATGAAAACCTGTAGGCCCGGCTTCATAAGCACAAATAACCTTTTTATCTTTATAATTTTTTTGTATATAATTATGTAAATGTTCCGGATTCGAAGGTATCTTTTTTGCCCGGCTCATAACATTATAATCTCCAACTGAAAAAACATAGCTTTTTTTATCTGTGTCTATCCCGATGAATATGTCATAATCTTTTGCTGAATAGCTTAATGGTGTCATTCTTTCCTCCTTTTTAGATGAGTTAAATTTTTTTGTTAATAAAAAATTATACTCATCCCGGGAAAATCTGACACTTTATCATATCACCTCCGTGGTGAAACAATACAATAATTCTTATGCCTATTTCTTTGAGAGGACAAGCTCTTTCAATCTTTCCCTGTCCGATTCCCTCTTATACAACGGCTCTTTATTTTCGGCATAGATCCCTGTATTTTCCTCAAATGTAGCTTTGTTGGAATTTATATAAAATATCCCCAGGGGAAGCCTTTCTTGCTCTATCGCCCTTCTGAAGGCAGCCACTCTGTCCGAGGGATCATGAGAATCCTCAAGGTAGTATGTGCGTTCTTTAAACCACTGATAGGTATTAATCTTATTGAACGAGACACATGGCTGGAGGATGTCCACCAGTGCATATCCTTTGTGCAAAATGGCCTTTTTCAATATATCCTTTGTTTGTGTCTTATCTGAACAGAAAGCCCTCGACACAAAGGATGCATCCAGGGCAATGGCAACGGCCAGGGGATTGAATGGCTCCAGTGTGACGCCATTTACCTGGACAGGTGTCTTAAACCCGGGCTGGCTGGTGGGCGATGCCTGGCCTTTGGTCAATCCGTAAACCATATTATTGTGCACTATATTGGTTATATCCGGATTCCTCCGGATTGCATGCATGAAATGGTTCCCGCCTTCGCCGTACATATCCCCGTCACCGCTTTCCGCTATAACCATCAACTCCGGATTTGACGCCTTTATGGCGGTTGCAGGGGGAAGCGCCCTGCCATGCAACCCGTTAAACACATTGGCCTTGAGATAATGGGGAGCTTTTGCGGCCTGACCTATCCCTGATACCAGGACCAGGTTTTCGGGCAGGATATCAAGCTCCGCAAGTGTCTCTTTCAACACCTGCAGGATCGGAAAATTGCCGCACCCAGGACACCATGCGATATCTATATTTTCCAAATCATAAATTTTCTTATCCATCCTCTTACTCCCCTATCTCCTTTAGCCTTTCAGAGACCTCTTCAACAGAAAAAGGCAGGCCGTTATATTTAAGGATTTTATGGTCCATCTCTATCCCTGTTTGAACCTTTAGAAGCCTGCTGAACTGAGAGGTGGCATTATTTTCAATGATTATCGTTTTCTTAGCCAGGTTGAGATATGTCAAAGCCTCATCAGAGACTGGATACACCTGTTTGAAATACAATATGGATAGATCCTCCCCTCCCAATGTTTCTACAGCCTCTTTCACAATATGATAAGTAGTGCCCCAGCAGACTATCAATGTCTTATAATCCTCTTCTCCAAACAACTCTGGTGGAATCGCCTCCCTCTTCAAAGATTCGAGCTTCTTCAGCCTTTTTTCCACCATCTTCACCCTAAGATCAAGGTCCTCTGTAATATGCCCTTCTTCATCATGCTCATCGCTGTCTACCGTAACAAGCCCGGAGCCGAAGCCCGGGACTCCCCTTGGTGAGATACCGTCTGAAGTGATTTTGTATCTTTTGTACCCCTCATAGGTTTCCACAATATGTTTTTCAACCATAAGCCCCGATGTCTCCAGGGCAGGGATATTATAGTATGAATCGATCATATACTGATCTGTAAGGACAAATACCGGAATCTGATACCTTGCGGCAAGGTTAAAGGCCTTTTGGGTGAGATAAAAGGCATCCTCCATTGTGCCCGGGGCAAAGATGATCCTGGGAAATTCCCCGTGTCCGGAATAAAATGCAAGCTCAAGGTCACCCTGTTCCGTGCGTGTGGGAAGCCCTGTGGCAGGACCCGGCCGCTGGGCAATATGGATTACAACCGGTGATTCAATCATACCTGCAAGGCTTACCCCTTCTTCCATGAGGGCAAAACCACCCCCCGATGTGGATGCAAGTGCTCTGGCGCCACCGTACCAAGCTCCCATTGCCATATTGATAGCGCTTATCTCGTCTTCTGCCTGTTCCGCAATGATTCCAAGCCTACGGGAATGCTGGGAAAGAAAGGTCAATACCCCGGTTGAAGGGGACATGGGATATGCCGATATAAAATTACACCCCCCGGCTATAGCCCCAAGGGCCACGGCTTCTGCCCCATTTATCAGGATCTCGTCACGAACCATGGTGTTTTTTTTGATATAGATATCTATCTTTCCTGAATTTAAAAGATCAGCCCCTATCTCTAATCCCCTTTTTAACGCCTGTTTATTTTTTTCAATAACTTCTTCACCTTTCTTCACAAAATAGCCGGCAAGATAATCCTCCAAAATTTTCTGCTCACACTCAAAAAGACCCGCAATTACACCTATACTTACCATATTTGCATAAATCTGCCCCCCTATCTCCGAGGCAATCTTAGAAAAAGGTATGTGGATAATATCGCGTTCTGTCTTCAGCTTCTCTTTTTCGCCCAGTATTGCCGTTTTGGGAGTGATTCTCTCTTTCAGATGTGGAATGGCCTGCTTATCTAAAGGAACAAGGATATCGATCCTGTCCGAATAGCCTGCAACCCTTCTGGAAGACACACGAAGCTCTGTGGAGTTGCTACCTCCCCGTATTCGTGACATGTATTCCTTTGTGGCAAAAACGTTATACCCAGAGAGCTTTAAAACACGTGTAAGAATATGTTCTATTGTCTGAATCCCCTGTCCCGCAGCACCACACAGGGTAATGGATATATCTTCCCTATTTGACCTGTCTGAATGGAAAGAATTTCTCATAGGATTTTCCCCCAGCCCGAAACTTATCTATTTAATTTGTGGGTTGTTTTTCGAATGCTATTTAAATCAAATAAAAATATTTTATAAAATGTAAATGTTATAAGTCCTATTCCATAGTTAATTAATATACCAATATAACAGGTCAGGATATTTAATTCCAGTATTTTATTTTTATTTGAGCTGGCTTTCGGCATTCGATAGTAAAAAATTTTATGATAATTTTGGAGTCTTTCAATTTAAAATACCTCATGGCTTCAACCAAAGCGGAGGTTTCTCTAAGAAGCGTTTCTCTATCCACCAGGCTGTAAAAAACGTTTATTAATTCAACAACATCTAATCCTTGCCTGCAAACAAAATCTACTTCCTGTTTTTCATGAAAATAATACATCTCTTTTTTTTGCCTCTTTAGGTGTTGAAAAACGGCATTTTCTAATAATTTGCCTTTATCCTTGGAAAATTTAAGGCTATTGCATTATTCATCCCATTATCCACAAAATAGACTTTACGATCTGTTTGCATTTGGTCCTTCAGGGAATAAGGAAAATCTAGGCAAAAAATCGATTAAAAAGGCATTCTTTAGATATTGGGAAAAACGTTGAATGGAATCCAAAGACAGAGCGAAATCTGTCACCCTTTTTATACTGTTATAATTGTATTTTTGAGTAAAATTAGTGACTTAAAACAAAGCAAGCTTCTCCAGCTTGTCTGAATCTTTGACCTTATATCTATTCACAATATCCCTGTTTAAGATATCATTTAAATATTGGCTCAACAATTCCTTCCTGAGCAATTCATCTCCAGTGAGGATGATTTTAGGAAAGCCGCCAGATTGCAGATATTCTAAAACGAGATTTTTTAACCTGCTTTTATTTTTTATTAGCCATAATTTGTCTGTTTCTACGTCTATATCCCTAAACCTTAAAAATTCCCTGAAACTCAATGGAGTAATGAATAGTTCAAGGTGTCTGCCTGTCAATACAATTGAAAATTCTGATGATAGAAGCTCTGCATTGGAGCCTGTAACAAATATCTTTATATTTTCTTTTCGATCGTATTTAGCCCTTGCCCAATTATCCCAGCCCGTTATCTTTTGTATCTCATCCAGGATCAGATATACCTTCCCTTTTGGTTTTAAATAATTACAATACTATTCCCAGATATTATCCAATAGATCCATATTCAAAAAATTATAAAACTTTGTGCCCTCAAAATTAACATAAATTGTGTTGTTTCTGGGAACATCATCTTTAATCAGTTTATCTGTCAACTGCAGCAAGAGAGTGCTTTTACCAGAACGTCTCATTCCTGTTAATGTTCACAATTTCATCAGTGGCTAAATATCTTTTCAGCCGTGCAAGATATTCTTTCCTGGGAATACCTGTGTTTATATCTTTTTCCCACAAATTCCACAAAAGCAGGGTTTCTATTATTTGCAATTTTTCCATCTATAAAATCTTTATACATACTTATTGTCTGATCTATCGGATAATATTAGAAAATATTGTACGATATAATTTGCCAATACTTAGAGGATATCTTCTTTTTGATAAAAATTTAAGATTAGTTCAAAATAGTTTCAGAGCCATTTTAAATACAAAATGACTTTTACCAATTCATCAAATCTTATTAGGAGGATCTTATTATCACTTCAAGATTTAGAAAGAAATCGATTATTTAGCTAACACCCGGATCAGTGTATTAAATTTTTGCTCTAAGTCGAAATATGAACCCATCCCCAATTTTACCCGATGGTCTTTAAACGAATCCCTAATTCATTATCCCGGAAAAAATATTAGCGTAAGAATCCGCTGTCTTTTGAAGAGTATAATTATTTATTACTGAAATATTATTCTGAACCTGCTTTTCCCGAAGATCTGAATCAGCAAGTAGATTGTTTATTGACAGAGTTAGGCCCTGAATGTCATTGACTTTGAAATAGTTTGCCATCAAACCGATTTCATCACAACTTGCCCGCAATTCCGGTATATCAGAGACTACAAGAGGTCGACCGAATGTCGAGGCCCAGAAAATAGCTCCTGACGCACCTGTGGAATATATGTAAGGAAAAACAGTTAAGGTGGAACTGGAGAAAAGAGAGATTAATTCACAATCCGGCACATAACCCTTCCATACAATACCAGACGTATTACTATAAACATTTTTAAGGTGTTTTAAATAACCATGAAATCGGGGATGCTCTCCACCGGCTATGATTAAACTTAGTTCCGGATTTTTCTCTATTACTTCTCGAAAAGACGTAATAAGAAATTCTATACCTTTATAGGGAGAGATGGTTCCGAAAAATAGAATTGCCTGTTTGGCTGGTTCAGCAATCTTCTCCGGTTTTAAATAGATACCGTGAGGAATGCATACCAGATTTGCTTCATTACATATTGCCCTTAATAACATTACATGGTGATTCAATAGAAGGCATATTACTTTTGCTTTGCATATTTTTTTTGTGATGAAAGGCAATAAAATGGAATTTTTCTTTTTTACCAAATTATTATCAATTGCCGGAAGTACTTCATGTAGCGTCACTACCGATCGTGTTTTTAAAATACCGCCAAATAATAGAATTAAAGCTCCTATTATATTTGCAGACCGGCTGATCCCAAACATACTGGCTGCCAGATTGAACCATACAACATCTGGATTAAGCTTATGAAGAGTATTTATTACATGCCAACCGCCCATTAAATTGTTATTCCAAACACGAAAGACACGAACATGGGGTAACTTGTTGTCAAGAATATCCGGTTCTGCTTCTACTTGTGTGATTATCGATATTTGTTCAAATTTGGACAATTCAGAAAAAGCTTCACTCAGGTATTTTCCATAATCAGCTATACCACTAACCACAGGCGGCAACAAAGAAACTATCGCTAAATGCATTTTAATCTCTTAAGGTCGATTCAAAAGGTACTTATAAGTTTATCTATTTCAGAAAAATACGTTATCCTGTATGATTTATATTCATCGTAAAAAGATCGTCTTTTTCGCAAGCTTCTGCTGTTTTCAAGCGCCCATTCAAATTGATCCCAATCAATAGTGAATTTCTGATAAATACCTTTGAATCCGGAATTATCATATGTACCTATATTCAGACCCGCACCTAATTTTTCCATCCTGTACGCATTTGAATATTGCTCGATATGAAATGGCACGACAATCATAGGAATACCAAGTTGTATACCTAAATGCACTGTGCCATAACCTCCATGACAAATCAATATCCCGATATCTTCCGGTATTTCTTTATACAGCCTATTCATAATGGCATTTTTAGGCTGATAGAGTTGATCTTTTTGTATAGCATTCCCATATGTAACATAAATCTTCTTAAAATGAGGTTCTGCCCGCATTAAAATCTCCGAAGCGGTTCTCGCCTGGGAAGCATTTAATCCTGTTCCTAATATGATAAAACAGTTTCTATATTCAGGTCGGCTTATTTCATACCCCTTTAAAAACATATTAATACCTATCAGTATATGATTCGGGAGTTTGACATCTTCTATAAAATAGGATGCACCATTTAATAAAGATCTATTGCTAATGTGATCCAAATAAGTAAAGTTTTCGATAATGTCTAATTCTTTTCTTGCGGAATTTACGACTTTTTCTATATCTTCCCTTATTTTTGCTTTTTCTTGTGAATCAAATGGTGAGTCAACATCCATGGCAATCTCAAGAAAAAACCGGTCTAATATTTTGTAAACAGGAATTTCTGGAACTATCGCATCCGTTATAAAACCGGAATCGGCAAATATGCAATCAGGCTTAAATTCATCTAACAAACGCGCTTCATTTTTAGCATGATCAATACACGCTTTCGTGAGTTCGGGTTTTTCGACAAGTCTGGCGAATGAATAACTCTGATTATTATAATGAATCTCTTCTGGCTGTAAAAAACCTTCAAGGTAATTTTTCACCACTTTCTCCGGGACGGAATATTTTATTATATGACCTTTGGAACTCAGATATGCTGCTAATTCACGAGTTCTGAAAACGTGGGAAACAGAGTCTCCCACATGAATGGAAAAGAGTATTTTCATTTTATTATAAAGCCATCACGCGAGACAGTTTGTCTATTTCTGTTTTTTATTATTATCTTCATAGATTTATTTTTTTCCATCAACTCCTGTGATAAGGATATTTAAAGCTTGGCATCTTATCCGTTTATACTTAACTTATGCCATAAACATGAACAAATATTTCAGAATTTAAGGAAATAGGTGATAAATCATCTGAATCTCACTTTAAATAGATTAATTTTTTTTATTTTCTTTTTCTTTATGTTCATCTTTTTTGTCTTTTTGGTAGATGAAATTCCTGTCTTCCGAAGCCCGGACAATAAAATAAAAATTTTCAGATATATCTTTGTTTTTGAGCGTTACAAATTGTATCCCCATTTTTTTGCCTGCTTTAGCCGATTCAGCATGATATTCAGCCAGCTTATAACCTACGATGCCAAACCATATCCATAAAAAAAGAGCTAAACTGATTGTAAACTGTAAAACATGTTTACTAATGAAGGAATTAAGACTCGCTATTTCAAGAGATAAATCTTTCGCAAGAAAAAAGGACAAAAAAGCCAGCAAGAAACCTAAAAAAATAATTAACAAATCCCATGACTGTATTATTCTCAATACAGCCTTACGCCCTCCATTGTGCTCTTTTTTTTCTTTATCTTTATGTTTAAGGGACAAAAACTTTTCTATATCGGAATCTTTAACACATCTAACTTCTCCATCTTCTTCTTTATGTTCATCTTGTTTTTCTTCTTTTTTAATAAATGATTTTATTTTTTTATATATTTTATAAATCCAATTCCTAATAACTACAACAAAAAAAAGAATAGAAATCATTAACCATATAAAATCTTTAATTATTTGTCTTTGGGGGTAAAAAAAAGAAAAGAAC
The DNA here is from genome assembly GCA_049472335.1 of bacterium. Classification (GTDB taxonomy): domain Bacteria; phylum SZUA-182; class SZUA-182; order DTGQ01; family JAFGSM01; genus JBLIRM01. The sequence continues at coordinate 64,421 of JBLIRO010000015.1, read as the reverse complement.
GCAGCAATGATATTTAAGATTATAATTAATAAGCATAAGGCAACTGAGACAGTGCACCAACTATGGAAAATATAATAATAGTGATTAAATTCAACACTTTCATAGGGAATATTAAAGCTTTGAAAATAAAGCTGTTTGTACCATCTACCTGTCCAGTAAAACAAGCAGCCTAAATAACTTATAATTCCAAGTATTAAGGAAACTGTATCTGCAGTTGACATAATACCTTACCTAATTAAATTTTACTTTAAATTTAATCATCAATTAAATGAATATCTATTGTAACCCTTAATGGTGGTTTTGATTCTGACAAGACCTTGCTTTTCTGATCAAAGTATAGGCAAAAATTTCAATTTTTGTCAAGGCAAATTTTTGTGACTGTGAACATATTTTTTGCGTCTGATTGTGTAAGATATTTATGTTTATTTCTCCTCCTAAAGGAAAACCAATAAAAAAATATAAAATTATGGAGGGGCAATCTGGGGGATATGTAATCTGGGGATATTGACATAATATCAAAAAATAAAATAAACTTCTCTTCAGAAGTGTTCTAATAATCTATAATAAGATATAATATCAAGTAAATATATAAAGTCATAGTTTATGATTATCTTTAAGGCATAGATCTATCATGAAAGTAAGGGCATTGGAAAGGCTGGAATCGGTTTGCAATCATTATGGAATCAATGCCATTTATGTGTTCGGAAGCAGGTCAAAAGAGGTTGCTGATTTTGTAAAGGGAAAGGGAAATATGGATAAGGATAGCAACTCTGATGTCGATCTGGGTGTTTTGCCTGACAGGGATTCTCTGTTGACACCCCAAGACAGGATTAAGGCAACTATCGCACTGGAAGATCTGCTTCGGGTTTCCAGGGTGGATTTGATAATATTGCCAGAGGCTCCCCCTTTTTTATGCCTTGCTATAATTGAAGGAGAACTTCTTTATACTTCAGATCCTGATGCAACTGCAAGGTATGAATTATATGTACTACGCAGGGCGGGTGATTTAGCCTTTTATGAGCGGCAAAGAAGGATTCAAATATTGACCGGAGAGATTCCATGACCCCTTCAAGGATTCGAGAGAAGGTAATTGTAGAGAAAACATCCTGGATCAGAAAGATGCTGGAAAAGATTAACAACTTACCAATAGATTCTTATGACTCCTTCATCTCTGATTCACGAAATATTGCGGCGGTAGAGTCTTATCTTAGGAGGGCCTTGGAGGCTTTAATGGATTTAGGGAGACACATTCTGGCAAAAGGATTTGGCAAGGCAGTTACAGAGTATAAAGATATCCCGTTGGAGCTATTGGAAAAAGGTGTTTTGAGTAAATCGGATGCCGATGTTATGCGAGAGATGGCGGGATATCGAAACCGCATGGTACATTTTTACAATGAAATTTCAGCAGAGGAATTGCACAAGATTTGTTTTGAACAGTTAAAGGATCTGGAGGCAGTTTTAACCAGTATTTTGCAATGGATTAATTCACATTCTGATTTGATAGATCATTCACTGTGAACAACCAAAAAGCTTTGTCAATTTTATGATAAAATTATTTAAACCACTTAATATATCGTTTACCCGTTCTCATATTTCAATACCTGGCCCCACTTACCAAAAGATTATCCCACCAAAATCAGAAGCGATGTCTTTAAAAACCGGATAAGTTTTTAAATCCTTACTCAGGTTAAAGGTATTTCGCCATCCGTACCAAATCTTTTACACAAAGACTGATATTGCTGCCACAATTCCAAAGGCAGGCGTTTGCCGAATTTGATGAAGAACTCCTTATGGCCTTTCAGCTCTTCTATCCAGGCTTCCCGATCTATGCTTAAAAGGGTGCTTAGCTCACCGGAAGAGATATCAAGGCCCGACAGATCAAGGCTTTCCGGAGTTGGAATGAATCCGATGGGGGTTTCCATGGCTTGTGCTTCACCCCTGCAACGGGCAAGTATCCATTCAATGACCCTCAGATTTTCGCCATAACCGGGCCATAGAAATCTTCCATTCTTATCCATCTTAAACCAGTTGACATGGAATATCCTGGGCTGTTTTTTCATGCGCAGCCCCATGAAAAGCCAGTGCCTGAAATAATCGGCCATATTATACCCGCAAAAGGGTAACATGGCCATAGGGTCGCGCCTCACCTCACCTAACTTGCCAAACTGGGCCGCTGTCCTTTCAGAAGCCATGGTGCCTCCTATATAGACTCCGTGCTCCCAGCTAAAGGATTCGTAGACAAGTGGGGCAACCCTTGCCCTGCGTCCTCCGAAAATGATGGCAGAAATGGGAACTCCATGGTGCTGCTCCAAGCGGAAAGACGCAGTGGGGCATTGAGAAATAGGAGCTGTAAACCGGCTGTTAGGATGGGCACCATTAATGATATTCCCGTCTTCGTCTTTCATCCCCGGTCTCCAGGGATTTCCTTTCCAGTCTATTCCTTCCTCGGGGGGATCGCCGTCACCATCCTCCCACCAGACCGTGCCGTCAGGTTTCAAAAGGACATTCGTGTAAATCGTATTTTTTTTGATGGTTTCCATTGCGTTGGGATTTGTTTTATAATTGGTTCCGGGCGCCACACCGAAAAATCCCGATTCCGGATTAATGGCCCACAGAGTGCCATCGGTATCGATTCGCATCCAGGCGATATCATCTCCTACTGTCCAGATTTTATACCCTTTGTGTTTTAAGGCTTCAGGCGGCACAAGCATGGCCAGATTCGTCTTTCCGCAGGCGCTTGGAAAGGCTCCTGCAACATACATGATCCTGCCGTTGGGTTCTTCAACTCCGAGGATGAGCATATGCTCGGCCATCCAGCCTTCCTTGTGGGCCATAAAGCTGGCTATTCTCAAAGAAAGGCATTTTTTCCCTAGCAGCACATTACCTCCATAACCGCTTCCAACACTCCAGATCGCATTGTCTTCAGGGAAATGAAGGATCAATCTCCGTTTGATATCAAGTTCTGCCTTGCCGTGCAAACATTTGGTGAACTCACCCGCGGGGCCTAATTGCTCAAGGACTTCTTTTCCCATACGGGTCATGATCCGCATATTCAGGATCACATAAATGCTGTCTGTCAACTCGACACCGATCTTGCTAAATGGAGATCCCACAGGCCCCATGGAAAAAGGAACAACATACATAGTGCGGCCCTTCATGGAACCTGAAAAAATTGCACCTGCCCTGCGATATCCCTCTTCAGGGCTCATCCAGTTATTGGTAGGGCCGGCATCTGATTTCAGATGGGTGCATATAAATGTGAGGCCCTCGGTCCTTGCCACATCATTGACGGCTGTTCGGTGATATACACAGCCCGGAAGTTTTTCCTGGTTTAATTGAATTAACTCACCTGTGGAGAAGGCCTCCTTGGTGAGCTTTTCCTTTTCCTCCTCCGAGCCGTCACATATTATGATTTTGTCAGGTTTACACAGATCGGCGCATTCTTCTATCCATTCACGAAGTGAAACGTTTTCAATGTCTTCAAGTCTCATAGCTGTCCCATCCTTCATATTTTTTTGTTAAAAAAAATCTTAAAAAGGCCTTGATGAAAAATCTTTCCTGAAGATTATTTTGAGATATTATAGCCTAAACCAATCCAAAATTGAACCTATTGAGAAAAGTAAATAATGGAAACCACTAAATGGGCCGTCAGATAATGAACTATTACAAATCGGAGATCTTGATAAAGGCTACTCTTTGACCATCGTGAGACATTGATAGAGTCTTCTTGTTTTCCCACCTGATAAAGGGACCTGAACGATACTATCCCCGTGTATGGTCACTGTGTTTTAATCTCCATCGAGAAAGACCGGGAATCTATAACCTGCACCGGTAGTAAGCTTTAAAGAGGTCTTCTTTTTTAACAGGGATCATATAAATCAAATCTTTTTTTAACTATACCTTTTTATACCTTTATTTCTTTTTATCTACTTGCTAAAATATTCATTAAAAAGAGGATTATTAATTAGGAGATAATAAATTGAGTACATTGAAAAAAATATATTTTTAATCCTGATTTTATTGGGCAGGCCTGCAGGATCCACAAAACCATAAAATCCCGGCCTAGCCTTTCCAGGCAATTAATTCGAATTAATCGTCCTTAGAAAAAAATCGTTAACAAGCTATAGCCTAATCACCCTGTCATTTATCTTAGAAGACGGTTTTAGAAGCAAGACAATGAACATATCTAATATCTTTTCATCTTTAGATCCCTTTAATATGGGAAGGAGGACTGATATGAAACTGATTATGAGCACCTGCCCGGAAAAAGAGGCGGATGGAATGGCTGAGAAGTTATTGGAGGAAAAACTGGTTGCATGTGTAAACATCATTACCGGACTTGTGAGTAAATACTGGTGGAAGGGGAAAATAGAAACCGATAAGGAATCATTACTCCTCATGAAGACAACACCCTCATTAACCGGAAAGGTCATAGAAAGGATCAGAGAGCTACACTCCTATGATGTGCCTGAGGTTATTGTATGCGACATAGAGCAGGGGAACCCCGATTATCTCGAATGGATAGGAGAAGTTACAGGTTGAACAAGGGGCTTGCCTTAAAGATATGCGTAAACCTCATTATACTTATCTCCTGGGCAACCATGATGGTCCTTCTGATAAACAAGGAAGAACTCGTCAAAAAAGATAATAAAGTGAAAAGCAGTTTCAGGGAGATCATACCCGAGGATATAGAGGTTGACGATTGGAAAAGTATATATATTTCAGATAAGTGGGCAGGGTATGCCCATACAACTTTATGTCCTTACAGTGAAGGTAATAGAAAGGGTTATCTCATAGATAGTATTTCTTATCTGCGTTTTAAGATGTTCGAGCAATTAAAGGATATAGAGATACATTCCCGAGAGGTGCTTGATACCTCATTCCGGGTGATTAAATTCGAGGCCATGATATCAGGTATCACCCGTGTAACGATCACAGGGAAGAGATTAGGAGATCACCTGCTGGTGGAAATAGGTTATGGCAAGGCAAAACACAAAAGGATATTTGAAGCGGCGGATGACTTTTTCCTTGAAAACAGCATATTATCCATTTACAGAGGTAAGGGCCTTAAGGTTGGTGATTCCTACACATTGAACCTTTTCAATCCCCTGACACTAACCGCAGAGCCTACCAATATAGAGGTTATCGGTGAGGAAGCAGATTATTTGGTATTGAAGACAGAATTTTCAGGCTTATCCCAAAAAACATGGATAAATAAAAACGGATTTGTGGTCCGGGAAGAGACTGCAAATGGTTGGGTCATGGCGCAGGACACAAAGGAAAAGATAGAGCAATATATGAATGATTTTTCCGGCAAACGTGTTGATATACTAAATGATGTTGCTGTGATTACGGAAAGAAAACTCGAAGTCCCCCGAAAAACCGGGTTTCTAAAAATCAGGATCTCCGGTATCGATCTTGCGGATTTTTCCTTTGATGGTGAACGGCAGAGGGTTATTGATCCGGAAAAAGGTATTATAGAGATAAAATCGGTCTTTGCGGATGAGCAAGGTGCATTGTCATTGCCATATGAGGGCAATGATCTGAGCAGGTTTCTCAAACCCTCTATATGGATTCAAAGCAGGGACCCGAAGATTGTGTCGAAAACGCTTGATATAATAGGGGATGAAAACAATAGCTGGCTTGCAGCCAAAAAGATAGGTAAATGGGTGCATGAAAATGTGAATAGCGCTTTCAGCATAGGAATTCCGATTGCCACTTCAGTATTATTAAACAGGGAAGGGGATTGTAATGAACATACGGTGCTCTTTGTGGCCCTGGCAAGGTCATGTGGGATACCTGCCGATATATGTGCGGGCTTTGTTTATATAAATGACGGATTTTATTATCACGCCTGGCCCAAGGTATATGTGGGAAAATGGATCCATCTTGATCCCACCTTTGGACAGAGTATAGCTGACGCAACCCATTTTGAGCTTGTATCCGGTGATCTTTCCGCCCAGGCAAAGCTTGCACTGACTATAGGGAAAATAGATATGGAGATTATTCACTCGGAGATTTGGAGAAACGGATATGATCGAGATCAATGAATTAACAAAAAGGTTTGGGAAGGTATCTGCTGTAGACAACCTGAACCTTGATATACCGGATGGTGAATTTTTTGCCTTTCTTGGCCCGAACGGAGCCGGGAAAACCACTACCCTGAAGATAATAGCAGGGCTTTTACGTCCCAGCTCAGGAAAAGTCCTTGTGGATGGGCATGATATGGCCCAAAAGTGCATTTCGGCCAAAAAGCTTATCAGTTATGTCCCTGATGTTCCCTATGTATATGAAAAACTAACAGGCAGGGAATTTCTATATTTCATAGGTGAGCTTTATAATCTGAATAAAAGTCATTATGAAGAGGAGGTGGAGCATCTGCTCGGCCTTTTTTATATGCAGGATTATGGTGACATGCTCATGCAAAACTATTCTCATGGGATGAGACAAAAGATCGTTATATGCTCGGCACTGCTTCATCATCCCAGGCTGATTGTGATCGATGAACCCATGGTGGGTCTGGACCCGAGGAGCGCTCGCCTGGTAAAGGACATACTGAAAGACCGGGCCCGACATGGCACCACCATCTTTATGGCCACGCATACCCTGAGTCTGGCGGAAGAGATGGCAGACCGCGTCGGAATAATAAACAAGGGTAAATTGATCAGTCTGGGAACGGTGGAGGAAATAAAAAATGCGGAACAAAAAACAGGTGGATTAGAAGATGTATTTTTAAAAATAACTGCAGAGGCTTAGGAATATGGACGGTTTAGCGGGTCTTATAAAGGCCCAGAGATGGATACTTAAAAACCATGTTACACAGATTAAGCAAGAACCGCTTCTAAAAACGGTTTTTCTTATCACCTGTGCCTTTATCTTCTGGTTTGGGGCGTTGGGGATATCCTATAAAGGATTCAGGTTCATAAACAGATTTCCGCTTGTTGGGTCAATACTTGTGGATGAAGTCATATATCTCTTTTTTGCCGCCCTTTTTATAATGCTTACTTTGAGCAGCATAATTGTCTGCTATATAACCTTTTATACCACTTCCGAGGTTGATTTTTTATTCTCTAAACCTATACAGGACACGATTATATTCTTCTATCGCTTCATGCAGTCTGTTATATTTAGCTCATGGACCTTTCTGTTTATGGGGATCCCGTTCATTATTGCCTTCGCCCTTGTCAAACATGTTCCCTTTTGGTTTTACATCTCAATCCCTTTTTACTTCATACCCTTTCTCATAATGCCTACAGCCCTGGCATCGCTGATTATACTTGCACTTATGAGATTTATGGATTTCCAAAAGCTTAAATATGTGCTTATTTTTGTAATCCTTTCTGTCCTCATTCTGCTATATTGGGCTTACAAAATAAATGTACAGCCAGCTTTTTCAGCAAAAACCGAAATGGAATTTATAATGAACGACCTGCTCCATCATTTGCGTTTCTTCAGGCATCCCCTCTTCCCTGGTTACTGGATCTCGAAGTCTATTATCAGCTCAAGTATCAACAGTTTTAGCAACGCCCTTTTTTATTTCCTCACCTTTTCAACAACCACGCTTTTCTTGCTGCAAATCAATTGGTTTGTCGCCAAAAAAAGCTTTTATTCCGGATGGGCGTCTTATAAAGGAGGAAAAAAAGAAAGATTGTATCCTGTAAAAAAAAGCCCTGTAAATCTTGTGGCTTATCTTTTGTTTTTCCTTCCGCGCTCAACGGTTACCATGATAATAAAAGATATAAAGCTTTTTATAAGGGATCCCGGCCAATGGTCACAATTTCTCGTTTACTTCAGTATCCTGGGGATTTATATCTTTAATTTGAGAAATATTCCAACAGAGGCGATCAGCCCATTCTGGAGGGTAAATATTACATTTCTAAACCTAATGGCCACTGTCCTTGTACTGGCCTCGCTTACAGTGAGATTCCTTTTTCCTTTGATAAGTCTTGAAGGCAAAAAGATATGGGTGCTCGGCCTTGCCCCGATAACCTTTCGAAGACTGATCTTTCAAAAATTTTTCATGTATCTTACAGGCATCCTGCTGGTAAGCGAATCCCTGATGTTTGCCACCAATGTTATCCTAAAAACAAGCCAATCCATGACATATATATCCTGTGGAATCGCAGGACTTGCAAGTTTTGGTCTTGTCGGGCTATCCATAGGTCTTGGGTCCGTCTACCCAAATTTTAAGGAGGAGAATTCCGCAAAGATTGTCTCTGGTTTTGGCGGGACCCTTAATTTCATTATTGCTCTATTTTATGTGATTATATTGATAGGGCCCTTTTTAGGGATCTTTTATAGTTACGAGGTAAATTCCGCCATTTCTGTAAGGACATTCCGGTCACTGATAACACTTTCATGGCTTGTAACTGTTGCGGCAACCGTCATCGTGGGAGTCATACCCATGGTTTTGGGCTATAGGCAACTTGACAATATGGAGTATTGATTAAAAAATATGTCGAGTAGAATGCCTTAAACTAATAAACTAACTCCGTCCCCTTTTAATATATTCCTTCAGGATATCACAAAATCTGGTATCTTCGCATAATTCTCTGGCTTCATTTTCTATTTCATCATCATGCCTAATGATCTTTAAGATATGATAATAGTATATACTCAGGGCTTCGTGAGCCCATGTCAATTCTTCGGTTTTTCCACTGATATCTTTATCAAAAAAGATCTCACTTTCCTCAAATCGGATAAAACCTACAATATGTCTTTCTCTATACGGATGATACTCTTTCTTTCCAAAATCTTCATACCGAATGATAAAATTTTTCAGGATGAAATTCAGCAGATCTTTCCATTCAATAGCAGTCATTTACTTTTTGGTTCAAAATTAATAGTTAAATATGGAGCCGGGCAAACAAAAATAAAAACGTAGCTGATTTGCCAAGAGCTGCGATAAAATCCCATTTGCCAAAATTTTAGCAATTGCTGAAAGTTTTTACAATTAAGCTTGGAGAATTTTTATAATATTGCCGATATAGGTAAAAAGAACCTCATAATCCATTCCGCTATGCACACCGTTGAGTGGTTCATGACGTGGGCAAAAGGGTAAATTTATACGATAGGTATTGAATTTGGATACGGTATAAATTGAGGTGAAAAACCCTTTTACAGGAGGAAGCCCATTTTATGGATTCACTGTTAAATAAGCCGGCTTTTAATATGGGAAGCAATCAATATTATTGGGGAGATGTTCTACTTGCAGCAGTAGCCTGGGGGTATTGGAGCAATCTCAAAGAGGATGTTCGCAAAGGACTGGCATGTGTAAAAAGGATGCGCTGTATGGCTGAATCACCAACCAATGAAGAGATGAATTCGGCAATAAAAGAATTTCTGAATGAGCATGAATTCCTCTCTGTTGATGAAGCAGAGAAATGGCTGAAACAATGGGATCTGAAAACCATAGATTTGATGAAATTCATCTGTATTTCCATCCTTAGAAAGAAGTGGGCAGAACAGTTACCTGAAATAATATCCGGCTTTCCGGTTACCGACCAGGAGATTTCTCTTAATCTTAAGGCAGAAGCAATATGTTCCGGGCGGCTTTTTTCAGTATGCCAAAAAATGGCTGGCAGGTTATCCATTTATGAAAAGTATGAAAAGCAAAAAAAGGAATCAGTTGTTGACCAATCTGAGATATTAAGAGAAAGAGATTTGAAGGCGCTTTTAAATACATACAATGCAAATCTAAGAAATAGTGACTGGAGGGGATTTTCCTTCGAAGTTTGCGAAAAAAAATTGGAGATCCTGGCATGTTCAGAGATTTACTATCAACATTTCTGTAGTCAGGCCTTTACCTCGGATGCAATAAATGAACAAATCAGACTTCATAATTTTGATTGGATAAGGATTGATTTCATGTCCGTCTCATTTCAGGATGAGCAGATAGCCAGGGAAGCAATCCTTTGTGTAAGGGATGATGGAGAAAGGCTTGGCGATATGGCTGAAAGATTGAACAGCCGGATTCAAAAGGGCCATTATTACCTGGACTGTATCGATTCTTCCCTGCATACCCATTTTCTACATGCTCAAAAGAATGAATTAGTAGGTCCATTGGATCTTGCGGGAAGGCCTACCCTTTTTTTGATTTCCGATAAGGTAATGCCTTCTGAAAAGGATCCATGTATAAAAGAAAAGGCCAAAAAGAGCATTTTGCAAAATTTGATTGATTATGAAACCCTCTACGGGCTCCGATGGAAACCCGTTTCCTACAAGGAGTAAAATTTATGGAAAATCCTTGTTCCGTTCTTTATAATCAACCTATTTTTGCACTGTTACCAAAAGACGTAAAAAAAATTGTCATCAATAGCTTTGTCCAGGTATCGTATCCTTTCGGGAAGACAGTCGTGCAAGAGGGTGAGCCTGCTGATGCATTTTATATTTTGGCATCTGGACGAGCGCGTGTGGTCAAGATGGATACAAATGGGAAAGAGATTTCCTTATACCTTCTCCGTCCGGGAGACACTTTCGGAGAAATGGGTCTGTTATCTCAGACAGAAAAAAAAAGAACAGCAACGGTTCGTGCCAGCAGCGATATCCTTGCCTACAGGCTCGATTCATCCATATTCAGGTCATTGATAGAAAACAATCCGGATATCAAGGAATTTTTTGAACTCCAGATAAAATATCGAAATCTACATAATTTTTTCCTGGAATACACTCCTTTTTTACATCTACCGATTGCCGGGCTGAAAACAATACTTTCCGAGGCTAAAGAGATATCTGTCAATGAGGGAGAATTTATTATTCGGCAAGGGGATGAACCCGGCCCTATGTATATAATCGAAGATGGCAGGCTTAGGGTTTTTACTGAAGAAAATGGCAATCGAATATATAGAGCTTTTCTAAGAAAAGGGGATTTCTTCGGAGAATTGTCCATGTTTAATGGGATCAAGCGTTCAGCCTCTGTTCAGGCCCATTCTCCTTGTAAGTTGCTTTTGCTTATGCGGGAAAGCTTTAAAATGATGATAGAGAACTATCCCGAATTCATTACTCAGATTGAGGAAAGAATCTCTCAATATGATTACAGATGCATTGCTAATGTGCCATTGGATTTTAATGAAGGGATATTTCCTGATGATATTAAAGTCAACAAAGAGCCCGGGCCTGAACATGAAAAACAGGAAGTTGAATATTCCGGCGCTTTCTTAAGCGCCGGCCCTGGCCCTTTTGCTTCAATGGAAGGGTGCTCCGTTAAGAGATCGAAAAAGAAGATAAAGGCCTTTCCATACACCTGGCAGGGAGAAAAAGAGGATCGTGCATCAGCGAGCCTTGTAATGGTTTGCCGGTATTTGGGTAATAACGTTAGCCTGTCCCTTAAGGGAAAACTTTTTTTACACTGGTTATGGCCCTTTTTCCGTCCTTTCAAACAAACCATATTGAAGGTTTTAGCACTTACCATAGCCATTAGCGCCTTTCAGATGTCATTGCCGGTATTTCTTAAAATTATAGTGGACGGTGCCATTGTCGGAGAAAACACAGGCTTGCTTTCCATATGTGCTGTTTCTATGTTTTCGGTTTTATTTCTGGCTCTTCTTTTTATGGCAGCGCAGAGGTATCTATTAAGTTTCGCTGCAGCGCATTTTAATATATCTGCGATGGAATGCCTTATTCGTAAAATCCTGGACCTTCCAATGGATTATTTTAATATGAGACATAGGGCAGAAATACAGAATCGTATCGCAGGGATAAGGCCATTGCTGGATTTTCTGGTGAAGAACAGTATCAATATCCTCGGATGTATAGTTCAATTATCCATTGCCATTATACTGATGTTTTTTTATAGCCCAAAACTTGGTTTGATCTTCCTCACCGCAGTGCCTATATATCTGATAATTATAAAATATTTTGCCCAAAGGCTAAAGGTCGGCTATAATTTTTTTGAAGAGTTTTTCAGGAAACACCTTTCCTCCCAGCTTGATATTCTCCAAGGGATAGAAAACCTGAAGGCCATGGGAGCGGAAGATGCTGTAGAGGAAAAGGCCCTCGCACTGTTTCAGAATACTGCTCAACCCCTTATTAATACAAACTTCAATTTTATGTTTTACGATGGAGTTATTCGGATTACTACCTTTCTTCCTATGGCCCTTTTTGGGTGGCTGGGTGCTTATCAGGTTATAAGCGCCAGATTAACTATCGGGGGCTTGGTTGCTTTTTGTTTTTTTGCATTACTTGCAAACGAGTCCATTACTGGTTTACTTTCCGTATGGCAAAATATGCAGTCTGTTTCAGGACCCTCAAGCCGGTTGAATGATATATTTGAACAGGACCCGGAGCAGGGTGTCAATCATTCTGATATTAAACCTGTCAGGACCTTTGAAGGGAAGATACGTTTTCAAAAAGTGGGGTTTCAATACGGAGGCCCTGGGTCCCCCAAGATACTCACTGATATCAGTTTTGAGGTCCCGCCCGGCAAAAAAGTTGCCATAGTGGGCCGCAACAGTTCGGGTAAAACTACTTTGATTAAATGCCTCGCCGGTCTTTTGGAACCAACCGAAGGCACAATCTTTTATGATAACATCGATCTAAAAAGGATAAACCACAGAGACCTCAGAAAACATTTCGGTATCGTGCTTCAGGAAAATTATATCTTTGACGGCACAATAGCTAATAATATAGCCCTTGGTGAAAAGGACCCGGATATGGATCAAATACTAAGGGCGGCAAGATTAAGCAATGCTCATGTATTCATAGAAAATTTACTCCTGGGATACGACACCCGAGTGGGTGAAAGAGGGATGGCATTATCTGCAAGCCAAAGGCAGTGCATTGCAATCGCAAGGGCTGTTTATCACAATCCTTCCATACTTGTTTTTGACAATGCAACTAATTTTTTAGATAAGTATTCTGAAAAGGCCTTCAAGGAAAATATGAAAAAGCTTATGGAAGGTCGAACCTGCTTTATAATTGAGAATGATATGAAGAATATAGAACATGCGGATATAATAATAGTTCTCGAGAAGGGTAAACTCGCAGAACAAGGAAGTCATGATGAGCTTATTAGACTCCGCAATATCTATTATTATCTTTATAATCTCGAAAATGTATAAAAATACTACTCCATTGATCAGAATAATATCATTTTTTTATGACTGCCAACAGCAGAAATATCTAAAAATCAATATATCAGGATAATCAAATTTTGGCATATGTTTTGCTTGGCTTAAATACAGTCGATTTTTATTTAAGCGAAACATTTTAAAGATTGACAGAATCTTCGAGCCTCAGAGTGCAAGAAAGAAGAAGATAGGGGAGGAAAGAAAATGTGGGATTAATTTAAATTGAGTCCGGATTTTGAGGAGAAACAATGTCTTGGATATATGGCCATAAGGAAGTACTACAAGATACCATAAAACTCCTATACCTTAGTATCAAAGGAATAGGCTCCTATCCGCTGAATCATCCTGGCGCACTCAATCCTATAGAAAAATTCTATCAGATGCTTAATTATATCCTCAAAAAGAAAAAAATATTAACAACTAGTATCGGTGAAGGCACACTATTAGTTGAAAATATTCCAATTAACGGTAAATATAATTTCTCTTCGAAGTTTCTCTCAGACCTTATAAAAAGAAATATTGAAAGTATCAGTTTTTTAGAAGGATTAACTCAAGCAGAGTTAAAAACCTTTTTGATTTTTCTCTCCAAACAGCCCGAAGAATTGACTGAAAATGGTGGTATTGCAAAAATCCTTAAGAAAGAGAGCATATCTAAAATAATGGTCAATGAGATAAAATACGAAAGGATATCCCAAGGATCATTAAAAATAAAGGAAATAAAAGATAAAGATTTAGATAGTTATTCTGCCAATGAATCATCCCCGGAGGAAACGGGCAGGCTTACACTTGAGGAATCTGAAAACCCCTCATTAAAAGAAAACAATAATCTTGAACTTAATGAAGTGGAAATACTTGAACTTAATGAAGTGGACAATCTTATATTTGACGAATCAGAGGAATCCCCATCAGAGGAGCCACCTAAAATCACTATAATCGGGGAAGGCTTAGAGGATAGCGATTCTGATTTTTTTTCAGAATATAATGATGAAATCAAGGGAAAAATCATAGAATTTCTATCAAACGGAAACATCAATAAGGTCAATGAAATAATACATCATTATTCCAGAAGGCTGGATGATAAATCCTGGCAAATCAGAAAAAGTGTAACGGAGATTTTTTATTCAATCTTATCGGAATTGGACCGGCTGGAACAGCAAAGAGAAGGTTTGCACAACCTGTCTAATATTTTTATCAATAAAATAACAAATAACCTAAAACAAGAGGACAACGTAGATACATACCTGACCCAAACTAATACATTACACAAGATCTGCAATTCTCACAATACCACAGACAAATATCTGGTAGATGAGACACTAGGGCATAGACTTTATTCTGATGAAAAGATATCAAAGATCCAATTGCAAAAGGTACTTGAGTCAAGAAAAACAAATGGAAGGAGCTTTCAGTTCAATCTTGCAGCACTTCATTACGCATCGGAGAAAGACCTAATAAATTATTTAGCCGAGCAATTTAAAGGTGTATCCGTAGTAAATACTTCCGAGATCCATAATATACCTGAGCACATTTTAGATAGCATACCGGGAAAATATGCAAAGAGATATTATTCTCTTCCCTTTAGGATGGATGAGCAAAGGCTCTTTACCGCTCTGGATAATCCCAGGGATATAGAGAAAATAAGTGATCTTGAATTTATTTCCGGATACAAGATCGTACCTTTTGCAGCGGCTGAATATTTCCTGGCAAAGAGTATCGACAGGTTCTATAACGGAGACAAATCTTCTTCTGTTACGGTTGATAAGGCTATTGAGGAGATCAACAAGGAAGAAGAGGATTTGGAATTTGTAGAGGAAAAAGAAGAGGAACCCGCTGCGATCGATGAATGTGAAAACGCTAAAGGTCCTATAGTTAAGCTGGTCAATCTGATTTTAAAAGAAGCCATAACTAAAAGGGCCAGCGATATCCATATCGAACCATATGAGAATGAATTGAGGGTTCGGCTTAGGGTTGACGGCTCACTCGTACAATTGATGAATCCTCCCTTTAAGTACAGAAATGCCATAAGCTCACGCATAAAGATTATGTCTCGTCTGAATATATCAGAAAGACGTCTGCCACAGGATGGCAGGTTCAAAATAAAAATGGAAGACAGATACGTAGACTTTCGCGTGTCAACCTTTCCCGGCCCTTTCGGTGAAAAGATAGTCATGCGCCTGCTTGATAAATCCAATCTCCAAATAGACATACTGAGACTTGGAATGATGGAAGAAGACTTAAAGGCATTGACAGGGGCCATGTACAAATCCAAGGGAATGATCCTGGTCACCGGCCCTACGGGCAGCGGAAAAAGCACAACACTATATTCCATCCTTCAAAAACTGAATGATGGCACAAGAAACATAAGCACTGCTGAAGATCCGATAGAATATAATATTCCGGGCATCAATCAGTTTCAGATGAATACCAAGATCGGATTGGATTTTGCCACGGCCTTGCGGTCATTTTTAAGGCAGGATCCTGACATCATAATGGTAGGTGAAATGCGTGATTTGGAAACAGCGGAGATTGCCGTGAAAGCATCGCTTACCGGTCATCTTGTTTTAAGCACTTTGCACACTAATAGTGCAATCGAGACAATAACAAGATTGCTGGAGATGGGTATAGAACCTTTTCTGGTGGTGTCTTCAGTAGACTTGATTATTGCGCAGAGATTAATGAGAAGGATCTGCCCTGACTGTATAAGTGAGACCAGGCATCCTGACAAGCAACTGGATTATCTTAAAAAAATGGGAGTAGACATTTCAGGATTAAGAATTCAATCTGGTAAGGGTTGTCCTAATTGTAATCATACAGGATATAAGGGAAGGTTTGCCATCTATGAGGTATTGCCCATGTGGAATGAGATACGGGAGATGATATTAAACAGGGAGTCACCCCTAAGAATACAAGAAAAAGCGGAAGAATTGGGGCTTATTACACTTCAAAAAAACGGGCTTGCCTGTGTGAAGAAAGGTCTCACTACCATTGATGAATTGATGAGAGTTGCGATTTAGGCCTAAATCCCTTAATCCCCTCCACATCAAGTGGAGGGGATTAAGAGACTGCCTGCTTTTTAATAAATCAATATAATACAAATAAATTAATTATCGGGTAAATCAAATCCATTGAGTTCCAAGACCATAGGAATATGGATTATAACCGTAACCACCTCCTAAGCCATAGGCGCCTAAACCAGTTAAGCCGCCTCCTAATAAACCATAGCCATAGCCGCCATAACTAGGAACTGTCGTACTTATCTGACCGCCTGGAACATAAGTAGTATAGGTGTTTGAGACTCCCCCTCCATAACCGTAAAGTCCGCCGTATCCTCCCAGGGATGTTCCGAGCAAACTACCGATCCTGGTGTTGTAATAAGGTGAATATCCATAAGCCGAATATGGGCTTCCGATAGTTGTTGCATAGGGACTATACCCATACCCACCCAGCCAGGATGCCGTAGTGGTAGGATAATAACCACCATAATAACCACCATAATAACTACTCATACCACCGCAACAGCCGCCCATACTGCTCATGCCCATTCCGCCGCCCATACCGCCATGACCGGCAACAGCTAAATTTGGTATAATAAACATAATCAAAAAAGTAATAGTCAATAAAATAAAAAGTTTTCTTATGTCTGATAACTTAAACATGCCTAACCCCCCAACTAATCTTAAAGTTGATTTTATGGTTGACCTATAAACGATAGTTGGAATTTTATTATAAAATTTTGACCATATCACCCCCTTCCCTTATATTAAATAACAATCAATCAGATTGTTTATAATCGCGAATAAGCTAAGCAATATCCTATTGCTTAAATTCTTCGCTTTTTCCGATGCACCGGTTCATCCTCAAAATGAATTGAATTCATATGATTTTGATCATTATTTTTACTCACAAAGATTGTACTTTTAACGATAAAAATAGAAGCAATCTTTTTAATCAAAAAATGTCTCCATCCGATCTAAATGGATTATTTTTATTTGATATTCTGAAAATTCGGATAGTAAGCCTGGGGGGAGCTTTACTATCATAAGTTTTCCGTAATAAACGGTCCTCTTTTAAGAGATAGTAAAATACTCAACCTTATATTTTATAAATAATACAAGATAAAATATTAGACGATCAATAAAAAAAATCATTACTCTTTTTGATGGCCAATATTTGAAATCCAAACACAAAGAATACTTAAAATCCCCAAAATTGCTATCCATATAATTACATTAAACATAATTATCCCCCTTTATTTTTTTAAATAACAGAAAAAAAAGATAAAGGGTATAATGTGATAAGATTTTAAAAGAACAAGGTATTTTTAATATATATTCTTAATCTGCATTAAAGATGCCATGTGGGGATAAAGGCCTATACCCTTTAATTATTTGTTTTATATTTTTTTTATAATTTATATTTTAGACATGACAGACACATAGTGTTGCGAAATGTTGCAACAGCCCAGCCGAACTGTCAAAATATATCAGGAAGGTTTCAAGCACAGAAGACTCATAGGAAGGTCATTATAAGAGTAATTGATATTTTTTAAAAATATGATTTTCTGTTTTTTTTTACCTGAAATTATAATGTTTCTTTACAGGCTCCTTTATGTCCCAGGTACAGGAAAGTCCCTTGGGAAAGGTCACGAAATCACCTTTTCCAAATTTCACTTTTTCGCCTTCTTCAGTTACTACCTCAACCGAGCCTTGCAACAAGTAACATTCTTCAGTTGAATCATAGTACCAATCGAATTTCGAAATCTCTTTTTCCCATATCGGCCAGGAAGTTACACCTTTTTTTTCCATTTCTTCCTTGTTTGCTCTTTTAACCTCGATTTTCATCCTTATCCCCTTGAAAAATTATTATCGTTTTATTTGTGAGATATTAGTCCATTATGACACCAACAGTATTACTAGTCAATAAAAACAGGAATTTTTTCGAATGGAGAAATTTTGGATACGAATTATCCTGTTAAGATATCAACAAGTCAAATGAAAACAAGCGCCTACCCTCTTTTTCTCATAGAGTTTATTATACAGCTTAATTGCATCCCCGGATGGTGCTGATTTAAATTCAATACCGCTTTTTTGGAGTTGGTTTTTTAATCCCTCTTCGGGCCGCATCAATCCATAGGCGCCGGTGCCAGCAATAATTATCTCCGGTCCCGATTTGATAAGGTCTGTTAAATCTTCATTTGAAAGCCTGTGCCCATCCTTCCTCCACCATGAATCCTTTATATGTCCATCCGGATAAATAATTATGTCCCTTGTATATTCCTTGCCGTTAACAATAATTGATCCAAACTCATAAGCGTTTATCATACTTAGCCCTTGTATAGCAATTACTGCATCAAAATCGCTCTTAAAAAACCTTTTTCTTCAATGATTTCGACGTAGCCTCCATTCTTAAATGGTCCTGGATTTATTATCCTCGTTTGCCCAATCCTGTCTTCTCCCTTTGCCTCATGTATATGGCCGGTTATACACACATCGGGCTGATAATTATCGATGAAAGCCCTTACAGCCTTGCTTCCTACATGCTGGCCACTGGTAACAATATCTACTGATGAATGAAAAGGCGGAGCATGGGAGATAAAAAGCTTCAGGGGTGCATTTTTCACCTTCTTATACCCCTCAAATATGAATGATTCTATCTCATTTTCTTCAAACTCGTTAGGGGTGCCGAAAGGGGTCTTGTTTGATCCTCCAACACCGAAAATTCCAATATTCCCCTTTATAAATCCATTACCATGCAAGCTAATACCTTGTTCAATCAGATATGTTTCCACCTCTTTTCTGTCGAAATTGCCAGCCTGGGCATATACGGAGGGATTAAAATAATTTATATACTCGATAACCTTTTTAGCCCGCTCAATCCCCCCGACATTAGTCAGATCTCCGTTAATTATTACACATGATGCCTTGGATATATCATTTATATCTTCTAAATTTCCGACACTTTCATGAATATCCCCAATTACCACAATCCTCATGATATTAAAAATAAATCCTCCTATAAATTTCTAATCAGCAAAACAACAAGCCAACCGGACCAACTTTCTTAAAGAATCTTAAATAAGTTACTTATAAGGTTTCCAAAAACTTGCTATAACTATCCCGTGGCTTTACCAGCAGCCTTTTTCTTACGGTATTCTGCAAGCTTGCTGCCCAACTTCTTTTCCTTTGCCAATTTTCTTCTTTTTGCCGTTAGCGACTTAGCTACTAAAGCCTGGCCGGTTTTAAGGCCATATTTTTTTTTGTATTCCCTGGGTGTCAGATCATGGGTCTTTAAATGAGATTTAGAAAGCTGCTTGAACTCCTTGCCACATTCCAGGCAAACGATCTTGTTTCTCTGGATCGAATCCTTCGGCTCAACAGGAGCCTGACCCTTTTCTATGCCAGCGACTTCAAATAAAGTCCCCCCTCCTTCTTCTTTATCTTTGATGTCTTTAAGTGTAAAAAATAATTTTTTTAAGGTATCGCTTATTTCTTCCGATGACATCTGTGTATTTGATGCTTGCGCTGTTACTATTTCGGCAGCCATTTCTACCAATGTCTTTGACATTTTTCCCTCCTCCTTTTAGAGCTAAAGTTTAAGTAATTTTTTCAGTTATAAAAACACAGGAAAATAACAATAAAATTGATTTATCATTATTTTTTCCAGTTTGTTTCTCTTCTTAGTGGTATAAGACTAAACAAAACATGATATATATCCGAATCATTATGTCAACGTATAATAAGCCAAAAGAGACGAGAATTCGACTATGATCATAAGCAATCTGACAATAATGACTAAATAATTGGATGCAATAGTTTTGATACAACAATGAGAAAAGGGAATATAATACAATTATAATTATATTGAATAATCATTGCAAGCAAAATTCAAGTTTAAAAGACAAATGAAAAGTTACCGGCCCGAATTACATCTCGATATCCAAAGGAATCAGCCCAGATAATCAGTGAAAAGTTTTAAAAAAGACGATTTAAATAAAGAATACAAAAATTGTTTTACAATATCATTTTAAGAGGATTTTATGACCAAAACCCAGTCAATTATTAAGTCCAAAAATAAGAGAAACAGCCAGGAAATAAAGGGTTTTGTGACTGAAGTGTATCCTGGTAATCAACCGGATATTAAAGCTAAAAATACAAAGAACAATCAAAAAGAGATTTCTTATGGTCTTGATTTTGACATGTCAATAATTACAAGTAATTTTGATGGTGACTTAGAATTCTTTAAAGAAATATTTGAAATATTTCTGGAAACCTATCCGAATCAGATAGAAACGATACGCAAAATGATCCTTGAAAATAACCCTGAATCTGTTGAAAAGGCCGCCCATAGACTGGCAGGTTCCTTAACGAATTTTAATATATCAGAGATTAAAGATACAGCCTTGAAATTGGAAAAAATGGGCAAAGAAAAAAAGCTTAAGGGTGCAGAAAAACAACTTTCAGTGCTAGAATTACAGATTAATGAATTCATTATATACATTGAAAGGCATGTTTCTCAGAGCACGACCGAGATTACCAATTAAACTCCCTTTTTAAATTTAAATCCCCTTCTTTAACCATAAAATCGGAGTCAAAATCTTGCATTCCCTTAGAGAATCCTGTTTCTGGTTGACAGATTCAAAATCCTTAGATATATTTTTATTGTTTGTCCGATAAATAAAATATGTTGGCTGAAAAATAATAATATTTCTAACTAATTGTTTTTCAAGCATACTATACACCTGAAAAATAACTTTAGGACAAACCTTTTATATTAAGTTTTAATCATCACACTATGAAATTATTGTGAGAAGTAAGCGACAGCAGAATCTTGAGCTTTAGATTAATTAATTTTCCTTGCAAAGACACCCCCCTTAGCTTATGCAATTGGATATAAAAAGAATAAAAATCACGAGCATTATTATATTCCCTTTTCGTTAAGCGGGAGGTTGAAAAGGAGTATATTAGCCTTTCCGCTCAAAAAAGGAGGCAACCTACATGAAAACTATATTTATCAATCCTGAACGGTGTATCGGCTGCAAACAATGTCAGATAGCTTGTGCAGTCGAGCATTCCGAAAGCAAGAATATTTACAAAGCGATTTATGAACGTATCACTCCTCGTCCCCGTATTCTCGTTGCACCCGGACTATATCTTAACTCCTCTTTGCCCAACCAGTGTCGCCACTGTGATCCGGCTCCATGCATGGGCGTTTGCCCTACGGGAGCAATCAGCCGCGATTCCGATCATGGTATGGTTCTTGTCGATGGAAAGAAGTGTATCACCTGCGCAATGTGCGCGATGGTCTGTCCTTTTGATGTACTCACCTTTTGTCCCCAACAGGATTCGGGACCAGGAAAATCTGTCGCAGTAAAATGCGATCACTGTATCGATCGCCGGCGAAAAGGGAAGGTCCCTGCCTGTGTTGAAGCCTGTAAGGTTGATGCACTTGTATTTGGTGAATTGAATGATCTTATAAAATCGGCTCGCACGCGCTTATCTAAGGAAATTTCAGTGGGTGTGGGCGAGACTAAGCCAGAAATGTTGCGTGTCCCCAAACATATGGAATCCTGGCGTGGATGGGGCAAAAAAGTTGAAAAAATGAACAAACGATAACTTAGGGAGGTTATAATGGCAGGCATGCGTAATCGAAACAGACAAGGTCAGGATTTTGATAAATTCAGCATACACATAGATGCTCAGGACATGTTGAGCATTGCAAAGGAGGAAAACATCGAGACTGCATGGGACCGGCTGGCTGATCAAGAGCCCCAATGCGGATACTGCGCCCTTGGACTTAGTTGCCGCAACTGCGCAATGGGTCCTTGCCGAATCGACCCATTTGATGAAACAGGGCCTAAGAAGGGGGTTTGCGGCGCGGACGCGGATATAGTTGTATCCCGCAACCTGGCACGATCCATAGCCGCAGGTGCGTCGGCCCATTCCGATCATGGTCGGGACATATTGGAGGCTTTATACCATACAGGCCAGGGAGACACAACAGCCTATGAAATCACTGATGTAGAAAAACTCAAAAGACTGGCTACGGAATACGGGGTACCAGTAGACGGCCGGGAGCCAAAGGAGATTGCAAAAGACCTTGCCTGGGAGATAATGGAGGATTTCGGGACCCGAAAGGAATGCCTTACCTTTGTCAACAGGGCGCCCGAATCCCGTAAGGCTATCTGGGAGAACCTGGGAATAATACCCCGTGGTATCGACAGAGAGAACGTAGAGGTGCTGCATCGAACCCATATGGGCGTTGATAATGACTATGTCAATATCTTGTTACACGCACTTCGTACCAGTCTCTCCGATGGTTGGGGCGGGTCTATGGTTGCAACTGAAATCTCCGATGTCCTCTTCGGGACCCCTAATCCCATTCAATCATGTGTAAACCTCGGGGTCCTCAAATCCGATCATGTCAATATCGCACTTCATGGACATAATCCAATGCTCTCTGATGTAATTGTGCGGGCCGCCCAGGATCCGGAACTGATTAATCTGGCTGCAGAAAAAGGGGCACAAGGGATAAACCTGGTGGGACTCTGCTGTACCGGCAATGAGCTATTGATGAGAAGAGGCATCCCCATGGCAGGGAACCATCTGATGCAGGAATTGACTATCATGACCGGGGCACTGGAGGCAATGATCGTCGACTATCAATGCATCATGCCCGCAGTGACGGATGTCGCCAAGTGCTTCCACACGAAGGTTATATCTACATTTGACAAGGCCAAGTTTAAAGGCGCGATTCATATGTCCTTTGATCCCAAGCGCGGGCTTGAGATAGGTAAAGATATAGTACGGCTGGCGATTGAAAACTTTGTCAACAGGGTCCCTGAACGTGTGAATATACCCGTTGAACCTACAAATCTGATGGCCGGCTTCTCTGTAGAGGCTATTGTAGGAGCCCTTGGCGGCACACCGGAGCCTCTTGTCAATGCAATCAAAGAAGGAAAGATCCGTGGTGCCGTAGGCGTGGTAGGTTGCAACAATCCGAAGATAAGACAGGATTATGCGCACGTCACCCTGACCCAGAGGCTTATCGAGAAAGATATCCTGGTCGTGGTTACAGGTTGTGCTGCCGTAGCCAATGGCAAGGTTGGTCATATGATGCCGGATGCCGCTGATATGGCAGGCCCTGGCCTGGGCACTGTTTGTAGGACACTGGGCATCCCTCCCGTACTCCATATGGGGTCCTGCGTGGATAATACCCGTATTTTGGTGCTGGCAGCGGCCCTAGCCAATTTCCTTGGTGTGGATATAAGCGCTCTTCCGCTAGCAGGCGCGGCTCCCGAATGGTATTCGGAAAAGGCGGTATCCATAGGTTCATATGTTGTGGCTTCCGGAATTTACACCGTGCTGGGGGTTCAACCAGCTATCTTTGGAAGCCCTAATGTTGTAAGTCTATTGGCAGAGGGCTTAGAGGATGTTGTCGGTGCGACCTTTGCCGTTGAGCCGGACCCGGAAGCGGCAGCCGTTCTAATTCAACGACACATCGAAAAAAAGCGTAAAGCCCTGGGGCTGCCTTTCATCGAACCTGACAGCATTCCCATGCCGGATGCAACCTCTTAATAAGCATTAGGAGACGCCAATGAAAATAATTATCATAGGAGCAGGTCCTGCAGGTATAACTGTGGCAGAGACTTTGCGGCAGAATAATTATCGTGAAGAAATCCTTCTATTCTCCAGTGAGCCTTCCCCTCCATATTCACCACCTGCAATGATAGACTATTTCATGACTGACCGGGAATCTCACCTATGGAGGTGGAAAGATGTTCCGGAAACCCTCGAACTGGACTATAGGCCTGAGAAAGAAGTTGTGGAGATCATACCCGAAGATCATGCAATTCGCCTGGCTGACGGTGGGAAGTTTAATTATGACAGACTGGTGATTGCTTCAGGAAGCCGTCCTTATGCTCCATTACCAGGAGCAGATAAACCCGGCATCTACAATTTCAAATCTTTCATGGCTGCTGATAAAATGGTTAAAGAGATTCGGAAAGGTCTTTTACATAACGCGATCATTGTTGGTGCAGGCTTTATCGGTGTTGAAATTGCCCTTCTCCTCAGCAAACTGGGTCTCAATGTAACCCTGTTTGAAATGGGCAGCCAGATTATGCCCAACAGCCTGGACGCTGAAACGGCAGAAATTGCCCTTCGATCAGTAAAGGAAAGCAATGTTGATGTTCGGCTAAAAACAAGGGTAAAGGGATTTGTAGGGGATGCCCGGGCTGAGGCCGTGGAACTGGAATCAGGAGAGACACTGAATTCAGACATTTTGATTGCAGCGACAGGAGTAAAGCCAAACATAGAGTGTCTAAAAGGATCGGGCATCCAAACCAAATGGGGCATCCCGGTTGATGAGCACCTTCAGACCAATTTCCCCGATGTATACGCGGCGGGAGATGTAGCTGAAACTCTTGATCTATTAACCGGCAAAAGATATGTGCATGCCATTTTCCCTAATGCGATATCCCAGGGCCGTTTAGTTGCCCAAAGGATACTTGGGTGGGATTTCTCCTATGAAGGAGCCGAAAACATGCATAGTCTCAAGCATCTGGGTATCAAAATTATTGCCGCCGGTATAAAAGAAGGAGAGGAGGTGTGTATACGGAGGGATAATGTCCTGAAAAAACTGTATCTGTCTGACAACCGCATTGTCGGGTTTCAACTGGCGGGAGATATCAAGTCTGCCGGTATATACCGAATGCTTATGAATAAAAAGATCGATGTAACACCCATTAGAGATAACCTGCTGGATAAAGGTTTTGGAATTGGTTACATCATTGATCAGAATCTATATTAGAGGATCAGGATCTATATCGGGACGTCTGCTGCCTATATAGCATTCTATTATTAATTAAGTCCGGCTGACCCTGTGAATGTATTTTGATAAAGAGTCTACTTAAATTTGAGATCTAATTCGAGATCTCGTTTTTTAGGTGATTTGGCAGATCTTTCTCCAGATCGGATATCCCCTTTTTTAAGAGATTCTCTTGTGCCTCTTCTTTTGAATTGGTATGAAGTAAGGATATAAGACATCCCTCTTTCATCGACAAATTATCAAAATTGATAACCGCCGTGTTTCTGGAAGCCGGATCCACATTGACCTGAACATTATTTAAAGGATTCAGGGATGATACAACTTTGGCATCCTGAATATCTACGCCATCCGGCAAAACAATCTTGACTTCCTTTTTTATATTTTCAGTCCCGGAGTTCCAAAGCACCAGTTTTAAAGAATTCAGATTGTCATGTTCCTTTTCCATTGGTCTATCCGGTTTTTTTATTTTGGCAAGAATTTTCGGCCTCCTTTCTTCAAGATTAATTGTTTCATTCTCTCAGAAATCGCACATCAGATCAAAGGGCCTTAATTTATAAAGCGGCTGCTACTTTAAAAACCTATAATCAAGAATCAGCCTCAGCTTCTCTCTTTTAAATAATCGGTTATTTTTCTCTTTCGCATCAATCGATATTAAATCCGGATCTTGCATTTGAAATCTATTAAGGATTGAGAAAGCGAATATAACAAAAAAATTATAGGTAATTGTTTGAGCAAGGATAAATGATTAAAAAAACGGATGACCAATAAGCGGAGTGAGCAATGGCAAGGGTTGCCGGGAAAAAAGAACGGACCCTGAAAGTCTCCATTTGCTCACCCCCCCTTATTATGTCAAAGGCTTTTTACATTCTACCAGTTTTACTATTTTTCAGAAACGTGTTGATAGATTAAAGCTAATTGTCTGCTCATCTTCGCCATTGTCATTATCAGCAAAAAACTGTTCAAAAGCTGCTCTGACAGAAAAGCGAGGATTAAAAAATATGGCAGAACGGATCTCAAAGGTGTTACCCTCGGCACTCATATCATCACCTGCATTTAAAGACAAACCGGTGCCTACACTCATCCGGGGATTGAAATAATAATCAGCAGCAACTCCCAGGACGGTGTTTGATCCATCATTAACACCATTATCGTAATTGTCCAATCCTATGCTGCCTTCAAGATTGAGTGCCGTACCATTAGCCTTCTCATTTACCCATTTGGTAGCAACACTGTACAAATTATTTTTAACCTTGTAGACACCAAGGACTTGATCCTTAAATTCCTCTTTCTCATATCCGTATTTAAATGCGACCAGCAAGTCATTCCTGACGAACATCCCGATCCCCAGGTTATATTGATTCATTGAGATCTCATCATTGCTGGTATCAAACTCAACACCCGTTTTAAAGAAGGATACATTCGCATAGATTGGTTGAACGGGATGTATATATGTAACATCCACTCCAAATACAGAACCATCCCCATCTTCGCTATCAGAGTTTTCAACCTGTATAATTCCCGCAGGCACTGAAATACTGCTGGCATGCTCCATAAAAGCGGCTTCTGCCCAGGGATGACTGCCAAGATCGACCTTTTTGAAATAACTTGTCGCTATTAAACCATAGTCTCTCATCTCGTAATAATCGCTTTCCCGGTTCAGGAATTCAGTGGATGCCTCGAAATTAAAAAAGCCCTGCCCATATGCAGTACTGAGTGAAAATGTCAAAATAATGCATAAAATTCCTAAAATACAACCTTTTGCGATTCTATCCATAACAACTTTCTCCTTTACTCAGTAAATTTTAGTAAATTATTAAGGTGATTACTAAGCAATCGCTTAAATTCAGTTATCAATAATACTGATTACATTTTTAGTCTTTTTATCACCCCCTTTCCAAATGTTAACGAAATAGTTATATTTCATTAAAAATGATTTCTGATGACCAGATTTATTTCTTGGATAAGGGATTTGTTAAACAATATGATATTTTTCCTGTAAAACTATGATCTTTTTCACATTTAAACTTTCTAGTTTCAGGTCACATGAGCAATATATCCATATTTTTTATTATTATCGGCAACTTTTTCTTAAAGTATCTATTCTATTTAATTATAGCTGTTTGGTTCCGACAAAAGGCATCTTATTTTTCAGTATTTTTTTAACCTGCACTCAATCAGAACTCTACTCTCTCCAGATCTTATGGCCCGGTGATTCGAACCGATGTCAAATTAATCAATAAAGAGGATGGAACTGACTATTCTATAAATGGTTTTTATGATTGGCATAAATGATTAGAAGTGGAGGAAACGTTCTTGAAAACCCCGAACTAAGCCTTACAACTATCTTGTAGTCACCATAATAGCCCTTAAATCTCTATCCGCTCTTTCCGACTTGTGCTAAAAATTCAGAATCATTTGCATCAGAGCAATCTAAACCTATCCACACTTTTTAAAGTGGCGAGGTTCGTCTGTATGAAATCCCTGCCACGGATTCGGATATTGATACGGGGATTGTCACCCAGCTTTACTTTGATTAGATGGTAATAGGTGCCGTCAAGATTGTCGTTCCAAGTCCCTGTGAGCCTGCCGCTTGAGGAATATATTTTGATATCCCGGCCATGTCCGGGACCAAGCAGGTTACCGAAGCGGTCCTGCGGTTTTATGAGGATAGCGTATAAACCATCCTCTATGATCTTGAGAGTAATGAAACTTTTGGTGAGATCGAAATCCCTTACACGAACCAGAGTGGAGGTTATTGCGGAGCGTTCCACCCTCCCGCAGACCGAGGATACTATTATATTGAGCTTGAACTGGTAATTGCCCGGGATCCGGGTTGTCGAATAGATATTGGAATAGATGCCATCTCCCGCGATCTTGTCTCCATGGAGGGGTTGTCCGTCATCGTGAAGCCGGATACTGTCCGATTGTTTTGCATTCAGCAACCGGGCAACTTCGGGATTTTTCCGCAATAATTCCGTCAGGCGGTCCTGATAAGTGAAATCATCCTTATTCCGCCCGAACCATGAAAGGATTTTCCTCTTCATTGAGGTCATACTGGTTTCATCCCTTTTCATATCAATCTGAGGGAGATATTTCGCCTGAATGTTCATGCTTGAGTAAGCAGGGGATGCAATGTCAACCCATATGCCGTCCGCTTTTCTGAGGGGTTTGTGATCCTGTAAAAGCTTCGCCCTTAAAATTATCCTGTCACCTGTGCCATAGCAGGTACGGGGAAAATCAAACTCATAATCAAAACAGGGCTCATCCACAATGGCAGTGGCCTGGTATTTTATCAGGTCAGCCTGTGACTGGCCCTGTAAGGTGATCAGCCAGTTGCCGTTGTGACTATGGTACGCGCCATCTTCAGTCTCATAGGGAAATTCAAACTTGTGAATGGAAAAGAACGGACCATGATCTGTTTTATCTGCCGTAGCTATAGAGCCATCAGGGAGTTTAATGGTAGTCAGTATGGCATCGGGATTCGATTCGCCCTTCCATGAGAGCACAAAGGTAAAGGATTTTGAAGCCAGGTTGACGGGAACGGAAAGGTGGCGTGTCTCTTTGAGTGAGAGGTTCTCCTTTTCAGTTTTCACGATCTCCAGGGTCCCGGTCTTCAGGCTGTTTATGAGATCATTGGTAAAAAAGATATCCAGGTCCTCATCCGGCAGGGAAGTATAATGATGCAGGGCATCTGTCTCACTTGCCATACGCTCTATAAGCTCTTCAAAGTCAGCCCCGGCAACCCCCACACCTATTGTATGGATCTGGATATGGTGGTCTTCTAATGTAGTGCCATCCGGAACAATGGGATTTCCTTCCGGATCATTGGCAAGCCCGCTGCCCCCGCACCAATAGCCACCAAAGGGGACAGTGCCTCCGTCAGGCACCTGACGGATCTTCAGACGCGATGGAATACCTTCTTCGTCCACAAAGGGATTTTTTGTCTGCTCACCGTCACTAAACAGCAGGATGACCTTTTTGTTATCACCATCAGTCAGACAGTTGAAGCCTGCCTGGATCGCCCCTCCGATCGCCGTGCAAACACCGGCTGTTTTTCCTTTGATATCGTTAATGATTGTCTCCGCATCTGTGGCCACACCCAGCAGGTATGGAGAAACCGCTCCCGCTACGGAACTTGTATGGGTGCTGAAGTAAATAACACCCAGCCTGTCGCCGTCTATAGCGTGCATGGCCCAGGTCCTGATGAAGACCTCCGTGGCCTGCTGTAACAGTTCGAGCTTGCTTATGGGGAAATCGCTCCCCGGAACGGGATTTGCCATGCTTCCGGAAAGATCCATGGCAAGGACGATGTCAACAGGATTGCGGTCAGGCACATCATAGTTATCAACTATGGTCTGTAAATTGCCGTAATAGGCCCCGGTTTCGGGAGCGCTCAGGTCTTTGCTGCTGGCTATCCACCTGAGAGTGGAATCAGGTCCTACAAATATCTGATTTATCTGATCAGGGCTTGGGACAAAGGAGGTACCGTTTTGCCAGGGTGAGGAATAGATCAGGGCAGTCAGGTCATTGTTATAAAAACGTACGGAATAGCGGGCATTGCCTCCCATATCGCACCCCATATTTCCATTCCATTGGAAGGTTGGTGAAGCCCCGCCCGCGTAAACGGTACCGTCGGCAGGCATCGTGGTTTCAGAGGCAATCCCATAGCGCGTGCAGATCCTCCCATAAGCAATCCGTTCCGCCTCGGTTTTATCAAGTATCAAATAGTTCCAAAAGGCCGAAAAGGTCAGGGGCTGATTGTCCTTGATGACATCCCAGAGATATTGGGCGCCCAGATTTACATCCTGGTCATCGTCATCATTGACATTATCATACAGGTCCCAGAATATTCGCATAAGGGCCCGCTCACAGCCTTCCCCGTTATTACAGCCGTCGGTCTCGTCCTCCAGATCATAATCCAGGCCATTAGCAGGGCAGGTGTAGCGGACATCTCCAAGGTCTGGGATGCCTAAAGCATCCAGCCCCATCTCGTTCTGGGCCATGGTACCGAAAAACGTGGGCCAGGATTCGGCCCATGACATGCGCACCCCCTGATCTTTATCGCCTTTGGTGACGCACAGGTTATTACAGGAGGAATGTGGCCCTCCGGGGTTGTCGGCGGTTCCGTAAATATGCTGAATATAATGCCCGTATTCATGATGATGGACATCCCAATCATGGACCTTTGCGTCGGGGATCTTTATCCATATGTCCGTGGGGCTGAAACTGGCCACTGTCGACCCAAGCCGCGGATAGCGTATCGGGATCTTGGCCGGCAGGGGCTCATCCAGCTCCGGCAGATATCGGGATATGGTGTTCATGGCCTCGTATAGTTCAAAGGCGACATTTTGAGGGCTCGCGATATTATTGGTGGCGGTGATGTTTATGGTTTGCGTTGTATTATCCGGCACATCAACAACAGGAGGATTGGAATCCAGTTCCCATACGTCTCTGGAAGCAACGTCATGATTAGTGCCGTAATCTTCAACCTGTATGGTGTCGCCGTTCGCCCGGACAACTACGTATATGTCCCTTCCGGTCCCATCGCCGTCATTGTCATCAACAGTGACTGAATAGAAACCGTTCTCATCGGTTTGCGTAGCAGCAACCAATTGGTCCGGGGGGGTAGCTTCCTGATCCATTATGTTGACCGTAGCAAAACGGACAGGATGGACCCCGCCGATGGAATCTGTAAAACGGATATGCCCGTCTATGGTGATGGAATTGTAGGATTGCCTGTCATGAAGCCTTTTGGAGCTATTGGTCCCCTCTCTGGAACTTTTGTTTAAACGGGCCCCGCCGCGTTTAAGTTTTTTTATCTCATATTCGATGGTCTCTTTGTCCATCCCCTTCCTTTGCAACTCATCTCTCAGGCTTTGAGCATCCAGGTCCATAATGCTGTGCTCACTATAGAAAATCCTATCATCCCGCCCTAATGCATAGAGAGTTAATCCATTGGAATATTCGGTGGGTTTTCCTTCGGGTGAAAGTATCCTCACAGCAATATATCCATAACCCGGTTTTTCTATCTTAAAAGGTATCCTTATTTTTATCTGTTCATTTTTTTCCATGGAGTGGATAATAGTCTGGAACATTGTGTGAACAGGGATGTCTCTCAACGCCCCCTGCTCGGGCGCTTTTTTTTGAAAATCATTTGTCGGCTTAATAATTATGCTGCCTGCGGCGCTCAATTCCAGCGCAAATTCTTCCATATGGATATTAGGCTTGAGGATTAATTCACAATCTCCTGTTTGATTAAGCTGTTGAGGCCCCTTATCCAGGAGATTGATTTTCAGCTCAACAAAGGCTTGATCCGTCTCCAGTTTTTCAGGTATTTTCTGCTCTACCGAGATCTTTCTTTCACAACCCGTGAATATGAGAAAGGAAACCAGCAATGGAATTGATAAATATAATGACAATGATTTTGTTTTTTGCATAACATTTCCCCTTACGGATGGATAAAAATCCCTATGGTTTAGATCTATAAAATCACCTTTATTCTCAATTGGCCTCCTTTTAAGACAATATTCAAGCTAGTTATGATCAGTTATTCTATGGATATTCTATTTACTGTTTTAAAAAAGGATTGCCTGCTTCATTCATGTATAAACTAAGGTCACTCCCTATGTCAAGACAGAAAGTTAAATTTTATCATATCATATTGCATCCCGATATCATGAATGTTATATTAATTTATTAATAAAATTTGAGTTTTTTTCCATTTTACCATCAAGTATTAAGTAGTTTAATAAAAATTCTTATTTTTGGATTGGAAAGAATGAAGGACATAGAATTATTAAAAGAAAAGATCAAAAACTATTTCAAAAGCAAAAATGGAATAATTACCGTCTACTTATTTGGATCGAATGCAAAAGGGAAGGAATATCATTCGAGTGATATTGACATAGGAATCCTTTTAGATAGAAATTTTTTTGAATATCAGGAATATAAGAAAACAATCATCAAAAAATCCATTGTGGAATTGGGCCGCATCTTAAGAAATGATATTCATCCCGTAATATTGAATTCGGCCGGTGAGGAACTTCTACGTCAAATTTTTTCAAATGGAGAATGTCTTTTGATTAACGATCCGGAGGAGTCATCCAGGTTTAAAATGGTCATGTTCCCAAGGATAACGGATTTTGCATATTATAGAGATAAAATGCAATCAGGGCTGATTAAAAAAGTTATGAAAGGATAACCTTAAGTATGTAAAGGGTATATGAATTTAGAAAATTTAAAAACAATCACTAAAGAGTTCAAAATAGAAGGGGTAACGTCGATTAACCCTATAGAGAAAGGTTTAATAAACAAAACATTCCTTGTTGAAACGGATAAAAATAGATATATATTACAGAAGCTTCATGGAATCTTCCCTGATTCGGTAACGGAAGACATTGATGTAGTAACTTCTTTTCTAAGAGATAATGGTTTAATAACGCCTTTATTAATACATAAAAATGGTGGTGGGGTTCTGTTAAAGCAGGGTAGCAATTCGTGGCGGATGATGACCTTCATTGAAGGAAGGACATTTGACACTATACCTGGTATCGAATTCGCAGACTCAGCCGGCCGTTTAGTGGGAAGATTTCACAGGGTCCTTTCGGCCCTGGATTATAAATTCGAGCACAAGTCTCAAAATTGGCACAGGACTGAATTCTTCATCGAGCGGCTTTGCAGCAGTCTTAAAGATTGTGAAGACAAAAAAATTTTATCAATAAAAAATGATATCTTAAAATCGTATCGATTCTTAAAAATCCCTGAATTTAACCCCCGGCATATCCTTCATGGTGATTTAAAATTTAATAACATTCTTTTCGAACCGTCCGAAAGTAAGGCCTTATGTCTGATTGACCTGGACACCTTGCGAAAGGGGAGCATATCCCTGGAGATGGGAGATGCTGTCCGTTCCTGGTGTAATCCCGGAGGCGAGGACTCCGACCATGTATATTTCGACCTGGAACTATTCAGCGCGGCGATGGAGGGTTATTTTCAGGATGCCGGCCGGATTGTAGAAGATAGAGAATTCTTGGCAGTTCCGGCTTCAGCAGCTACAATTGCCCTGGAGCTTTCTTCCAGATTCCTGGAGGACGCTTATACACAATCCTATTTTCAACTGGATTCAAGGAATTATGATACCCTTTATGAACAGAATCTAAATAAGGCAGGAAATCAACTGAAACTTTTTTATGACATCAAGAGAAAAGAAGAAAAGGCCATAGAGATTATCAAGGGCTTAATAAAAAAGGATTAAGTATTATCATGCAGGCAGTCATTTTTGCGGCAGGTGAGGGAACGCGATTACGCCCCTTAACCAATAATAAGCCAAAACCGATGCTGGAGGTTTCAGGGCGTCCGATCCTGGAATATTCATTGGATTCCCTTCCGGACTGTATTGACGAGGTAATAATGGTTGTTGGGTTTCTATCTGATCAGATACAGGGACATTTCGGGGAGGCATATAAGGAGAGGAGAATTCGTTACGCCATGCAAAAAAAACAGCTAGGGACATTTGACGCCCTCAATTCTGCCAGGCCGTATATAAGGAATAATCCCTTTCTCTGCCTGATGGGAGACGATTTTTATAATCATAAGGATCTGATAAAGCTTACAAAACATGATTTGGCAATGTTAGTAATAGAAAAAGATGACCCGGGCAGATTTAGTATATGTTTAGAAAAGGATGGTTATCTGCTTGATATAGTAAACAACTCTGAGATTATTTCCCATAAGAATCTAATCTTTACGGGTGCGTGTGTATTGACAAAGGATATATTTGAAGAAGAGATAATCTATAACAACCAGAATGAGCAATCATTACCACATATGATGGTATCACTCAGCAAGAGACATCCTATCAGAATGATACGGGCCGGGTTCTGGCTTTCAATTACATACCCTGATGATTTATTAATGGCTGAAAGGATTTCAATGACAGACAGTGAGTAATCTGCTTTAATTTTTTTATCTGCTTTTTGAATCTGTGTCAGGTTTGATTTACTAAAATTATCAATATTAATTGAAATATCAAAAACCTTCTCCTTTATATGCATCTGCTTTTGAATGACATCTTCTCCATTTTCAATATTGCTCAAGCACCTAAAATTTTCTATGATTCCAATCAACGCACCATTAGGACTCCAAAAGGGAGAAGCAGTAAAAAGATAAGGGATCGCACATGCATTCTTTAGTTCAATCTCAATACCCCCCTTTATATAGTCTTCGCCTTTTAAAATGGGTATTCCGATGAAGTTGACTATTATCGTAACTAAAGGTTAATGTCATCGTCATAATTTAATGCAGCCAATATTAATATAATTTTTTGCATAATATTACATAAACCAACCATTAATACCAAATTAATATTAAAGAATCAAAATACCAAGGCGGGATTTTCTGTTAAAACCGGTGAAAGGAGAGACACCTATGAGATAAAAGGACAAAATATTTATTTAATGCCTGATTTTTAAAATAATCGGCAATTCAAGGACACGGGGAGGGATTAAAATGAATTATATAAAAGATGGATTCAATATAAATGCTTACGTTTTTTTATTAAAGGCCTTAATTGTATTCATAATGATAAGCTGCCTTTTTTTATGTCCGGTTAAATCAGATGCGGCTTTATTTTCGATAGAATCAAATCCGTATTTCACAAATTTTCAATTCAACTCATTTCCTGCTCTATCAAACCAGTTTGATAATTCAAGCATAAACAGTTATGGATTGAATAATTTCAATACCACAAACAGTCTTTTAAATTTTAACAAAAACCATAACTGGAATGGTTTAAATCAGAACAACGGATTTTTCAATCTTTACAACTCATTCGGCCTGTTTAATACAAACAATAGACTAGTTATCAATTCATTCAACAAATTATATAATCATTTTGACCTTTCGATTCCCGGCAGATCATACAGCATGAATACAATTCAGCTTTATAACACAGATAATTTCTCTTTCAATAGTAATGCCTTTACATCAAACCCTTTAAATAATCTCTACAATCCAAATGGTTCAGTTCAGGATTTGCAAAGATTCAATCTGTTATTTCTTGCTCCAAAACAGAATAAAGATAATGATTCTCAGGCGCAAACCAACAGGGAAGGCGAGGAAAATAAAGAAGATGATTTTACTCAATCCTCACCCGGAGGAAGCTATCTTGCAAAACTTAAACCTGTCACTAATTGTGAAGATTTGCTTGCGAAATTAAAGGAAGAGGCAATCAATGAAATGGAGGAAGAGATTGACTCATATATTGAAACTGTGATCGAATGCGGGGGTTGTTGTAATGATACTTACGATTATTCCCGAGCTGCTTGTTCCAATGTCAATTCTTCTATTGTTCCATATTTCTATGGCACGGATGGATCACTTTATACTCCTCCTCTACCTTATGGACTGAATACCGATTTTTTCCCATTTTCAGAGAGCGCTGATGAATATTCAACAACAAATTTACAGGTAGTGAGGGTGGATGAGGCCGATTTTATTAAGAATGACGGGTCATATATATATATTTTAGCGGATGACAGGTTCCTGATTATCGATGCCTGGCCACCGCAAAATGCCAATATAATCAGTACCGTAGCGATCGAGGGTATTTCCAGAAAGCTTTTTGTTGCCAATGACCGGGCCTTAATCTTTTCAAGCCTTGATTATTTAGATGACAGGTACTATTCCTATGACAGTGATAATGAGTGCACCTATGGTTATAACTGCGATTTCACCGGGGATAACCGAAAACTTAAGATAATGGTCTTTGATATATCCGACCGTTTGAATCCCGTGCTTGTGAGGGAGATCAGATTTGGGGGTTCATACATCAATTCACGCCGTGTAGGGTCCACCGTGTACACAGTGGTTTTTTCTCCGGCCTATTTTGCGCCTGAACTCGAATATTGGCCTGAAATATATAATTGGTGCGAGTTACCCTGGTGGTATATGGATTATTATGAATTTTTTAATGAAGAGCCGACAATGGAGGAACTGCTGACCGCATTCCAAGAGTTAAAAGAAAAGAACCGCAAAATCATCGAAGATTCAAGAACTTCGGATTGGCTGCCAAGCATCCGGGACACCATTTATGGTCCCGGCGGCACGGTCACCGATGACAGTGTTTTTTACGATTGTACTTCCTTCTATGACACAGGCAAACCGGACAACAAATCTTTCCTGACCATTGTTTCAATGGATATTGACAGTTTGGAGGAATTAAATCAACAAACGATATTTGCATATCCCGGGGCTGTTTACGCCTCATCATCGGCACTTTATATATCCTCCATACAGAAGTACAATTCAGATCAAAAATGGTATTTTGACAAATCTTCAGGCATTCAGGAAGCCAGCACGGTGCATAAATTCCGGCTTCAATGCAACCCCCCCGGTGTTGAATATGCAGGCAGCGGAGTGGTCAAGGGAAAGGTGTTGAACCAGTTTTCAATGGATGAATATGAGGGCCATCTTCGAATTGCCACGACAACCGGTCATTTGCCGAGTCCGGATGTGCACAGCACACTGAGCATACTGGAGGAAATACCGAACGGATTGAAGGTCGTTGGCGAGATTGATGATATCGCACCCAAAGAAGATATAAGGTCGGTTCGGTTTAATGGGGCAAAGGGTTTTATTGTGACCTTTAAGAAGACCGACCCTCTGTTTGGCCTTGATTTAAGCGATCCCCAAAAACCCATGATTGCGGGGGAGCTTAAGATCCCAGGCTATTCAACCTATATACACCTTTTGGATGATGATCACCTGCTTACAATTGGCTATGACTCAGAAGATCAGGGTGACTTTGCCTGGTTTCAAGGCATAATGCTTCAGCTCTTCGATGTATCGGACATGGAAGATCTGAAACTGATGCACAAGGAGGTCATCGGTACACGAGGCAGCACCTCTGAGGCAGCCACAAATCATCTGGCTTTCAACTATTTCGCGCCTAAAAATCTTCTTGCGATACCCATGACAGTATGCGAGGGCGGGTCAGGAGGAACATACGGGACGGAAATGACCTTCAGCGGACTGATGGTATATGACATCTCCTTGAATGATGGTTTTTCAGAACGCGGCAGGATTTCACATATGGAATCAAGCTATGAAAACTGGCGGGGTATGTGCAGGAACTGGTGGACGGATTCAGACTCTGTTGTACAGAGAAGTATTTTTATGGATGACTATGTATACTCGGTAGCCATGGACAAGATCATAATCGATCACCTGGATTATTTGGGGGAGGATATTAATATTATAGATCTTCAGTAGAAATCACCATAAAAATACTCAAACCTTTTCTATTGCTAAATATAATTTAGCCTGTTATATTTTAATATAGGGCAAATTTAAAGCAGATATTAAATTTTTTTATTACTAGATGAAAGATGAGGGAACACCGTAATTTTTAGAAAAAATAAAAGAGGGTCCTAAGTTTTAAATCCCTTTTAATTACTTAGTCTTACATAGAATATGAAAGGTGGTGATCAAAGCCGGCAGAAGACATTTCTTGTATTTTCATTGGAGATTGTAAGATAGTGAATCCCTTTATAAAATAGAGGAATCAATTAGAAAGAAGTATAAAAATGCCTAAAAAAGATTTTTCCCTGGTATGCCTGATCTTAATACTTTCCAGTCTCTTCTGTTTCAACTCTTCACCCTTTTTGGAAGCAATATCCCCGGAAATTCACTCAATTGATCCGAACACAGGATGCACTGCTTCATCAACCCTGGTCACCATCAATGGGGCAGGTTTCCAACCTGTGCCAAAAGTTTCTCTTTTTGGAGGGGGGATCTCTATAATAGGTGAACGTGACACACCATACTCTGCCAATAACATTTATATTCAGGGCTTATATGCCTATGTGGCTGATGGATTATCAGGGCTTCAGGTTATAGATATAAGCAATCCTGCAAACCCGTCCCTAATTGGCGAATGTTATATACAAGGTGCTTTCAATGCCTATGATGTTTATGTCCAGGGAACTTATGCTTATGTGGCTTATGGCTCTTCAGGACTTCAGATAATAAACGTAAGCAATCCAGCAAAGCCATCTATCATCGGCTCATACAATACCCCGGGGTCCGCCAGAGGAGTCCATGTTCAGGGCTCATATGCTTTTGTCGCTGATGAATCTGAAGGGCTTCGGGTTATAAATATAAGCAACCCTGCAAAACCATCCTTTGTTGACTCATATAACACCCCAGGCTCTGCCATTGATGTTTATGTCCAGGGCTCATATGCTTTTGTCGCTGACGGCTCATCAGGACTTCAGGTTATAAACATAAGCAATCCTGCAAACCTGTCCCTTGCCGGTAAATTCTCCACACCAGACCCTGCAAATGGTATCTATGTCCAGGGCACATATGCTTATATCGCTGATGGGTATAAGGGGCTTATTCTATTAGATATAACCAACCCCGGAAAGCCGTCCAAACTCAGCGTATATGATACATCGGGCACTGCCAGCAAGGTCTATATCCAGGGCTCTTATGCTTATGTTGCTGATGGTTTATCAGGGCTTCAAATAATAGACATCAGCGATCCTTTACACCCATCTTTCGCTTACTCATGCGACACCCCAGGCTCTGCCAGTGGGATTTATATCCAGGGTGAATATGCCTTTGTGGCTGACAAGTCTTCAGGGATTCAGGTTATAGAAATCCTTAGAAATCTTACAAGTGTAATCTACATAAATTCGGAAACCATCAAAGTAACTATCCCGGCCGGCCTTAACATTGATACTTACAGCATATATATAACAAATCCTGACAGTGGACAGACAATCCTCAACAACGCCTTTACCATGACTGGAATAAAGATCTTTCTATCCGGAGGATTAAATATCTTTGGCCACCCTGTGAAAGTAATACAAGGGTATACATCATATGAGTTAATTGAGGTGCTGGGAGAGAGCAATGATGTTGGCAATATTCAAAGATATAATCCTAATTCAAGAAACTATGAGATTACAGCTTACGACCCAAACGGGGCCATCCGCGGAAATAAATTTAATATTTCAGGCGGGGAGGGATACATTGTCAACATGAAAAACGCAAAGCAGGTTTCCTTTGCCGGAATAATTACAGATCCCGGCATTTCATGTAAAGAAGGCTTTAACATCATATCCATCCCGTGCATACCCGCAGGATATACCTCATACAACCTGCTCTCATATCTGGGTTTTTCGGATGAGATAGCCAGTATCACCAGATTTAACAGTGAAATGGGTATCTATGAAACAACTTCCTATTATTTTGGGAGGCCCTCGGGGATTAAGTTCAATATTAAAAATGGAGAGGCCTATCTGATTTGCATGAAAGTGGCCAAAAATAAGGTTGCTCCAAACTAGTTGTCTTTTCTGGACCAAAAACTTAACAAATGAATCAAGTTTTACCGATTAATTTTGTTTGAAATGGAAACAATGCCGGCTTTCAGTTTCTGAATTCTGGTGAATACAGGAATGTCTTTTATTTACAATACTCCGTGATCTCTGTGCCCTCTGTGGTAATATTTTTTTAAGCATAGAGGTCACGGAGGTGACACAGAGGATTAATTGCTTACCAATGAAAATGATTTAAAATTCTATAAAGCCTATAGTGTGTCTTGCTGTCCCCGCTCTTGGAAGAGCAGGGACAGCGATAAGAGAAATTCGACTTAAGGTTTATAAATGTTTACATATCCTGTCCTGGACTTCCCAATAGTGGCATAAGAATATGGATATGGAGCAGGGTAGATATAAGGATCAGGATAAGGATAAGGATATGGATACGGATATGGATACGGATATGGATACGGATACGGATATGGATATGGCTCTGGTGGTGGAGGTGGTTTCACTTCGATTTCGAATGTCTCACCTTTTATTAAACCCGTTGCTGTAGCATACCGGAAGGTGCCGGATGAATGCATATGCATGCGCATATCACCATATGATGATCGGATATTATTATGGCCGGTTGTTATATCGCTTTCACCGGTCCATGTTATTTTGATAGTGACTTCCTCGGTTGGTGGAGGATACGGATACGGATACGGCGGATACGGTGGTAATATTGTTGGCTGGTTAGGATCAGTTGGATACGGATACGGTGCGTAAGGATCATTTGGATACGGAGTATATGGGTACGGGTAATAGTATGGCTGCTCCCAGATCAAGGTCCCTTTGCCCTCTGCAGCCACGCTGGTAAGGCTCCCGGAAACCTCGAAGCTGGTCAGCTCGATAGTAGCTGTGCCCCATTTATAATTATAACAGTCATAACCGTAGCAGTAATCATCATCGTCGTCATTATCAGCCCAGTTGTCTATGTTGATTGTAAGAAACCCCATAGGACCGGGTCGCACAGGCGAACCAGGGGCATATTTAAGCATCTCCTCCGAGACCTGTAAAAAGCCACTGGTTATCTGAGCATTCGAGTCATTGAAAAAATCAACAAAGGCGTATTTACCGGATGACTGTAATTTCATAGTAACTGCTTCTGCTGATCCTGATATTAGCATGAGAACCGTAATCGCAATGGTAATCGTGACATGTAATATTATCAAAAATCTTTGTTTCATGACTTCTTACCTCGCTCATTTATGTTTGAATATTTGGATTTCAAATCATTTAATATTATTTATGATATCCCTCCTTACTTTTAAAATTATCCCAAAATAAGATTTAACCATTTTTATCAATGATTCATCTATCACCCCCTTTCATCCAATTTTTAATTTCTGGAAACAGAAAAAAACAGGAAACTGGATAACTTAATTAATAGACGTAAAAAAGGCTATTTTTTCCCTCTTTCGGACAGCTTTTAATATTTATGGATTTATAAAAGGTTATTAAATTATTAAGGATAATTTTATATTAAAAACTTCATTTAATCAGGACAACTGCAGGAGGAAAACTATATCGAAGGCGGTCAGGATAATCATTCGCCGTTGGCATACCGTTGGCATATTAAGAAGATTATTCAGATTCCTTTCATCAGTACATTGACTAAATCAATTCGTTTGAAATATACTCTCAAAATAAAGATCCGGTTTTTCCCTAACGATTTATAAAAAAAGTCAGGTGCTATTTAATATAAAAGACATAAAAATATAATCTTTGGTGAAAAGAAAATGGCTATTCTGAATATAAAAATTTTAACGCAATTAAATAAAAATTTCAAATGAAAAGCAAAGACCAATTGCCAATTATAGGCTGGCGAGAATGGGTATCACTTCCTGATCTCGGGATTAAGTCAATCAAGTCAAAAATTGACACTGGCGCCCGCTCATCAGCGATACATGCCTTTGACATCAGACCCTTCTTTCGTGAAGGCAAGCAAAAGGTTCATTTTAAGGTGCATCCGTATCAAAAAAACAGCTCGAAAACTATCACGGCTGAGGCATATGTCATCGACGAGCGAAAGGTCCGAAATTCAGGGGGGGATTCCGAGCTGAGATTTGTAATCCAAACAACCGTTAAGCTTAAAGGATTTCAATGGCCTATTGAATTAACATTAACAAACAGGGATGTAATGGGATTCCGTATGCTGCTGGGCCGTCAGGCCATACGTAAACGGTTTTTGACGGATCCTGGCAAATCATTTCTTCTGAGCCGCAGGTGGCCTCCAGGAATACCCAGAAAGACCAGAAAGAAATAAATCATGAAGATTGCCATTTTATCTCACAAACCCTCGCTTTACTCTACCCAGCAAATCAAGAAAGCGGGTGAGAAGCGGGGGCATGAAATGAAAATAATCGATTATGTTCGCTGTTATATGAATATTACATCGCATCGTCCTTTGGTTGTTTACCAGGGAAAAACCTTAGAGAATTTTGACGCGATTATCCCACGCATCGGGGCATCAAAAACCTTTTACGGGTCCGCTGTTGTACGTCAGTTTGAAATGATGGGTGTTTTTACTGCTAACAGGTCCCAGGCGATTTCACGTTCCCGCGACAAGCTAAGATGTCTGCAGCTTTTGGCCAGAAAGGGAATCGGATTGCCGGTGACCGGTTTTGCTCATTCAACAAAAGACATTGATGGATTGATTAATATCATTGGCGGCGCTCCCCTTATAATTAAGCTGCTTGAAGGGACACAAGGGATCGGAGTCGTGCTTGCGGAGACCAACCAGGCTGCAAAATCCGTCATTGAAGCCTTTCGAGGATTAGATGCCAACATCCTGGTGCAGGAGTACATAAAAGAAGCCGATGGCATGGATATACGTTGTATGATAGTCGGAGACAGGGTGGTTGCTGCGATGAGGAGGCAGGGTGTCGCAGGAGAGTTCCGATCCAATTTGCACAGGGGAGGCAAGGCATCCAAGATCAGATTAACACCGGAAGAGCGATCAACCGCAATAAGAGCGGCCAAAACAATAGGATTGAGAGTAGCAGGGGTAGATATCCTGCGTTCAAATCATGGCCCTGTGGTTATAGAGGTAAACTCTTCTCCGGGTTTACAAGGGATAGAGACGGCAACCGGTGTGGATGTGGCAAGAAAAATCATCGAGTTCATAGAAAAAAATGCAAGTAAAGGTAATAAACAGGATCATATATTATATTGATATAAAAGCACTTTTTTGCAAAAAACCATAAAGATTGAGGGCCCATGGGCTTAAGATGGAAAAAAGACTGGATATCGAAATCGGACTGGAATCATTTCATATCCTTTTTAAAAAGAGCGATCATCGATTATTTGCAATAACAAAAAAGGAATTGATTGATTATCTCACCGGTTCTTCCGAAGCTGGTTGCAGAGTGGAGGTTATTACCTATTCTCATCATAGGAAATTTATCTGGAGCCCATATGATACGGATAGATTCAGAAATCTTTTTTCCATTATCTATAGCAGGTTTCCAACAAACGGACAATCAAAGGAATCTGTTGAGTTCTCTCTTAGGGTATTGCAGCATATAAATCCAAAAGAAGGTCCTATGAACCATATAAGCTCTCGTGTCGATAAACCACAAGCCCTTATCTTTTCCAGGATTGAATCCAACCTGTATTTCTTTGACACAAAAACAAATATCGCCTTTTTCTTTATAAAAAAAGAAACCGGCCGGTTACACAGATTAATAGGGTTTCTTAAGAGGCCCAGGAAGAGAGAATACCATATGGTAATAGGTGTGATGAATGGTCTCA
Source organism: bacterium (assembly GCA_049472335.1). Classification (GTDB taxonomy): domain Bacteria; phylum SZUA-182; class SZUA-182; order DTGQ01; family JAFGSM01; genus JBLIRM01. The sequence continues at coordinate 21,403 of JBLIRO010000015.1, read as the reverse complement.
TGTTTGTTCTCTCACACCAGTTGATTTCTCATGGGGGTTTGTTGCTCCACGGTGCGGCTGCCCAGAAGGATGATTATACAGTCCTTTTTCTTGGGTCTTCAGGGGCGGGCAAATCTACCATAATACATTTATGCAGACCGGATGCCTGCTTTTCTGATGACGGGGTTATAGTCAGGAAAGAAGGAGATCAAATCAATACATACAGATCTCCCTTCAGACAGATCAGGAGGAAAGAGAAATGCCCGGACTGCATGAAAGGAAAAGTCAGCAAGCTGTTCCTGCTCGAAAAAGACCAATACTACAAGATCGTATCAATGAAAAAGAATGAATTAATGCACATTATAATCCTCAATTTAATTCATTTTTTTAAATATATTAATGATGAAACCGCTATAAAAGGTTTCTCCGTGGTAAAGGAGATGGTGGATGTGCTTCCGGCGTATAAACTTCATTTTCCCAAAACTCAGCAAAAATGGGATGAAATATGGCGATCAGAAAAGGACAGACAAACTATTAATCCTAAATCCTGTATTTGAGATATATTAAGACTATTTTTTATACTCTAACCTTCTAAAACACATAGTTAATTGGAAAGAAATCGATAACTTGTCTTTTTAAGAATACTCCCCAGTTATCTTACCGCATTTCGGCCGTTGTTTTTCGCCCTGTAAAGGGCCTGATCAGCGCTTTTTATCAGGGAAGCCCTGTTATCGCCATCCCCGGGGAAAGTGGCCACTCCGATGCTCACCGTCACCCTCCCATAGGGCTGTGTTTCCCTGCCGCGAAAAGGATGCTCTTCTACAAGCTTGCGGATATTTTCCGCTACTATGAAAGCGCCGTCCTTTTTTACTTCAGGCAGGAGAATAACAAACTCTTCACCCCCGTACCGCGCAATCATGTCTATTTTCCTGAGCCGTTTTTGGAAGATCTGTGCCAGCTCGCATAACACAATATCGCCCTCCAAATGCCCGTGGGTGTCATTATAAGCCTTGAAAAAATCCACATCAATAAAGAGCAGGGAAAAATTTCGCTTATGTCTTATGGAGCGGGAAAGTTCTGCTGAAAGGAATTCATTGAAGTAGCGATGGTTGTGCAGACCTGTAAGGCCGTCGCGTACTGCCATATCCCAAAAAACCTCGTTGAGACGCTCCAGTTCCTTTTTGTTTTTCTTGAGGTTTTCTACCAAATTCTGATTTTCGTTAATATAACATATCTTTTCAATGGCCCGGTTTACAGCCGCTGTTATCACGTCAAGGTCCTCAAAGGGTTTCATAACATAATCATACGCACCTGACCGAAGAGCAGAGATCGCCGATTCAATGGATGAATGACTGGTTATCATCAACACCTGGGTATTCTGCTTGAGCCGCTTTATTTCGTTCAGAAGCTCTATGCCGCTTATCCCTTCCATCCTGATGTCCGATATAACGACAGGATAATGGTGCTTATTGAAAGCCTCAAGGGCCTGCTCTCCGCTTGCCACTGCCGTTACTTCATGACCTTCCTCGGTAAGGACCTGGGTCAACAGCCCCCTTATGGTCTCTTCATCATCTACAATCAATATACGTGTATTCATTGATTTATTACCCTTTTTAGATTTACAAATCCTTCAGGACATAAAAGTCCATGGCCTTTAATACCCCTTGATTCAAAATCTATTAACATAGCTCCTTCACCCGCTTCTTTTGACCGATACAGGGAATCATCATTTCCTTTGTCAAGGAGCCCATATCTTCACCGTCCTCAGGAAAAGAGGCAACGCCTATGGTCACAGTGAAATTCCTCTCCGGGGTTGTATTGCTTCCCTGAAAGGGATGGTTTTCAACAAGCTCGCAGATTTCCTCGGCAAGGGCCCTGGCGTCTTCCTTTTTTGTTTCCGGAAGAAGAATGGCAAACTCATCACCTCCATAACGAGCAAGCACATCCGATCTTCTCAAGCGCTTTTTAAGTATATTTGCCAGCTCTCGAAGCACATTGTCACCCTCCGATTTCCCATGAGCCCTGTTATAAGAACTGAAAAAATCCAGGTCTACAAGGAGCAAGGAAAAGACATTCTCATGCCTGCGACAACGAAGGATTTCTGCTGAGAAGGTATCATGGAAGTAACGATAGCTATGCAAACCTGTAAGATCATCCTGAATTGCCTTCTCCCAAAAAGCCTCTCTCAGGCGATCCAGCTCATTCTTGTTCTCTTTGAGTATCTCCGCCAGATTATGATTTTCATTAATGAAGCGTGCCTTTTCGATGGCGCGGTTTACTGTAGCCCTTATCAGATCAATATCTTTAAAGGGCTTGATAATATAATCATATGCTCCTATCTGCATGGCTGAAATAACCGTTTCTATAGCCGGATAGCCGGTTATCATCAACACCTGTGTCTCTGAGCTGAGCTGCTTGATCTCCTTCAGGAGATCGATCCCGCTCATCCCCTCCATCATGATATCCGAAATGACTACAGGGCACGGTTCTTCCCTGAAAATCTGAAGGGCCCTTTCTCCGTTTGAAACCGCTGTTACCTCATGTCCATCCTTAATGAGAATCTGAGATAGAATACTACCTATTGCCTCCTCATCATCCACAACCAGAATACGCATATTAGTTTCCATCTCCTTTCATCCCCGGTTTTCCCTCTTCATCAAATACAGGGATCCTGGGTTTCTCCAATTATGATAAAACTCTCTTTTTTTCAGGCTTAAGCCTTATTTCTTTCTAACAGGAATGAATTTGTTTGTTTGAGTCTTTTAAAGGAAACTTAATCACAAATGTGGCCCCTTTTCCCGGTTCGCTTTCCACAAGGATGTCGCCGCCATGATCCCTTATTATCCCGTAACTAACAGAGAGCCCGAGCCCGGTTCCTTTTCCCACTGGTTTGGTGGTGAAAAAGGGTTCGAAAAGTTTTGTCAAAAACTCCTCCGGGATGCCCGGTCCATTGTCACTTATTTTAACTGTAATATGCCCGTTATTAGCGAAAGTTTTAATCTTCACCAATCCCGGTCTACCCTCCATGGCCTGCTGAGCATTGATAAGGATATTCATGAGCACCTGCTGTATCTGGTTCGCATTGCCCATTATTTCAGGGAGATCCGTAGCTAATTCCTTCTCAAGCCTTATCTGGTTAATCCCAAGTTGATGGTCCACAATCGCAATGGCATCTTGCACCACATTATTAATTTCAATAGGCCCAAACCTTACCTTCTCCTGTCGTGTGAATTTCAATAGATTTTCTATAATAGATTTGCATCTTTTCGTCTCCTTCTCTATAATAGTCAGGTTATTATAGAGGGGATCACCCTTTTCCACCTTCCTTAAAGACAATTGTGTGTAACCGAGGATGCCGGCCAGGGGATTTTTTATTTCATGGGCAATTCCGGCGCCCAACTGTCCAAAGGCCACCATCTTCTCAGAGTAGATCAACTGGGTCTGAGTCTGTTGAAGCGCTTCTTCCCGGGTCTTGAGTTCTGTGGCCATCTTGTTAAATGAATCAGCCAGATTTCCTATCTCATCACGGGATTTTATATCGATCTTGATGTCAAATTGCCCTTTCCCCATAATATCGGTTGCAACGGAAAGCTTTTCTATCGGGCGTGTAATCCTGTGTGACCAAAAGAGGCTTAAGATCGCAAACACAGTGAGTATAATCAGTGAGACCAAAATTACGTCTTTCAGCTTTTGTTTGGCAATCGAGTATGCCGTGCTCTTAGGGACTTGAACACGGACAAGAATATTGCCGAAATCCACCCTGGCAAAGCCCCCCACCATCTCCACACCTTCCTGGATATATTCTATGGTAAAGACCTTGGCCAGGCTCAGTTTTTTATCAAGGCTATCGAGCTTGTGGGGCAAGTCCACAGGGGTGCGGCGGATCACTTTCTGGTAATCGGTATCCGCCAGGATGATCCCTTCGTCATCAACAAGAAAAGGATTTAATTTGTCCGACCTTTCAACCACGCGCAGCAGGCTTTCAAGGCAGACCACTGCCGCTACCACTGACACACTCTTCCCGTCGGGAGAGTCAAAAGGAACCGCAAGGGTCATGGTCGGCAGCTTCTCGGACATTGTGGAGTTTCTAACAAAAACCTGTCCGGATTGGATCCTGTCAAAAGGTAGGGGATGTTTTGTCCTAAATATAATAAAATCCTCTTTAGCCAAACGGGCTTCATTGAGCATCTTCATGTCCTGGATCGTGAAGAGCTCTTTTCCGTCCTCATAGATAGTAACTGCAACAAACTCGTGAAAGTCCTCAAAGATCATCTTGATCAATCTTTTTTTCTGTTCATATATAAGCTGGTCATCGTAAAGGAGCCGGCCAAATACCTGCAGCCTTTCGTGAAACGCGTCGAAGATTGTGCGGGTTTCCTGCGATGTATGAAGCGCGGTCATCGAAGCAAACTGATGAATCCAGTCTTTTTTGTCGTTATGAAAGAGTTTTGCCATTCTGAAGGTTATGACACCGACTACAACTGTAACGACGATCAATACCGAGATGAGTATCTTGAATCTTAGAGGGAAATAAAATCCCTTTTGTAAAGACTTCCTTTTCATGTATCAAAATCCTCTATTTAGAATACGTGACTTATATGTTATATTACCGGCGGCATCCACAGACTCAACCACAATCACATTGATACCAGGCTCCAGATGAATAGTGTGGGTGAATCTTCCGGATTTATTAGTCAGGATTTGTTTGCCCTGAACAAATACGGCGGCACTGGGCTCGGTTGTTCCTGTCAGGACAATATCCTGAGCATGTCTATTTATTTCATCGGGAAACCTGACACTTAGCATGGGGCCCTTACAATCCTCCACAATCTTGATATACCTTGCTTCACTAAACAAGCCTTCCCTGCCATCTTCTTTTCCGCTTACCTTCCAGTAATATTCCCCCTCTTTCAGGTTGCCGTGCATAAAGTCAGGCTCAAAAAGGTCGTTATCCTCTATCACCTGCCGAAAATCAGGGTCTTTTGCCAGCACAAAGTGATATGATTCAGCTCCTGCTAAAGCGCTCCAGGTAAACTGAATACGGGGAGGAAGATCCCTGTAATAAAATATATCTCCTTCAACAGGCCCGGATAAGATTGGTGAGGGCAGTAACGGTTTAGGAGATGATGGGGCTTCCCCCGGGTTCACAGTAATACCGCTATTTTTCTCCACCAGAACTACCCGGCCCTGAGCAGCCACTTCCGCGACACCTTCATAAACAGTAACCGTTGAGGATTTGTCGGGATTTACGGTAATCATAAAATTCGTCTTTGTGTCTGTGCCTTCCGCCGATTTCACCCTAGTCACCGAACTGGGTGTGTTTATTTCCACTTTGAATGAATCCTTTGTGTCCCCTTTTATCCTGCCCCTAAGTTTTCCATCGGCCATTTCCAAAACCGATCTTTTACCCAGAAAAGGGTCCGGCTCCAGAGACTTGATTATTATCAGGGAATTTTCCCCCATCTTAATCTCATTATCACCGTCCAGCGTTATCAGGGCCGATGATTCTTTAAAGGTTTGGATAGAGTCCCTGCTATATAAACTCATCCCTCTATTAGCTTGTTTCCAGGCGATCGCTCCGGCACGTTTTGCCTTTACATTGTTCTGTTTTTGTGCAAGAGCGGCGATTACACTTGTCATATCCCCGGCGTCTTCAATCTGAAGCTCATTAAGTGAAGATCTTGAAAGACTTCTTAAGGTCGACATTCCATCGTAATTTACCATTTCTTTGAGAGAAGTCCCTGACGGAAATATGAAATTCAGAAGAATAAGAAAAAGGCAGAAAAATACAAGGACCGTCAAAACGACAATACTTGCTTCAAGAAAACTTCCCACCACAGATTTGATATATCTTATAAACATACCTGAATCAATATTTCCCTTGTATTCTAAAGAACCATCCATAAACAGAATAATCATTCTCTGAAAATTCATTATCCGAGAAATCGGTAAAATTGAATCCCACACCCAGACGGAGGTGTTCAACAGCCTCCCAGGTAAATTCCGTCAGCCATCCCTCACGGCTATCATCCGATTCGTTTTGGAGGAGTATCCGGTATTCGGTACCAAAATCGATCCGTTTCCAGACATGAAAATTCAACCGCTGGATCATCAGATAGGTATGCGTCTTCATGGAATCTCCGTCGATTGTTTTTTCCAGTTTAAGCTTTGCCGCTCCCTTGCTCACCCACTCCATGTATCTGGAATCCAGCGATGTTTCCAGAGAGGCGACATCCTTCTTTGTCTCAAATGCCTCAGTCTCAGTAATATCCAGGGGGCTCTTGTCGGTCAACTGTGTGTATCTGGTGAGGGCATTAAACCGATCATTCCTCACCGGCCGGAAAGCAAGACCGATACTGCGTTCCTCAAATCTGGCTTCTGTGTCTCCCGTGATTTCATTTTTTGTCTTGCTGTAGCGGTATTTGCCCAAAAGGGTGAATTCTGGATTGAGTTTCAATTCGATCCGGTTTGATGTCAAAAATTGTGTTAATTTATTGTTCCCATTCTCCTTGCGCACTTCGTCCCGAGTTGACACCTTAATCCCGGCAGGATGAGCGAATGTTATTCCTGTTGTAATAGTATGGCGGCTCAGTGCCTGTGGGTTCGAATCTATTTCTGTATATTCGCCCCCAAGAAGGAATGTGAAACCTTTGGTCAAATCCTTCTGCCATTGAGCACCCATAACGGATAAAGCACGACCCTCATTGTCGGAATGTTCCCATTGGTACTCTGAGTATACCTTGCTCTCCGGCCCTATGGCCCTCTCCGCACCAAAAACTGTGGATGTAGCATGGCCGCTCTGATCATCGGACAAGCGTTCAGTAAGGTAAAGACGTCCTGTGTCGAGATTAAGGACTGTCCCGCCCTGGAGTGAATTACCCAGACTCCCGGTGGTTCCGCTTGCCTTGAATGACAAAACAGAGTTTATCTGGTATTCCGTGCCCAGCATAGTCTGATTGTTTTGCGGGCCTGTGATTGTCTGTTGATGCTCCATCTCTGCAGTCAGCCTGTCAAAGGGTCTATAGCGGAACCTTGCTGCTGCAAAACCGGAGTCCTCTATGGAAGTGCCGTTGACATCCCTGGACTGTCGGACCTGATACTCCCCTGTAAGTGACCATTTACTCTGTTCATGATGCCACTGCAATGTGCCCATATCGGATTCTTTTGCCTCTGCAAGTCCGGCATCGTCAAGCTCCTCACGATCAAGACGCGCGAGTATCTTGTCCTTTTTGGTAAGCTGCAGCTTCATCTTTGCTCCATACTTCTTTGTCCCTGCCTCGGAGTAATTTCCACTGGAGAGAAATCCCGGCTCAAGCCTCTTGAGATATCCTCCTAACTGAATACGGTCAGGCGCTCCAAACCATTCCCCTATATCCATATCGGCTCCAATCTTCCACGCCTTCCCTTCCTCCAGGAAACCGGGAGTTTTTTCCATATATGTCAATCCTCCATCCTCACTCTCGAAGGCGAGGGAGTCCGTACCTGAGCTTTCGGCATATTCGCCTACAATCCTTGTATTCTTACCAAACCTGACCTCAGTGTCCACACCTTCTAATTCATATTCCCCTAATTCCGTCTCATCATCTATCAGGGTTACACCAACTCCTAAGTGATCGGTAATCTGCTGCCGGACCCTGATACCACCCGCCGCCTTTTCAAAGGCATCCACACGGGTTTCATAATCAACCTGGATAAACACGGGATTGCCTGAAAGCATGGCCTGATCCACAAGCCTCTCATCTTCTAAAACACTGGAAAGCGGCCGATTAAAAAGGATCCGGCCCTCTTCATATTTAATGGTGTAATCCACATTCTGCTGTTGGGAGACCCTTGACAAAATCAATCCGGTGTCCTTATCACGCAGTTCCAGGGTCACCTGTTCACTCCCTTCGATCACGTCCTGATGGCTTAGGAAGTAAACAGATCCCCCTGTAGCACGCAAATGATCCCGCACGTGTATATGTCGGGTTTCGGCTAAGAACAATGCTACAACCGTGTCAGGCTGACCATACTTTGTACGGGAAAGCGACCTAAAGAGAAATTGAAATCCAAAAAGGGTCCGTTGATAAGCCGCAAGCTCCGTATCGTTATACTGTAAAGGATAGTTTCCCACCAGAACATGCATGTCATGAAAATCCAGAGCAAGATAAAATTTCCCCTGGCTTTCGGTGTCGTATGTCACCTTGCTCTCATCTCCGTACACAGGATAAAACTTGTCAGGATCAAGATTGGTCAGCAGACGTTCGGTCTCTGCCTCGTCCAGATCTTCAAAAAGTTTCTCGAACTTATTAGTTCCGGTATCGAAAGCAGATTTAATGAGCAACTTGCCGGCTATAACCCCTTTGAGGTAATAGGCAACACGACCTTCAGTAAAAAATTCCGTCTTTTCATCCATTCCGGCACCCTGCAGATGACCTCTGCCATGAAGCATTCCCACCTTCCCATCAGCAAATGCGAGGAAAAAGAGATGGTTCTTTTTCACTTTTACATCCCGTTCAATTGAACCGCTGTAACCTTGAGGGTCCTCAACCTTAACGGCAAGGCGGCCCTTTTCTTCCGGTAACTGCACTGTGTAAGTGAAGCTCCCATCAGATTCCAAAGGCACCGGCTTTTCATTGACCAGAATCTTATTGGCAGGGTCTGTATTCCCGGAAATAGAGAAGATTGTGCTTGTTAAATTTGATCCTCCTGGAGGCAAGTTGACTGTAAGCCTTGGGACAGGATCCACTACTATGATTTTGCTTCCACTCTCATCTTTATCCTTAACCATCAAAATAAGATTGGCCAGGGTTGTGCATCCGGAAGGATCTTTAACCATAGATCCAAATATATTTTTCCCCAATTTAAGATCAACATAAACAGAAAAATTACCATCCGGTTCCACTACTACAGGTCTGTTTTCTAACTCAACAATGTTTCCGGGATCGGTCCGGCCAGTAATAAGGTAAACCATTGTCACATCATCTTTGCCCCATTGACCGGAATCGGGAGGATGATTGACCCGGTTTCCATCTTTTATTGAGCCGTATGCGAGCTTCAGATCACCGGCTGGTTTCAAAATTTCAAAAGGTGGTATGAGTATCCTTGTTCGTATTGATTTTCCCTGGGCATTGCTCATCTCGACATCGATCTCTTCACCGTTTTTTCTTTTAAGTTCCGTTTGGAAACGTCCATATTGGTCCACTTTTAGAGATAACTTATCAATCAGGATTTTTGGATCGGTTCTATATTGATTATGAATTTTGGCCTCCCAAACCTCTTTGAACGAGCCATTTATCTCTATACGGCGATTAAGCTCGCGCCCCTCAGGGCTATCATTGCTTGCCACAGGATTGAATTCCCCGTAAAATCCTATTTCCATACGGCTCTCCGGGATGCCTTCCTGGTTCACCAGGTAAGACAATGCCGATTCGGCCCTTTTTTTGGAAAGCTCTAAATTATGTTTATCCGTGCCTGTGGAATCCGTATATCCATCTATGGCTATCTTCTCATCAGGATATTTCCTCAGCATTTCCGCAATCTCCTTTAATGCCTTACGGGCTTCCATGCTGAGTTCGGATGAATCGATTTCGAAGGCACCGCCTGTCAATCCTATGGATATTGTATTAATCTGTCTGACAGTGAATAGCCTCCGGGCGCTTGTGGCATAGCTTCCTTCAGTGTATTCAACTTCCATCTGGTACTGGTAGATCTCCCCACCCTCCAACAGGTGTCCCGCCTCATTTCGTCTGTTCCAATAAATGATTTCAGTTGGTTTTCCATTACCAGTAATGGTTCTGATTACACCGCCCTCGTCATTTATGATTTTTATACTCCATTTCTTTATCTTTTCAGGGACATCCACTTTTGTATAAAATAAAACCGGTTCGTCCGGCTGGAAACCTCTTATCTCCACCACTTCTTCAATCCTTTTGCCTCCCATCCGGATGTCACATCCTGGTAAGTCCACAATTTGGCCGTTCATTGAAAGTGTCAATGTCTCTACACTACCCAATAACATAGAAGAATTTATATTTATCTCTCCGGTCAATATCAGACCGTATTCAGGGTCTCTCCCAATGGACTCGGTTTGCTTTGAGACAGAGACTCCAAAATTGGCTTTCGCGAGGATTCCGGGCGTGACCCATACTACATGTGAATCTTCCGTTGCGGTCATCCCCCTTTCCCATTGGTCATTGAGGTTGATTTTTAGCATCCTGTGCCCCGGCTTTACAGCAGGGAAATGATAGCGGCCATGTTCATCCGTAAGCACATAGGCACCATCATCCAGCACTACCGTTATTCCTTCGATCCCTGGTTCATCAGGGCCCTGCAGGCCATCAAGGTTTCTGTCCTCAAAGACCTTACCAATGATTGTCCCCAGATCGAAAACAGGATCCAGGGTTACTGTAATGGGAACTTCTGACTGATTGGATATGTTGTATGTCCCACAAACATCCCTGACAACCGCCGTATTATGATATTCTCCGGGACTTGCCCCGGAACCGACTATAAGCTGATAATCCAATACAAGATAACCCGGCTCCTCCGGGTCAGCATAACCGTTTCCATTACTATCGGCCAAAGCAGAAACTGTACCCATATCAAATATAAGGCTCTGATTTCCGGAAGGATCCGTCATGCTGACTCCATTCAGTCTCACGCTTCCCTTTATGTACTTGAAGTTGGGTGGGATGAGGTCATGGAGCCGGACCTGGACTGCATCGTTCGAGAGGGTGTTCCGTATTACTATGTGATATGTAACAATATCCCCAACCACTACACTTGTTTTGTTTGCCGTTTTTGTAATCTCCAGTGCGGCATTTTGGGCAAACGTCACCTGGGGCTGTTCAGGGATCACAATCCCATCTGTTGTATTGGTTGCGGTAATGGTGGCAAAACCAAAGGAGTCGGAGCTGATTCTCCCGACAGCCACTCCGTTTACGTCCGTAGGTGAGGAGGGCTGCGCAATATTATCAATAACTCCTCGATCAGATTCGAGCATTATAATCTTTCCGGAAACCGGCAATCCGTTTTTATCCCTTAGTGTAACCGTTATTGTGCTGAATGCCGTACCGTCAGCGACCACAATTGACGGGTCTACTGTAACGGTGCTGTTCGACGGATTAACCAAATCATTATCTGTGATATTTACTGTTAAAGGATATGGATTCCCTGAACCATTAAAGGGGGGGGCATTGTATTCAGGGTCGGCACTGTCAGCAGCATGGATAATTACAGATACATGAGGACCCTCATCAAGGGTGTCATCAACAGCCGTTACAGTTATCTGCTGAGATATATTCCAATTGGCCGGGGTGAAGACTAGGCTAGCCGGATTTACGGTTGTTTGAATGTCCGGGGTCAATGTAATCGTTACATCAGAAACGGGCATGCTATCCAGTACTAAATCATAAGTGTCTTCGGCACCACCTTCCTGGACATCGGTGGAGCCGCCCGACTCGGTAATTGTAACACCGGCCATATCATTATCGGCGATGGTGAATGTATGGACATTGGTAACACCTTGTGTGGCATTGGTTGGAGAGCCCATGGTTATTATAACGGTCTCATCGTTTTCGTCAATGCTGTCATCAGCCACCGTAATGGTTATATTCGCTGAAAGAGACCCTGCAGGGATTGTTACGGGGCTAGCTGTGATTGTGTAATCTGCCGGGCTGGTTGCGGAACCGGACAAACTAAACGGGACAATTACCTCAAGCCCTGACACTGTGGAAAGCTCGGCTGTCACTGTTGTTATGCCTGTGTTTTCGGCTTCTTCCTGACTCCCTGTTGTCCAGCCCACCTCAGGCTGTGCATCGTTATCTATTATAGTGGCTGTGTGAACACTGGTAGCACCCTGTGTGGCATTAACCGGAGTGCCCATGGTTACTATTATTGTTCCGTCATTTTCATCTATGCCGTCATCCACCACCGTGATTGTTATATCGGCGGATAGGGACCCTGCAGGAATCGTGACCGGGCTCCCTGTTATCGTATAGTTGTTAGGATCAATTGGTATTCCCGAGACATTAAAAGGGATGGTTACATCAAGCCCCGACACCTCAGAAAGCTGGGCGGTTATTGTCATTGTGCCCACACCTTCAGTTCTACTCTGGCTCCCTGTCGTCCAGTTCACCTCAGGCTGCGCATCGTTGTCTATAATGGTGGCTGTGTGGATATTGGTAGCGCCCTGTGTAGCATTAACCGGAGTGCCCATGGTTACTATTATTGTTCCGTCATTCTCATCAATACCGTCATCCACAACCGTGATTGTTATGTCGGCGGATAGAGACCCGGCTGGAATCGTGACCGGGCTCCCTGTGATCGTATAGTTGTTAGGATCGGTTGGTATGCCCGAGACATTAAAAGGGATGGTTACATCAAGCCCCGACACCTCAGAAAGCTGGGCGGTTATAGTCATTGTGCCCACACCTTCGTCCCCGCTCTGGCTCCCTGTCGTCCAGTTCACCTCAGGCTGTGCATCGTTGTCTATAATGGTGGCTGTGTGAACACTGGTAGCACCCTGTGTGGCATTAACCGGAGTGCCCATGGTTACTATTATTGTTCCGTCATTCTCATCAATACCGTCATCGACCACCGTGATTGTTATATCAGCGGATAGAGATCCGGCGGGAATTGTGACCGGGCTCCCTGTGATCGTATAGTTGTTAGGATCGGTTGGTATGCCCGAAACAATAAAGGGGATGGTTACGTCAAGACCCGAGACTTCCGAAAGCTCAACCGTTATTGTCATTGTGCCCACACCTTCGTCCCCGCTCTGGCTCCCCGCCGTCCAGTTCACCTCAGGCTGCGCATCGTTATCTATAATAGTGGCTGTGTGCACATTGGTACTGCCCTGAATTGCATTAATGGGAGCACCCATATTCAAAATTATGTTCTCATCATTTTCATTAATCTCATCATCCACCAAAGTGATAGTTATATCAGCCGAGAGTGAACCGGATGGAATGAAAATTGGACTTGCTGTGATTGTGTAATCATTGGGGTCTATTCCAGTGCCGGAAATACTAAAGGGAACATATACATCAAGCCCTGAGACAGAGGAAAGCTGTGCCGTTATTGTCATTGTACCCACACCTTCGGCCCCGCTCTGGCTCCCCGCCGTCCAGTTCACCTCTGCCTGTGCATCGTTATCTGTAATAATTGCTGTGTGCACATCGGTTGCACCCTTTACTGCATTGGTTGGAGCGCCCATGGTTACTATCACGGTCTCGTCATCCTCGTCAATGCCGTCATCAGTTACCGTAATGGTTATGTTTGTTGAGATCGACCCGGCCGGTATGATGACCGGGGTGTCCGTTATCGTGTAATCATCCGGGTCGGTTGCCGGGCCCGAAACACTGAAGGGTATGGTTACATCAAGCCCTGAAGTAAAGGAAAGCCGGGCGGTTATTGTCATTGTGCCCACGCTTTCAGTTCTGTTTTGACTGATTATTGTCCAATTCACCTCGGGTTGTGTATCGTTATCCATAATGTTGACAGTATGTTCATCTGTAACACCCTGTGTTGCATTGACGGGAACGCCCATGGCAACTATCACGGTCTCGTCATTCTCATCTATACTGTCATCCGTTACCGTTATGGTTATGTTTGTTGAAAGCGTCCCGGCCGCTATCATGACCGGGCTCCCGGTTATCGTGTAATCATCCGGATCGGCTGCTGTGCCCGACACAGTGAAGGGTATGGTCACATTGAGCCCTGATACCGCCGAAAGTTGGGCTGTTATCGTCATCGTACCCACGCCCTCGGCCCCGCTCTGCCCCCCCGCAGTCCAGTTCACTACCGGCTGAGCGTCATTGTCAGTTATGGTTGAAGTGTGCACAACGGTGCCCCCCTGGGTTGCATTGGTGGGGGCGCCCATGGTTACTATCACGGTCTCGTCATTTTCATCTATACTGTCATCCGCTATCGTTATGGTTATGTCTGTTGTGAGCATCCCGGCCGCTATCACGACAGGGCTCCCGGTTATCGTGTAATCATCCGGATCGGCTGCCGTGCCCGAAATACTGAAGGGTATGGTCACGTTCAGTCCTGACACCGCTGAAAGCTGTGCTGTTATCGTCATCGTGCCCACGCCCTCGGAACTGCTCTGACTACCTGTAGCCCAGCTCACTACCGGCTGAGCGTCATTGTCCGTTATGGTAGCACTGTGCAAATTAGTGGGACCCTGTGTTGCATTGGTGGGGGCGCCCATGGTCACTATAACTGTCTCATCATTCTCGTCTATACCGTCATCCGCTACCGTTATGATCACATTTGTCGTAAGTGTCCCGGCAGGTATCACTACCGGGCTGCCCGTTATGGTGTAATCATCCGGATCTGTTGCCGTGCCCGAAACAATGAAGGGCAAGGTCACGTTGAGTCCTGACACCCCTGAAAGCTGTGCTGTTATGGTCATAGTGCCCGCGTCTTCGGCACCACTCTGGCTCCCTGCAGTCCAGTTCACCTCAGGCTGAGCATCGTTGTCCGTTATGGTAGCCGTGTGTATATTAGTGCCCCCCTGTATTCCATTTGTGGGTGCTCCCATAGTCACTATCACAGTCTCATCATTCTCGTCTATGCCGTCATCTACTACCGTTATGGTTATGTTTCTTGAGAGCGATCTTGCGGGTATCATAATTGAGCTTCCGGTTATGGTGTAATCGTCGGGATTTGTTGCCGTACCTGAAACACTGAAGGGTATGGTCACGTTGAGTCCTGAAATGGTTGAAAGCTGCGCTGTTATGGTCATCGTGCCCGCTCCTTCGGCACCACTCTGGCTTCCTGCAGTCCAGTTCACCTCAGGAGGCAGGTCATTGTCGGTTATGATGGCTGTGTGAACATCCGTGACACCTGTCGTGGCATTGGTAGGAGAGTCTATTGTCACTATAATGGTATTATCATTCTCATCAATGTTGTCATCCACCACCGTAATGGTTACACTGGTTGACAGAGTTCCTGCGGGGATTGTGACAGGGCTGGCGGTAATCGTATAATTATTCGGATCGGTTGGTGTACCGGAAACATTGAAAGGAACGGTTACATCAAGCCCCGATACCACTGAAAGCTGGGCGGTTATCGTCATTGTGCCTATACCTTCGTCTCCGGTTTGATTCACTTCTGTCCAGTTCACCACCGGCTGAGCTTCGTTGTCTATTATAGTAGCCGTGTGAACATCGATGGCGCCCTGCGTTGCATTAGTGGGGGCGCCCATGGTCACTATCACTGTCTCATCATTCTCATCTATGCTGTCATCCGCTACCGTTATGGTTATGTTTGTCGTGAGCGTTCCCGCCGGTATCATGACAGGGCTCCCCGTTATGGTATAATCGTCGGGATCTGTTGCCGTACCTGAAACAGTAAAGGGTATGGTCACATTGAGGCCTGATACAACTGAAAGCTGAGCGGTTATCGTTATTGTGCCTATACTTTCCCCTCTGCTCTGGCTCCCTGCTGTCCAGTTCACTACTGGTTGAGCATTATTGTCATTGATGGTGGCTGTATGAACATCGGTGCCCCCCTTTGTTGCATTGGTGGGCGCGCCCATAGTCACTATTACTGTCTCATCACCCTCATCAATGATATCATCCACTACTGTAACGATTAAATTAGCTGATAAAGATCCGGCAGGTATGATAATAGGGCTTGCTGTAATTGTATAATCATCAGGATTGGTTGCCGTGCCAGAAATACTGAAAGGTACGGTCACGTTTAGTCCTGACACCGTTGACAACTGCGCTGTTATTGTCATTGTCCCAATACTTTCAGCCCTGCTCTGGCTACCTGTTGTCCAACTCACCACAGGCTGCGCGTCATTGTCCGTTATGGTGGCAGTGTGAACATCAATGGGGCCCTGCGCTGAATTGGTGGGGGCTCCCATGGTCACTATTACTGTCTCGTCATTCTCGTATATGCCGTCATCCGCTACCGTTATGGTTATGTTCGTTGAAAGCATCCCGGCAGGTATCATGACAGGGCTGCCGGTTATGGTATAATCATCGGGATTGCTTGCCGTGCCTGAAACGCTGAAGGGTATAGTTACATTTAGCCCTGAAACCGCCGAAAGCTGGGCCGTTATAGTCATTGTGCCCACGCCTTCGGCCCCGCTCTGACTCGCTGATGTCCAGATCACCACAGGCTGCGCGTCATTGTCCGTTATGGTGGCAGTGTGAACATCAATGGCACCCTGCGTTGCATTGGTGGGGGCTCCCATGGTCACTATTACTGTCTCGTCATTCTCGTATATGCCATCATCCGCTACCGTTATGGTTATGTTCGTTGAAAGCGTCCCGGCAGATATCATGACAGGACTTCCGGTTATGGTATAATCATCCGGATTGCTTGCCGTGCCTGAAACGCTGTAGGGTACGGTCACATTTAGCCCTGATATCGCTGAAAGCTGGGCTGTTATCGTCATTGTGCCTACGCCTTCGGCCCCGCTCTGACTCGCTGATGTCCAGATCACCACAGGCTGCGCGTCATTGTCCGTTATGGTGGCAGTGTGAACATCAATGGGGCCTTGTGTTGCATTGGTGGGGGCTCCCATGGTCAATATCACTGTCTCGTCATTTTCATCTATGCCGTCATCCGCTACCGTTATGGTTATATTTGTTGAAAGCGTCCCGGCCGCTATCATG
Source organism: bacterium (assembly GCA_049472335.1). GTDB lineage: Bacteria > SZUA-182 > SZUA-182 > DTGQ01 > JAFGSM01 > JBLIRM01. The sequence continues at coordinate 4,805 of JBLIRO010000015.1, read as the reverse complement.
ATTGGGCTCCCGGTTATCGTGTAATCATCCGGATCGGCTGCCGTGCCTGATACAGTGAAAGGAATGGTCACATTTAGCCCTGATACCGCCGAAAGCTGTGCCATTATCGTCATCGTGCCCACGCCCTCGGCACCGCTCTGACTCCCTGCAGTCCAGTTCACTACCGGCTGTGCATCATTGTCCGTTATGGTGGCTGTGTGAACATTGGTGCCTCCCTGTGTTGCATTGGTAGGAGCGCTCATGGTCACTATAATTGTCTCGTTATTCTCGTCTATGCTGTCATCTGCTACCGTTATGGTTATGTCTGTTGAGAGCGTCCCGGCCGCTATCATGATTGGGCTCCCGGTTATCGTGTAATCATCCGGATCGGCTGCCGTGCCTGATACAGTGAAAGGAATGGTCACATTTAGCCCTGATACCGCCGAAAGCTGTGCCGTTATCGTCATCATGCCCACGCCCTCGGCACCGCTCTGACTCCCTGCAGTCCAGTTCACTACCGGCTGTGCATCATTGTCCGTTATGGTTGCAGTGTGAACATTGGTACCTCCCTGCGTTGCATTGGTGGGGGCTCCCATGGTCACTATTACTGTCTCGTCGTTTTCGTCTATGCCGTCATCCGCTACCGTTATGGTTATGTTTGTTGAAAGCGTCCCGGCAGGTATCATGACAGGACTTCCGGTTATGGTGAAATCATCGGGATTGGTTGCCGTGCCTGAAACGCTGTAGGGCACGGTCACATTTAGCCCTGATACCGCTGAAAGCTGCGCTGTTATCGTCATTGTGCCCACGCCCTCGGCACCGCTCTGACTCGCTGATGTCCAGCTCACCACAGGCTGCGCGTCATTGTCCGTTATGGTGGCTGTGTGAACATCAATGGCACCCTGCGTTGCATTGGTGGGGGCTCCCATGGTCACTATTACTGTCTCATCGTTTTCGTCTATGCCGTCATCCGTTACTGTTATGGTTATGTTTGTTGAAAGCGTCCCAGCAGGTATCATGACAGGACTTCCGGTTATGGTGAAATCATCGGGATTGGTTGCCATGCCTGAAACGCTGTAGGGCACGGTCACATTTAGCCCTGATACCGCTGAAAGCTGCGCTGTTATCGTCATTGTGCCCACGCCTTCAGCCCCGCTCTGACTTGCTGATGTCCAGTTCACTATAGGCTGCGCATCGTTGTCCGTTATGGTGGCAGTGTGCACATTGGTGCCTCCCTGTATTGCATTGGTAGGGGCTCCCATGGTCACTATTACTGTCTCGTCATTTTCATCTATGCCGTCATCCGTTACCGTTATGGTTATATTTGTTGAAAGCGTCCCGGCCGCTATCATGACAGGGCTGCCCGTTATGGTATAATCATCGGGATTGGTTGCCGTGCCTGAAACGCTGTAGGGTACGGTCACATTTAGCCCTGATATCGCTGAAAGCTGCGCTGTTATCGTCATTGTGCCCACACCCTCAGCCCCGCTCTGACTCGCTGATGTCCAGTTCACTACAGGCTGCGCATCGTTGTCCGTTATGGCGGCAGTGTGGACATCAATGGGACCTTGCGTTGCATTGGTGGGGGCTCCCATGGTCACTATTACCGTTTCATCATTTTCATCTATGCTGTCATCCGTTACTGTTATGGTTATGTTTGTTGTGAGTGAACCGGCCGGTATCATTATAGGGCTCCCGGTTATCGAAAAATCATCGGGATTGGTTGCTGTACCTGAAATATTATAAGGAATGGTGACATCAAGCTCTGAAATTGCTGAAAGCTGGGCTGTTATTGTCATTGTGCCAACACTCTCGGCTTCATTCTGACTGCCAGCAGTCCAGTTAATCTCGGGCGATGCGTCGTTGTCTACAATAGTGGCTGTATGAATATTCGTGGAACCCTTTGTGGCATTTGTAGGAACGCCCATTGTTATGATCACTGTCTCATTGTTCTCATCAAAAGCGTCATCCACCACCGTAATGGTTATATTGGCTGAAGGAGATCCGGCTGGGATGAAAACAGGACTTGCCGTAGATGAATAATCATCGGGGTCTTGTGCCGTACCCGAAATACTGAAGGGTATGGTTACATCAAATGCCGAGGTAGAGGAAAGCTGAGCTGTTACGGTCATTGTCCCCACACCTTCGGTTCGGCTCTGGCTCCCTGCCGTCCAGTTAACCTCAGGCTGATCGTCGTTGTCCGTTATGGTGGCTGTGTGTTCTTCAAGGGGACCTTTAGTGGCATTGGTTGGAGAACCCATTGTTACTATCACTGTTTCATCATTCTCATCTGTACTGTCATCCACAACAGGAATGATTATATTTGTTGAAACCGACCCTGCCGGGATTATTATAGGGCTCCCGGTTATTGTGTAATCATCAGGATTGGTTGCCATGCCCGAAACACTAAAGGGTACGGTCACATTTAGCCCTGATACTGCCGAAAGCTGGGCTGTTACTATCATTACACCCACGCCTTCGGTCCTGCTTTGACTCGCTGATGTCCAGTTCACCACCGGCTGTGCATCATTGTCCGTTATGGTGGCTGTGTGTTCATCGGTACTCCCCTTTATGGCATTAGTAGGGGCAACCATTGTTACTATCACGGTTTCATCATTCTCATCTATACTGTCATCCTCTACAGTTATGGTTATATTTGTCGATAGCGATCCTGCCGGAATTATTATAGGACTCCCGGATATGGTGTAATCATCGGGATTGGTTGCCGTGCCGGAAATAAAGAAGGGCACGGTTACGTTTAGCCCTGATACCGCTGAAAGCTGGGCGGTTATTGTCATTGTGCCCACGTCTTCGGCACTAATCTGGCTACCTGCAGTCCAGTTAACTACCGGCTGAGGGTCATTATCCGTTATGGTGGCCGTATGCACATCGATGCCCCCCTGTGTTGCATTGGTGGGAGCGTCCATGGTCACTATTACTGTCTCATCATTCTCATCAATGCTATCTTCTGCCACCGTAATGATTATATTTGTTGAAAGCGATCCGGCCGGGATTAAGACAGGGCTACCGGTTATTGTGTAATCATCAGGGTCAGTTGCCATTCCGGAGATACTAAAGGGTACGGTTACATTTAGCCCTGATACCGCTGAAAGCTGAACTATTATTGTCATTATGCCCACACCTTCGGGGCCACTCTGGCTCCCTGCTGTCCAGTTCACTACCGGCTGCGCATCATTATCCGTTATAGTGGCTGTGTGTTCGTCAATTGCGCCCTTCGTGGCATTGATGGGAGACCCCATGGTCACAATGACGGTCTCACCATACTCGTCAATGCTGTCATCCATTACAGTAATTGTTATATTTGCCCAGAACAATCCGGCCGGGATGACAACAGGACTTGGTGTAATTGTATAATCATTGAAGCCTGCTGTGCCTGAAATACTGAAGGGAACAATTACATCAAGCAGTGAAGTCTCGGAAAGCTGTGCAGTTACTGTCATAATGCCAACATCTTCAGTTCTGTTCTGACTGGCTATTGTCCAGTTCACCTCAGGCTCTGCTGATGCGGAAATCACGCTTCCAATAAGAAAAAATGAGATAAATATCGTGTAAATTAATAAAGGTATTAAAGTCTTAAGCTTCAAACAAAAGAAGTTTCTCTTGTTATGAACATAGTCAATGATTTTGACTTTCATTATATTCCTTTTTTAAGGTTGTTGGATAATATGGATAATAAAAGTAGGGATAGGGTTGATGAACTTCCAGGTGGATAAGGAGCAAGCATATAAAATCTTTTTTACTCCGGCCTCTTTTCCTGCTACCATTTTTACCTCCATTTCAGGGGTTTTTAAGTATGCAGAGAGTATTCATTATTATATCGGCAGAACTATAAATAAACTTTATATGCAAATATGAAAATGTCATTGAGGATTAAGTATTCTTCTTACAAAGGCGGTTTTACCCCCTAAGGCTTTTCCTTTTCTTAACCAGGCCAGCCCAAATAATCCAAAGGGGAAAAAACAATTTTTTTGCGTCTATTGGATCAGAAAGCCAAAATCCTTTCGCGAACGGGATGCAAAGAGACAATTTTATTGATTTATTAGCTTTAAAGGAGGCAAGAAATGAAATCGAAGGTTTTAGTTAAGTTAGTTGTTGTATTAATAGCTTCAGCAGTAATACTTCTTCTCGGCACTGCCAAGCTGCCGGCTGGTGGCGGTTCCTTGTATAGCGGGCTGTATGGCAGATCAGATAACTCAGTTTTAAAGGTTGTCGGCGGGTATGGCGGGCTGTATGGCAGGTCAGATAACTCAGTTTTAAAGGTTGTCGGCGGGCTTGGCTTGTATGGCAGGTCGAATAGCTCAGTTTATGATGCATACGGAAAGAGAGTCAAATTCGACAAGTCAAATCCCGACCTATTGTCCTCATTTGGATTAGTACCATTTATTTTTTGATAAAAACGCCAATATATTTAAAAAGCCCTTTTAAGCAGGTTTACTTTCAAGGGCTTTTTTGCTTTGTATTATTTACCTGTCTATTACCGAAATCCTCTTTTTAAACAAGCTTCCATAAAAAATCAAAATAAAATGTCAGGCGTCGGATAAGCAATATTAAGAATATATTATGGTTCCAGCAGATTAAAACCTGTTTCGGGATCAAAGGCACGCACCCCTGTTGACTCAATCAGTTCAAACAGGATAACCTCCATGATGAACCATACCTTCACTCCCTTTCTGACACATCCGGTTACAGTGGATGATTTTCTGCCGCAGGCCATATGCATATGGAGCACCGGATTTCCTGCCTCGTCCGGGAAAAGTGTCCCTGTACCTGTTATCTCATGTACATTCTTCAGTATATGCTCCATG
>JBLIRO010000149.1:0-5093 GCA_049472335.1 bacterium | reverse complement strand
TTCACTGGAATCACCGTGGGAAGCATTTACGCTTTGGTGGCCGTGGGCTTTAATATCATCTACAACGTTACAGGGATCATTAACTTCGCCCAGGGCGAGTTTGTCATGCTTGCGGGAGTTGTGGCGGGATGGCTTTACGATTTTCATCATTGGCCTCTATGGCTGGCCATCATGGCAACACTCCTGGGTGTCATGCTTGTAGGTATATTAATGGAATTGCTTACCATCAGACCCGCTGCAAATGCCGGGCTCCTTATTTTGATTATAATTACTCTGGGCGTATCTATTATGCTCAAGGCCCTGGCTTCCCTGATCTGGGGAACGGACCCCTTTTTTCTGCCAGATTTTTCCAAAGGTGCGGTATTACGCATTTCAAGTGTCCATGTGGAAGGTCAATATCTGGTAATAATGGGCGGTACTCTCTTGATTATGATCGTTTTAGGTCTTTTCTTTAAATACACCCGGACCGGGTTTGCCATGCGGGCCTGTTTCTTCAACCGGCCTGGTGCAAGATTGATAGGTATCAACGTCAGCCAAATATCAACCGTTTCCTTTGGTATGAGCGCACTCCTCGGCGGTATATGCGGCATCCTGATAACACCTATGCTATCCATGAATTTCGCCCAGGGCACAATGCTTGGATTAAAGGGATTCTGTGCAGCAATACTTGGAGGGATGGGAAATCCCCTGGGAAGCGTTGTAGGAGGCTTGATTATAGGGCTCCTGGAGCAGTTAAGCTGCTGGTTCTCATCGGTATACAGGGACACCCTCGCACTCAGCATCGTAGTAATCATGCTTATCCTCAGACCTCAAGGTATTTTGGGTGAGGGAAAATGAGATCCCATAATCCCATGAGCCGTATAAAACTCTACAGGGGGCAGATGCTCTTGATCCCTGTGCTTGCCCTTGCCCCTGTTGTATTTGTGGGCAGATATGCCTATCTTCTGGACCTTTTCAGCCTGTGCGGGATATATGCCCTTATTGTGGGGGGGCTTACACTCCTCATGGGTTTTGCCGGCCAGATTTCCCTGGGGCATGCCGCCTTCTATGCGCTTGGCGCATATTGCTCCGCACTACTTTCTCTCCGCTTAGGACTTTCCATCTGGCTCTCCGGCATTATAGCAATTATCGTTACAGGGCTGTTTTCCCTTCTGATGGGTTATCCGCTCATGCGATTGAAGAGTCACTATTTAGCCCTGGCTACCCTGTGTGTGGGAATCATAGTCTATGAAGCTATTAACCGCTCGGAATCCCTTACCGGCGGGGCAAATGGTCTTTATAATATACCGCCCCTCAGGGTTGCAGGTTATGATCTGAGCCGGCCTGTGATTCGCTACTATGTAATATGGGGAGTAGTAATTCTGATGACCTTCTGGCTCTGTAATCTATTCGAATCGGGACTGGGCAGGGGGCTTCTTGCAATTCATTCCGATGAATCTGCGGCAAGCGCCTTTGGCGTGAATGTGGATCGATACAAACTCGCTGTTTTTGTTGGCTCCGGAGTCCTGGGTGCGCTGGGAGGCTTCTTATATACCCACCTTTACAGCCCAACTTATCTGGGGCCGGAGGAGTTTAATCTTTTATTTTCCATAAAGCTTGTTGTAATGGTCGTAATCGGAGGGCTTGGAAGCGTTTGGGGAGGAATCGCGGGGGCCTTTATTCTCACAACCCTGCATGAAATCCTTTCATTATTCGGGGAGACATTCCATATCGTTCTTATCTCCCGGATAGAACCTTTTCTCTATGGATTAATCCTTGTCCTGATAATCATCTTTTTTCCAGAAGGTTTTATCCCGGGTATGAAAAAAGGGATATCGGATCTTTGGAAAAGGCGGGCGGGATAGATATGTCTTTTCTTATAGCTGATAAAATCTCCTGTCATTTCGGCGGCCTGGTGGCTGTGGACCGGGTCTCCTTCCGGGTCGAACCAGGGGAGATCTTCGCGATCATAGGCCCTAATGGCGCGGGGAAGACTACCATCTTCAACCTTCTGAGCGGATTTTTACCCCTGGCCGGAGGAGAGATTCATTATAAGGGGAAAAGGGTCGATGGATTGCCTCCCCACCGGCTTGCCGGAAGGAAAATGATCCGCACCTTTCAGGATGCCCGCCTTTTTACAAATATGAAAGTTTTGGATAATTGCCTTGTAGGAATGCATTGCCATAGCAAGAGGAATATTATAGCCACCTCTCTTCGGATACCTTCAGTAGTCAAGTCCGAGGCCCTTCTGAAGAAGAAGGCCTTCCAGATACTCGAACGAATAGGCCTGGAGGGGAGAATAAATGAAATGGCAGGTGAGATACCCTTTGGAGAACAAAGGTTGCTGGAGCTTGCCAGGGCGGAAGCTGCCGGGCCTGAGCTTTTGCTGCTTGACGAGCCCGCGGCCGGGCTTAATATAATGGAGACTGTCCATCTGGCAAAACAGATAAAAAGATTGAACCGGTCAGGAATAACCATAGTCATCATCGAACACGATATGCGTCTGATTATGAGCATAGCTGACAGAGTGGCCGTGATAAACAGCGGCCAAAAGATTGCGGAGGGGGCCCCTGAAAAGGTGCAGAATAATCCCGATGTGATTGAGGCATATCTGGGGGTATCCGATGCTTAAGGTCATCCATCTATGCGCCGGTTATGGAAGCATATCTGTTTTGAACGGCATATCATTTCATGTTGATCAGGGTGAGCTGGTTACATTAATCGGCGGGAATGGGGCGGGTAAAAGCACTGTTCTTAAGGCCATTACAGGTCAAATCCCTGTAAAGGAAAGCAAAATTTTCCTGGAAGAGCAACGCATTGACGGGTTTTCTACTGAGAGGGTCGCCAATCTCGGAATGATTCTGGTCCCGGAGAACAGAGGCCTTTTTGGCGGAATGACCGTAGAGGAGAATCTCAGGCTGGGCGCATTCCGTTTACGCCTTAAATCAAGGGAAATAAAAGACGCTATGGAGGATATCTGGCAGATGTTTCCCGTGCTCAGGGAGAGGATTCATCAAAAGGTTAACACCATGAGCGGAGGAGAACAGCAGATGCTGGCTATTGCAAAGGGACTTATATCCAAACCCCGGTTGATGCTTTTGGATGAACCATCTGTAGGCCTTGCCCCGCGCCTTGTCCGGGAGATCTTTTCCATAATTGATCTCTTAAAAAAAAGGGGGGTCACACTACTCCTGGTGGAGCAGAATGTTCGTCATGCCCTCGACTGCGCAGACCGCGGTTATGTAATGGAAAGAGGACGGATTGTCCTCGAGGGGAGCAGCCTGGAACTTAAATCAAATGATGAGATAAAAAAGGCTTATCTGGGGGTTCAGGATTCGTAAAAAATCTATTATAATAGGCAGGGATTTAAATCTTGAGATTGAACCTTTTTTATGTTTATTGAACCTTTTATCTTTGATATATAGTTTAATGAGACTGAAACATATTAAAATTAAATTTTGTTATAAGGTTCCAAGGAGACTACATGTTAATCAAGGAAATGATTTTTGGCATCATTGGCGGATTAGGCCTTTTTGTCTATGGCATCCACCTCATGGGCGAAGGGCTCCATAAGGCAGCCGGTAATAAGATCAGGCATATTCTTAAAACACTAACCACAAATCCTCTGATGGCGACCTTTGTCGGAGCCGTTGTTACGGCACTCATACAATCCAGCTCAGCCACTACCGTACTGGCCGTAGGATTTGTCAATGCGGGACTGATGACCTTAAGCCAGACCGTAGGCGTCATATTCGGCGCCAACATAGGTACTACTGTTACAGCGCAGATTATAGCCTTCAAACTGACGGATTACGCCCTTCCCATTTTGGGAATAGGATTTATGCTGAATTTTTTCTGCAGTAAAAAAATATGGAAGGATATCGGCATTTTCCTCCTCGGATTTGGCATGCTATTCCTGGGCCTTTCCATCATGACAAAGGTTGTCAAGCCCTTTTCCGGAAATCCCATGATAAGGGAATCATTTATAAAATATAGCAATAATACTCTGTTTGCGGTACTTATGGGTATTATTGTTACAGGTTTTTTGCAAAGCAGCAGTGCTACAACGGGTATTGTTCTGGCCCTGGCAACCGTAAACCTCATTACCCTGGACGGGGCCATTCCTTTAATCCTTGGCTGTAATATAGGTACCTGCATTACAGCGGTGCTCGCCTCCATAGGAACCTCTATAAACGCAAAAAGAACTGCATTGGCACACGTGTTTTTCAATGTCATAGGAAGCGTTATATTTTTGATTCTTTTAAAGCCGTTTAAATTTCTCGTTATTCATACCTCAACGGATTTAGTCAGGCAGTGCGCCAATGCCCATACACTGTTTAATATTATAGGAACCGCCATCTTTTTGCCTTTTGCCGGTGTCTATACAAAATTTATACAAAAGATATGGGATGGCAAAGAAGCAGGTGAAATAGAATATGTACCCACATATCTTGAAAATCATCTCCTGAACACCCCTGAATTCGCTATCGATGCTGCTACAAAGGAGATCATAAGAACACTGAAGCTTACAAAGAGGATGATAGTCAGCTCAATGGAAGGATTTTTTAAGGATGACATGAAATACCTGCAAAAGATAGACGCTGAGGAAGAAGCGGTAGATGCAAGGCGTCTTGATATTACCAATTATCTGGTGGAGTTAATGCAGAGAGAGCTGAGTGAGGATGTGTCAAAGAAGATACCCGCGATGATCCACGTGATCAACGACATAGAAAGGATAGGCGACCACGCGGTAAATCTCAAGGCATTCGCAAGGCAGAAAAAAGAGCTAAATCTTCCGTTTACAGATGAAGCCCTTGGCGAGATTCAGACGTCTTATCAAGAGCTATTACGAATGCTGGACGTAACCATTGAAGCACTCCGTGAAAACGATATTAAAAAGGCCTCGGTCATTTTGAACAGGGAAAACAATATCAATAGAATGAGAGATGAGTATAAAGCAAATCACATCAAGCGGCTGGAAAGCGGGAATTGCAATGTCCTGTCCGGAGTTGTATTTATCGATCTGCTTGCCAACTTTGAGAAAATAGGCGATCATTTAACCAATGTCGGTCAGGCTATCATGGAAGGGCTTCAATGGTAAAAGGCATTATATG
>JBLIRO010000148.1:0-5096 GCA_049472335.1 bacterium | reverse complement strand
GCTTATATTTTAAAACCTTATAATAAAAGACCTGACCCCGTGATGACGTGATGATGGTGTTAAATTGATTTTCACTTTAATGGGCGTCCCCTTTTTCCTTTTCTTCACCTTCTCAGCCTTTAAAAATAGAAAAGAGAACCGTCCCCTTTTTGATTACCTTTTTGATTAAAACTAAAACAGCCCGCTGGGGTCAATACCCCAGCGGGCTGTTTTAGTTATCTGAATTATTGTCAAAATCGGTATAACAGTTAAGACGCAATACTCAAAACTTTAATCAGTCTATTGTCAAACTACATCTGTGGGCCATCAGGGAACAACACGAATCGTATCCTCTCCGATGATAGGCGTACCATCATTGGTTTCGCCTTCTAAGATGGCTATGGTGTCTTCTTCGCTCAGTTCAAGGGCTTCGGTATCGACATGAACGACCAAATCATCAAAGCCATCTTCGTTAACATCTTCAACCGAGGCCATTGGTGTCTGCGCCTTCCCTTTAAGCACCACCTCAGCGCCTGCTAATGTGACACTATAGGGGTCCACGGTGGTAGCATCAAAATCCGCACTGCCGAGAATCGCCACTGGCACTTTGCCGTTAGAACCCAGGTTGATGCTGTTCGGATAACTGCCTGGTTTGATATCAATGTCAACATCTACGGTTGTCACTACATCGAGACTCACATTGTCAAGCAAAAAGTAAATATCATCATAATAACCATTTACCCAAAATACGAGAGCCACAGCATGGCCTTCAAGAGACTGAAGCAGAGTAGTCACGTCGAATGACCTGTTATTTGGTCCTTCCTGGAATGGATCATCACCGGGTTCTGTTCTGAAAACGTCATAAAAAGTTTCTGTATCTAAATCGAGAATGAAAACCCACACTTCCTGTCCTGGGGAATATATGTATTCTGATGGGACAAACTCCCCACACTCGTTAAAGATGCGGTCTGACCAGCTAATGGTAGCAGAAGTAATCCCTGATGGGAGTAAACCAAATTGCAACATAACCGATATTTCATACCATTCTGGAGAAGCCATGAGCCAGGCATCGTATGCCCCAGAAATTGGCGGATCATAAAACCACCCATCATTAATAACGATATCGCCAAAACCTTCCCATCCCGTAAAATCACCTGTCTCAAAGTCACCATTAATTATGTATTCCTCGGATACTGCTATCCCCTGCCCTATCACAGTTAACAAAGCTAACAAAACAGCAATAATCGTTAAATGTAAAACCAAACGTTTCATTTTTTTCTCCTTTTTTTGAGTTTTATAAACATTGCCTTACTCTCGTACACCTTGAAGGGGTAAGGATTTTTTGGTTTTCACCTCCTTTTTGTGTTTATATGAAATTAATTGTATAAAACAACGATTCATTTTCCTTTTATCAAACCACCTCCTTCCCAGTCAGTTTTGATATTCGATGAATATTTTACGATCCCCGAAACTTAGCAGCTTCATAGCCGCATAAGGAGGATCGAAGTTCCCCCTTTTTCCCTTTTGCTGCTCTTTCTGTTCCTTGGATATATATTCTCCGGAATGATCCGTAATCTCTTACTTAAGGTCCTCAATCGTAATCGATTTCCAATAGACCGGAGCAAGGAATTTCGGATAAAGAGGATTCCTTCTCCATAGGATTACAACTTAAACGGTTGAATGATAATCCGGATGAACATCATTTACCTGTTGTCCACAGGTGTATGATAGTTTTTTGGGAGAACGAAAAATACATGGCAGGTTTAATTAATGGCCATTAGCCGGACATTTGAAAATCTGCCTGAGATTTCATTCCTTATATTTTATCTGTGTACGTGCGTTTTCTATTACTTCCAGCCCCCCTGTTTGGGTGATATGATAGAATCCGATTTCAGGCTCCCTGACCGATAGTTCGATGATGGATAGAAGCTGCTTATATTGATGACTTTGAATGTGTTGTTGGAGGCATTCCTGGGACTGCCACTTTTCCGTAAAGGTAATGAGATTGGGATTGTCCGCATCACAAGCGATACTGCATCGGATGCACCCCGGTTTGGCCCCGGTTGGCCCCAGAAAGCAGCGGAGGCCATCCAGCGCATTTTTTCTATCCTTATTTGAAACAAGGAATCTGAACTCGGCCATAATCATGATTTGATATTAAAGCAAGAGTATGCCAACGATGGATGCGCTGAGGGTGAAAGGCTTAAAAGTATATAGAATATAAGAGGTTAGAAGGGATGTATGGCAGATAAGATAAAGGAAATAGGATTAAAAAAGCATCGATATTTCGACGTTTAGTCGATATATCGATGCTTTTGCATTATTTAAAGATACCCGAAAAGTGGATTTACCTTATAGTTTTATGCAATATCTCAATCCATGTTTGAATAATCATCTTTTATCTGCCGGGTTGGGATCCCCAGTTTTTCCATTCTCGAGTAAAGTGTTGATGGTTTGATCTGCAGCAATTGAGCTGCACCTCTGCTGCCGCGGATTCGCCAACCGGCGGCCTTTAAGGCTCTTTTAATATGCTCCCGCTCCATCTCTTCCAGGGAAGGAAAGGCGGAGGTTTCGGCGGATTTGGGGGCCGGAAGCTCAACCTTCAGATGGCTTCCCTCGCTCATCAGCATGGCATGTTCAATCACATTGCGCAGTTCACGGATATTGCCCGGCCATTCATATTTCTGTAATAAATCCATATTTTGTTTGGAAATGGTCTGGATGTTTTTACCCATCTTTTGCCCTAATTCCTTCACAAAGGCCCACACCAACGTGGGGATATCCTCCACACGCTCCCGCAGCGGGGGCATATGGATAGGAAATACATTCAGACGATAAAAGAGGTCCTCGCGAAACCTGCCTTCAGCTACGGCTTTTTCAAGGTCACGGTTGGTGGCGGCAATCACCCGCACATTGACCTTGATGATTTTGTGACTGCCCAGCCGTTCAAATTCGCCATCCTGAATCACCCTGAGCAATTTGGCCTGTAATTCCGGAGGGAGTTCTCCGATTTCATCCAGAAAGATGGTAGAGTTGTCAGCTATTTCAAACCGCCCCACCTGCCGGGACAATGCGCCTGTGTAAGCCCCTTTTTCCCTGCCGAACAATTCGCTTTCGATCAATGTGGCAGGCAGGGCTGCGCAGTTGACCTTCACCATAGTCCTATCTTTTCGATCACTCAGGTTGTGGATGGCGCGGGCAAGCAACTCCTTTCCTGTGCCGGTCTCCCCTGAGATGAGCACTGCGGAGTCGGAAGGGGCAACCTTTTTTATCTTCGTCAGCACCTTTTTGAGGGCACTGCTCTGCCCGATAATCTCCCCATAATTCCGGGTGACTCCAATTTCTTCCCGAAGGTAGATGTTCTCCTGCTCAAGACATTCTTTTAATCCTTTGATCTCTTCAAGGGCCCTTTTCAGCTCTTCCTCGGCCTGTTTTCTTTCGGTAATGTCCATTACGGAGCCGGACATCCTGGTAGCCCTTCCGGTTTCATCCCAGATGGCCTGCCCGCGTGCATTAAACCAGCGGTAATCACCGGATTTTGTCCTAAGGCGGTAGTCAAAATCATAAGAAAGGTGTTCCTTGAGGTGGCGTGTAAAAGCATCCCGAGTGGCCTCCTTATCCTCGGGGTGCAGCCGGTCCCAGAAATCATCCATTGTATCGATAAACTCATCGGCTGAATAGCCTAAGAGATTCTTCAGGCGACCGGATAGAAACACCTTGTCTGAAGTAATGTCCCAATCCCAGATCCCGGCGGATGTCCCGGCAACAGCCAGCTCGTATCGTTCTTCGCTTTTACGAATGGTGTCTGCGTTTTGCTTAAGATCATTGTACAGCATGGCATTTTCAATGGAGATACTGAACTGGGCGGACAGTAGCCGGAGGATCTCCATCCTTTCCAGGGAAAAGACTTCCGTCATGAGGTTGTTTTCCAGATAGATCATTGCCCTGATAGTGTCCTGAGCCAGGATGGGGATGCAGGCCATGGACCTGACCTGCCGGCGTTGGATGTTCGGGTCTTTATTAATCCTTGGGTCCTGCATGGCGTTTCCTGAAACCAGGGCCTCCTTTGAGCGCAAGCAGTAACGGAATACCATTTCAGGTATGGTAAATACCTGGTCCTGTGTCGATTGAGGCATGTATTGCCGGTTAAGTAAGACCTCCCTTATCCTTGTGACAAGATCGCTCATAGCCTGAATGAGCCAGTCATCTCCATGTTTCAGGCTCAGGAGGGCCCTCTCGGCCCCGGAATGGGCCATCACGGAATCCATCATATTGTCCAGGAGCTCTGGCAGGTCTAATTTTGAAGAGAGGGTCCGTAGGACATTTACGGTGGTTTCCCAATCCAGTCTGCCGGATGTTAGGTGTTGGGTAATGGTTAACGATTTTGTTTTATCCCTGGTTAAAAGTTCACTGTATCGGGTTTCCATGTCTTTGACCTTGGCATGGGCGCCCCAGCGTTGATACAGGTAATATGCATTTTCCAGATAAAGCCGTGCAATTTGTTCTTTGCCCCGGTTTAGCCAAAATTTCGAGGCAAGCTCATTCGCCAGGGCCTCAATGTTCACAAATTCCTGTTCCTTTGCGGATTTAATGCCCTGCTCATACAGGCTCACTGCTTCCCAATCCTTTCCGCATATGCGGGCCAATTCGGCTTCTACAAGGAGGTAGCGGCACATAAAGTTTTCCGGGCAATGATCGGCCCAGGTTTGCAACTGCCTTTGATTTATTTGAATTGCTTCCAGATAGCTTTCTTTATCTGCCGGTGATGCATCCTGGTAAAGCTCAGCCAGGCTCAGGGAATGGTAAAAATTCAGGTCTGCATTGGATATAAAACCCGAAATGACACTTGATCCCTTTTTGGCCTCATTTATGGATCGAAGCGCCTCTGCGGCATTTCCATACAGATAAGATGAAGCGGCTTTCAAGATATGAAAGAGGCAAGAAGCAGTTATTAGATTGTATTTTTTGCATTGCTCCAGGAAATCCGCTTCTATTAATGTTTCATTGTGGAATGAGAATCTGTCTTTTGTCCTTGCGCTTAGATTTCTCAGGATCAACTGAAACCCTATGGAGGCATAATGCGCTATTTGGTTTTGGGTATTTCGGGTGAAGGATAT
>JBLIRO010000147.1:0-5435 GCA_049472335.1 bacterium | reverse complement strand
GGTGAAAATGCCAGAGAGAAGCAGGGATTGGATAGAGCAAGCAATTAGGGATTTAGAAAAGGCGGAAAAGGACCTCTCCTGGAAATATTATGAATGGTCATGTTTCACTGCCCAACAGGCTGCGGAAAAAGCAGTGAAAGGCCTTTTCCAATCTCTGCATGCTGATGCCTGGGGACATTCGGTGAGTAAGCTATTGAAAGAGCTTCCTTATGAAATGAGGCCGAAAGAAGAATTAATAGATGAAGCCATTCAATTGGACAGATTTTATATACCTACCAGATATCCAAATGGGTTTGTTACCGGGAGTCCAAAAGACTATTTTACAAAGAAGGATGCCGAAAATGCCTGCAAAGCAGCAAAAGAGATCATCGAATTCTGTAAAAGTAAGATATCTTGATGGCCCGGAGGTTATCAGGAGGCTTAAATCTATAGCCAAGGAGTTATATAGAAAAAATGATAATATCTTGGGTATTTACCTTTTTGGCTCTCTGGCTAAAGGTATTTATGCCCCGGGTAGCGATGCGGATATATTGATAATCCTGAAGCAAGACAATAGAAGAATTATAGATAGAATTACCGGATTTCTTAAATTTTTTTTAGATTCCCCTATTGATATTGATATTTTCCCATATACAAAAGAAGAACTTCAAAGAATGATGTCAGATAAAAATTCTTTTCTAATGCGGGCCTGGAAAGAAAAAGTTAAACTGGTGGAAAAGAATTATGATTATTTATCATCAGAATAAGGTGGAATTAAAAATAGACGTCCTTTTTTTCCTTTTTTTCAATGGATAAAAAAGGGATATTTCATAATCCCAAAGTTTAATGAGGAGAATGAAATATCCCTTTAGTTCAAACAAATATTTTTTTAAAAAAGTGGCACTAAACCTAGAGCAGCCGCAGTTGCTACCGGAGTCGCAGGGGTCGTTACTGTGGGTGTTGCTGCTGTAGTTAGCGGAGTTGTCGTAGTTGGGCTAAATAATGCTTGAACGATCTGAGTGGCAGTTAAGTTGCCCAAACCACCTAGGCCTCCGTATAGTCCGAGACTATAGAGGCCACCCATCAGTCCCAGGCCCCCATACAAGCCCAGACCGTATAGACCATAGTATGAATAGGCCGGAGAAGCAGATGTGAAAGTAATGGCAAATGTAATAATAAGAACCAAAACCAGAAAGAAAATGGATCTTTTGTCCTTCATAACCCAATATCCCTTCTTTTAAACCTTATGAACTTAGGATGCGGATCGAAAAAGTGATAATAGAGTTGTTTAAGACTTCGAATGGCCAACACCTCTTTTCAATATAGGGCAGTGATTACTGCGGTGTACTAGTACTATATTAAGTGCTGATTTATTCGTTAGTCTATAACAAACAAAAACAAACAACACTTCCCAAAATTTATAAAAATTTATACAATTTAATTATGCTAAACATCCCCTTTTTTATCAATTAAACCTTCTGCTCATATAATCTCATATAGGAATATTAAACCTTTCTAGAAAGACATACCGCCCATGAAAATCATGGGCGGTATACTATCAAGTTTATTACATGGATGGAACCTTTAATTATTTAGTGCCCCCTCATCTATCCAGGTTTTGATAATTCCTTGTCCCTGGGGATTTAAGGGTGCCCCGCCTGGAGGCATCCGGTCTTCAGTGGGTGGCAAGCCTATACCACTTACCCTTTGATATAGTACGCTATCTGCAGAATTAAATGGAATCACCCGGATGCTGGATGCCGTACCGGTCCGTGTGGCTCCCACATTGACAAGTGTGTTATAAGACACGCCACTTTCTAAAGAAAGGAAACCTGCAAATCCTCCTAATCGATGGCATCCAATACAAACATTGTTAAATATGGGCTGAACGTTGCCACTGAAGGACACGGTTCCGAGAGAAATCAGAAGATTAATGCTCGTTCCGGCGGAAACCGTTGTGCCCGGAGCCGGGCTTTGACCGATGACAATGCCGGGGGATACAGTGTCGCTATAATCCAGTTCTATATTCCCTACTTCGAGATTACACGAGGTAATTTCATCCTCGGCCTCTTCCTGTGTCATTCCGATAACATCAGGAACTACAGGATTTATGCAATGGCTTACTGTGAAGGAACGTTCGACGACTATGCCACGGTCCCCAACAACAGGGCCGTCCACACCCGGAAACTCGAATGTTCCAATAGTGCCCGTATCCGTATGAAGCATGGCAAGGAGTTCCTCTTCATCTTCTGCGTCTCTAATTAACTCTATAGAGATGTCAAGGGTGATCCCCTCCTCAACAGGGGCCTGACCGATAATGTTCATATTGGGGTCGTGAATCACTATCCACCCCGGACCGTCATATCCCACGGCAGCCACCTTTACTTCGTCCGACGGAAAAACCGTCTGATCAAATACATTTATGAATGGGATGGAGCCTGAGGAAGAAACTATCCTGTAAACCTTTCCGGTTTCACCAGATGGGCCTGTAGTTTCCGAGGTCAGGACATACAATTCCCTGTTTGGGTCCTGTCCAAACCCACGCACAAATTCACCCGGTCGATTATCTTCGTTATTGGCAACCAGGATTTCTCCGTTTGGCCACAAAACCCCGTCTTTGGGAGGTGGTATGGCAAGAAATAATGTCCCGTCAGCTTGATTGGAGATGCTCCAGTCCCCGAAAACATACTTACCATAGAAATCGGGCAATATGCTTCCCCGGTATACGAAGCCGCCGATCACTGCCCTTCCGAGACCATCTTGTGAATTGGAATTTTGATATTCTATGATTGGATCAGTAAAGGTGATTCCGTTAGGTCCTGCATTTGGACAGGAAGAAGGTGATACATCCGGATTGGAAGGATTGAAACAATGGGTGCCTTCCTTAAAATTCCAGCCGTAATTTTTACCACTTTCCACGATGTTGACCTCTTCCCAGAGGTTTTGTCCAACATCTGCTACAAACAGTTCATGATCGCCTTCCGCGTCAAAAGACATGCGGAATGGATTTCTAAAACCAAAGGCAAATATTTCATTGAGTCCGGTCACACCCACAAATGGATTTGATTGGGGAACATCATAGGGATTTCCGTTATCCACATCGATACGCAGTATGCTTCCAAGGATATCCCAGAAGGGATTTATGATGTCCTGACCATTTCCTATGTCGGGATTATGCCCGGTACCCCTGTCATTTGCAGCGCCCCCGTCGCCCAGAGAGATGTAAAGATAATCATCGTCCGGCCCGAATGCAAGCTGCCCTCCGTTATGATTGGACTGGGGCTGATCGACCCGCAACAGGATTTCTTCTGAATCTGGATCGGCTTTATCGGGATCATTTGGATCTACGAGAAACTCTGAAATATTGCTGGTGTGGTCCCAGCCAAAAGGTGCTCCGGACCTAAGTGGCGCGCTATAGTAAACAAAGAAACGTCCGTTATTTTGATAATCAGGATGAAAGGCAAGGCCAAGTAAACCGCGTTCGTCATAACCTTCATTAAGCACTCCCATTTTGTCTTGAATGTCCAGGAATGGTTCGGAAACGATTTCTCCATCCGGCTTCAAAATCTTGATCAATCCAATTTGATCCACAATAAACAATCTTCCGGAGCCATCGTCCGGGGAAGCTAGGCCAACGGGTGCGCTCAAGCCATTTGCTACAAGCTCCAGGGCCACTGTCATTTGAGGGCCCCGGGATATAACCAGATTGACCGCAGAGTTGATTGCTACTGTTGTATCAGCTTCAGGGGTCTGACTGATAACATAACCCGCTTCAATGCTGGTATTATATTCCTGAGTAATATTTCCTACTCTTAGATTTCTTGAGATAATGTCTTCCTCTGCTTCTGCTTGTGCAAGGCTTACTACATCAGGCACAGTCCTTGGTGGCGGAGTAGGAGTAGGAGTTGGTGGAAAAAATGGAAAAAATCCTGGTAGCCTTGAAAAGTAAGGATACAATATGGGTCTGAAAAGTAGTGGATTATAATAGGGGACACCAGAAAAGAAACTTTGTACGCTGGGATTTGGAAATCCTGCATACTGGCTGAAAATATTTGAGAAAACATTGCTGTAAGGTGTTATTCCATGACCTATGGGTAATATTTGCCTATAAAAATTGCCTATAGGATAAGATATTGATTGAAAAGGTTGATTGTAATATGAAAAGTTGTAATAGGGATAGGAGCTGAAATATGATTGAAGCTGTGCAGAAGATTGAAGGGGAATGAGGATAAATATCCCAAAAACCACAAATAAAACTTTTATTATAGATAAAAAATTTTCTTTCATAATAGTGGTCCTCATTTTTATTATGACCGGGTTATTAATGATTGGCAGATTTCAAGATCAAATGCTGCCGAAGCTGAAAAAACAATTTTACATACCATATTCCTCCTTTTTTAATCATCCTTTATTTTGAATCCGGCTATTTTTAAATTAGATTTGGTCTCAGTTCCTGGTAAAACTAAACATTAATCCATTATAAAAATTATAAAATCTAATCAAAGCAGTTGCCGGTATCAAAAAGGTATCCTAAGATGTTTATCTCTAAAAAATTAAAGTGAATATTTTTGTAAAATTTTTTAAAAATCTTTTTATTGGAAAGAAACTTGGATGTAAATCATGATGATATATACAACATTTATATTATAATATATTATATATTTTAAAGTCAAATTATCAAAAGAGATCAATTTTCTCCAAGTAACTTCTTGATAGCTACTTTAAGATTTGGTCTGTCTGGGCAGGTATTGAGCTAAAGTATGAACAAAAAAACGGTTAGCAGGGATTGTCCAATAAAAAATACTCCGCAGGATCTTTATAAATGCGAATACTTTGTAAGGATTAAATAACAAGTATAAGCCAGGTTAAGGCATCTGCAACATCAGGGTTCCCTGTATTTATTAATGAGTCCAACAAGAAAGGATTATCAAGCAATGCCGGGTTTTGAATGATCAAATTCAAAACGGCATCTACCTGTGGATTCCCTGTATTGATCAAGAAATCTGCAATAATTACACCTGCAATGGTTGTAATTGGTGTTAATGGAACGAGAGTTGTAACCGCGGATACTGAAGCGATAGGATTTGGATTTATTGCCGGAGTTGTGAATGTAGCAGGTAATATAGGAACAGGATTTAAATAACCAGGATTATATAAGGGGAAAACAGGAATGCTGTTATATGCCGGAAAAAAAGGATCGTACAGTGGAAAAAATGGATAAAAAACGGGGGAAGTGTAGGAACCGGTATAATATATTGGATTATAAAAAGATAGTTGAGCATCGCTCATTCCTGGGTTTGGGATCAGTAAGTAAACAAATCGATGGGATGAATCGCCAGATAGGCTTTTTCACAGATTGACAAAAACAGGCGTGTGTCTACAAATTTTAGGTAGATTTTGGCAGTTTTTCTATTGCCAGCACATGTTTTGGAGGCGGAATATCTAATTTTTTCAAT
>JBLIRO010000146.1:0-5488 GCA_049472335.1 bacterium | reverse complement strand
GAAATGAAAAATATCAAGGATGCAGAAAAGATTTTTTCCGGACTACAATCTTTATATAACTGGTGTCAAGATTTAGAGATGGAACTTGAGAATGCAGGAAGACTTGAAGAATTTTTCTATAAAAAAAGAATAGATTATTGTAGTGAATTTTGCTCCTTTTTTTCTGAAACAGATAGTTCAATTTTACATAACATGAAAAGGGCGGTTGCAGAATCCTGTTTTGCAATTGGAGATATTGAAAAAGGTGAAGAGTGTTTTAAAAAATTAATCGAGGAATATCCTCAAAATATATGGGGATATATTGGCTGGGGCAATATGTATTTTCTGGGAATGAACAGGAATTTATACCTGATTATGAAAGAGTGGAACAAAATTGAAAATTTTAGAATTATTGATTGATACATACTATTTTAAGGAAAATAATATAACATCTAATGATGAAAAAGTAGATAATGGTTTTGCTTTTGTTAATACAACGATTAAAGAAGATTTGTGTGATATATCAAAGGGTTGGGTGAATTTTTTTGACAAGACAGGTTAGTATTGTTTAATATATAAAATATTTCACATCGTAGATTCACATCAAATATTAAATTTAAGAAATAAATTAGCTGAAAATCACTCTCTTTTTCATGTTAATATCTAAGCGGAAATAAGTCGTTGATTTTCTTTTCCAAATCTCAAGCAGAAAATTTTTACTCATATATCTCTAAAAAACCCATCTTTTAAAAATCTTCTTTTAGGGGGTGAGGCTTATAGAAAATTGCATTATTCATTTCATTTGTTCATCAAATCTTGTAAGAACAAAAAAGGTTATTTATGAACAAAAAAAAGAATTCACTATATGCCATTATCAACTATTTATTTATGCTTGTATTTTAAGTATAGAAACAAAAAATTTACCAATTATGGTCTTTCCTGTTTGGCTAAGTAATGATTGATACATAAAAGACAAGGAGGTGGCTATGAAAAAGAGGTTTCTTTGTATCATTTGTGTCCTGTTCTTTATTTTAGGATTTGCATTTGTTGTCCCTGCTTGGATGGGTAGTCAAAGCTATCGTATTCAAACATCAGTCCTATCAGGCGGAGGGGCTGCCATGGATTCAGCCAGTTTTCAGATGGAGTCCACCTTAGGCCAGCCCTCGCCATTAATGAATTCAGAAAATGCTCCAATTTCTTCTAATTATAATCTTTTCCCTGGTTTCTGGTACACAATCGATAGTGTCTTACCAATAATGAACATCCCTGAAGGCTGGAGCATGATATCGCTTCAGGTAGTGCCTCCTGATGCAAAACTCTCAACGTTATTTCCAGATGCCGTAGTCATGTATACGTTTAAAAGGGAATCAGGATATGTAAGAGTTAAAGAGAACGAGGATCTGCAGGTCGGCTCCGGATACTGGATACTAGTTTATGAGGACAAGAACTATGTCCCAATCGGCCAGCCTATCCCATACTATAGCACCATGGTATATAGTTCCGGATGGCAGATGATCGGAGGATGCACATCAGACGCTAAGGCTTTAATGGATGAGTGTAAAATCAAAGTCATCTATGGTTTTAAGCAAGAATCTGGATACATAAGGGTTCAGGAAGATGAAAATCTTACTCCTGGCAAAGGATATTGGATATTATTTGAAAATGTAATGGATCAATGTGAGTTGACAGTTGAGATTATAGATCCTTAATAAATATGAAATTTGATTATAATAGGATTTAATAAGGAGGAAAGGGAAATGAAAAAGGAAATTTTTTGTACCATAACATTAATCATTCCAGTATTACTATTATTAAACTTTCCAGCCTGGCCCGTACCAGGGCTTATCAATTACCAGGGTAAATTGACCGATCCAAACGGTATTTCCCTGAACGGATTATATATTATGAAATTTTATCTTTACAATGTAGAATCTGATGGGAGCCCCCTCTGGAATGAGCAACAGGATGTAACAGTTACAAATGGTATATACAACGTTGAATTGGGAAAAATAAGCTCATTCCCTTTAAATCTTTTTGATAATGAAAATCTCTACCTGGAGGTGGAGATCTCAGGGACAGGTATGGATGGGGAAACCTTCTCCCCACGCCAGCGTCTTACTTCTACCCCTTTTGCCATGATGGCCGGAAAAGCAGACATGGTTGATGGCTTTCACGGCAATGAATTAGAAGAATCAGTAGAGATAGACAACAAGATAGCTATACATGGGCAAGAGTCTGCAGCTCATCATATCAAGACTACAAGCTTCACAGATCTAACTGATATAGCCACTGATGACCAAATACCAGATGACATTACTGTTAACTATGCTAAAGATGCGGATAAAGTGGATGGCAAGCATGCCAGTGAATTTGGTGATGGGCATTCTTTAGATGCAGCAGACGGAACTCCTAAAGATGTGGTGTATGTAGATGATGAAGGTAACCTCGGCATAGGCACGACAAATCCAGGAGCGAAATTAGATGTTAGGGGAGACCTTGCAGTAGATGGCTTTGCAGACTTCTTTGGGATGAACTGGAACGAAAAAGTTGGGTGGAAATGGAATGCGACAGGATGGGCGACTGTGGTGGACTATTCAGGATCAGGAGTTCTTGTAATGGTTCAAGGATTTAATGGCCATTACGTTTCAAATACTAGACTGAGGATAACCATTGATGGAGTAATTTGGAAGGATTATACTGGTAGTAGTGGATCTGGATCGGTTGGAGCTAATGGTTGGGATATTGTGGATGACAGTTATGATGAAAATGCTGCGATCATAACACTCATACCTTTCAAGAAATTTTTAACAAGCTTAAAAGTCGAAATTTATAACGCCAATAGTAATGCGGAGAGTGGTGCCAGAGTGAATTATTTAACTTCTGCAAAATGATTGAAATCGAACCCATCTAACTGCAATGTCGGCATCGGCAAAACGAGTTCAGTGGGCAAGTTAGATGTGAACGGTTCAATCTTTCAAAGAGGAAACCAACTGCACGCAGATTATGTATTTGAGTCTAACTATAAGCTGGGGTTCATTGAACAGTTGCACGATTGGAACAATGAACTGGAAGAAAGGTTTGTAAGATTGGAAAAAACTAGCCTTAACAGCTCTTCGGGGATGGTTTCTGCTTTTGCAATGGTCTTGTATATACAGGATAAATATCACGTATCAGATTGTTGAGGGCAAGCAAAGGTTCTATCCGGATTTTACCATACCTTTTTGTACGAAAATGGAGAGATAAAGGATTTGGGCATCTTTGGAGAACCAAAGTCCTTTGCTTACGGGATAAATAGTGCGGGATGGATCGTATTCTTGGCAGGGACCCACTATGGACATACTTATGCCTTTTTATATTAGGATGGTATTATGAAAGACTTAGGCGCCTTTAATTCTGGAAGACATTCTTATGCCCGTGACATTAATGAGTCAGACCAAGTTATTGGTTATTCACATTTTTTCCAATAAACGTATCTTTTCTTCATATCAATGATGTTCTTTGGGAAAAATGATAATGTACTGATAGAAATATTTAAAGAATAGGCAGGGGCACCAGATGGCTCTGCCTATTTTTTTCATTGTGGGCCAGGGATATCAAATAGTTTCATTACAAATTTGTTTGCCACAATCTATTAAAGAAGCTTATTTAGCTATATTTCTGCCTTAATATGCTTTAAATCATTCATATTCAGCCAATGTATAAGGTTCTGTAAATAATGGAATATCACATAAATTAATTGGTGAAATGCTAGGCACTTTATCAGAATCCGCATTAAGAAGACATCAGCACGCTAACCTTACTGGTCTTAAATTAACAACTTCGATTCAGCGCCAAAATTTTGGATATGAAAAAGGGCAAAAAATGCGAAAAATTTTTTATTTTAAAAATATTTCAGGGTTGGTATACGACTGTATTTTTTAACTCTTTTATTCTATTAACTATTTGAAATATAGGAAAAATAAATGGCAGCGCTACGGGGAATCGAACCCTGTAGATTTATATGCTTAACTTATTGATTTTTATAGAAAAGCATATATCAAAACTATAAAAAATAATTATCCCTGAATTATCCCCAAGAGGAAAAATTTGCTATTTGGTGAGAAATTTGGGTTCAGGATTCGATTTCTTGCACTGCCATCATATTATCTTGTTGAAATTATGAGAAATAATTAAAATTTTAATACAGAATATTATGCAAGTAAATTGACAATTAAATTTTGATAAACAATCAACCATAAAGTTTTATAAGAAATCTAAACAAATAGTTTAATGCAACTGCTCAATAAGTTGTGGAAATTATATTTTGTACAATTCTGAAATATTTATTTTTTAATTACTTATAGGTATCATTTTCCTTAATTGCCTTAGGATATTGAGCAGTTACAATCTGCTGAAAAAAATTTTTTCGGGAAGATAAAGGATTAGTATCGACAAAAACAAATGCTTGACTTTCTTAAGGCACTCTATCACATCCAAATACAAATCATTGTCCAAAATCAAAAAGGACTAAATACTTCGAGGCCAGTAATCAAAATCCGATTTGCTTTGACGTATGTTTATAAAATGTGTATTATTTATTTAAATAATTACTTTATTCAATACAAGGAGTACTTGCCTTGGCTAATAAATATCTAACATTAAAAAATGCTCCAATTACTGAAGCACTTATAGATATTCGGGTCAAATTGCCAGATGATTTTAATGTTGAAAGTTTAAGATCAATATATAACCAAACAGAATATCCCCATCAAAAAGAGCGAAGAAAATGGGAAGGAAAAATTGAATTTAAAAAAGGTGGACCACCTCTTCCAAATGGCCATTCGGATATAATTGAAGGCTTTCATTATACATCTAGTAATAAAAAGCAAATAATAATTCCACGTTTAAATGGTTTTACCTTTAGCAGATTACATCCTTACGAAAAATGGGATATATTTCGTAAAGAAGCATATCGTTTATGGCAGAAATATACTGCCATTGCTAAACCTGAATTGATTACAAGAGTGGCCTTAAGATTTATTAATAGGATTCAACTCCCTTCTCAACAGATTAAGTTTGATGAGTATTTCAATGCTCCGCCTATTATCCCAAAAGGACTACCTCAAGGTGTGAGTAGTTTCTTAAACCGCCTTATAATACCAGTATCAGACCCAGAAGGCGTAGTAGCAATACTAACACAGGCTTTAGAACAAACAGTCAGTCCAAAGTCATCTCCAGTAGTAATATTAGATATTGATGTATTTAAAGAAACATCTAAAGGCTTTAGCGAACAGGAAGCCTGGGAATTGATTGATGAGTTAAGGCATTTGAAAAACGATATATTTTTTAAAAGCATCAAAGAAAAGACAAGGGAGCTGTTTATATGAATTTTGCTATTCGATATCCATATTTTTTTAGACGATTATTACCAAGACTAAGAGATTTGCATTCATTAGGTGAGTAATATTCGTCAGGTAATTGAATATTCCAACATTGTGCTTTTGTTAATGATTCTCTACTTAAATAAATC
>JBLIRO010000145.1:0-5721 GCA_049472335.1 bacterium | reverse complement strand
TCTCCATGATCACCAACCAGAAAAATTATTGTCTTATTAATCAATCCCATCTCATTCATTTGACTGAACAGTTCCCCCAGGCATTTATCCACATAGGCAATCTCCCCGTCATATAAACAAGCCCTATAATCAAGGCTAAATGGGAAAGGAGGGAAATAAGGTGAGTGCGGATCAAAATAATGGAGCCATAGAAAAAATCTATTATCCTTCTGTTTTTCCAGCCATTGTATGGCTATCCTGTTTATCTCTCCGGCGTTTCGTTCATTATAGAGCATATTTACCCTTTTTTTGCCCGGAGTAAAATGATCGTCATAATAATCGAATCCCTGATCCAAACCAAAGAGTGAATCAAGGACAAAAGATCCGACACATGCCCCTGTCTGATACCTATGCCCTTTCATTATCTCTGCCAGTGTAGTGGCACCCTTGTCTAAAAAAAAGGTCCCGTTATTCCGCACGCCATGTTGCACAGGGTAAAGGCCGGTCATCATGGAGGAATGGGACGGCAAGGTTATTGGGACCGGTGTAAAGGCATTGTAAAAAAGCACCCCTTCGGAAGCCAATTTATCAATATTGGGAGTCTTTATGTATTTATATCCATAGCATCCCAGGTGATCTGCCCTGATCGTATCTATTGTGATCAGAAGGAGATTGTAATCCAATGGCTTGGGGCTTACACCCATGGCTGAAAGGACACCATTAAAGCAAATACACAGGGATAAAACAGTGAAAATTATATACAAGATACGATAAGACTTCATTTTCTTTCTCCCTTTTATACCACAGGATAAAACCTGAGGGTCATGTATCTTGAATGTCCTCAATTTTCATTCTTTGTATCATACTATCATACTATTATATCATTTTGATTTTAATATTGAACATACCCCAGAGATTCCAGTTTCTGTTTTTCTTCATTGGTAATCTGAGGGGGAGCAGGGATTAGGCCGATTCCCAGGAAATCCTGTTTGCAAATACTGTGTAACCTGAGTTTCAAATCTTCCGCTTGTTGTTGATGCTTGGGCCTATCTATTAAGTTGTTTTTTTCGTAAGGATCTATTTTTAGATCAAGAAGCTGATATTCTTGATATAGTGGTGTATAGATCAATTTAAGACTGTTCAAGATCAGGGAGAATTTTATCCTGTCTTCAACAATAAATGAATCCATTTCTGAGAAAATTTCTTTTCCTTCAATATCCTTTTCCCGCAAATCGCTCCCACGGTAATATGGATTCAACCTGAAGCCGATTATATTAAATATGGTTGGGACGATGTCGATGTGTTGGACAAAATCCGTTCTCCTTCCTTTCAGTTGTCTCCCATATTTTATAATAAGGGGTACATGGATCAAGCTGTTATAGAGGTTTTCACCGTGGGCGAAATAGTAGTTATGTTCTCCCATACCTTCACCGTGGTCAGAGGAAAATATTATCAAGGCTTCCTCATAAAGACCGAATTCCTTCAGCGCATCAATTAAACGCCCAAAGTGTTCGTCCAGATATGCTATTTCACCGTCATATTGTGAAAGATAGTAGTAAAAATCCGGATTTGCGCCCAGATTTTGATAAGAAGGGATACCACCACTTCCGCTAAACGATCTATTGATCTTTAAGGTTTTGGATCCCTGATTCTGATTTCGGAACATGTGGGAAAAGGGTTCCGGGGGGGTATAAGGTCCGTGTGGGTCCTGGTAATGAATCCACATAAACAATGGATTTTTGTGGAATTGTTTTATTAATTCAATAGCCCGATCGGTAGTATGCTCTGCTATTCTCTCCGGCCACTGTCTGACTAGTTCATATTGATTCATGGTGTCATCGTATATCAAAAAACCCTGTTCCCACCCTCTGTTTCTGCGCAAGAGATAGTTGCTGACAACTCCTATGGTTTTATACCCCAACTGCTGTAAGATCTCGGGAAGTGTTTCTACCTCTGCCGATAGCACAATATTCTCCATTAGTCTTGTTTCATGGGGCAGGAATCCGGTGAGTATACTGGCATAACTAAGACGTGTATCAGGTGCATGCGAAAAACAATTCTCAAACAGCAGGCCCTTTTCAGCAAACCGATCGATATTGGGAGAAGTATTTTTGGGATAACCATAACAACCCAAATGATCCGGCCTTAAACAATCAACAAAAATCAGAATAATGCTGGGCTTTGCAGGTTTTAGAATTTGAACTTGAGTCAGGAGTATCAAAAAACCTGTAAGAAGGATGAGAAATATACTACTCCAGATTATATATCTGGCAGATTTAAAATTCATTGGGTCCCTCCGGGAATACTGAATTTTATCTTAATTGATATTAGCAATAAGTTAGAATATAAATCAAGTAAATATTGCCCCAATATGTAAAATTCAATAACCGGTTAATTGACTAAGTTTATTATTAGATATATTTTTAGATTATTAAATGAAATGAGTGTAACCAAAATGATTCAACAATATTTTTTCACCACGAAGAACACGAAGAGCACGAAGAGACTAAAAAACAAAGCGATTAATTCCCTCCTTCATGTCCTTCATTATCTTCGTGGTTTATTCCAAATCCATCGATTATCATTAAAACTTTATCATTCTATAACGGTGCTATTTATGAAAAAAGGCTTAAGGTATTTGGCAATTATTTTATTTTTTTTAATAGTTATACTTCTGTGTTTATTCAAAATCGAAACCTTTGATTTTGGCTGGCATCTAAAAACCGGTGAATATATTTATCACAACAGATCCATTCCCACGCATGATATGTTTTCTTATATTGCAGAAGGGAATAAATGGGTTGATTCTCATTGGTTTTTTCAATTAGTTATATATATTTTTTATGTTTTTGGCGGAATTGCCGGGGTGATCTTTTTACGGATTATGGTATTACTTTTTACCTTTTGCTTCTTATTCTTAACCATTTATAGAAAAGAATATTTTTATATTTCTATTTTTCTTTCCCTTTTTGCTTTATTTATTTCTTTTCAAAGATTCCTTATGCGACCCGAAATCTTTAGCTTTTTCTTTTTGGCTGTAATATTTTATTATGTGGAGAGATTTTCAGAACATCCTCGACTTTCCTTGATCATAATCCCTGTTTGTCAGGTTTTATGGGCCAATATGCACGGACTTCATGTCCTTGGATTTATTTTTTTACTGCTTTACCTTCTTGGGGACCTTTTCCAAGCATTTCTCACTCATTATGTTTCATTGGTTCCAAAAGTAAAAATGGAGACAAAAGAATGGAAACAAAAGGGCATCTTAACCTGCTTGACTGGTATTGCCTTATTAATCAATGCAAATGGCAAGGAGGGGATATTATATCCATATAAGATTTTTTATGAACTAAGAACAAAGCCTGCTATCTTTGCCAGATTGACAGAGCTAACATCTCCTTTCACGATAAAGCATGTCCCATTTCCGGAACCCACAATAGTTTATAAAATTTTTCTCTTTCTTTCCGTTTTTGCCCTAATCTGCCAGTTAAAACGTATCCGTTTTGCTCATATATTGCCTTATGGAGTATTTCTTTATCTATCTGTATTGGCCATAAGGAATATGCCTTTGTTTGCCATAATAGCTACCCCTGTTACTATTCACCATTTGTATGGAATTCTGGATTTTTTTCTGAAGAGCAAACAGAAAGAATATATAGTACATATGGCAATTTTTGTAACCGTTAGTTTTTGTTGGATTGTTTTTTCCATAGGTATATGTATTTTTATAGTGAATAATACCCTTTATCGAAGATTACAATATCTGAGGACATTTGGGATAGGCGAATCCGGTTCTTTTCCTGTGGAAGCTGTAGATTACCTGAAAGAGGAAGATATTGCAGGTAATATCTTTAATAGTTCTGAGATTGGGGGGTATTTAATCTGGAAAATGTATCCTCAGAAGCAGGTCGCTTTGGACGGCAGATGGGAGGTTTATGAGGATTTTATGGAGAATGTTCAGCGCCTGCAAAATCCATTCTATTTTGCACAATTAGCCGCCCAATACAAAATCAGGGCTATTATATTGTATAAAAGGTCATTAGAGATTCAACTGATGCTGCCATGGCTTCAAATCAGCCCTTTTTGGCTTCTGACAAAAAATACACCCAATGCGGTTGTCTTTGAAAAGAATATTGGTTAGATTAAGATGCAAAATAATCTTTATTAATAATATTTGTTTATCATGAATAATGTTCGTTTATCCCCAGTCCGGATGCTTTTCCAGGGCCATTACAGTAAAGATGAAAGAGCAGAAAAAATGTGTTAGAATATCATCCTAATATTGATAGGAATTGGATATGGAAGGCCCTATAAATAATCGGGAAATAGTTGCCCTGAAAATGACAGGTGGATTGGTCCTTTTCTCCTTCTTTTTATCAGGTGCTGTTGGCCTGATTTACGAAATAATCTGGACGCGCCTTTTACGCCTGGTAATGGGGAACACGGTCTTCTCGATTACCACAGTGTTGTGCGCTTTTATGGGCGGTTTATCGCTGGGCAGCTTTTGGGGCGGTAAAATCATTGACCGCCGAAGTGATCCTTTAAGAATATATGCCTTTTTAGAGGGGGCAATTGGTATTTATTCCCTTTTGCTTCCCTGGCTCATCAGATCTACAGAAATATTTTACCGGCCTATTTATCAGAATTATCACAGTTCCTTCTATCTCTTTAGCCTGATTAGATTTTTTTTCTGCGGCATCCTCCTATTATTGCCAACCACCTTGATGGGAGCCACACTACCGGTTTTAACAAAATTCTTTATCAGGGCTTCCGACCGGATCGGATGGACAGTAGGAAAACTTTATGCTGTCAATACATTCGGTGCGGTCTTAGGGGTCTTTTCTGCTGGTTTTCTGCTTGTACCGGCGTGGGGAGTAAGAAATACAATATACTTGGCTGCCATGATTAATCTTTTTATATGCTTCTGTGTGTATTTGCTTCATCGCAAGACATCCCTCCGGGAGGGGGAACCGGCCGAAGCAAAAATCAGTAGTATTAAAGAAAGTGAAAGGGGATTCCAAATAGAATCGGATTCAGAGGAAGCAGGACTTTTAAGCCGGAAATCGCTCAGGATACTCCTTATAGGCTACGGTTTATCCGGCTTTGCTGCTTTAGTCTATGAGATTGCATGGACAAGAATACTGGCCCTTATTATCGGATCCTCTGTGTATGCTTTTAGTATAATGCTGATAGCCTTTATTTTTGGCTTGGCACTGGGCAGCACCATCTTCTCTCCATTTATTGACAAAATGAAAGACCTGATTCTTCTTCTGGCAGTATTTGAGATGATGATTGGGCTTTCTGCGCTCCTTGTGGTGCCTTTCTTTGGCAAGCTTCCTCTCTTTGTCGTGAAAATGATCTTACAATTTTCTCATAACTTCTGGCTCCTGCAGCTAACAGAATTCGGGCTGATATTTCTTTTGATGTTGATACCCACCACTTTGATGGGAGCCGCCTTTCCCCTGGCAAGCCGTATCTACACCCGGACTCGTGCAGTGATTGGAAGTTCTGTAGGCTCTATTTATGCAGCCAATACGATAGGTTCGATCCTTGGTTCCTTCATGGCCGCTTTTATTCTCATTCCCTGGCTGGGAATTCAGAAAACCATACTGGCGGCAGTATTGATCAATATCATTGTTGGTTCTGTTTTTTTAAGCATGAGCCAAACCTTTTCCATGCTCAAGAAAGGTACGATTGCCACAGTAATTATGGTGGTTGTTATTATATATGCACTTTTATTGC
>JBLIRO010000144.1:0-5913 GCA_049472335.1 bacterium | reverse complement strand
CATTGAATTTATTGAACTAAAAGATAGAATTTGCCATAATCAATAAACAGGAGGCATGTGATAGGAAGAAAAGAGTGCTGATAAAATTTTGCTATTCATGACGACTAAAAAAGAAAGAAAAGGGTGCAATATATACAACACCAGCAATTCTAATTATGACAATTGCTTAACCGGAACACGAAGTAAGGTCATGAAATATTGACAAAGGCCCTGGAGGGTAAATTTTTGATATATGATTTACCCTTCTCATATTTCAAGTCCTGACCACACTGGCCATTAGCTATTTGGCCATTATTAAAAGATGTTGAAAAAGATTTTTTTCTCAGCAATCATAGTATTTTATACTCCAAATATATCCCTAAAAACATATGCCTTGTCAAAACTTCATCTGTCTATAAAATGAACCTTAATTAAGGTAATTTTTAAAAATTTATTATTGAGATGCAAAAATTTAATGAATAAAAGTTGAACTATATAATGAAAATAACTACAGAAATATATGAGAGGGCAGGTGTGTCCCTCCCGAAAATTATATCCGAACATTAAAATCTTTACCTTTTGTCCTTAAATCTATAATTGAACTTGAAAAATTGTGTTTAAAATTCTTGGTCAGGGCAGATGAATCCGTAATTTATTGATATTTGAATATACGTGTGCATTCATGAGTTAGAGTTGATAAAACTGAGATTATTTACGCTGCTCGCCTGTAAAGGTGATGTAATCCACCCATCTTTGAGATGGAAATTACCTTCCTGTCCTACACAAAAATTAAACCAAACGCTATTATGAAATATGATAGCTAAATTTGAGAGTAATTTCTGGATTTTAATTTGGATGGGGCCTTTTTCCAAAATCTTTAAAATATGACAAAGCATAAATTCATAAAATTTCAATAACTTATTGAAATTTGAGGAGGTTGTTAAGTCCAGAGGTTAGGACTTCTAATCCGAGGGTCACAGGTTCGAATCCTGTCAGGCGCGCTATTTTAAATCAAAGGATTAGGCCATATGGCTTAATCCTTATTTTGTTGTTTTGGTGTGACATTTTTCAAAAAGTCAACAAAAAAACTTAAAAATAGTAGAAAAAGATAAAAATATATTTTATTGTTGATTAATTTATTAAATTCTTAATCGTAGCATTGGATTCTGGATTAATAGGTCGTTGGATAGATTAAAAATAATTATTGATGTCAATAAATTAAATCGGTTAAAACCTAATATACTTAAAGCTAAAGGAATGCTCCTTCTCAGTTTCTCTCTTTTAGTTTTTTCTTAATCCAAACAGGAGCACTACGCATAGGCAAAACAGCTATAATACGAGCATTGTCGTCCTTAATTTCATAATAGATGGCATAGGGAAATCGCTTGGCAAACATTCGTCTAAGACCAAAACTTTTGTGTTGTAGACCTCCATAAATTATTAAGGATTCTATATCAGCGACTAAACTGTCCCAAAAATAATCACCTATACCTGCTTTCTTTTGATCATAAAAAAGTTTTCTGTTGTTCAGATTATCAGAAACTTCTTTTAATACAATGATATCTTTTATCTTCATGACTTGCGACTGGACTTCAAATCTTCAAAAGATATAAATTTTGTTTTACCATTTTTTATATTTTTTTTCTCTCTTCCAGAATATCTTTATGCCACTCAGGGGATTCAATGTCGGATTCTTTGTAAAGAAGTTAATCCCAAAGGGCCTCCATAGTTTGAAGGCGCTCTGAAATGCTCATTTTCTTGATTTCGGTTGTATCCATTTTTATCTCCTTTCTTCCAGAGCTAAAGCAATAATATAATAAATGTGTATATTATTACTAGGCGTAAGCTTCTTTCAGTTTTCTAAATGCTTTTTCTATATCACTAAAGTACTTAGAGATAAAATCATGCGGCATTCCAAACTGTCTTTCTAATTCGATTCTGATTGCCATATAATATTGATAATCATTTGCCCATTCAACAAATTTCACAGAATCTTCCAATAGTCCATTAGAGTATTTATTAAAAAATTCTTCTGAGACCATTCTGTATCTTTCTTCATTTATACTTAGACATTTTGCCAAAGCTACAAGTGTATCTATAGGGAAATCATACTCACTTCTTTGCTTATGCATACTTCCTCCCTTTTAGATTTTCACTAAATGATAATTCTGCTTTCTCTTCAATGTCAGTCCAAACTAACCTCTACTGTATGTCAAATGGCATAACTCATTCAGAACTAAAAGCATGTTAATTTTTTCTATCCCTTTCAATCTAAAATTATTAGGGGATCTCATTTATCAGATTAAAAAGACTGTCTAAAGTTATGACAATCTTACGATATAACTTGCAACGGATTCCTGTTGTCAGACGTAGATACACCCCTTTTCAATCAAGACGATCATAATGATTGCAGAAAATAAATGGCTGTGGCTTCCTGTTGCAAGGCTTGATATGCCTTTAAAGGAATTACTAATAATTTCAAGCCATTAGAGTATTAAGGGAGGGGCCAATAATTATCGCTATAGATGGGTCCGGTCCTCACCGGCCGTTATGCGGTAACCAAAAAAACATTTATTTCCTCCTTTGTTTTGATGTTAACAGATCGTTTATATGCCCGTTTTTAACTAGCTCTTGCTCCGGTTTGGATTCCGGTTGGGAAACTTGATGGTCTTCATCCGCAGACTCCGATTCCTTCTCGAAGTGACGTCTGTTGAATTCGGAAATACAATTCACCGCCTTTATCATTGCCATCTCCGAGCTGTCCACGATCTGACCCGTGGTTGATGTCAGCTTGGCGTGGAAGAGCAGAAGTGGAATCGCGGACATCAGTCCGAAGGCGGCGGTGTTCATGGCCAATGATATGCTGGCCGAAAACAAATCGGCCTTCTCGGCGGGGTTCGCGTTGGCGACCGCGGTAAAGGCTGCAATCAGCTCCATGATAGTGCCGAGTAGCCCCAGCAGGGTGGCGATATTAGAGAACAGCGCTACATACAGCGTGCGCTTCTCCAACTATAGTTAAAGGCTAACAAATAATAATAAAATCAGAGGATTGTTAGAATATTTTCATATAAAATTCCCTATGAATATTTGTCTTGACAAAATTCAAAGCTCTGTATATATTTTTTTCAGGAAAGTAAATTCTTATGGTATTATATTATCCGAAGAGAGGAGGTGTTTTGTTTTTGCTATAACCAGGACCGAACTCCCCGAACATAAAAGTTGAATGTCCCGATTGCAGAGTAATCTATGGCATAGATTTTTCTGAAATTTTGTAACTCTTGCATCTCTCATCACTCTTGATCCATTGAGGGATCAGAAGTTTGAACAACTTCGTGTAGCGCAAAAGGAGTTCCTCCGATCTGGCTCTCCAATTTCTTTGAAGTAGGAGGTAAATTATGCAAGCTCTTATTAGAAGGTATGTATTAGGCTTAATACTTGGTTTAGGTTTTATTTCCGGCTGCACTGCTTTAATCACCGCTCCTGGAATTAAAGATCCTGAACTTAAGCTGGCAAATCAGTTTGCTCCGCAACTTCGCTTCGATAAGGCAGCTGCAACCTTCCCAATGTCGGCTCAAGACTATTTCAACAAAGTTATAGAGACACAACTTTATAAACAGAAATTAAACTGCGAGGTTTATTCAAAATCAACGCCAGATGAAAATGTAAACGAATGCAAGTCACGAGCATATTATAACATAGATAGACGAAGCGTCAGGTCGGGTCAATACCCGAGCAAGGTGTGGCAGTACGATAAATTGAGATGGGTACCAGATGGAAATTACATTAAAATTCCTACATATTTTAAAATATTCACGTGTGGAGGCCAAACAAGGATAGTATATTGGTGGTTCTATGGATGGCAGGAAAGATGTAAACCGAACTTTTTCAGTGGAAAAGTATCTTACCATCACGCGGATTGGGAGAGGGTCTTAGTGACTTTGAGTGAAGATAAAACAAGAATAGCGGCTGTGACTTACTTTCAGCATAGCGGGTGGTATACGAGACTTGCCGAAGGGGGTGACCGCGATAGGTTTGCAGGGGCAAGCTACGAATCTGGTTTTGAAAGATTTAAAAACATTCACCCCGTTGTCTACGTGGGAAAAAGGCAACATGGCAGCTATCACAATCAAGGAGGGACTGGCACAGAAGGAATTTCTTTCTGCAGCTATTTTGAGGACTATAGACACAACGAGGGAAAACAAGACCTTTGGCTCAATAGCTGGGAAGACCTAGTAAACCTTGGCAATGAAACAGAGCCGTGGATGGCACGCGAAGCTGATACTGATCCTAACTTTAGATGGGGTGCTTGCACCGGGGATGGTGGCTGTTCCATTAGCCAACATCCGGTTAAAACAAGTAACGATAATTTTTTTTGCAGTTTAGATGCTTGTAAAGGTTTGGCCAGTATCGTGATTGATAAGACAGGAGTACCTGCTGGAGCCGCCATTTCCGGCACTCCTTCCGGCTGCTTCGAGTCGCAATGTGAATACCACGACAATCAGACAGGCTGGACTCCAGCTCATCCTGGGAAGTGCTCTCACTGTCCATCCGGCTATACTGATATGGGGGCATTTTGTGGAAAAGGAGGTTTGAAATTTTGGAATTGGGGGACAAAAAAAATACATTATTATGGCCTTGAATATAAACTTCCACAAAGCGATTCTGGTCTCCTGAGGAGCCAAAAATAGCCAATAGAGACAAGCTGGGATAAATTTTGATTTCAACACTGAGCTAGGGATCATGCATGATCTGTAAGATGATTCATGATGCCATTAGTGTAATCATAGGGTTGAGGAGAGTTCAAGGCATAACGGGTGTGTTTCGACTGTTGTTTCACATGTCGATTACAGTATGCTTTTGGCTAATCTCTGAATTCATGGGGTATAGGTTTGAAGCCACTGTTGAAGATACTGGGGTAGGAAATACGATAATAATCTTTCCGGCATTGCAAAAGATCAGATTAGCTACTAGAAAAGCAGTTGCCGCCGATTTAGAGTCTGAGTCGATTAAGCGGGAGAAGTGACCAAACGGTTAATGGGTTGCAATCATAAATGAAATTGCGGGCAGCCTTGAAACTGAGAATGTGAGTGTAAACATCTTAAAAGCTTTATGTGAGAGTAGTGCTGGCCGAACAGAGTCAATTGGCTATCTGATTGTCCTTCGCAAAAAATTAAATCAGAGGAAATTCTGACAGACCTCTTATTAAATTTCAGAAATGAAGTATTTTTATATCGACTTTCCCTATGATTTTTCGATAAAATCAGTAGCTATATTAATTTTAATACCTTAAACCACCACTTTTAGTGGTGGTCCCAGCTTTGCTAAGCAAGTATGGTAGTGATTTAAGTATATAATAAAATACCTCCTTGAGATCAAAAGGGTGACCCTAAAGATCAAAAGAAGGTATTTAATGAGTGATTTTAAAAGATTAGCACATGAAGTATGGGAATGTAAATACCACATAGTATGGTGTCCAAAGTACCTAATTAGGGTTTTACAGGGTGAAATAGCCAAATCATTACAAGATATAATCAAGCAGTTATGCGAATGGAAGAAGGTTGAAATACTTGAAGGGAATGTACAGGTAGACCATATACATTTGGTTTTGTCTTTTCCTCCGAAGTTTTCGATATCAGAAATTGTAGGATTTTTGAAGGGAAAAAGTACTATCAAGATATTTGATATGCATATCGAATTGAAAAATAGATATTGGGGAAGACATTTCTGGGCAAAAAGATATTGTGTAAGTACAGTCCACCCCTTTTAGGGGTGGTTATTGACTTCAATAAATAAGCCATGCTTAATGGCAGGTGTGCTCAATGAGAAGAATCACTTATTAAACACACCTGCCTAATAATCGCTTACAATTTAAATATTAAATATTACCACCACTCATTGCCTCCCCATGAACCACTATAGCTATAATAGCTGACC
>JBLIRO010000143.1:0-6010 GCA_049472335.1 bacterium | reverse complement strand
CTTTTCTGATAGGGCTGGACACCTTTCGCTACCTGCGTGAAAAATATCCGGTTCTCTGGATGGCCCATCCGGCATTTTCGGGCGCATTCTTTTCGGATAGATTCCATGGATTCAAGCCGGGACTCCTGTTAGGAACAATCCTGCGACTCTTGGGGACAGACATGGTTATTTATCCGGATGCCGGCGGGAGGTTCTCCTTCACACCTGATGAATGCAGAGGAATAGCGAATGGATTGAGAGAAGGATATGAAGGCAGGTACAAACCCGCCATGCCGGTCCCCGCGGGAGGTATCTCCATTTCAAGGGCCATACAGGTCAGGCAGTTCTATGGAGATGATGTCATGCTCCTTATAGGGGGGAGTATCTATCTTCATAGAGACGGATTTGAAAAGGCAACCCGGGATCTTTTGAACACCCTGTCTCAACCCCTTCAGGGTGAGATCAAAAAGCAGAGTATCTTAAATGAAGGACCTTCATGCTCCATAGACAGACATATACATTCCACTGCTTCCCTATCAGTGCCAATGGGGGTCATAAGGCAAATAAGGCCAGGTGAATGGGAAAGGAAAAAAAGGCTGCCTTATAAGATAGAAGGAGCTCATTTTCAGGGGATAACCAGGACCGAGCTTTATGTTCCTGAAAACGGGGAGGCAGGCTTTGACGTACGTTACTTTGAGATTGAGCCTGGAGGCTTTTCAAGCCTTGAAAAACATCAACATGTGCATTTTGTGATTGGTGTGAGGGGGAAGGGAGAGGTAAGGATAGCTGATACATGCCATCCCATATCCCCCAATGACGTTGTATTCATCCCCCCGAATACTCGCCACCAGCTTCGAAATCAAGGTGCCGGTGTATTTGGCTTTTACTGTATTGTGGATCACGTTCGTGATGAGCCCACTGTAATTACAGATAATTAATAATCTGATGACCCCAATTTATCGATAAGTATATTTATAAGAAATTCTCTGGCTTTTTCCCCCAGACTGGTTACATTCTTAACAGAAGATTCAAACCTTTCTATCCGTTGTTTATTCTCTAAAAAATAGGCAATATCATAACTCACTCTGATTGCATCTTCCATAATGCCATGTAACTTAATCAGATCAGTTAAGGTGCATTCCTTACCTTCGTAATCTCTTATTATGTTTTCTAATCGTTTGTATTCCTCTAACCAATCCTGAATATTGTTTTCCATTCTGGTATAGCTCTCGGCATCACCTATGATCCAGAGCTCTATCATATCAAGGTCTTCGGATGTTAGTTCGTCGTTAGCCCTTAGCTTAGAAATAATGTTTTTGATTTCTTCTGATGTTTCTTTTTGGATCTCTTCACGTATAATATTTTTGTTTTCGTTCAAAACCGTTCCCGCTTCCTGAAAAGCAAAATCCAGCAAGTTTGCTCTGGCATTTTCCATTATTTGGGCGATCCCTTGTAAAAGCATTGTATAGTACCCCCTTATAGTTCCTTAAACCAAAATGTTTGCCAAGTTTTAGTTTTGAGTGAGCCCTGAGTTTAGGGTTACTCCACTTGAGAAGGGGTTGTGCCCTGAACATAAGGCACATCCCCTTCTTATAATTCACATATTATTGAGTACTTAAAGTTTCCGGGAATAAGCGTCTTTCCATTTTTAATTTTGCTTTTATTTTTCTTTTTTTCTCTAAAAATAATAATGGATCCCTGCTGATAAAAAGGTGTACGCACCAGTCCCAACAGAATCATTATCCTTATAATCACTAAATATAAGCCCCAATTCAGTTGAAAATCCGAGATTGGGCAATCCGCTAAAAAAGTATTCCAGCCCCAAAACACCGCTTATTAAAAAAGAAGTGTCACTTTTTTCCTGATTCGGATCTGTATTCACGATTCCAAGTCCGCCACCCACATATACATTCATGTTTTCTTCAGTTTTAATTACATAAAGCCCTTTTCCCCCAATTTTAAATTCATCAACATCATCGGCCAGTTGGAAACCCAGCATCCCTTGTACACAAAGCCTTGAGCCCGCCCAATATTTAACTGAAATCGAGCTAAAATCTCTCGACCCCAATTGTGAATTAAAGCCTATCCCGAAAAGCCCCAGCATATCCTTTGCCGCGACATTGCTTGCTGATACAAATATGATTATCAATAATATTGCTATAAGTTTTACCTTTTTCATATTGGTTCCCCCTTATAAATTTTATATGCAACAATCCTGATTCAATTCCATTTTTTAAATGCTAACCGGAAATTATTTTTCATGTCACCCCCCTCCTATGATAGATTAACAAAGTTTAAGGA
This sequence comes from bacterium, assembly GCA_049472335.1. Lineage (GTDB taxonomy): Bacteria > SZUA-182 > SZUA-182 > DTGQ01 > JAFGSM01 > JBLIRM01. Next base: position 3,730 of record JBLIRO010000143.1, on the reverse strand, counting down.
GCCTGCAGGCATTATTGTAAAGGATATCTTCCTTTGCCTTTTCAGGAACATGCAAGGATAATATCTTTTTTACCTCTTCAGGCTGAGGTTTCCAAGGAGAATCAGTGGCAAACAGGATCTTGTCAAAGCCGTGCTCCCTCATTATCCTTACCAGCCTGTCAGTTTCCATATAATCTATTACATATGATGTATCAAAATACAAGTCCCTTCCCACCAAAAAGGATTCAACCTCGTCCCAGCACTTATATCCGCCCAAATGAGCCGCTATGAGTCTGATTTTCGGGAAATCGTTCAGGACATTGGCCAGCCTCTGAGGCGTCGCATGCACGGGAGGATAAAGACCTATATCCACCCCCGCGTGAAAAAGTACAGCCATATCGTTTTCCACCAAACTCTCGTAAATGGGGAAAACATGTTCTTCATCCGGATAAAACTTTTGATAATCAGGGTGAATTTTGATCCCTTTTATGCCCATTTTTTTTAGACGCCTAAGTTCTTCCGCATAATCTTCAAAAAGCGGATGCATGGTCCCAAATGATATTATCCTCTCATTTTCTATACTTTTTGCCCAGTTGTTGATAGAGACAACCTGTGAAGGTATTGTAGCGATAGGCTGATTCACGGACAAGGTTATTCCCGCCATATCCATGGAACGTTTAAGATCGGCAACGGTACCATCCAGAAACGCCTCTGTCTCTGCCTCCTCTGCCAGGGATTTAATGGTTTTCTCGGCAATCTTATCCGGAAAAACATGGGTGTGTAAGTCTATGATTTTCAATGTTTAACCTCTCCTTTTAAAACAAAAGAAAGTCTTGTCGCAATCCATAAAGACTCCTTTAAAAACTTGATGAACGGTAGCGGGGATGTCACATAATCCACCCTCCCTGCCTTGATAGCCTCGATGACTGCATCTACTGATCTTTCCTTTACATAAATATGAGAATAGGTTGTGGCAAAATCATCTTTCCTGTGAGCATCAGAGCAGCCGATCATGGGCAGCCCGAATTTCCTTGCCACTCGAACAGCTTTACGATTCAGATTAAAAAAGGAGGTGTAAAAGTGGCAATACTCTATGGCATCAAAGCAATCGATATTCTTAATAAGCTCTTTTCCAAGGCACACACGGTCCCCGTAGAAAGGATGCGGCGCTATAACAAGGCAATCCTGAAAAATATGTTTATAATTCCTTATCTCTGAAAAAGTTGTGAGTGTCTCCGCGTGAGGGCAATTAAACAATAATACATGGCGTCTGTCAATGGATCTTTCAGTGCCCGGGAGCAGGATGATTTCCTTTTCTTTTGCATATTCCCATACATTCACGTCCTGGTAAATATAGTCGTGATAGGTGAAAGAGAGTACGTCAAAACCAAGGGATGATGCCAGATCGATGAACGCCCAGGGTGACATCATGCCCGGGGACAATAGTTCATGACGTTTGTCCCCGATTATATGCGTATGCAAATCACATTTGAGCTTTATTAATCCATTCTGTTTGCGATCCGATGTGCTTCCTGTATGACTTCTCTTATACACCTGAATTTTATGAATTGATATCTTTTTTAGGCAAAACAACCAGGTCTGTACGTAAATGAAGCTCTTTCAACTGTTCCTTCTCAGGCTCGGACGGAGCACCGGTCATAAGACAGACCGCCTTTTGTGTCTTGGGGAAGGCGATTACCTCCCGAATTGAATTTGCATCAGCTAATATGGCCAGCATCCTGTCCATCCCCAGGGCGATCCCTCCATGAGGAGGTGCCCCGTATTCAAGCGCTTCGACCAGAAAACCAAATTTTTCATGGATATCGGCCGGATCTAAAGAAAGACGCTTAAACATCCTTTTCTGAAGGTCGGAGCGGTGTATCCTGATGCTTCCCCCGCCGATCTCCTGCCCATTGAGTACTATATCATAGGATTGGGCCCTTACCCTGTCCGGCTCGGACTCCAAAAAATCCACATCATCTTCTAAAGGAGCAGTAAATGGATGGTGCATTGCCACATATCTGTTTGTCTCTTCATCAAATTCCAGGAGAGGGAAGTCTGTCACCCATATAAAGGCAAAAGTGTCCCTTGGGATCAGTTCCAATCTGTTTCCCAGATAAAGACGTAAACGGCCCATGCATTCCGCAACTACCTTGGGCTGATCTGCCACGAAAAAGAGGACATCACCAACCTCTCCTTTCATCCTTTCCAGTATTCTGTCCATCTGTTCCTGTGTAAAAAATTTCTTTATCGGGGACTGCAGGCCTTCCGAGGTAATCTTTATCCAGGCAAGCCCCTTGGCGCCGAAAGGTACGATCTTTTCAATAAGCCCATCCAGCTCAGTTCTGCTTATCTTTGCAGCATCCTTCGCGTTTATACCTTTAACCTGCCCCCCTTTTTCTATGGCTTGCTTAAATACCTTAAATTCTACATCTGCCACTAAATCAGACAAATCTGTCAGCTCCAGGCCGAACCTTGTATCAGGTGTGTCCAGGCCGAATCGATCGATGGCTTCCTTATATGTAATACGCTGAAAGGGCTTGTCAAAGTGGATACCCTTCTCCTGGGTAAAGATCAATTTTATCAGGTGTTCTGTTACTGAAATCACGTCATCCCTGCCTACAAAGGACATCTCCATGTCCAGTTGAGTGAATTCCGGCTGGCGGTCGGCTCTCAAGTCTTCATCCCGGAAGCATTTTACAATCTGGAAATAACGGTCATATCCTGAGATCATTAATATCTGCTTAAAAAGCTGGGGAGACTGGGGTAAGGCGTAGAAATGGCCGGGATTTATCCGACTCGGGACCAGATAATCCCTTGCCCCTTCCGGGGTGCTTTTTGTGAGGAAGGGGGTCTCGATTTCAAGAAAGCCCATCTTTGCTAATTCTGAACGAATTGTTTGATAGATCCTATGGCGGAGCATCAAATTCTGCTGCATGCGGGGTCTTCTGAGATCCAGATATCGGTATTTAAGACGAAGCTCCTCTCCTGCTTTTACATTGTCTTCCATCATCAAAGGGAGGACCCTGGATTGATTTAATATCTTCAGCTCATAGGCCATTACCTCTATCATTCCGGTGGATACCTTGGGATTTTCCATCCCTGCCGGCCTGAGGCGTACCTTCCCCCGAACTGCTATAACAAATTCCGTTTTAAGATCGTGCGCCTTGATATGGGATGATTTATCCCACTCCGGATTGAATACCACCTGGGTAATTCCATCCCTGTCGCGCAAATCAATAAAAATGACCCCTCCATGGTCCCTCCTGGTATGAACCCATCCCATCAAGGTCACCACCTGATCCACGTTCATTTCTCTTAACGCCCCACATCCACATGTCTTTTTCCACCCCTCAAGACTATCCAACCGTAAATCAGACAATTCACTGCCTCCTTAAAAAATTGAGATTTCATTCTGAAAAAAGCATAAATTTTAAAATAACAGCAATGGAATATTTTACACAATATAACAACAATATCCAACAATAGCAATCGGTAGATTTTTTATTACTCACCATACCCGGGATATTTTCTTTTAATCTGTCATGCAAAAAATGAAAATCTACCGATAAGAATATATAAACGAGGTTAGGGTAAGGTTAGAGCCAAGATTCATTTACTTAAGGAATTCGCAACCGGATTCTCTCAACATATTGATATTGTACTCCAACGGAAACGCGTTTTGAAGCTCCCCTCCCAATTGCAAAATTGGCTCAAAACGTCCTTTATAATTAACTATAGGAGGACAATG
>JBLIRO010000142.1:0-6340 GCA_049472335.1 bacterium | reverse complement strand
TCTCTGCAAGCGACATCGATGGAGACACACTTACTTATTCCATTGCAACCAATGGGAGCAAAGGAATTGCCACTATAACAAATTCCTTATCCGGCACTTTTAAATATACACCGAACAAGGACATTAATGGTACGGACACCTTTAGCTTCAAGGTTAACGATGGCAAAGCCTATTCCAACACAGCAACTGTTACTGTTAACATCTCTCCTGTGAATGATGCACCTGTGGCTTACTCAAACTCCCTTGACACCTATGAAAACACAACTCTTGCCATAGACCTGACAGGCAGCGATGTGGACGGGAACATCCTGACCTATACGATCGTTACCCAGCCCTTATATGGAACACTATCAGGGACGGCCCCCAATCTGACATATTTACCGGGTACCAATTATTCCGGCTCTGACAGTTTTACCTTCAATGTCTTTGATGGTGTTGCATACTCCAACACTGCTACCGTGAGCATCACTATAACCTCTGTGAATGATCCTCCGACAGCCAAAGCCGAGACATTCACCACACAAGAGGATGTGGCAATCTATAAAACCCTCTCTGCTACCGATATCGATGGAGACGGGCTGACTTATTCCATCGTAGCCAATGGCACAAAAGGAATTGCAGTCATAACTAATGCCTCAACCGGCACCTTTAGATATACACCGAATAAAGACATGAATGGCGCTGACAGCTTTAGTTTCAAGGTTAATGATGGTAAAATCGATTCCAACACAGCAACAATTACTGTAAACATAACACCTGTGAACGATGCACCTGTGGCTGACTCCCAATCCCTTGCGACTGATGAAAATATAGCTCTCACTATAAACCTGACAGGCAACGATGTGGACGGGGATATCCTGACTTATACAATTGTGGCGCAGCCTTCCCATGGGACATTATCAGGCACGGTTCCCGATCTCACTTATACACCCCATACAAATTATTCAGGATCGGACAGCTTTAGCTTCAATGTCTACGATGGTGTTGTGAGCTCAAACACTACCTCTGTAAGTATTACCATATACCCTGTTGATGATCCCCCAGTAAATTGCACGATGTATGAGGATGCTGAAGATGGCGAAATCACCGGCTGGATCATCTATGATCAAGATCCTGCGGATGCTTGGATTGCCAATATTTTTGATACCGATCGCCAAAGCCGGGTGATTGAGCTTGGAAGTGGATCCAGAGAGTATTGTTATCTTTTTCAAAACGAAGATGGAAGCAAATTGATGAATAATAGCCAATTTATAGCCAGATGGAACATAAAATATTCCGGCTATTTTGTGGTTTACTTTAATTTGCATACAACAACAGGAGATAAATATGTTTATTATACTCCGGTTGATTTTGATACACTTGGAACGGGCAATTATATTCATCAAGGACTGGGCTCAAATGTAATAGACGGTCTATGGCACAGCTTTGAGCGTGATTTACAGGCTGATCTTGAAGAGGCACAACCCGGAGAGATTATCCTCTATGTAAGTGATTTTATGATTTACGGCAGCGGCCTTGTGGATGATATAGAGTTATGTGATACCAATCAAAATTGATAAAAAAGCATTTCATATCTGTATGCTTTAAATGCAATGCGTTTAGTCAAAGAACTATTTAAGCGGGCAACTATAATCTTCTAGGGCATTGGATTGAAGGGGCCATCTTACCGGTCCCTTCAATCCTTATAGCCCTTACCTCAGATTTTTTACTGACCAGACTACAATGCTTTTTCTTTTTTTTATGTATTCCCATTTTAGAAAATATCCTCTCCTCATGAAATAAAAACATATAAGTATTGATATACTTAACCATAAAAAACAACTCCCGGGCTGTATAAAAATTGATCATTGTTAAAATTTTGAATACCCATAAATCAATTTATGCTTATTATAGGCCTTAAAATGCCCACTTAGTCAGGGAACAGAAAATGCTTATAAAAAAGTAAAGTTTTTTTATGGAATAGTCGATATAAAAATGAAGGCTCAAGCCATCCATCAACTTATTCTAATAAAATTACAGGGAAGCCTTCACAATATAAAGACAGAATTAAAAAGCTTTATTGCGTTTAGTACTCTTAAGAGAGAGGTTGCGGAAAGTAGCTTTATTGAATGTTTTTGAAAGATAATAATTAAGGCATTATTAACTAGGCTCTTTTAGGGGGAATAGAAATGAAACACGGAGTATCGATTAAAATTATAGGAATTATAGTTTCCATTATTACAATTTTATTTTTTGTTGTCTCACCATTATCCGCGCAAAGTCATTCCTATGGTGTAATCAGCGGCTCCCTTGATGGCGAATTAAAGTCAAAAGGGGCTTCCTATGGCTCATATGAACTTGGCAACAAATCATTCAATCGAGGCGCCCTGGGAGGAGGTAACAGGGGATTTGAATGGGTGATCAGTTCAAATAAAACTCCAGGCAAAAGAGGTGCATATGGAGCTATAGATGCAGAACCGGATATTGGGGGATCTTCAAAGGGAAACACATTCACTACAACATCTCTAGGCAACACGATCAGGGTTGGACAGACATTTACAGCGAATTATGAAATCTTTAAAGGATTTCTTTCATTTGATACTTCAGGTATTCCGTACGACGCAACCATCACTTCTGCGACTTTGAGTTTTTACGGCAAGGCCAAACATATCGATCCCGGAGAGGAGAATTTTAATATCCAGGTGTACGAATCTGTTTGGACCGAACCGCTATGGAACCCTGATTGGGGAGCAACTTCCGGAACAGTCAGAGGCAGTTTAAGCACCAATGATTTTGCAATAAATCAAAGAAATACCATAATAATAAGTCCTCTCAATGCAAATTATCTTATAACAAAAGGCGGCACAACCCGGATCGCACTGGTAAGCTCCAGGACCATTAGTGCCCTGCAACCAAGTGGAAACGAATATGTGGAGATTTATTCTTCGAATGCGGAAGACCCTAACGTGAGGCCAAAACTGGATATCACATATAATGGTGATGCCCCTAATATCAGACCGGCCCTTACCTGGACTGGAGAGCAGTATTATAAGATGAACGGTGTATATCCAGAAGAAATCTGGGTAGGTGAAAACAATCTGATTTTCAGGGTTCAATATACCCATCCATTAGGAGTGGCCCCTCTGTTGACCCAGTTGTGGATAGATTTAAACTCAGATGGTGATTTCTATGATTCCGGAGAAAAATTGAACATGAGAGAAACTGATCAATTGGATAAAGACTATTCTAATGGCAAAAACTACTATGCCAATGTAACATTGAACTCCGATGGGATTACAGAAATCCGATATCGTTTTGTATTTACGGATGACAACCAGGTTGAGGCCATCGGCTCACCGGCTCAGGTAGCCAGTCTGGTTCCACTTCAGGCAGAAGAAAAGAACGTATGTTTTATCAATACGGCTGAAAAAACACATTCTTTCTCCTCACTCATTCGTTTTCTTAAAAAAACACCTTTGATAGGCTCCATTTGTTCGAGTGTGGCCAGTCAGAAATTGATGCTGAGCATCCCTTTTTAAATAATTGCTCTGCTTTATTGCAAAGGCCAAAAGTTAAGTGCCTAAGTCTAATCAGGTTCCCAAAACTATTAAAAGAGTGATTTTTGGACTCTCATTACAATGCATGTTCTTTGCTCTTGAATAGAATTCCATTATTAAGTTTATTAATTCCTTTACAAAATATATCGATATATTATATATTTATATAAATAAAAATCTAACAATTTAGGGGACGTTGTTTACAAAGTTTACTTATTATTAAAAACTCCCTAATTTTCTAAAATGACTGTAAATTAATGGGATAATTATACGCTGATTATTTGAACACAGAATGCTTAGCTTTATGATATTGAAAACCAGAAAGAAGAAAGGGCTTATATATTGAAAAATATTCTTGTTACAGGCGGATGCGGTTTTATCGGATCCAACTTTATCAGATATCTCCTGAAAGAGTCTGATTTTTCCGGCTGTATAATAAATATAGATAAGCTAACATATGCTGGAAACCCTGAAAATCTCTCAGATGTCGAAACAGATTATAGTAAAAGATACATATTTATAAAAGGAGACATATGCGATCAGGATGTTTTAAATAAAGTGTTTGCGGAAAATGATATTGACAGCATATGTCATTTTGCGGCCGAATCACATGTAGACAGATCAATCGTAAGACCCGACGCCTTCATCCGTACAAATATACTAGGCACCTTCAACCTTCTGGAGCTCGCAAGGGCGAATCTTAATCATATACACCTTTTTCACCACATAAGCACTGACGAGGTATTTGGCTCCCTTCCGGAATCCGGTTTTTTTACAGAGGAAACACCTTATAAACCTAATAGTCCATACTCCGCCTCCAAGGCATCTTCTGATCATCTGGTCAGGGCTTATCATAAAACCTATAATCTGCCCATAACCATCTCAAATTGTTCCAATAACTACGGTCCGTATCAGTTCCCTGAAAAGCTAATACCTTTGATGATTCTAAATGCCCTTGAGGGCAAATCCCTGCCTGTCTATGGAGATGGCAAAAATATCAGGGATTGGCTATATGTAAGGGATCACTGTATAGCAATCTGGACAGTCATGAAGAAAGGCCGCAGAGGTGAAACTTACAATATCGGCGGGAATAGTGAGATAGAAAATATAGAAGTCGTTGAAATTATATGTGATATTCTGGATAATACAACAAAAAAGCTTGACAGAAATCGCTCAAGAAGAGAACTGATAACCTTTGTGAAGGATCGTCCGGGACATGACCGCAGATATGCCATAGATTTTAACAAATTAAAAAAAGAACTGGGATGGAGACCTCTGGAATCATTGGAAACAGGGCTTGAAAAAACAGTGGAATGGTATTTAAAACATGAACAATGGATTAAGCATATTAAAACTGGTGAATATCTCTCCTGGATTCATCAACACTACGGATCAGATTGATTTTAAACAGGATTTTTATTTTTTCCCTGTTTCTCCTGCCCACCTTCTTTAAGACCTTAGATTTTATAGCCTCACTTACTTCATGTGGTTGGTTTTTACCTGTCGAATCATTCATTTTATTTTAATATTCTACTAATTATTTCAATATCTTACTAAAAATTCATGTCCTGTTGGGAACCCATGAAAAATGAAAAATCAATCTACCTTTCTCTATGGAGCTTTAAAACATTCCATAAACCGGATATGGTGAATGGACATAACCTGCTTATCCTGTCCTTTATCCTGATCCATCTATTATAAGAAGGGATTTTTTCGTAAGGCCAGCATCTACACATATAATCCTCCATGAAAAACCGTTTAACATTTATTCAGGGCAAAACACATCTATTCTATTTATCGGCTAAAATTATCAATAAAATTCGATATTAAATTTTTTAATCTATTTCAAAAGAACAAAAATGTTGTCGAATTTTATGGTCAGGACTTGAATCAATATGTTTTCCTGGTTTATGATCTCTTTATGGATCATATTTATTTTAAAAGCACAAAACAGCTACAGGAATGGATTATCTATAACACTCACCCCGATGATATCGTTTTGACATCCGGGGGCAGAATGGCCCGCCAGATTATCCGCAGATACAGGGGACATAAATTAACCTCCGGCGCCCGCTGTTGGCTGCCCATAAAAGTAATGAGTCTTAATGCGTGGTTAGAATCCTTATGGACGGAGATGTGGCCGGAATATATAGCGGCATCAAAATGGAATCGCCTGTCCATATGGTTAAGTGCCATAAAAGAGGCCCCTCCTCCGGGATTATTCCACGAAGGGATCTCTTTAGCGGATAATCTCGACAGAAACTACGCCATACTCATAAGGCACTTAATGACACCTGGCAAAAGGGTTGTTGCCCAGCCGCTAGCTCAGTGGGCTTTGGAGGTGACCAAGATCTTTGAAAAGAATATGATTGATGAAGGGTTTATACATCCTGTTGAAATACCCATCTATATAAACCGTATTCTTTTAAATGAAATAAAAGGAAACAGTTCCCTCCGAAGGAGAGATTTTCCAAAACGAATCATATTATCATGTCTGGATCAATCCTCCCCTCTGGAAAAGGAATTTTTCTCATTTCTTGACCGAATTGCAGACGTGATTTATCTGGAAATATGCGATCCTGATATATCACGGCTGGAGGCAACCATGCTTCCAGACGTGATTCAGGAGGTGGAATGGACTGCCGAGAGGGCATTGGAGGCTTCTCTTGAATTACCTCTGCACAGCATCGGGGTCGCGGTGACCGACATGAAGACTTATGGCAGTCTGTTCGAGAGGATTTTGGAGGACGTCCTTGGAAAAAGGACAGGGGAGGGCTGGTCAAGCTTTAACATTACCATGGGCC
>JBLIRO010000141.1:0-6415 GCA_049472335.1 bacterium | reverse complement strand
CACAGCGCGTTGTGCGGCCTGTGCGGCATCTTCCAGTGATTGCCGCCGGATCTGCTCTTTTGCATATACCACCAGGGCATTTTCCACATCCTCCAGGGCTGTGAGGACCGCTCCCTCATATTCTGCCAAAGCCTGCTCCTGAAGGGCATTTTGCACTTTGATGTTCTGCCTGATCCGGCCCGCATCAAACAGGGTCCATGAAAAGTTCGGACCGATCCTCCAAGTCCGGCTGGCTGAAGAGAAGAGATTGTTGAGGGTAAGGGCCTCAAGGCCAATGGACCCGACAAGTGTAAATACGGAATACCGCCCGGCAACAGCAACGCCCACCTGGGCGGTCTGCTCTGCCAGTCTGCGCTCTGCGCTCCGCACACTGGGTATGCGCCGCAAGGCATCCGCAGGCACACCTATGGCGATCTCCATGGATGCTATCGGTATGGGGGCTTCCTCCATAAGCTCTTCATGCACCGAACCCGGGTTCTCCCCCATCAACACGGCGAGCCTGTTTAAAGCCTGCTCAAGCCCGGTCTCCAATGAAGGTATCTGTGAACGGGTCTGCTCCAGATTGGACAAGGCCTGTTCTACGTCAAGCTGGCTGGTGAGTCCTGCCTGAAAACGCCATTGAGTGATTTTATAGGTTTCCTCCTGTGCCGACAGATTGGTCCTGGCTATGGAGAGCCTGTTCTGAAAAGAACGCACATCAATATAGTTCAGGGCTACCTCGGCAAGAAGGCTCACCAGCACATCCCTCAAGTCTTCCTCAGTGGCCTCGAGCCCTGCCTTGGAAGCTTCGATGGAGCGTCTGACTCCGCCAAAAATATCGAGCTCCCAGGTGGCATCGAATCCCAAATCATAGAGATCCCGCTCCCTTCCGCTGCCGGTATCTTTACTGCCGGCGCTCCGGCTCGCAGAGCCAGAAGCCTTGAGGGTTGGAAAAATGCCGGCCCTGCTTAAGTCCCGCCGAGCGCGCGCCTCGCATACGCGCGCCTGTGCTTTCCTGAGATCCGGATTATTCTCAGCAGCCCGTATTATCATGCTTGTCAGCTCGGGATCGTTCAGCGTTGACCACCAATTGGCCAGGGTTTCCATATCAAGGGACTTCGCACTCGATTCACCTGTCAACTCAGCGTCCCACTGTTCAGGCACAGCCAAATCAGGCGGCCGGTAATCCGGCCCGACGGTCATGCATCCCGCAAGCAACGTCATTAATAGAAACAGCAAAGGGAAAGACAATGGCAGACGTTTCAACATTTCAGAATCAATCCTTCCACAAAAAATATTTAAAGGCATTACCTTCTTATTATCCTTTCTAACCCTGATAGATTTGCAGACAGTAATAATAACGACAAACTTAAAAAAAGGTTTACAATCTTTAATTGATGATTTTATGATTTTATCAACCCTTTATTCTATCTAAATTTATTAAAATTTTACCTATGCTTTTCTTTTCTGCAAGCAGTTAAGGAAACTGAGCCCAAAATGCCAGTTATCCTTATGTGTTTGCTCGGTTTCTACAACTACTGCCTAGGTAGGAGTTTCAGAGCATTGTTAACAAATACAAAGCAGTAGATGATTATTATAGATGGAAAAGTATACGATGTTAAGGCAGCACCACAGGTTCCCATCGAGTTCCAAGGGATCTATGTGGTCGATAGGTGGGGTACGTGGATTTCGCCTGGTTGTGGTCCATTAACCAAACCGATGCCTTGTTTGTAAGTCGTCTGAAAAAATCAATTAAATAGAAGGTTCCACCAATAATGCTTTTTTTTTCTCAATGGCCCGCCTACTCGCTCCCCCCCAGATCTATGGTGTATAAGATGGGCGGATTAAACCCTAAGACTTTGTTATTCGTTGCATTATTCATCAGAAATAAAAATAAGTGAAATTCAAAAGCTCTTTTTGCCTTATTTTGCCGCTGAAAAAAAGTGACAGCGAATACAGTCAATTCGTTTGTCCTTAACATGTTTTTCATGGACTTTCATGAAGAATTCCGATGGAGGCCATTCTGTGGACTTATCCTTGTGGCAGCTTGCGCAAAGCGGCTTTCCATTATATTCCGTTCTTGGTGTAAAACCTAATGCATCGAAATCAAGCCGGGTCCCTCCATTATGGCAATTATCACAGCGAAGGGCATACTCCTTGGGTGCTACTTCATGATATAGCCCCATATAACGTTCAGTGGGCACAAATTCATATCCGTCGGGCAGAGACCATCCTACTTCAGCAGCACCCTGCCTGATGGCTTTATCTATATCGCCTGTCTGAAAAAGGATGCCCATTTTTAACGGAATCAGATATGATGTATCAACAGCCCTGGCCTGTACAGCCATATGGTGCTTCAGGGCCTCAATCCTTACTTCTGCATTATTAATGGTCCCGAGAGGGGTTGACATCACAACGCGGCCATTGGCCCCTGGAATGGCAGGAGTAGCGAACTGATAGAAATACGACAGCCCGTTGAAAAATCTATATTCGGGGATCATATTAAGCCCCCTTTCAATGTGTGGCTCATACAAGCGATTGCTTGGATTTACCTCCACCGGTTGACTAAAGTCCCTAAACATATCCGTGGAACCGATTTTTGCGAAAAAGGGGATATGGCATACCGTGCAGTTCACCCTTTTTGTATGTATATCGATATTATATTCGTGGTGAGGAGAATTTTCATGACAAATGGTACAACTGACCTCGACATCAAGATCTGTCGGGCGCAAATCCGTACCCCGACCTCCAATCTTATGATTTTGTGCGGCATGACAATCGAGGCAATCCATGCCAGCACCATCTTTCTCCTTTGAAGCCATATGTATGTCAAACGTCCGGTCAGGAGGGTTCCTGTGGGATTCTTCCAAATCTCCCCTTTTATTATTGCAACCACCACCTGCATAGGAATGACAATTAACACAGGCACCACTGGAGGGTAATCTTATGTCTGTGATGGCTTCAATGGGATCAATGCCCGGAGGCAACTTTTCCGGAGCAAGAACAAACCTAAACCTTCCATCCGGCAATTGCACAACCTTTCTCCTGTATGTATCAGAATGACAAACAAGGCAGTCTATGTTTTCAAGCTGACTTATGGTAGCATTGTAGTCTGGTTTATCTCCTAGTCCGATGTGGCAGGTAGCACAGCCTCCATCCACTTTTTGACCGTCCAGGTTGGTCAATATGCCAATGAAATTGATATCAGGGTAAGTGCAGAAGTCGTTGATGCTTCCAAGTTTTCCTCCTGTTGTCATATCAACGACATAAGGAGTAGGCCCTTCCCATTGATAGTGAACCGAGGCATGGATCTCAAGGGCCCTTTCCAAATGGCACTCATTGCAGGTTTTACTCCCTTCATAAGTGGTGAGGCGGCCTTCATGAGAATAGCCGGTCGGCTTTCCTTTGTCCAAAACTGTAACTACCTTGGTTGCAGTTTGATTTATCAGCCTACTATTAGAAGTAGCCCTGACGATGATAGTCTTGTCAGTATCGACTTCACATGTGGTCAATTGTCCCATGGAATCTATGTCAGCGGAGCAGGATTCCACAGTCCATTGTACCTTTTCTGTCATCGGTTTACTCTTTTCTGAATAAATACAAACCGCCTCATAGACTGCTATACTATTTTCTTCCACTTTATCAGGGCCTCTGATTTCAATACATTTTTTTGTTTTTGACAAAGAATAAACCGGAATGGACAATTGCAAAAAAATAAGGAATAAAAACATGTAAAGGCTCAGGGTGCTTGGCCTCATAAGGTGATTCATCCAGTTCTTTCTGCCTTTCATAATAAGTTCCTCCCTTTCTTGAAAATCCATTGAGAGCTTAGTATCCTGTTTAAACTATTTTTTGATGTTTATTCAAATGCAGTATTGGATTTTATTTGATTTCTTTCCATTCTTTACTCCTTCCTAATAAGTTTGGATGAATATTTGTGGTATTGGGAAATAGGGTATATGCCAAATTGGTTTTATTCATCTTTTAAATAAACAAACTGAGAAGGATCTTTGATGATTTGTATGGAAAAGAACTTAAAGGAAAAAACTAAATGTCATTCAGGATGGCATTTTATATAGATGAATATATCATGAGAAAAAGTAAAAGTCAAGATGAAAGGGTTTTAAAATATACATTTCATATAGTTAGTAAAAGTTTTGTGAAAATTAAGCCCAAAAAGTCGTACATTGAAATAAATACAGGTTGGCTCTTTTATTGAGCTTGTCCGGCTTTTAGAGAAAGCAGGAATAGTACCATCGTAAAAATAAAAGCCCCTTAATTGGACCAAGGTCCAATTGAAATCTCTATATCCGCCTATGTATTATTTTATAACAATCATCTTTGTAAAAATACAATGCATCAGAAAAGAATAATTCTAATTTTTGGCTTGGATCCTTTTGATGCTTAATATATAGGTAGTTTAGGTAAAATTATATTAAAATTAAACCCTTTTTGATGCTTAAATATACCTAAATGAGACAAAATTACATTAAATTAGATTACGTTGGCTAACGGGGTCATCCGTTAAAGGGGTTATCAGGTTAATGTTAATGAAAGAGAAGGATATTTTAAAACTACCAACATAAGGCCCTCAAAATCCTTTTGATTTTTTTGAGGGTCCTTTCTTACCTTTTTTTATTTTGAAAGATGTTAAATATTCTATAATTATAGATGCTTAGGCAGAGCATTAAAAGAGTTATCAAATAATATTGTAATAAATATTCGTAAGTGCAATAAATCTTATTATTCCTCATTATGATAAAAGGAGTTAATTATGTTGCAGATCAAGTCTCGTGTGCGCAACGCACGAATTTGCTCAGACATGATATCCAGTGTCCGTTTGGTCCGGGCAATCTGACTGATACGGGAATAGATCATCTTGCGCTGAATTGAGAATGGTGCCCCAGCATCGCTGACCATTATTGTATCACAATTCTTAACAATACGTTCCAATCCCAAATTGTCATAAACACCACCATCAACCAGCCACATGGTTGATTTGAGATAGTTGTCATAATGGAGATCAGAGATGTCGCTTTTTTCCCATGCATTGGCATCGACATCCACTCTAACCGGGCATAAGGGCGAAGGGAACGCGCTGGAAGCCGCTACGACGATTGCCAGTTTCAAGGCCGGATTCATGATTTTGCCCAAATGATATTCGCCGAGATAATCCCGGGTAAAACGGACGCTAGCACCTGACTGCATACTGGTTGCATAAATGGTAAATCGCGGTGCATCCTCTGTATCGGGCAAATTCTGCAAGGTTGCATTACCAAAAAGATGTCTTCGATACTTGCTGATTAACAGTTCACTCGGGTGCTTTACTGGATTGATGATTCCTCCTAAAATCGTACCGACATCAATCGTACGTCCACAAAAAAGAGTAATTGGATTTACAATGACCTTCTTAAAATTGGTCGCCACATGATCTGTGTCAAAATGAAGTTTATTCCATTTATAGCCAAGATAGGCAGCAATAATCGATCCGCCCGAAACGCTGGTGATTTCGTCAATGCCTTTCATTATGCCGACTTCATTCAGCCGCCACAAGGCGCCAACATGAAACAGAGTTGCACGAAAACCACCACCCGATAAAGCCAAACCTATCATATAGACTCCTCATTTTAAAAGATTGGTTCAATGTCCGCAAGGATAAGAATGCACCCGAAATCCGCGATCGATTTATCAAGACAGATATTTTTCTGATCCAAACCCTATAAATTGAGTTGTTGCAAGAATTTGCTTTCCTGGATTGAAGTATATGCAGAACTTTTAACTTTTGTCAAGACAAATATTCAACTGAAAAATAGACATAGAAATTGGCACACCATTTGTTAAGCCTTCTTCAGGCAATTTTTAAAATCTCATTAACTTTTTAACCCAGCTTGGAATTATTTTGGGTTACATGTTAAATTTCCCCTATTAATACTCAAAAACTACTAAATTTACCCTTATCGAAACACACCACTCCCTGAAACATCAAAAAATCTGGATAGCATTTATTGTTTCCTTTACTGCAGCATCCTGATCTGCAACGATCGTGAAGGCTGACCCTTTTGTCTTAAAAAATTGATTAAATCCGCTGTATAACATTCCCTGTCTCCTGAAAAATGATATGCCTCTCATCCCTGTCGCCTTCTGTAACACTTTGTCTTCCCTAAGCTTCTTTAGGTCAGAAATGTTTCTGCCTCCCCCATATTGCATCAAAATTAATGGCTCGATATATCTCCATGCTTCATATCCCCTGTTTGATCCCGGTAACGGCATATATCTACGAATTGTCTCTTCTGTCTTAATCGCTTTTAAAAACCCATCAAATACGATTAAGCCTCCTCTTGGACTGACTTCCTGATTTCCCCTCTCAATTGTGTTGAATGAAAATAATTTTTGCTGTACCATTTACTTGTCTCCTTTTTCTTTTTGTTTCTATTCA
>JBLIRO010000140.1:0-6823 GCA_049472335.1 bacterium | reverse complement strand
TTAGGATCAAACATGCCGCCGCCGCCCCATCCATTGGGAATCATATTGGGATCACCAAACATGTTGGGATCGAACATACCACCACCAGCAGGCATATTAATAAAGATATTATAGTCCTCTTCTGTGATCTGGCCATCACTATTCATATCTCGGGCCATAGGACTGGATAACCATTCTTCAAGTGAAGGCGGCACAAATCTGAAGTTAGGATCAAACATGCCGCCGCCACCCAATCCATTGGGAATCATATTGGGATCGCCAAACATGTTAGGATCAAACATACCACCACCAGCAGGCATATTAATAAAGATATTATAGTCCTCTTCTGTGATCTGGCCATCACTATTCATATCTCGGGCCATAGGACTGGATAGCCATTCTTCAAGTGAAGGCGGCACAAATGTGAAGTTAGGATCAAACATGCCGCCGCCACCCCATCCATTGGGAATCATATTGGGATCGCCAAACATGTTAGGATCAAACATGCCGCCAGTTTGGGATTGGATATAAATGTCGAAATCAACCTCATTTATCTGGCCGTCATTGTTCAAATCCTCTGCTGAAGGACCTGCAAGCCACTCTTCCAGAGACTGAAACGGAGGAAAACCACCCTGTGCGCCTCCCATCCCAACCTTCCATCTGTCGCCGTCATTATCCCCGAACCATTCTTCAATCAGGTCCGAGTTTTGTTGTTGAGCATTGACATAAATTCCCCAATTCTCACCGTTTATGACGAGCTTAACAAAGTTTGCCTGGGGGCATGGGGCGTATTTCCTGAATATATTGAAATAGAGCACCTCTCGGATAAATGAGGGATCCAAACTGGAGTTGTTAAGGTTCAGCGTCTTATATCCCATTAGTCTTTGATCGGGATCTGTTTCATCGATCTCGATATTAAAGGATTTTTTCTGGGAGTTTGCTGCCATCATATATGAAGTCATACCCTTGAAACGAACCCCTACACCATGGTAGGTATTGCCGTCCATAGTAAGATCCGCGAGAATATTCTCCTCTGTGTAGTAGTTCGCTTCCAACTGTTGCCACCAGTCTTCCTGTGAAAATTCAAGATATATTGTACGCAATATAGTCTCGTCATAAAGCCCTCCGGAGCTGAATGCAGGTATATCAGTAACTATATCATCCGTAGTTGTTTGACCAATAGTAAAGGGAAGGTATCCCCGAACAATCTCGAACGCATCGGCCTTCGTAAGGATCATGGGCTGAGCATTCGGGTCCATAGGCGGTGGCGGGAGAACGACTGAGACTTGCTTCATTCCGGTTGGCTCATTGGCCGGGATGTCAAATACAGCAGTTATCTGCAGCCCGTTACGAACTATATCAGTTCCATCCAACTGACCTATTTTCACGCTAAACGGTATTATATTGGGGGGAAGCATTGCCATATCCTGGGATAGGATTATTGTCACCGCAACATCTGTATCACCCTGTGCAGCAGAAGAGGGAGAAACGCTTTCAATCCCTGATGGACCAGGCTGACCACCCTGTGCTTTAATCTCAAATGCATCGGCCTTTACAAAGATCATGTCGAAGTCATTTGGATCCATAAAGGTATTCGGGTCCCCGAAAAATGCATTTGGATCCCCAAATCCTCCACCCGGAGGCATGCCTCCCGGAGGCATTCCACCCGGTGGCATCTGGCCGTTTGGATCGAAAAATTCAGGTGGTTGAAATTCTACAGCAACGTCTCTCATACCAACTGGCTCATTTGCCGGAATATCAAACAAAGCCGTTATCTCAAGCCCATTCCTGCCAATATTTTTCCCTTCAATAGAGCCTATCTTTACACTCAACAGATTTATCTCTGCGGGAAGCATCTGCATATCATCTATTAAGGTTATTGTCACCAGTACATTAATGTCACCCTGGTATGCATAGGGAGGAGTGACCGTAGCGATTGCATCTCCGAATCCTCCTGGCCCCGGCCATGGCCCAGGCACAAATCCACTATCACAGTTGCCGGATCCGTCACCGCTTGCAGGAGCCAAACCGTTCAACTGATCGCTGATACTCACCACACGTTCATGAACAAATGCCTTCAGGCCAATTACTAACCCGAATCCTCTATCAAAACCGATAACGATGGTGGCATTGGGGTCCGTTGAAAGGTCGCTGGTCAGGGTTTGCTCGAATTCTTCCACGGTGAAGAATTTGGTGGGGTCAGCATATACATATTCCCGGATCAGATCTGCCGTTTCATCTATAATCTGATCCATGTTTTCCGGGGCAAAGGGGCCTGTTATTAACTGGTTAATATGCCCATGATATAATTCAAGATAATCGGGATTCTGCAAAAGCTTGGCAATCAGAGGACGATCACTCAAGACGGACATGGTGGGCTCATCTATCATAAAATCTATAATACTTGCCCGGTCACAGCCCATATTAAAACCACCGAAAGACATGTTGAAATCCCACGGGATGATTGAGAAAATGCCATTATCTTCGTAAAGATAATAATTCTGGGCCATAACACCCTGATAGCTATCAAGATTCGTTAAAGCAGTGCTCACGGCGAGATACCGCAGCACCTCATCTACATCGATGAATGATTCATAATCACTGCCGTTATTCAACTCATACAACATAGCTAATAGCGCACTGTGATCACTCGTATCCTCGTTTGTCTTCAACTCCAGGCTTGAATAACTACCAATACTGTCACCCTTCCAGAGCAAATCACTTCCCATCTCCGCCTTATAAAGGTCTCCGTCGCCCGGATCAAAACGGGCTTCGACAAATTCATCATCCACCGCTTCCACAGCCAGATAAAGTCCAAAAAGCTCATCATTGATATAAAGATTTACAAATGCAGTGCGCGGGGATGGAATGCCCATCTCTTGCATCAAATGATACGAAAGATACTCTCTCATAAAGGTTGGATCGCTAAACCCATTATTAAGGTTGATTTTTTGCAAACCAAATAGATCCTGGTCCATATAATAGTTTATATCTACCTTGAAGCTGTAACGGTTGGAATCGGGATTCATCGCAACAGTCATAAGGCTTGATTGTCCTTTTGTCCGGACTGCAACATTTTCTAATCTGATACCATTGTATATGATATTACATGGTTGATATTCTTCTGCCATTGGGTCAGCCAGGATAGCCTGCCACGCCTCATCCGTCAATTCCAGTCGAACATCCACCACTTTATCAGTAGCAAAGAGGTTGAACATCTTGTTGGGAGCGCCTGGTGTAGGAGACATTGGCTGGGCAGCCCCTGTTCCGTCTGGCAAAAGCCCGTAGCTTACCCCGCTTGGAGCTTCGCCGTCCACCCAGTCAAGTATATTGACAACATCCGTACCAAAATATAAAGTTACGCTGTCATCAGAACCCAATTTGAAAGGCACAAAATATGAGCCGTCATTGGGGTCTTCGTCAGTGGCCTGTATAACGAAAAATTCCCCAGGCCCCAGGGTTATGAAGGGTAGCGGCGCAGGCTCGCGTCCTTCTTTGTCATCTACCAGAGCATAATCCCCCAGGTAAACAGGATCATTGCCTGCCACATAAAGCTCGATCCAGTCATTGCCGCCATTAGGATCCTGGGCAAGGATCTCGTTTATAATAAGGGAGGAAGACACAGGTGCCGCATTTGAAGCGTTTGGTGTTGGCAACAGGGTCTGGGGTTCACCGGTCCCATCCGGCAGGCGGCCATAACTGCAGCCTTCAGGAGCGTCTCCGTCTTCCCAATCAAGCACATCAACTATATTGATTCCCCAAAAGAGGGTTACGCTGTCATCAGAACCTAACTTGAAAGGCACGAAATACGAGCCGTCATTGGGGTCTTCATCAGTGGCCTGTATAACGAAAAATTCTCCGGGATCTAATACAACACCGGGTAAAAGGGCTGGCACACGTCCCTCGGTATCATCAACAAGAGCATAATCTCCCAGATAAACGGGATCATTGCCTACCACATAAAGCTCTATCCAGTCATTGCTCCCATCAGTGGTTTTGGCAACTATTTCATTAATGACCGGGCTGCCATATGCCAGATTAGCTTTGCATAGATTGAAGGAGATAAAAACACCCAGAAAGACGAGCATCGAAAACAAGACAAATTTAACAATACTTTTATAAGACATACTTCACATCCTTTTTTTGATGTTGGACTATTGTTTGTTCACATAATGAATATGGCCACAGAACCTTTTCATTCATCCGGTAATGGATTGATGCTTATTGACAGTTATGTTTTCATAAAATCCCCTTTTGTTCCTCCTTCTTTTTTGGTTGGTTAATCATTATTTGAAATCTTTTCTAAAAACAATATACAATTCAAATAACTAATGCAGAAATAAAATTTGCACAAATTTAACATTAAATTAACATTAAATTAATATTTTATTCCAAGTCTAATGCCAAAAGAGCTAAATTGAGATAACTTATTGTAATGTAATTATTAAATGGCTTTTTAGGAAAGCTAAAATTAGATAAATTTCGACCCTGAGGGCGATTCAATAGACCTGATGGTCGAGTTTTCAAATATTATTTTATAGAGAAATCCAAGAACAATATATTTAAAAAAAGCAAATTCAAAAAAATTTTTTTGACAATCCTTAAGGTTTTTTTCTATACTTTATAAACTCTGTATGAATTAAAAAACTATAAATTTTAAAATTATGATCCCTTTTAAAGAATTAAGAGAACGTTTACAAAAATCCTCTGCAATTGAAAATACATTGAAGCGCCGCTTATGGATATTGGCTATACTCACTGATGCTATGAAAACCATCGGAGAAAGGCCAGTCTTAATCGGCGGACAGGCCCTTGAGTATTATACATTGGGTGGATATACGACAGGTGATATCGATATTGCCCTCCCAAGCTCAAAAGAGGTTGATACAATTTTCTCAAAACTTGGTTTTCATAAAGAGGGACGATATTGGATAAGAGAAGATATTGACGCGCTAATTGAAGCTCCTACTTCTGATTTATCGGGTGAAGATGCACAATTAGTTGAATTGGAGATTGAGGATATGCATTGCTACATTATCGGGCTTGAGGACTTGATCATTGATCGATTAAACGGGTATGTTCATTGGCATTGGGAAGATGACGGTCGTTGGGTCAAAAGGCTTTTATCTTTACATGCAGAGGAAATAGATAAGGAGTATCTTTTTCGCAAAGCCAGGGAACAATCAACAGAACAAACCCTGATGAAAATATATCAGGAATTGCATGAGGATAAAAGACCCTGATATGAAAACCAAAAAGGTAAAATTTGATGAGTATTATCAGAATAAACGTATTGAGTATGTATCCAAACTAGCTAAGCTCAGAAAATGTTTTAATACGAGATCTGTGAGGGAAAGGCCCAGAGATGCACTGGAGGAAAAATTGCTTTTAACGCTCGACAAAAAACGATGGGAAAGGATTATAGAATCTGGAGAACTGGTTAAAATAGGAAAAAGACATTGGTCGCTAAAGATATTTTAGATGCAAATAGAAATTTGTATTTATCCCTAAAAGCCCTTTTTTGATAAACTTGCCACCTTATTCGCCCTTATGGTCTTATGATTCGCCTTTATAGTCGAATTAACAAAATTTATTACTTAGAAAAAACTTCAATTATTTCTATATCTTACAATACCTTATCTTGGCCAAATTAATTTGGCATAACAATTGAACATTCTTTATTCATCTTAGAGATAGGCTTATGCCTTTCGGCTTCGAGTTCCCTCATATACAGACTGTATGGCTTGCTTCCGCCAGACCGCAAACTCGCTATCGGGATCAAACATGCGATTTGCTTAAACAATTGAATAATTCCATAGAAAGGAGATTATGTTTACTGAGGTTGGTTTTGGCCTGATAGGGGGGCTTGGTCTATTTATCTATGGCATTCACTTAATGGGAGAAGGCTTGCAAAAGGCGGCCGGGGACAGGATGCGTAAAATCCTTAGCTGCCTGACCAATAAGCCTATTTTTGGTGTGCTTGTCGGGGCTGGAATAACTGCTCTTATCCAAAGTAGCAGTGCCACAAGTGTCATGTTAGTAGGCTTTGTGAATGCGGGACTCATGACCTTTACCCAGGCCGTGGGTGTAATCATGGGGGCCAATATAGGGACAACAGTTACCGGACAGCTTATTGCCTTTAAATTGACAAAGGCAGCTTTGCCGGCTATAGGTATCGGTTTTGCTCTAAGCTTTTTTTCCAAAAAAATAAAATATAAAAACATAGGTGAAGTTATCCTTGGTTTTGGGATACTTTTTCTAGGACTTAAGATTATGATGGATTCTGTCGCATTTTTAAGAAATCATGAAGCGATTGTGAATCTTTTTATCCTTGCAGGCAACAAAAAAAATCCTATCATAGGTCCTATTTTGGGTGTTCTTGCCGGCATGTCCATAACTATGATTGTTCAAAGCAGCAGTGCGACAATTGGCTTGCTAATAGCCCTGGCATCAAGTCAATTGGTGACTATTGATGCAGCTATACCTATCCTGCTGGGGGACAATATAGGCACTTGCATAACGGCACTGTTAGCAAGTATCGGCACGACTCTTCCCGCCAAAAGGACGGCATTATCTCATGCCCTTTTTAATATTGTGGGCACTATTATTGTTCTTTTATTATTAAGCCCTTATGAAAAATTAATCGTATTTCTTTCAAAAGGAAATATAGCCAGACAGATAGCAAATGCCCATACACTCTTTAATGTTATGAATACCATAATAATGTTACCTTTCATTTCTTATTTCGTTAAGATTGTCAGTTTTATAATCCCTGGAGGGGATTCCGATCTTCAATTAAAAAACCATTATCTTGACAGAAGACTTATAAAGACGCCAGTGATAG
>JBLIRO010000014.1:0-73683 GCA_049472335.1 bacterium | reverse complement strand
AACCTACCGGATCACAGGTGACCTTAAGGTCGGAAACTTTACTGTGACCTTTAAAGACCTGGAGATCCCCGTAGCAGGCATTCCCATCACAATCTACCGGACCTATGACAGTCGCATCAGGCATAACAAGGGTGATTTTGGTTATGGCTGGAATATTGATATTAAGACCACAAAGGTAGAAGAAAACCGTGAACCGGGCGAAGGATGGTATCAACAGGCGTCAGGTGGGTTTTTCCCGACATATTTTCTCATGCCGGATGGGAACCATTATGTAAGCATAACCCTATCGGACGGACGCATTATGGAGTTTGATTGCAGATTTATACCGGAATCACAATTGCTTATACCCATTACATGGGTAGACTCTGCTGTATATACACCTCGTCCGGGAACATATGGATCCCTCGTAGCTTTGGATGATAGTCCCATGTATTTTGACGGATCCCAGGTCGTGAACTGGGAATTTGAGGTTTACGATCCCGATCTTTACCAACTGACAACCATAGATGGAACTGTGTATATCATAGATCAGAATGAGGGACTTCAGAAGGTCACAGACAAAAATGGCAATTCCCTTGATATAACCTATGGAGGAATCATACATTCTACAGGGAAGAGTGTAGCCTTCACAAGGGACGCTGAAGGAAGAATCACTGAGATTACAGATCCTATGGGGAATATAATCACCTATGAGTATGACATTAATGGTGATTTAAAAGCAGTAACCGATCAGGAGTATAATGTTGCTCAATATACATATAATAGAACTCATGGTCTTGTTGATATTGCAGAGACGTGCTGTACTGGAGCAGTGAGAAACGAATACGATTATGATGGACGTCTAATTGCAGTAATAGATGCAAATGGTAATCGAATGGAATTTACTCACGATCTGGATGCCCGCCGTGAAGTGGTTAAGGATCGCTTGGATAATATAACAGTCATAGGTTATGATGAACAGGGAAATGTGATTAGCAGAACAGATGCCCTTGGTAACACGACAATCTATACTTATGATGAAAAAGGTAACCAGCTAAGCGAAACCGATCCATTAAATCATACTACAACATATACTTACGATGAAAGAGGGAATAATCTTACCAAAACAGATCCTCTAGGCAATACAACCACTTATACTTATAACTCTTCTAACCAGATTCTTTCAAAGACCGATCCAATGGGCAATACAATAACCTTTGTATATGATAGTTCGGGCAATCTCATATCCGCTACAAATCCTTTGGGTGAGACACGAACTAATATGTTTGATGGTACTGGTAATATGATTTCGGTAACAGATCCGGCAGGCAACACAACTAATAATGAATATAACTCTTTTGGTGATCTTATTAAAGAAACAGATCCTCTTGGTAATGTAACTACATATACATATGACCAGAATGGAAACCAGTTGACTGAGACCCGGACATTTACCGATTCCTTGGGCAATATTGTTACTATAACAAAAAGCAAAGTTTATGATAATAAAGATAGGGTAGTCCAGGAGATAGATGCATTAGGCAACGTATTACATTTCGAGTATACTCCCACAGGTAAGCTTTCAGCCGAAGTAGATAAAAATGGAAACCGCACAGAGTATCAATATGATATCAGGGGCAATCATATAAATACACTATATCCTGATGGAACTACAGAGATCTTTGAATACGATGCAGAAAATAACAAGACTAGCTCCACTGATAAAGCGGGAAGAACAACTTATTATGAATATGATAAACTGTATCGTCTTGTGAAGACTATTTACCCTGATGGCACCTCTACATATAGAGAGTATGATTCAGCAGGCAGGTTAATAGCGGAAACGGATGAAAATGGTAATATTACAGGATTTGAGTATGATGCCGCAGGAAGAATGACCATAAAGACCGATGCCCTTGGAAATGTGAAAACATATGGATATGATAAAAATGGAAATCTTATAAGTGTTACAGATCCTTTGGGTCATTCAATTCAATATGAATATGACGGACTAAATAGATTAACAAAGACGATCTATCCTAACGGTACATCATCAACTGTCCAATACAATAGTATAAACCAGCGAAGCCAGGAAACTGATCAAGCAGGAAACACCAAGCGATTTGAATATGATCCTATATATAGACTTACAAAGGTGACTGATGCTTTGGGGAATGAGACAATTTTTACATATGATGGTATAGGAAATCTCATTTCAGTGACAGATGCTAATGGAAATACAAGCTTTTGGAATTATGATATTTTGGGACAAAAAATAAGACATATCCTTCCTCTTGGTATGACTGAACATTTTACCTATGATTCAAATGGGAATATTCTAACCCACACAAACTTTAATGGAGATGTAACCAACTTTGTTTATGATGAGAACAACAGGTTGATTGAAAAAACTTATTACAATGGCTCTAAGGTTTCATTTACTTATACATTAACAGACAAGCGGGAGACAGTTACTGATGATATGGGAGAGACAAGATATGACTATGATTTGAGAGACAGGCTAATAGGAGTAACTAATCCGGACGGGAGCACAATATCATATGCTTATGATGCTGCAGGAAATCGTACAGCCTTGACCACATCCTCAGGCACAACCTCATATGTATATGATGCATTGAACCGTCTAAGCACAGTGACTGATCCGGATGGTGGGGTTACAGCCTATATATATGACAAAGCAGGCAATAAAATAAGGGTGACCAAACCAAACGGGACAATAGCCTATTATACATACAATTCGTTGAACCAACTAACCAAAGTAGAAAATCAAAAAGAAGATCATTCGATTATTTCCAGCTTTGCATACACTCTGGATCCAGTTGGTAACCGTACACAGATTGTAGAGGAAGACGGCCGTAAGGTCGAGTATACCTATGATTCACTCTACAGATTATTAGACGAAAAAATCTCTGATCCGGTTCATGGAGATGAAAATATTTCTTATACGTATGATCCTGTGGGTAATAGACTGTCCAAGACAGATTCAAATGGCACAACATTATACACATATGATAATAATAACCGGTTGCTTACAGAAGGTTCCAACTCTTACACATATGACAACAATGGCAATACATTAAGCAAAACGGATGGTTTGCAGACATATACTTATACATATGATCATGAGGACAGACTCATAAAAGCTGAATCATTAGGCGATTTGATAGAATATCAATATGATGCCGATGGGATAAGGATTCGCTCTACAGTGAATGGAGTTTCAACTGAATTTTTGGTTGATAAGAATATGGATTTTGCCCAGGTATTGGAAGAGCTGGATAGCAGTGGCTCATTGATTGCCAGATATACTTATGGAAAGGAACTTATCAAACAGATGAGGGATGGTATTGCATCTTATTATCACCAGGACGGCCTTGGGAGTATCAGGGGCTTGACCGATAACAATCAAAATATAACTGATACATATATCTATGAGGCCTTCGGGATTATGCTAAGTTCAACAGGAAGCACAGTCAATAATTATCTTTTCGCAGGCGAGCAGTTTGATTCTATGATAAATGCCTACTATCTACGGTCAAGATACTACAAACCTGCAATTGGAAGGTTTTTGACATATGATAAATTTCTATCTTCGCTTAACATGCCCATAGAGCAAAATATGTATATCTATGCATCAAATAACCCCGTTAATACAACTGATCCATGTGGTAATATGACAATGGCAATGACAATGACTACAATCTCTATTTCTAATATCCTGTTATCATTAGCTTATGCCATGATTTTGACATACGTTATTATGTGTACTCTTTATTTTGTTGCTTCCTCGCTTGGAGCAGATATCCCTGTACCAATTTATTTTTCTGCATGTAAACGGCGCGGCCCAAGAAGATGCAGATGTACCATAAGATATGCCCCTCCTGACATTATGCAACAGTGCCCACCTCGAGTATTTGGCACTGGAGTGACAATGCATGATTGTCAAAATAATGCAAAATTTACAGCTCCTCAGCAGTGTCGGCAATATTATGGTCACTGTGGATGGATATTTTAATATATTAAAAACAGTCAACCGATAATATGAGACACACTAGCTCGAAATCAATTGGCAATTATGGATTATTGTTTGCCGCAGCTTCAAAAAATCAAGTAAATCTTTTAAAAAAGTTGGCAAAAACAGGATTGGACATAAATCACGGTAACAGTTACTCAGAAACTCCAATAATGATTGCTGCAAAGAATGGTTGTCTTGAATCTTTAAAGTTTCTTATCGATCTTGGAGCCCGAATAGATGCTGTTAATATTGAAGATGAAACCGTCCTTTTTTATGCATGCATGAACTCATCTAATTGTGAAGTATTGGAGTATTTATTATTAAAAGGAGCTGATATTAATCATAAAAATAGACTCGGTCGAACATGTCTTATGGAATTGGCGGCGCTGGGCTATTTTGAAAATGTTACGGCCCTTTTAAAGTATTCTCCCGATATTGAAGCTTTCACACACGAAGAGGAATCTGCTCTAACGTTCGCCATTGTATGGGACCATATAAAAATTGTTGAAGCGTTAATTGATGCCGGTGCAAATAGTAACAGGGCAGATAAATCAGGTTGGACCCCATTAACATATGCCGTATATGAAGGGAAAAGAGATATTGTTCGTCTCCTGTTGGAAAAGGGCGCTGATCCCAATAAAACTGACAATAATGGCGAGACCATATTAATGTACGCCGTCAACAGTAAAGATGAGTTTAGTGTTTTTGAAATTGCCCGAAAGGTCTCTAATATAAATCAAGCGAATAAACAAAATAAAACGGCATTGGACTACGCAAAAGAAAAAGGTGATGAAAGGATTATAGACATATTGATTCAACTTGGTGCTACCTGAAGCTTAATACAATAGGTTTGATAAATAAGGAGGGAGCAAAATGGAGAAGGGATTTGTAAGTCGTTTCAATGGCAGTTTTTTTTGTAAATCAATTGTTTTTCTCATTTGTTATGTTTTTTTGGTGCAATCCTGCATATGGATGATGCCATCAGCCTATTCAACAAGGGTTTTTTACCATGAAAAGAGCCAGGGAATCATCTCAAATCTTGCAGATGCATTTCATGATGCCATTGAGCTTTTTCTCCCTTCCAAGGCATATGCCGCCGTATCAGGCACTGAATACATTACCTTCTGGTCAGGAGACCTGAGAATTATTGCCCACAATGACAACACAAAGATTACGCTTATTGATATAGATACCGGAGCGCCCCTTTCCATGAGTGATTCGAGGATAAATCGATCTTTGACTATTTTTTTGACAAATCCCTTTGTTTTAAATGAAGCCGGGGATTCCTTTGAAGGCGTAGGTGGATTGGGCGGGCCCAACGCTGAAATCAGGGTTCGCATTATTTCATCATCTGCAGAAGGAGGCCCTGAACCAAAGCCTGTGACCATCTGGACAGGATCATTATCAAGTTCCACCAGACATCCTTCAAATCCACCCTCTGATGGTAATCCCTGGATGTCCTATATCCCGGCCTCTGTTATCTTGATGGAATCCAATGACCAGGGTGAGTTCGGAAGAGAGGTTGGCCGAAGCTTTCTGGGATTCACTACGAAGGAGATGTATATCTTTGCCTTAAAGGATGATAATACTCCAACTTCCATTGCCATAGAAGATCTTATAACAAATACCGATCCGGATAGTGATGATTCAACAGTACTGACTACCGGCAGTCCCAGAAAGGTTTTTGAGAATAGTGAGATTGAGATCTATTTTATAAATACCTTTGAGGACGATACGGTAAGAATTACAAGTAATGTAGATATATCCGTTCTGGTTGGCTATTCTTCTCAGAGGGGCCCTGACTGGACAGTGACTCCTCCATCTTATGCCAAAGGAGATAAAGGGATTGAGAGAGGCACCCTTTTCTATACCTTTGCAGAGCGGTATCTTACCGTTTTCCCTTTAGAAACTGATACCACTGTTGCCATAACGGATCTGAGTGATACTGATGACAGCAAAACCATTACCTTAACCACGGGTGAAGACTTCTATCAAATCTATACCCCTACCCTTGCTACAACAAGCAGCGGAAACATTATTCCACGAAACAGCTCTCCGACGGTTACTATTCTCAACAATAACGGAAATGCATTTGATGATGATTTTGTAAAGATCCAATCGGACAAGCCGATCTTGGTCTATGTGGGGCCTGTCGGGAGTAACACAATCGAATTTGCTGATGTTGCCTTTTCTGTTCCTACAGGGCCTGACAGCAGGATTATATATACCTTTGCTCAAAATTACGGTAATTCAAACGACCTTCAGGTATTTGCCTTTGACCCCGATACAAGGGTAACCATTACTTCTTTGAGTTATACCAACGGATTCAGAGGTAACGGGCAGCATGATTTTACCATCGGCCCCGGGATAGGAGGCACTAATGGCTGGCTGGAAGGAACACCCGGAGGTGATGTCTGGTGGGGATCAGGAATATGGAATGCTGAAATGCTTCGTATAGAGTCCACCAAACCAATCACGGTTTTAAACGGGGATTATGACGCCCCCTGCTTCGGCGCATTCATCCCCTTTACACCATCCGGGCTTCTTGAACCGGTTGCGGATGCCGGGGAGGATCAAAACATCAATTTCAGGAATCAGGTCTGTTTTGATGGAACAGGATCCTATGACCAGGATACCATTGATAGCGGGTGTACAATAAAATATAAATGGGATTTTGATATTACCTATGATTCAGACGGAGATAACATCCCTGATAATGATCCGGATTCAAATTCCCCCACTTTCTGCCATGAGTATTCCTCACCGGGAACATATACTGCAAGACTTGAATTCTGGGATGATGACTGTCAATGGGATGATGATTTTGTAATTATTACGGTTAGTTTTGTTCCTCATCCACCCACTGCTAATGCCAATGGCCCCTATATCTCAGCCATGGGTGAAAATATCACCCTGGATGGGAGCGGTTCCTATGATATTGATGAGCCGGACGGAGACAGCATAACGGCATATGATTGGGAGATCGACATGGATTTCCCGTATGACTTTGATGAAGCCACAGGTGTCAATCCAAATATCCCGGTATTTGATACCAAGGGCGTATATTCCATAGGCCTCAGGGTTACGGATGATACAGCCAATGCATTTTCCTTTACAGGCTCTCCCAACCTGACCGGTGAAGATTTTACCGAAATCAGGATTTATGATCCATGCATCATCGATCTTTATGTCAGGCCAAAAGGCACTAAGGCACAACTTGTTTGGACCCATATCGGGGCAGATGAATACAAAATATATCGCTCCGAAAAGGGAGCAAATACCGGAATGGAGCTAATAGGGGTTACGGATTCTACCTACAGCACATTTTTGGATTATAATGTGGAGTTATACAAGGACTACTGGTATCGTGTAATAGTTATCGAGGATAATGAAGATATCTGCGGCTCCTATGCCGTACATATCATATCACAGGGCAGAATACGCAATAATCCGCCCCGGATCACTTCAACTCCTCCCTTAACTGCCCATGAGGGTCAGCCATACGGATATGATGTAGAGGCCACTGATCCTGATGGTGATTCCATTACATACTATTTAGACCAGGCGCCTGATGGCATGACAATAGACAATGCCACTGGATTCATCTCCTGGACACCAACTGCTTCACAAATAGGACCGCATTATATAACTGTCAGGGCAACTGACAGCCTTGGGGCCTCTGCCACCCAGTTTTATATTCTTACAGTAAATCCCAGGCCCAATGATTCGCCCGTTGCAAATCCAGGAGGACCCTATGGCACATTACTGGGTGAAGCCATAACCTTTGACGGCTCCGAATCCTATGATCCGGATGGTGACCTTCCTCTTAGCTATCAATGGAACTTTGGGGACGGTATTATATCGGACCTTCCGAATCCCACTCACACCTATACCTCATCAGGGCAATATACAGTCACCCTATTTGTCACCGACTCAAGGGGCGCTTCCGGACAGGCACAAACAACTGCCATTGTTAATGCCCGGCCAGTTGCGCAGTTTACCTCGCAGGACCTGCGCAGGGTTGGAGAGGACTTCGATTTTGATGCATCATCTTCTTATGATACCGATGGTGATATTGTTGAATATGAATGGGATTTCGGAGACGGGAATACTGCTCAGGGCGAGATCCTTACCTATAGCTACCAAAACCCGGGAAATTATACAGTGAGCCTTAAGGTCACCGATGACCTTGGGGCTACGGATACGGCCACAAAGGATATCTCCGTTGTGCTTAACTTTCCTCCTGAGATTATCTCTATCCCGATAACAACAGCCACAGAGGATGTATTGTACACTTACGATGTTGATGCCACTGATCCTGATGGAGATACCCTTACATATTCACTAACCACAGCCCCCTCCGGCATGGCAATTGATGCAGCATCAGGCCTTATCACCTGGGTGCCGGCCCGCGAGCAGGCAGGTGATCAAATAGTTGATGTCCTGGCGGAGGACGGCCATGGAAACAGTGATTCCCAGCAGTACACCATTCAGGTAATACAAACAAGCACAATAGTCCCGAATATCATAGGGATGACACAAACGAACGCAGAAACCACCATTATTTCAGCAATCCTTGAGGTAGGCACAATTGGTCTGGCATATAGTGATACTGTGCCGGAAGGATTGGTTGTCAGCCAGGAACCTGTTGCCGGGACCGTAGTTTCACTAAACAGCCCGGTCGATTTTGTCTTGTCCCTGGGAGTGGCTGACATAGACCTTGAACCGACATCCATGGATACCTCCAACGTGATAGTAGATTCTCAAAACCTTGGCATAACCGGCACTGTGGATGTAGTGATCAAAAATAACGGCACAAGCAATGTCATTGACAGCTACGTTATTACACTTTTTGAGGATATCAACACAAACAATGAGTTTGATGCAGGCACGGATAATATACTCGGCACCTTAATCCTTCCAGATGGCCCATTGGGCTCGGATATGCTCACTATAATCGTGGATGTGAGCGGCAGCATGCTGTTTAAAGGAAACCTTATTCATGCATTCGTGGATAGTGAGAACGAGATTGCTGAAACGGATGAGGAGAATAATATCACTAATAGTATGGCTGATTGTGAGCTGATACCCCCTGTGGGCAGCTTTGATCCGGTGCTTGAATGGGCATGGACAAGCTCTTCAGTGCTGCCAGATTGGCTTAATGTTATGATGACCCCGGCAGTGATCGATCTTAATGACGATAACATTCCGGATATTGTTTTTGGAAGCACTTCATCTCGAGGCGGCGCCTATGTGGAAATCGGGGTCCTTCGGGCTTTAAGTGGAAACAACGGGGCTGAATTGTTCACTGTTACCGATTCTTCATTATATGTTAATACTGCCTCATCAGTTGCTGCCGGTGATATTGACCTGGATGGCAAACCGGAAATTGTGGCTTGTGATTCCACCGGGGCAAGGTTGTTTGTATTTGAGAATGATGGCACCTTTAAGTGGCGTAGTCCTTATCTTGAGGCAATTTATTGGGGAGCGCCTTCTTTATGTGATATAGATATGGATGGTGTGACAGAACTCATAATCGGCCGCCAGGTTTTAAATAACGATGGTTCAATTCGTTGGACAGGCACTGGTGGCAGAGGATCACTTGGTGCCATAGGGCCCCTTTCTTTTGCTGCTGATTTAAATTTGGATGGAAGCCCTGAAATAGTGGCAGGTAATACAGCTTATTTTAGTTCCGGCATCATATTCTGGCAGCAAACCTCTTTGCCTGATGGCTTGAATGCGGTTGCCGACTTTGATGATGACCCCTTCCCTGAGATTGTTCTCGTTAGCGGCGGCAGAGTATGGCTCTTAGAACATAATGGTGCAGTTAAATGGGGTCCTGTATCTATCCCCGGAGGTGGTAATGGTGGTCCACCCACAGTTGCCGACTTCGATAATGATGGTGAGGTGGAAATCGGTGTTGCCGGAGCTTCCCGTTATACAGTCTTTGATACAAATGGGGGTATTCTCTGGGCATCTGTAACACAGGATGCTAGTTCTAACGTCACAGGGTCATCTGTTTTTGATTTCGACGGTGACGGCTCATCAGAGGTGGTTTATAGGGATGAGCTGTATCTCCGCGTTTATAGAGGGATAGACGGAACTATTCTCTTTCAGGTTCCCATGAGTTCATGCACTTGGTATGAATATGTACTTGTTGCGGATGTTGATAATGATAATAATGCTGAAATTCTTGCTGTTGCAAATAATAATTGTGGCAAAGGTCCACAAAGAGGTATCTATGTCTTCGGCGACCTCAACGATACCTGGATCAATACCCGAAAGATCTGGAACCAGCACGCCTACCATATTACAAATATCAACGACGACGGCTCCATTCCACAGTATGAAGCAAACAACTGGGAGATCTATAACAACTTCCGACAGAACCAGATGATCCAGCCCTTTGGCTGCATCGACCTCATCGCCTCCTATATCCGGGTGAACCTAAGCAATTGTCCGGATGTGGAAATAATCGCCCGCATCGGTAACGGTGGCGCCCTGCATACGGCTCCCGGCCTAAAGGTCGCCTTCTATGATGGGGACCCTGACAGCGGAGGCACCCTTCTTGGAACTAAAACAGTTGATATTCAACTGAATCCCGGAGAATATACAGACATCTCCTATATAAACACCTCTTCACTTTACAAAACACATACCTTATACGTCGTAGCGGACGATGACGGCACAGGTTTTGGCAGGGTACTGGAAATAGATGAGGAAAACAACAAGGCATCAGCCACCTTTGATCTGTGTAATACGATACCCACAATCACCTCATCGCCAATTACCTCAGCCAATGAAGACTTCCCATACAACTATGATGTAGAAGCCAACGATCCGGATGGAGACATATTAACCTATAGCCTCACAGAAGCTCCCTCCGGCATGAGCATTGACAGTGTCACAGGATTGATCCAGTGGACACCATTACAGGACCATGTGGGAGACAATAACGTCACCGTCCAGGTGCAGGACGGAAGAGGCGGCATCGATACACAGTCTTTTACAATCACTGTGCAGAATACTAATGATCCCCCTCAGATCACCTCTACACCCACACTCACTGCCAAAGAGAACATTGTCTATTCTTATGATGTCGAAGCCTTTGACATCGATGAAGATCCACTAACATTTACTCTTGAAATCGCTCCGCCTGGTATGACCATAGATAGTGCATCCGGTCTCATTGAATGGACCCCAGGCAGCTCAGATATAGGAGACCATACCATAAAAGTAAAAGTCACCGATCCTTCTGCTGCCTCTGATACACAGGAATATAGCCTGACTGTAGAAGAAATAACAGATTTCACCCCGCCAAGGATCTCCGAAATCCAGATAGCCCCTCTCATTCTCAATCCCGGAGAAACCGCTACCATAGCCATTGATGCCATAGATAACGAAGCTATCGGGTCCTATGAATTACAGGTGGACGGGATAGACATTCCACTGATAGGAAACAGTGCCACTTACACCGCTGCCACCATAGGGGTGCATGAGATCCAGGCCACCGTATGCGATACCTCCGGAAACTGCGATACCTTAATTGCCTTATTTGGGGTGCGTGATCCCAGCGATACAACACCTCCAGAGGTCAGCATATCAACCCCAGCAACGGATTCCGAATTAACAGCACCTACGGATCTGAGAGGAACAGCAAGCGATGAGAACCTGGTCAGCTATACCCTGGAATACTCGGAAAAAGATAAGAATAATTTCGTAAAGTTTTATAAAGGCAATACAGAGGTCTTAGAGGATGTCCTTGGCACCCTCAATCCTTCCCTGCTTGTTAACGGCCTCTATGACATAAGATTAAGCGCTGTTGATGTAAATGGCCTGACGAATTCGGTCATGGTAACCTACCGGATCACAGGTGACCTAAAAGTAGGAAACTTTACCGTGACCTTTAAAGATCTGGAGATCCCCGTAGCAGGCATTCCCATCACAATCTATCGGACCTATGACAGCCGAATCAGGCATTACAAAGGTGATTTTGGTTACGGCTGGAACATAGATATCAGGACCACAAAGGTGGAAGAAAACCGTGAGCTGGGTAAAGGATGGTATCAACAAGCATCAGGAGGATTGATCAAAACATACTATCTCCGGCCTGATGGTGAACATTACGTAAGCATAACCCTTCCCGACGGACAGACCCTGGAGTTTGACTGCAAATTTACACCTGAATCGCAAACTTTATATCCTATTCAATGGTTAAATTCCGCAGTCTATTCACCCCGTCCAGGGACAAACGGCTCTCTGACAGCCCTTGATGATTCTCCCATGTATTTTGACGGATCTCAGGTCTTGAACTGGGACTTTGAGATTTACAATCCCAATCGTTACCAACTGACCACCATAGACGGAACTGTGTATATCATTGATCAAACAGAAGGATTAAAGAGGGTTACAGATAACAACAGCAATTCCCTTGATATCACCTATAACGGCATCATCCATTCTACAGGTAAGAGTGTAAATTTCACCCGCGACGCTCAGGGACGGATCACCGAGATTGCGGATCCCATGGGGAATAGTCTCCTCTATGAATATGATGTCAGAAGCGACCTTGTCGCCTTCACCGACCAGGAAGGTAATACTTCTCAATATACCTATAACAGCAATCATGGCCTGGTGGATATCTTCGATCCTACAGGAAACAGGCCCATGAGGAACGAATATGACTATGACGGCAGCCTTATTGCCCATATCGATGCAGAAGGAAACCGTATTGAATATAACCATGATCCCGACAACCGTCAGGAAATAGTAAGTGACCGGCTTGGTAATATCACTGTCTTTGAGTATGATGATGAAGGCAATGTTACCAAAAAGACCGATGCCTTAGGTAATATAACAACATATACCTATGATGCAAGAGGGAATACACTCTCCGAAACTGATCCTCTCGGGAATACCACAACCTATACATACGATGCCAAAGACAATATGCTCACTAAGACCGATCCCCTCGGCAATACTACGAGTTATACTTACAATGCAAAAGGCAGGCCCCTTACAATTACGGATCCAATGGGGAACATAACAACAAATACTTATGATGCCAAGGGAAATCTTCTCTCTATTACTGACCCCATAGGTAATGTGCTTACAAATACTTATGATGCAGGTGGCAATTTGTCAAGCGGTACTGATCCATTGGGTAATGTCACAGGATATTCCTATGATGCATCAGGCAATATGACTTCACAAACAGACCCACTAGGAAATATCACTACATTTACCTATGATAACAATGGGAACGAGCTTACCAAGACCTTTACCCGTACTACATCATCCGGTACTGAAACCATTTCTGTTCAGAGCGAATATGATAGTATGAACCGCTTGATAAAGAATACAGATCCTTATGGCAATAGTACAATTACTGAGTATAATGCTGTAGGAAAACGATCTGCAACTATAGATCAAAACGGCAACAGGGCTGATTATGAATATGACGGCAGGGGTAACATTGAAAAGATCACATATCCGGATGGCACTGCGGAAACTTCAACATATGATGCAGAGGGAAGAAAGATTTCTTCAACAGACAGAGCTGGAAGAACTACACAATATATCTATGATGCCCTTGGGAGGATCATAAAGACAATTTATCCTGACGGATCATCAACTACAGGCACTTATGATGCCGCTGGCAGGACAACAACCCAGACAGATACACGCGGAAATACCACCTCTTATACCTATGACGCTGCGGGCCATCGCACATCTATTATTGATCCCTATGGCAATGTTACTAACTATACTTATGATGCAAATGGCAATCAGATCACTATGACCGATGCAAATGGAAATACTTATGTTTATGAATATGATAAAAACAATCGTCTCATAAAAACTATCTTCCCGGATGGGACTTTTACAACCACCACATATAATGAAATTGGCTGGAAGACCTCTGAGACGGATCAGGCAGGCAATACGACCAATTTTGATTATGATGCCAAAGGACAGCTCATCAGTGTTACAGATGCTTTGGGCAATATAACAACCTATGAATATGATGAATTGGGAAATAAGATATCCCAGACAGATGCCAACGGAAATTCCACTATGTGGGAATATGATAAACTGGGTAGAGTCACCAAAAAGATCATGCCCCTTGGAATGGTCGAGATAACGGAATATGATGCTGTTGGGAACATACTATCAAAGACTGATTTTAACGGCAATACTACGACTTATACTTATGATGATAACAATCGCATTTTACAAAAAATCTATCCTGATGGCTCAAGTGTGTCTTATATTTATAATTCATCCGGTCAGAAAATTTCTGAGCTTGATTCTCGAGGGCTTACGACCTATGAGTATGATTTACTTAACAGATTGATTAAAAGGACTGATCCTGACGGCACAACAATCTCTTACACATATGATGCAGCCGGGAACAGGGCATCCGTTACAACACCTTCCGATACTACTATGTATTCTTATGATTCGCTGAATCGATTAAAAACAGTTACAGATCCCGACTTAGGTGTTACCACGTATTCATATGATAAGCTCGGCAACAGGATAAATGTTCAATACCCCAATGGTACAAAGGCCTTGTATACATATGATATTTTAAACAGGTTGATCAGGCTCGAAAATAAAAGGTCTGATGATTCAATACTATCAAGCTACAATTATACTCTGGGCCCTGTAGGAAACAGGATTATTGTCCAGGAACATACAGGCAGAACGGTTGAATATACTTATGATGCCCTTTATCGCCTGACGAAGGAAAAGATTACCGATCCTGTCCATGGCGATCGTTTAATCTCATATTCATATGATCCTGTAGGGAATCGTTTGACAAAATCTGATTCGGTAGATGGAACCATTAATTATACTTATGATAATAATGACAGGCTCCTGAGTGAAAATGGAACAACCTATACGTATGACAATAATGGAAATACAATCACTAAAACAGAAGGTTCGAATATTACAACCTATAGCTATGACTATGAGAATAGACCTGTTGAAGTTAACACACCAACATCCTTAATCAGTTATATCTATGATTCTGACGGCATAAAGGTAAGTTCAACAGTAAATGGTGCAGTAACCAGTTACCTTGTAGATAAAAATCGTGCATATGCTCAGGTGTTGGAAGAAACAGATGCAGGCTCTTCTTTGATTGCAGGTTATGTACACGGGGATGACTTAATCAGTATGAAAAGGGGATCAATTCAGTATTTCTACCACTATGATGGAAATGGTAATACCAGGGAGCTTACTGATTTCTCTGAAACTATTACAGATACTTACATCTATGATGCATTCGGGGTTATATTAAATAGGACAGGAGTAACGGATAATAATTACCTGTATACCGGAGAGCAGTATGATGTTAATATTGGATTCTACTATTTGAGGGCCAGATACTACAACCAGGCAACAGGGCGATTCCTGACATCTGATCCAATGGAACCCTTTCCCGGTTCAATTTATGATCCTCCAAGCCTGCATCTTTACGTTTATACAAAGAATAATCCTGTGAATTATATCGATCCAAGTGGAAATTTTGGCATATGCGGCGTAATGATATCTATTGCCGTTATCAGCATTATAAATCTGATTGCGATTACATGGCCGGGATCTTTTATTGGGCGTGCATATAAAGCAATTGGAAAGCTTCTTCCGGATGGAATAATATTAGGTGCCGCCGGGTCAGTTCATTTGCTCAGAAGGATCCCCAAATTTTCAGGGCGGCTTCCTTTTGGTTATGGCGGTCAGGCTGGAATAGAATGGGTTTTGAATGTGGGATCTTCAGAAGAAGGCTTTTTCTTTTATGGTGGATTTGGGGCATCGATATCAGCAAGCTGGAATGTGGTTCGATATGTAGCTTTCGTATACCGGCTTCATAATTTATTAGGCCATTATGCAGGGCCCAGTAATGCGTTTGGAATTGGTGAACGTATCCAGGTTGGATTTTTCTTTGGAACCGGATCACCAAGTGGTAATTATTGGGGGCTGGTTTACTCTCGTCAGATTATAGGGAGCAGCGGTTTTGGTATTAGTGGCGTAAGAAATTGGGCTAGACCATTAAGCGTTCGAAGCTACTCCACAATGTGGCCCATGGTTGGTTATGCAACAGCCCTGGGTGCAATAATTGGTGGTTATTTAGGCCGAAATGCAGCCTCAACAGTTGTAGGCGCCACTATGGGATATATATGGCCATTTACTAAATGGCTTGAAGGACCGGAACTTAGAAGCCGGCAGGCTTGGCGAAAATAAAAATAATAAACAAAATCTGATAGATTCATTAAGAGTCATTAATTTAGAATTTTGTTTGATCCTTTGAATATATTACATATAATTCTTGACTCCTGGAAGCGTTCTATGTCTTTATTAATTAGGCAGATGAAATAACATTTGAATTTTAAATGATGAAAAAAGGATTTCGTATAGTTTTATGGACATTAATAATTCTTGGGATTGGAATGAAAGGCAAAGGTGTGGCTGCTGAAAAAACCGATTTGAAAACAACTACTAAATGGGAAAAATCAATAGGGGGGAAAGAGGCGGGATATCCTCTAATCGAGAATAATCAATGTTATATGACCTTTTATGGTAATAATCAGATTCAGGTCTTGGCGATAAATCTAATCAATGGGGAACAAATCTGGCAGACATCACTTCCTTACTATAAAGATGTGCTTCCATTAACAAGCGACGGACAAAGAATCTTTGTTCAAACCAATAGCTCTTACAGAGGTAATGTCTTTACCTTAAACAGGACATCCGGCAATATCGAATGGACATTTAAGGGAAAGGTTTTAATTCTATCAAAACATTTTCCATTTATTTTTAACAGGGCTGAGCTATTAACAAGTGAAATTGCTACTTCACAAAAAGATGTTTTTATACCTCTTGGCGCATCAAGGCTGCTTGCATTGAATGCTGAAACCGGTGAAAAGCGATGGGAGATATCACTCGGTTGGCGTTATGCCCCGGTAAAAATGGACCTGATTGATAATCTGATATACTGGAAGGTAGGAGGAGATTTCTTTAAGGTTATCGATGCTAAATCAGGGGAAGAAGCAAACTCGCCTTTACCCGAACCGGTCACCTCTCAAATAATAAAACCAGACAGTGTTTATTGTATTGATAAACAAAGATTGTTTCTCCGCATAAAAAAGGATACAAAGGACCAAATAGTCTGTTTTGATTTGACAACAGGCGAAAAGATCTGGAATGTCATGGAAGATTTTCTGTTTCCCATTAAATGTGAAGACAATAACCTATATGCCTATGGAAAACATAGAGGTAAAATATTCGGTGCATTTGACACAAAATATTCACTTATTTCTATAGATAAACAAACAGGTAAAATATCTTGGTCTGTTTCAAGCAAATTGATCAGCTTCATCCAAAAAAAAGGTAACTATATTTTGATAAATCACGAAAAAAATGATTCACAATTGATCGCAGCCGAAGATGGCACCATCCTTTGGGATTCTAAAGACTTTTCAGAAAAAAGAAATATAAAGGGAAAAGTGTCTTGTATAATGGATGAGAATGGGGCCTCTATGTTTCTGATTATAGGAGATAGGTTGTTTTGCATAAAGATTAACACTGATTCGATGTAATGATTATTAAATTAATCAGGATTACGAGAAAGATTTCTTTAAAAGAAAATTTGTAAATTTTACAAGGTAAGGATTCTTATAGAGATAAATATAAAAAATATGAGAATTCAAAAATCCTTTTTTGTAAACTTGTAGTTTTAGTTCACTTATTACCTATTTAATTATCTTTAATTTATTTTCAAATTACACCTAAACATAAAATATCAGTGCAAAAAATATTATATTAAAAATAGCAAAAGCATAAGGAGGGTGTCACAATGGCTATAAATACCACAAGTAATTTCAAGGCCACAGAAAGCCAAAAAGCAAAAAGGGGACAGATTTATTTTTAGGGGAAAAAAGAAGCTTCAAAAAAGCTTCTGAGAGAGCTTCAGTATTTTTACTCTTTTTATTAAAAGTCTGCTAAAGTACATTTATCATTAAAACTTTTTTTGCTGGCTCTTAAATTATAAAAAAATGAGTTTGTCAGGATCGACTATTAGAACGGCATTAAATTAATTAAATCCGGTGTAAGTGCTATTTGTAAGAAGAGAAGTCAATATATAGTTGGGGGATTGAAAGGAAGTTAATAGATAACATTCAAATTGCCAAAATATTTTTTATAGAAACCGCGATCTCTTGAGAGAAGCCTTTCAGAATGAATCTGGGCATGGGCTCCAATTAAAAAATCGGTTAATATCCTTTTGCGTGATCCACCTGAGTTTCTATATTGCTTCCAGGTCATCCCTGCAGTATAGGCAACCTTTTGATCAATAGGTATTATTCTGATACCTAATTTAACAAGTGTATTGTCCAGAAATTCCTTATTATCGAACTGTGGTGCTAACTCTGCATATATAATATTATTTATGATGAGAGATCCTTCATTATATGCTTTTTCAATAGCTTCCAGAGATTTTCCTCCAAATTCAGGATCAGGTAAAAAGACATCAAGTAATACATTTGTGTCAACAAAAGTAATCACCTTCCTCGAATCTCCTCAATATAATCATCAGTTTTTTCTCTTTTTTTTAAAATACCATAGACTTCTTTTAGAGGACTGGAATGAGATGTCTTTTTTTGAATTCGAATTCCGGTTTCTTCAGATACAAATTCAACTTCAATGTTGGGGAAAAAACCATATTTTTCTCGAAGTGGTTTAGGAATTGTTATTTGCCCACGTTCTCCTATTTTCATATTTATATTTTCCTCCTTTCATATTACATCTTTCATTATATAAATTTCTGATAAAAAGTCAACAATTAAACAAAGCAAAATGGAAAATTGTGTTGGAAAAATTGGGGACGGATTGAAAAATTGGGGACGGATTCATAATAAAAAAAAGTGTGACCTAATGTCCACAAATATATTGTATCATGGGTTTGTAGTTAATGGCTATACCAATTTGAAGACAGAATATAGCTATCTTCCCATGTGCTTGCTATGTGCTCAGAAAGATATCATTGTCAGAAAGGGGAAGAAAGGGGACGTTGTTTACTATTCTTACTTATTAATCAATTTTTTAAAACCTTTTTAAAATTGTCAAGGGGACATCTGACATGAATAGAAATAGAAAAATGAGTACACCCATTAAAGGGGTTGTCATTTTTTTCTATTATTTTGAATAAGATTAAGTTAAGTGTTTCGGTCCTCTCGTTCCCAAAGTGTCCATAGATCACATGCACCATGTATAAATCCAATAACATATATAACTTTATTTTTTATCTGATAAATCATACGGTAATTCCCTACAAATAATTCACGGATGTTCTTATTATTACAATTCGGGTACTATTCGGCCACGATCGGATAAATTTGATAGTGAACGAGCTATATTTCAAGCCATTTTAACAAATAAAGCTGCATACTAGGGTGAATCCTTTGCATACTCTGTTACTTCCTCAAGGTCTTTCCATGCTACTTCAGGAACTTTAAAACCGGCCTGTGCCCTATCAAAAAGGCATCATTCAACAATATCAAGATGTTATAGAAATACTGATTTTATTAACTGTTGCAGAAGAGCAGGATTTTCAATAATGAGATGAGAATTCAGCTTACTGAACATCAAAACATGCATAGAATTAATATACATATGGTCTCCATAATGGTTAAAAATTAAATCAATGAAATCTTAAAGAGTCAATAATTTCAATAGGGACGAATTTTTACGAAGGACAATATGATGGAGTTAGCTTATTAGTTTGGATTGTTACGGCTTCAGTTGTTAAATAGATGAATCCCTGGTATCTTCTCGAAATGTTTGTCCATAGTAAAGATGTATAGATTATATTCTAATGCAAGAGTTGCAATAGTAACATCCGTCAGAGGCAGACTAATACCTTTTTTTCTTAAAGAGGATGAGAGCTTACCTGCTTTTATCCAGAGTTCGGTGGATATTTCCAGAGTATTTATTGAAGTCATAAGTTCAGAAATATTTTGTTCTTCCTTTGGATTCTTAATGCCTTGTAATAGCTCTGCTATTATTATGCCTGTAGTTATTGCACGGTTCTTTACAAGAAGGCTGGTAACTTCCTCAGCATATTTCTCAGAACCTTTCAGAAAATCAATCAAAACTGACGTGTCAACGATTACGCCATCTTTTATCATTCTCTTCAATCTCCTCGATCTCAAGCCTTTCCAATTCTTCAGTTACATCTTCTATCTGTATCTTTCCTCTTAGAGAAATCAACTCCTTAATCTTTTTCTGCCTGACGAATTCCTTCATGGCAATTGTAATCGCCTTTGTCTTGGACTTTTCCCCGGTAATTTTTTGCACCTCGGCAAGGAGTTCGTCTGATATGTTTAATGTTGCACGCATAATATACACCTCCTTAATATGATATAATTATATGCATTATAAACTCAATTGTCAAGAAGGAGCAATTCTTGAATGACAATCTCAGGCATCAATTTATTTTAATTTCAGGCTAGAAAACTGATCGATTTGTATTTTGAATAGTGATATTTCGTCCCAGATGGATTTTGGCAATCCTTGTTTTTCAGGAATAATCGAATGCTGCTTTCTCTAATTTGTCTAAGAAATTGTAGTAAAACCTAAGTTCTTAAAATCTTTGTCAAAAGAAATAACAGGTATTCGATTTATTTTTGATAAATGATTACTTGGGATAGGGATATCCGTCTATTATCTTTTTCTCAATGAGTACCAGAACATGACTTAAAAAGGGGACGTTGAAATTGCGAAATTGGAATTGGGAAATTGAATACGATTATGAAGGGCGTCTCATTGTTTTATCTTGTTAGCCATAAACTCAGCCTGATCCAGAACATTTGTAAACAATATCCAATAACCTCTTCCAGGCTCAAGATTCTCAGATGCAGGAACTCTCTGATATCCAATTCCAGGGGAATATTTGTAAATGACTTCAATAGTACAATTTTCGGAGGTTGCCTGTGCTTCAGTTGTACATCCCCCAATCATCCACCATCCGTCTTCTTCGATTGATTTAGAATAAAAGTCAATGGGCTGGCCGGTAAGAGTATAGTATTGGGGTTCTTTATATAG
This sequence comes from bacterium, assembly GCA_049472335.1. Lineage (GTDB taxonomy): Bacteria > SZUA-182 > SZUA-182 > DTGQ01 > JAFGSM01 > JBLIRM01. The sequence continues at coordinate 52,559 of JBLIRO010000014.1, read as the reverse complement.
TATCCAGTATCCCTTTCCTGCCTCCATTTCTTCATTCCCTGTTACCCGAAAATATCCGGACCCCTTTTGATAACCATAAATAACCTCGGCGGAAGGATAAATATTTGCAGCCTCTAAACTCTCAGGTTTTACAGGTATAGAAATCATGCTCCATCCTGTTGTCATGTTTATTTGATAATTATATCCATATGGTATTATGTCCAAACTGCTTGAGAAATATAAGGAGTAATCACTATTGGGATCAGTGTGAGATAAATAGAATCCGGAAGATGGGGGTGTTTCTTCCAGAGTCAAAGATAATGCAACCATTTCGTTTTTGGCTAAAGAAAACTCCCATCCTATGGCCATGGAAACATCATCCTCAGATCCCAGCGGGATATTATTAGTATTATCCAGTGTTCCTCCTAGCAAATTATCGTAGATATCTCCAAATGTAAAACCGGGTTCATCTATTTCCCATGACTCCCTTGCATCGGGTGTGCCGGTTGTTTTTCCGTATTCATTAAAATAGGTATTTATAAGTTTATCAATTTCGTGATCAAAAAAAGAGATAATATAATAATCCCCGGCTTCTCCCGGTTTATAATTGATCGTTATTGTCCCTAACCCTGCCATCCAATCAAATGCTGAATCATCAAAATATTCCGGGAATGGATCAAGCAAAGCATAGTATATCGTCCCATTGATATTTATAATACCCTCATTAAGAGTTGTTGCTGCAATGGCCCTCGAGATCCCAAAAGCAATAGTAAATAAAAATAAAACCACGGTAATTACCAAAAACTTTTTCAAGGGCTCCCCCATAAATCTGGTTTTAGATTTTTTTATACTGTCAACTATTCCCAGATCCTCTTTATTTCGTATTTATCAAAATCCTGATCCGAACTTAGTATGGATAAATTTTCTGATTGACATTGGGCCACAAGAATTCTGTCAAAAGGATCACGATGATGAAATGGTAATCCTGCCACAATCATGACATGTTTTAATTCAATATGTAATAAATAAATCCCATTCGATTTAATTTCACGAGGTATAAGTTTTTCCAGAGGTTCGGCCAAATGGAGTTTCCCAAGACTTGATTTTATGGCTATTTCCCATGAGCTTGCTATGCTCAGAAATATATCATTATCAGGATTCAAAAATAATTTTTTGGCATTTTCGGTTAATCTTGGCTCATCTGTAATAAGCCAGAGAAAGGTATGAGTATCAAGCAATAATCTCATTACACATAATCTTTGAAGTCATCCAAAGGTTCATCGAAATCAGGAGATATTGTTATCAGACCTTTTGCACTTCCCAGCTTGCGTTTAGGTCTTGCATCAGGGACTAATACAAGCTTTACAATTGGTTTGTTCCCTTTAGCTATTATCACTTCCTCCCCCTCCTGCACCTCTTTAATCAAACGGGACAGATGGGTTTTGGCTTCATGGATGTTTACTTTGTGCATATGATCTGTTTTCCTCAGCAAATCAAGATTAGTCATAAAAATTAGTCATCTTTATTTTAAATTAAATCCATTACATTGTCAAGATTGATATCATCAAGGGTATAAACATTTTAAAAACATCAATGTGGCATTTATCATAGAGTAGCAGAAAGGTTTTCCATAATGGATTTATGAAGAATCCCGTTGCTGGCAAGGGCTTCCGAGCCGAAAGGACTAAACGGGCTGCCTGTAAAGGTTGTTATTTCCCCTCCGGCTTCTTGCACGATTATGCTTCCCGCTGCGGTATCCCATGGCTTTAATCCGAATTCCCAGAAACCATCAAACCGTCCTGTTGCCACGTAGCAAAGGTCCAGAACTGCGGACCCATCCCGGCGTGTACCCTGTGCCATTATGGATAATTGACGGAACTGGTCAAAATGTAGATCTGTTTTTTTGGGATTTTTAGTAAGTCTTCCTGTTGCGATCAGGGCATGATCCAGGTCATGGGTTTCTGATACATGAATGGGATTTCCATTCAACTTTGCGCCTTCATCCCTAATTGCGAGAAAAAGTTCCTCCAGCATTGGATTATATACCACACCCATGACTATCCTGTTATTCTCTTCCAGGGCGATAGATACACAAAAAAACGGGTATGCATGAGAATAGTTTGTCGTGCCGTCCAGTGGATCGATAATCCATCTAAAAGGGGAAGTGGTCTGATGAAGGCTCCCTTCTTCTGCTATGATATTATGGGACGGAAAAGCCTTTTTGATCAGATTGAAGATCTTTTCTTCGCATTGATGATCGATCTCCGTCACCGGATCTTTAGGGCCTTTAAAATTGATCTGTAATTTTTTGCCAAACCCCCTTTTCTGGATTTTTCCGGCCTGGTGGGCAGCATCTAGAGCGAGATTTAAAAAATCCTTTATATCGGCCATCTAATCCCTTTCCCTGAGCTTCAAAAATCTTGCAATCTCCCTTGCCGATGCAGGTAAAGGGGTTGGCGCATTGCTCATTTCTGAGTTTGGAATAATTTCATATTCATCAGGATATGCGTCTTCAAAATATCTTGTTTGAAAATCGACAAACTTGAGCTGGTGTGAGGTGGAGTCAACCACCACGGTATCATTTTTCTTAACGATCCCTGATTGAACAGCCTTCTTTAATGCTGCGACAGTTTCCCCGCCCTGAGTACAAACGATATGTCCATAACGGTTCGTATTCAGCATCCACTCAATGATCTCCTGTTCAGTCACTTCAATCACACTGAAATTATCCTTAAAATGATCGTTAACCAGTTTGTTTACCTTTGGAAAGGAAACCGGATCACCGATCATGGCAGCCTGGGCAACACTTGGCCTTACTTTTACAGGTTTATATATACCCTCCTTGTACCAGCGGTAAACCGGATCGGCATGGAAGCTTTGCACCCCGATGATATGAGGAAGATTATCAATGATGCCGAGGTTGTAAAAATCGATGAATCCCTCCATGAGAGCGGTTATGTTCCCCGCGTTGCCGACCGGAACGATCACTACAAGGTTTTTACTATTATAATCAAATTGTTGGGCAACCTCATAGGAAAATGATTTCTGTCCGTTGATTCGAATTGGATTTTTTGAATTAAGAAGAACAACCTGATATTTCTCAGCCAGTTCTTCTACGATCTTCATACAATCATCGAACACGCCGGGTATTTCAATAACTGTGGCACCGCTGCCCAGGGGTTGAGAAAGTTGTTGTTGAGTGACCTTGCCTTGTGGAAGCAATACTACGGATTTTACTTTTGTATGATCAAGATACGCCAAATAGAGGGCGGCAGCAGCAGAAGTATCACCTGTGGAGGCGCATATCCCAAGTATCTGTTCAATGCCCTTGCTGTTAACAAAATAATTGATAAAGCTAATGGCGCTTGCCATGCCTCTGTCTTTAAAACTGGCCGAAGGATTGAGGCCGTCGTATTTAATAAAGAATTCTATCCCGACTTCAGCGCTTAGAGCCTCATTTGCCTCTACGATAGGGGTATGTCCCTCTCCAAGATAAACGACATCCTTCAACGGCACAATAGGCAGGATCAGTTCCTGAAAAAGGAAAATTCCCTTCAATGCTGATATATTAAGTAGCTTACGTTGATCAAAGATCTTTTTCCATGTTTCGCCGGGGCATTTTTTTAAAAGATCGAAATTCAGGTCCCTTATCTTCAGAAGACTTTTGCATGAAGGACATGTATAAAGGAATTGATCTATTTTATAGCTATGAGAGCAATTGATGCATTCATATATCATATCAGGCTTATGATGGGGAATAAGTTCTTTTTGCCAGTCAATTCTGAAATCTTCTATTTTCATAATATTTCTCCAGAATAATCTTTAAGATAATTCGTATCCGGTCATTTGAGATTTACAAGATAAATATTATTGCACAGAGACAGGCATTTTTACAACAATAAAGGTTTTTGTAATTTTTAATTTGACAGTCCCGTAAAATCTGAGTATTATGAGTAATCTTAAGATATATTGTTACTTCCCAGTGCCGGGCAGAAGAAAAAAACACCCCGATATTATAAGCCACTAAATCATAAAGGCAAGAAGAAATTAATATAATAAAAAAATAATTGTTATTTAATTATATAATAAGGCTGTCTTTGTGATTGAGATCGTTTTATAGATTTTAAACCAGGGGATGACGAGAAAATACCTTTCAAATAAAAACATTAAATATAAACAATCAGATCAAAGGAGAAAAAGATGAAAAGGGCCTTGATCAGCGTGTCGAATAAATTAGGAATCATAGGATTTGCCAAGGGATTGCAAAAACACGGTTTTGATATCCTTTCTACAGGCGGAACGGCAAGAATTCTTACTGAAAATGGAATCAAGGTGCAAGAGGTGTCTGATTTTACTGGCCATCCTGAAATGCTTGAGGGCAGGGTTAAGACCCTTCATCCTAAAATACATGCCGGATTGCTTGCCAGGCGAGACAAACCGGAACATATGGAGCAGCTTAAGGATCAGGACTACCCTGTCATTGATCTTGTTGTAGTTAATCTTTATCCCTTTGAACAAAAGATTGCCCAACCGGACACAAGCTTTGAAGAAGCGGTTGAAAATATAGATATAGGCGGGCCGACTATGCTCCGTTCCGCTGCTAAAAATTTCAAGGATGTTACAGTGGTTGTTTCTCATGAGGATTATCATTCAATATTGGAGGAGATGGATAATAATTCCGGAGAAATAAGCATTAAAACCCGCTATCGACTTATGCAAAAGGTATTTCAACACACAGCCAGATACGATCAGATGATAAGCCGCTATCTGGATCGTGTATCAATGAATGAGCACGGACCACATATCGAAGAAGAACAGATGTTTCCAAAGATAATGATGATGGAATATGAAAAGGCCCAGGATTTGCGTTACGGAGAAAATTCCCATCAAAGGGCGGCTTTTTATCATGAGCATACAGATGAGCCTTGTGTGGGTAATTCCAGGAAGCTTCAAGGTAAAGAGCTTTCATATAATAATCTTATAGATCTGGAGGCGGCACTGGAGCTGGTTAAGGAATTTTCCGAACCTACAGCCATTATAATAAAACATACCAACCCTTGTGGAGCGGCTTCCGCATTCAGCCTCGTTGAAGCTTATAAATTGGCGCATGAAACGGACCCTGTCTCCGCGTTCGGAAGCGTTCTGGCATTTAATATGAAAGTGGACTCACAGACAGCCCGTGAAATCTCCTCTACCTTCGTTGAAGCCGTTATTGCGCCGGGATTTGCCAATGATGCCATCACTGTCTTTGAAAAGAAGCCAAATATACGGCTCATGGAGGTCAGCCCCTGGAAGGAAAGGCCCGGACATGGCTGGACTTTTAAAAAGCTTGTAGGCGGTCTTCTGATCCAGGACAGGGATCTAATAGATTTGGATCCTGATAAGATGAAGATAGTGACAAAAAGAAAACCCACTGAAAAAGAACTTAAGGCCTTACGCTTCGCCTGGAAGGTTACAAAACATGTAAAATCCAATGCCATCGTTTTTACCAATGAAAATCAAACGGTGGGGATTGGCGCAGGGCAGATGAGCCGAGTAGACTCAACCAAATTGGCTATAATGAAGGCGAGATTACCCCTGAAAGGAACTGTAGTCGGTTCTGACGCCTTTTTCCCTTTCCGTGATGGTGTTGATGCTGCTGCGGAAGCAGGTGCAACGGCAATCATTCAGCCCGGAGGTTCTTTAAATGATGAAGAGGTCATTAAGGCGGCAGATGAACATGGTATGGCCATGATCTTCACAGGTATAAGACATTTCCTGCATTAAAGAATATTTTATATTTGTTGCAGCTTATCCTGATTAGAAAAAATCATAGATAATTTAATGCGTTACAAAATTCTTCCAATATTTCTTCCCCATCTTGGTTGCCCGCATAAATGTGTCTTTTGTGATCAAAAGACCATAACCGGTGACAATTCAAAGATCTCTATAAGAAAGATTCGCAAAGAGATCGAGACATTCTGCCTGGAGCCGGATACTGCTGCTTCCGATGAGGTGCGCAAAGAGATAGCCTTTTATGGCTCAAGCTTTACTGCGGTTCCGGAAAGGCTTCAGAGAGAACTTCTTAATCCAGCCTCACAGATGATTAAAAAAAGACGAATCGATGGAATACGAATCTCAACCAGACCTGATTATTGCACCTCAAATATAGTAAATTTGTTAAAGGAATATCGAGTTGAAACAGTAGAGGTGGGCGTGCAGTCGATGGATCGTGAAGTACTCCGACAATCAGGACGCGGTCACGACCCGGAAGAGTGTGTTAGGGCATTAAGCATGCTCAAAAATGAAGGATTTATTACAGGTGTTCAACTCATGCCGGGATTGCCGGGTGAAGACAGGAAATCATTCCTCTCCACAATACATAATGTAATCTCTCTCAGGCCTGAATTTGTCCGGCTATACCCTGCCGTAATAATTAGAGGTACGCCTCTGGAAGAACTTTTCCAAAAGGGATTATATAATCCGCTTTCCTTGACAGACGCTATTAACCTATGCAGGGATGGAATTAAACTTTTAAGAAAGTCAGGTATAAAGATAATAAGGTGTGGATTACAGCCCACACCCTCTTTACAAAGAGAAGGGGCTATATGTGCCGGTCCGTTTCATCCCGCCTTCGGAGAATTGGTAGAATCCGCAATAGTTTTTAATCATATAAATAGATTTATTCAGAAGAATATTGAATCTTCAAACCTTAAGGAGTCTATTATTATTCAATCAGCTCCAGAACAATTTTCAGTATTAAAAGGACAGGGAGGTGAGAATCTGGATCGATTGAGAAGATTATATCCTGACTTTAAAATTTTCATGAGACAGGACCCTCTTTTACCTGAGTTTTTAATAAGGGTAAAAAATGAAACAGGATCATTTTGGGACATCAAAAACCTCAGGTGACTTTACAAAGCTATTATAAATAAGTATAATGATTTCATACATAATTTCAAAGATCGAGTATATTTTTTGTTTTACTATATATAAATTATTTAAGATAATACTTTTTATAACCCTTTCATTAGAATAAAAATTCTAATAGCTTATTAATTCAGTTTTATAATTTTATACTCTAAATCTCTTGTATAAATCAAAAAGGAGGTAAATGGTGATAAGTACTAAAAAAAAGTCAAGTAGGATGAAAAAATTTATCATATTGGTAATCGTCTTGCTGGTTATTGCTGTTGTTTCCGTTGCTGGTATTGAAGTTACGTGTACTCCCTGGTTTTGCAATAGATGTCATGAAATGAATGAATATTTTGATACTTGGACCCTTTGTAAACATGGACCCGGCAAGGGTAGAAATATGAAAAATTGTATGCTTTGTCATGTAAAACCCGGTTTCCTGAATTTTCTAAAGGCCAAAGCAAACGGGATATTTTCCCTTTTATTTCATATGGCGGGTTATCACCATGTGGAGGCTACATTGCCGGTTATTTGTCTGAGAGAGGGCTGCCATACCATGGACCAGCTTGAAAAACTCGATGAAGAAAGCAATCCTGCTGAAACCGTAAAGTTGAATCATAAGATGCATATCGAGTTGAACGAGAAAATAGGCACCCGTTATAAATGCATGCCCTGCCACAAGAATGTGGCTCACGGAAGACAGCAAAAGTTCATGCCTGATATGAAGGATACCTGCTTTGTATGCCATTCCGATACAGATATCAGATATCAAAAGTGCGACGCCTGCCATCCGGAACATCCCCGTATAGCAGGAGAGATTGAGAATATTTATGAACTACATGAAGATGCTGATATAAGTTGCGAAGATTGTCATATAGAAGCGCACAAGGCCAATAAGGTATCCTGTCTTAACTGTCATGATGATGAATCTTATGCCGATATGGTGGAATTTAAGGTTATAGGTGCAGAGGAGACTGAATAGAGCGGGATTCTGTTTTTAGAAATTTTTTTGAAAGGAAGGATACCTAAGGATGGCGATCCTTCCTTTTTTTTGATTTAATTGTCAGCTTTCAAGTCGTAAAAGACTCCTACAATGACTTTTTTATGATCTCAACAAGAACCGGGCTTAAATCAGACTTGTGCTGAAATAACGTTCAGCCCGGTCCGGCAGCACAGTCACAACAGCACCCGGACGATGAAGAGATACTTCAACTGCAGCCCACACATTCGCTCCTGATGAAGTACCAACCAGTAAACCTTCTTCCTTTGCAAGTTTTCTGGTGGTTTGAATGGCATCATCATCACTCACGGTTATAACCTCATCGATGAGTGATATATCCAGGACCTTTGGCACAAAACCGTCTCCTATCCCTTGTATCTGATGAAGGCCTGGTTCCTTGCCAAGAAGGGCAGCGCTGTTTTTCGGCTCAACTGCTATAATTCTTATCCCCGGGTCTCTTTCTTTAAGGAATTTTCCAACCCCTCCGAGGGTTCCCCCACTTCCAACCCCGGCGACGAAAGCGCTAATTTCCTTGTCCATCTGCTTCCATATCTCTCTGGCAGTAGTCAGATAATGGATCTCCGGATTTTTTGGATTTTCGAATTGTTGTGGTATGTAGATATTTGGGTCATTCTTTGCCAATTCCTCAGCGTAATCGACACTTCCCTGAATACCTTTCACTGCAGGGGTAAGACGCAGTTCTCCTCCAAAGGCCTTTATGATCTTTTTTCTTTCCTCACTCATATTTTCCGGCATGGCAATGATTACCCGGTACCCTTTTTGTACACCTACAAAGGCCATGCCTATGCCAGTGTTGCCGGAAGTTGGTTCAAGGATTATGGAGCCCTTTTTCAAAAGACCGGCCTTTTCGGCTTCCTCTATTAGATGTTTTGCAACACGATCCTTTATACTTCCACCAGGATTCAAAAATTCGGCTTTTGCATAAACGTCGCGATGAGTGATATGGTGTATCTTTACTATAGGGGTATTTCCTATAGCATTCAAGATTGAATTATAATACATTGTTTTTCCTCATTTCTGATGTTTTTTGGGATATGACATACAAAAAGCTGCATCAATAAAATATGTTGATAGTAAACTTAAACAATTTCCTTCAAATAGACGGATAAAGGATCCGGACAAATGTTTTATGGGATTTTTGTCTATTTTCATTAGATCCAATTTGGCACGAACCAGGAGATCGGTTTCGCATTTGAATGATTGGAAATAAGGCATTGAAAGTTTCCGAATTTCATTCGAAAATCGGTAAAAGGTCTTTTCTTTTAGATACAGATCCTGATTGATAGCTGTTTCAAAACATGAAATCCCTTTTGATCTGGAACGTAATCCCATAGCATAGAAAAACCGGAGATATTGAACACGAAAATTCCCTTGGGGTATCCAGTGCGCAAAGGGTATTCCTATATGTGTCTCTATGGGACTGGTCGCCAAAGGAAAAATGGCAAGCAGAACGCCATTTGGCTTAAGAACCCTGTTGCATTCCTGTAATATACTGCCCAAAGAACTTATATGTTCAAATACCTGATTCGCATAAATAACATCAAATAATTTATCCTCAAAGGGGATTGATCGCTCATCCTCTGTTATACGAAAATGTTTATGGAATGAAGCACCAAAATATTTGCTAATCCTTTTTTTAAGAGCAGCGGCACATTCCGGAAGATCATATCCGCAGAGATCGTAACCATATCCCAGAAGATACTCGAGTACGGTACCGTCGCCACATCCCAGATCAAGTACGGACAGGGATTTCCCCTTGGTGATAGATTGCAGTTTCCTTGCTATATAGAGAGTTGTAGCTGAGTTCCAGGGCTTATCCGTTGCCTCTATCATGATATTTGGTCCGTTCGATTGTGGTTTCATGGCATTATAAGTACAATCTCTCCCCCCCCTGAAAGAATTAGTCTTGCAAGAACTGTTGAGGATTGAAAAATATCTCCCAGTATTTTTCGATCATTATCTGTAAATCCGAATGTTTTATAGGAGCGATCGAGCCGTTCTATTCCGGGGAAATTAATGAGAATGTGTGTTATACCCGTCTTTTTCAAATAATCATAAACATCCGCCTTGTTTTTCGCATTTTTGAGAACCGGCATGATGGGATTTATGTCAAAAGCCGTAGGGGAAACAACATCCCTGTGACAGTAATAATTTATTGTTTCACCGAGAAAAAGGATCTTAGAATCTGAAGAGAGGTTATTGTCAATATATTTGAATATAGGATAGCTTGGTATTGCACGGGAAAGATAGGCATCTTCTGTTTCTCTTCCTGTCAGGTATTTCCATGGATCGTATATCCGGGTAAATGTCGCTATGGATTGGTAGAGGTTATAGGAAAAACCCAACATAATAACTGCGATGATTATATAGCTGAATAACTTCCATTTAGCTTTAAACACCCTGGCCAGAGTACCCGTTGCCAATAATATAAGGATAGCCAGAAGCGGCAGGGAGAAGCGGGTCATTCTAAAGGTATAGGCCCAGAAAAAATAATATAAAATACAAAATAATATCAATAAATAAAATGATTTATTTTTTTTGTCAGGAATAAAAGCAAGAGGAAATAATATTAAAAATAATAGACCGGGTGAGCCACCTACCCCAAACCATTCAGGATGAAAGATGATATCCAATGGCAAGGAAAGGATACTGTTTCTTGTTGCATCTTTTGAATTGTAGGCATTTGCTGATGAATTGAAGGCGTCCAGATTTTCTTTGGGTATTTTCGGATCTCCCCATATATAAGCCCATTTAGGGTAGAAGGGGTTATGAGTCCAGACAAGGTTTTTGATGTACCATCCGGACCCAAGGGATAATGCAATAAAGACAAAGATAATAATGGCCTTCGCTGCTTTTCCTATATTCCATCTTTCTTTTATCATGATAAAAACCAGGCACAACATACAAAGACCGAAACAGAGAATAATCGCCGTATATTTGGTACCTAAAGAAAAACCTGTCATTAAGGCTGATATGATAAGCCATCTATTATCCTTGTTTATGGACCACATACATAAGGCATAAATTGCAAGAATGGTATAGAGTGAAAAACCGAGATCTACGTTTACCAAGGCCCCTGTTAAGAGGACTGTAGGTGTTAATAAAAAAATTCCTCCAGCTAACCATGAAACAGGCCTTTTGCACAATCTGATTGCAAAGATTGAAAGAGATAGGGAATTGAAGATAGCAAACATCATTACAAGAAGTTTCGCAGTACCCTGCCCTCCAAAAAGAAGACATACTGCAAACAGATTTTGAATCAAAAACGGATGATGTGAATGAATAGAATGGGGTATAAAGTGAATTGTGTGATGTATGAGATACTGATTGGGTATCCCCAAGTGATATACAAGGGCGTCATAAAAAACAGGGGGGATTCTGGATGCAAGAAACAACCAGATAAAGGCAATAATTAGAAAGGGTGATAGAATAAGAAAGAGCCGATCGTGAGATAAAGGATAAAAAAGCGCGTTTTGGGAGCAAAAAATACCTGAAAAATACTCTTTTATTTCTCTGAATGCCAGTATTAAAAGTAAGATAAATATGGACAGGACACTCCAAAATTGCAGGATTCCGGATAGCCCCACAATTAAAATGATCAGGGCAAGTATTCCCAAGCCTATGGATATACAAAATATGCCTTCTTCAATAAAATCAATAAATGTAGCCGGAGGATCGAACAGGCGGGACCATATCTTTTTCCCTGATCCCAGTGAAAGGATCAAAAGAAATAAAATAAAAAATATATCCGATAATGATTTTATAACTAGTTTTAGCAATAGTTCAAGCATTTAGGAACGTATTTCTTAACTTAAGGCACTTGTAATCTTAGTCATTTTATCCAAAAAACAGCGCTGAAAGCGCATTCCTTAACTTTGAGCACTTGGCGCTTTAAGCACTAGCGCATTTCTCTTACTTTTTGAAGAACTTCTCCATATATGGCCTCCATTTTATCCAAGGTATGATCAAGGAGAAAGCCATGCTTGATCTTTTCTTTTGCTGCATTTCCCATTTTTTGGGCCTTTTGAGGGTTCTGTAAAAGATAAAGAATAGAATCTCTAAAGGTTTCCGGATTTCCGGGTGGGATTAATATGCCGCTTATACCATCCTCAATCAGTTCCATTACTCCCCCTACCCTGCTTACTACTACCGGTTTTTCAAGGGCCATGGCTTCTATAAGGGATTGCGGAAATCCTTCTTCTTTTGAGGTAAGACAAAATATGTCCAGTAACCCAATTAAGGGAAGGACATCGGATTGAAATCCGGTAAAAATGATCCTATCCATTATCCCGAGTGTAACTGTCATTTCCTTTAAATTCTTCTTTTCAGGTCCGTCGCCTATAATCAGAAGCTTTATTTGTGGCCTGGATTTTAGTGCTAATGCAAAGGCCTTAATCAGAATCTCGATATCCTTGTCTTTATGTAACCTGGCAACTGTGCCGATCACTTCATCTTCTTTTCCTACACCCAATTTTGAGCGAAATTCGGATACTTTTTTCTGTTCTTCCATAAATCTTTGATCAACACCATGATAGAGAACTCTTATTCTGTTTCGCTGAATATTTTCTCTTTCCAGATATTTGTTCCTTACGGCCTCCGAAACCGTTAAAATTAGATCTGACCTGCCTAATGCCCACCGATCCAGGATGATCCTCCAGCAGGATTTATTGGCCTCTGTACATCTGACTGAAGAAATAAACCCAATTGGTGCCTTTTCCCCATCTATGAAAGACCTGGACATGGCTGTCATCAAATTCGACTGAAAGAGGAAGGAGTGAATGATGTCAGGCTTCACTTCCTTTAAGAGTTTTTTTAAACGTATGATTCCGGTTAAAAAAAGAAACGGGTAATTCCATGTAATTCCGGAAGGCAGATCAAGGCTTGCAACCTTGAATCCCTGGCTCATCATATCTTTTGCCATATATCCCGGCCTTTTAATGCTGCAAATCTCGATTTTAAAGCCTCTTTGCCTCATACCGGTAGCCAATCTCCTGACAGATGCCTCAGTTCCCCCGAAATCCGAATCCGTCAATAAATAAAAGATCTTTAAATTTTGATTTGGTTTCTGAGGCATTTTAAAATATTATAAAATTAAATAAATTATATGATTTTTTCTTAAAAATCATTTTCTCTCTCATTTGTCAATAAAATTTAAATGCCAAAGCTCCAGAATGAGCAATGCCCAGATTCGATATGAATTGTCGGCTTTTTTTTGAGAATGAACATCAAGAAGATTCTTTATCTCTTGCGGCTTGAAATAACCCCGGTCAATAGATCTGCGGCTTAACAGTACATCATAGGCCATATCCTTCAAGTCGGTCCTGAACCATATATCGAGCGGAACACCAAATCCCATCTTTGATCTGTTAAGGATCTCTTTAGGCAGAAACCCTTCAAAGGCCTTTTTGAGAAAGTACTTTGTTTGCCAGCACCTTAGTTTGAAATTATGAGGAAGAGATGCGGCAAATTCCATAAGCCTGTGATCCAGAAAAGGTGACCGGGCTTCAAGTGAATGGGCCATGGTGGCGATATCAACCTTTACCATGAGGTCATCCGGCAAATATGTATGGACATCCACATATAAGGTGCGATCCAGGAAGGTATCTGCCTTGGCCTTTTCATACCATGCCTCGATATATGAATATGAATCCGAATCCCTTAATTTTGAGGCGAAATCATAGGTATAGATTTTTCCCTTGGCTTCATTGTCAAAAAAACAGATCCATCTGCAGTAACGCCTTTCCGGTTTATCATCCAGGGCGTTCACAAAGCGCTTTAGCCTTCTTATAAATCCTTTATATCTATAATCACATGGGAGGATGTTGATAAGCATTTTTATAAAATAAGGCCCTGTCCATCCTGGCAGCCTTGTATATATTCCGGCAAGATAGTCCGCTAAATAGCGCTCATAGCCGGCAAAAGACTCATCCCCTCCGTCACCGCTGAGTGCAACCGTTACCTCACTGCGGGTCATTTTTGCCAGGTAATAGGTTGGAATGGCGGAGGAGTCAGCATAAGGTTCATCATAATGCCATATGAGCTTAGGGAGAATCTCGGTGGCATTGGGTTTCACGATGAATTCATGGTGTTCTGTTTTGAAGATCCGGGCAACCCTTCTTGCATAAGACAACTCGTTATATGCATGGTCATCAAATCCTATGGAAAAGGTCTTGACTGGAGTATTCGAAAGTCTGCTCATCATGGCTACCGTGGCACTGGAATCGATCCCCCCGCTGAGGAATGCCCCGAGGGGCACATCACTCATCATCCTTATGCGCACTGCGTCTTCGAAACAATCCATAAATTCTGACTTTAAACTCTGGAAAGACATATTACTGTGTTTATTCTTATATTGTAGGTCCCAGTAACGTTTAATTTGAAGATTTCCATTTTTCCAGATAAGGTAATGAGCCGGAGGCAGTTTTTTGATGCCTTTAAAGATAGTCAAAGGATGAGGCACGTACTCGAAGGTAAGATAATGGTGCAAAGCCTCTAAATTGATTTCCCGGCTAACATCAGGGCATTTTAAAAGTGCTTTAATCTCGGACCCAAAGAATATGCCCGTATTCGTTATTGCATAAAAAAGGGGTTTTTGCCCGATCCTGTCCCGGGCGAGAAAAAGCCTTTTTTCCCTAGCATCCCACAAAGCAAAACTGTACATTCCGAAAAGCTGTGAAAGCAGATCTTCCCCCATCTCTTCATAAAGATGCAGGACAACCTCGCTGTCACTTTTTGATCTGAAATTGTGCCCCCTTGCTTCGAGTTCTTTTCGAAGTGTCTTGTGATTATAGATCTCTCCGTTTATAACAAGATAAAGCGAACCGTCCTCATTGGACATAGGCTGTCTTCCCAGAGGACTCAGGTCGATAATGCTCAACCTGCGGTGTCCGAGGCCAACCTGTCCTTCAAGATAGGTCCCCTCTGCGTCGGGCCCCCGATGGATGAGCTGGTCCATCATATCCTTTAACAGTGATTGATTCATAGATCTTTTATTGTCAGATAAAACTCCTCCGCAGATGCCGCACATCATCTGACCTCTTTTCGCATGGACATAAATTTGATTCCGGGAAGTCCCGGGTAAGATCTGTTGAATAAAAGGCCTGAGCAAGTCGTAAAAAAATAGGCCGCCAACCATAGCGCTACCGGCCATGTATGAGTAACCACCTGTGTCTCCAGTCCAATGGAAAAAAGAAAAGCAGTTTGAATCTGGAAAATGACAAGGATAAAATAGAGAGACCGGTGAGTAGTTGTCCAAAGGCCAAGAAGGCCTCCCAATAAGCCTATCCCTATCAGAATCGATAAAAGTAACCGGAAAGGATGCTTGAACAGGATAAACCTTATTCGTGCCAGGGTTGTCCGGGTTTGCTCCTTTACCATATTCCATGTCTTTGTCGGGATATAGCGGATTGCCAGATAGATATAAACCTTGGCCATCCCCCATGCGGTTCCCCAAAAAAGTTCAGGCAAGGTATGAAAACGAAAAAAATAGTCAAAAGGCGTTACTTTTGGTCCGGTAAACATTCCCTTTTGCTCAATCTCTTCCTTTGACGGGAATCCCGGCTGCCCTGCAAATTCAAGATTGGTATAAAAACGGGCACCTAAATTGCTGGTATAAAATATATCTCCATGGACCCGGTACATCCCAATAAGATGAGGAAGAAATATTGCAATACTGATAATTATTGCCAGAAGGGCACTTAAAAAATTCCATTTTTTTCTTTCTATTAATGGAAGCAAAATGAAAAAAAGGACTGTAGGAAAAAGAAACTCTGTCCTTGTAAGAAAAAGAAGGCCGGACATTATTCCTGCTCCCATAATTCTTTGCAAAGGAACCATTTTTTCATTTATTAATGTCAGATAAATAAAAAGCAGAAAGAGGAAAGTAAGGAATTCACATCTGAGACCTCTTGCGCTCGCTTCGATACAATATGTATGAAAGGTCAAAAAAGATGCTGCTACAAGGCCTACACCCTTTCCCAGCCAGTTGCGCACAAGAAGATAGGTTAAAAATATCACTAAAAGAGAAAAAAGAAATGAAACAAATCTAATATTTAAATCATCCGATCCCGGAAGCAGGAAAAAAAACTTGGCTACCAAGAGATAAAGGGGTTCACGTAATTCAAACCGGGCGGAGTAAAAACCCGTTTCCGAAAAAGGTTTCATTTTATTTGCCAGAGTAATAAAACTGCTTACATCCGGATCAAGCGGACTGTCCATGACACGTCTCAACTCTCCGAGCCTCAGGCTGAAAGCAATAAACAGACAGATAAGCAAAATAGACCATTCTTTCCAAGGCCTATCCTTATTCTTAAATATGCTGTCACCATTTTTTATATAAAGATCCATCATTCATTTCATTCGGCAAATTATTAAATTTAAACAACTAAATTGTTACGATAATCCTTTGTTTGTGAAAGAAAAAAATCGGCCAGCCAGATGCTGCCCTTCTTAATTGAATAACAATTTTCAGCCCTTTGTCGTGCTGCTTTACCCATTTGTTTTCGTTTTTCCCTGTCATGAACCAATGTCAGAATCTTTGTCCTCCATTCTTCCTCTTCTTTTACTACAAAACCAACAAGACCATCGATAATGATCTCTCTATTGACTCCCACGTCAGAGCAAATAACCGGTATTCCGCAAGCCATATATTGAAGAAGTTTTATGCTGAATTTCCCCCTTGTCCATGGGGAGTCCCTTAAAGGGCAGATTGCTATATCCATTCTCTGTATTACCTCTATTTCTGTATCTCTTTGCCATGGCACATAAGTGACTCCAATTTGTTGTATCTCTACAGGAGGCGGCGTTCCTGATTGAATAAGGATTTCAGCTCCGGTTTTTTCTTTTATTTCCCTGAAAATATTCAAAAGCTCCAGAAGTTCAGGATAATTCCAGGGCCCTCCTGACCAGCCTAAAATCACCTTTTTCAGGTTTCTATACGGTTTCGCGAATGATCCGTTCGTACTGATATTTTTCCGGTCTTTGAGGATTTCTTCAGAAGGCATATATATTGGATCTTGTTTCATGGAATATATGCAGGTATCAATGGACATGGGAAATGTTAGAACCGATGAATTAAATCTCCGCGCGTAATCTGCAAGGTATTTATGTGAGACAAATATCCAATCGGACATACGAATTATTTCCTGTATTTTCTGCTCCAATGATCTGCCGAAATAGTTTTTGGAAAGCCAGATAGCATCATCAAAATAGAAAATGAGACATCTGGAATATTTTCTAAATAATCTTTCCAGCCATGCGCTTGTGTGATTTTCATCAAGGTCACGTTGAACAAAGGTAATATCATAAAATCTCGTTTTCCACAAATCAAAAAAACGCAAAATAATGGAAAAAGGATAGATAAGCAGGCAATAGCACAGTATTCGGATGATTTTATAATTTATACAGGGGAGTTTAACTGAGGAGTATTTTTGAGGCTTGCGGTGAGATACGGAACAGGAAATTCCATGTCGTTCAAGATAAGGTAAAAACGAGGAAACAGAAAAACGGGTGGAGGGGATATCCTTACCTTCTGTCAGGAATAGAACTTTTGGTTTCCTCATTCCCCCCCCTAAAAAATCATTTACTTTTCTATTAAAAAATTTCCCAAAAAGAGCGCATCCAGTCCGGTATCAAAAAAACAACGGATCGCCTCCCTCGGATGATGGATGATCGGCTCCCCTTTAATATTAAAAGATGTGTTCAGAATTATATATTCACCCGTAAGCTCGCCGAATTTATTTATAAGGGACCAGTATAAAGGATTTGTTTCCCTGCGAACCAATTGAGGCCGGACTGTGCCGTCCACATGAACCACGGCGGGGACCTTTTCCCTTTTTTCAGGGGTGATATCAAAAGAGGTGATCATAAAATATTCATCCCTCCAATCCAGAAGATAATCCTTGGCCTTCTCCCACAGAAGGGATGGGCAAAAGGGTCGGAACCTTTCCCTGAATTTAACCCGCTGATTGATAATATCCTTATTATTTGCATTTAGAGGGCTCATAAGAATAGACCGGTTTCCCAATGCCCTGGGTCCGCTTTCCATCCTTCCCTGAAACCATCCGATTATCTTGTTCCCTGCAAGTAATGAAGCTGCTGCTATTTCGGGTCTTTTCATATATCGGCAGCTCAATCCTCTTTCCTGAATTATCCTTTCAATCTCTTCATTGGGAAAAGACGGTCCCAGATAAAGATGATTCAAAGGATGTCCGTGAAATTCCCTATGTTGATAATAAACATAAAGAGCGGCTCCTATTGCTAATCCTGAATCACCGCAATTGGGAAAGATATGCTGTTCTTTCATTAGCTCACTTCTCTCATTCCATATCCTTTGGTTCAACTTTACATTCAGGAATACCCCTCCCGAAAAGGCCAATTTCTCACATTTTTCCTTGCCGGCCCAGCTAAAAATATATTCCTTCAGGCATTCTTCTAATTTATACTGTGCCTCGGCGGCTATATTTTCTCTTCCATACTTACTTATCAATCTTTCCACCTCATAGGCCTCATCAAAGTGAAACTGTGTGGAGCTATTTTCAATCCAGTAATAAGCTTGACCTAGATTTGTGGGTTTTGACAGGGTACGGCCTGTAAATTTTGGGAAATATTTATCCAGCACTCCTGAACATCCAGTTCGATCTCCATATGGCGCCAATCCCATGGTTTTACCTTCTCCGTCACCATGCCACCAGTGTAGGGCCTCAGTCACTATACTATAGGCCCAGCCTATGGAGGCCTCCCGGTAGAGTTTTTCAAGAGGAACAATACTATTCTTTTCTCCGAGCCAAACCGCTGTTGAAACTCCGTCACCTGCCCCGTCTACGGTAAAGATCAGACATCTGTCATTTGTTTTTCGTGTAAAATATGCGCTGGCTGCATGGGCTAGATGATGCTCCACGGTAATGAGTTTTTTTTCATCCACTAGTCGGAAGTCAGGAAAATATACAGGGACTTGAAGATGATCCGAAGAGATTCCAAATCCCAAAAATTCCTTTACCTTGCTGCGAAGGTTTGAATTTTTATCGATACCCAGGACTACACTAAGATCTTTGGGTGGCCTTTTCCAGGATAAGGCAACGAAATCGACCTCATTTATATTTGACAATCCGGCCGCAGAGAGACAATAGCTCATAGCCTTAACCGGGACATGATTACAATGCTTTAGTCTTGTAAATCTCTCTTCGGCCGCATCTGCCAAAATTTCGCCATCCTTTATAATAGCGGCGCTGGAATCATGTCCGCAATGAATCCCCAGGGCGATCAATTCAGCTTCCCCTTTTGGATGATTACATCTTTATATATCTCTAACAATTCTTTTGAGATCTTTTCAGGGTTGTTTCTTTTAACTGCCTTTGTCTTGCTCGCCTCGGAGATCTTCCTGGACAAATTGTCATCGGTGATGATCCTGTACAGGCAATCGGCCATGACTGCCGCGTCACCTCTGGGGAACATAAGACAGTTTTTTCCATGTTCGGCGATAGAAGGAATGCCCCCGGTATAAGAAACTACTGAAGGGACTCCCAGAAGCATTGCTTCCTGCAGGCTATTAGAGCTATTTTCCATATAAGAAGCCATGACAAAGGCCCTGGCTTTTTTTAATTCCATAGCTAAATACTTTGAGTTTTTGAAACCGCAGAAACGAACATGATTAGTTAATCCAAGTTTTTCTATTTTTTTTCGCAGAAAGGCCCCATAGGCAAATGGAGGAAAAGATCCATAAATATGCAGTCGGGCATCGGGAAGCCTGTTTATTAAATATGTCATTGCTTCCAATATGGAATGAATGCCTTTGTATGCGTAAGATGAAGAAGTACAAGCGATCGTGAATGACTCGGATTTGTCGATAGTCCAGCTTTCTTTATAAAATTCCTCATCCATGACCTCATCACATTGATAATAAGTACACTTGCTATTGACCAGACTTATCATTTGAGCCTTGTCCCATTGGGTCCTTCCTATAAAATAATGATTCGTCCGGAATATCCTTTGTTCAGTCCTGGCCTTCCTGCACATGATAAGATAATGTCTTATCATCCGGGGTGCCTGAAAAATTTCGGTATATCTCATATTTTCAAAATAAACCCTCACTATAGCGGATAATATCCCCTGGATGGAAATCACCACGGGTTTTTCTGTCCTTTCAGAGATGAGTCCGTAAAATTCTTCCGTTCCATGCACATGAACAATATCCGGATCAAAAACTTTTACAACATGAATACAGTGAGATATCTCTCTTTTATACTCTTGGGTGTATTGACTCATTCTTGATTTAGGGATGCAGAAATAACTAACCTTGTCCATATGAAAAATTTGTGGATCAGAAATATTCGGCAAGGCGCAAACTATCCCTAATCGATCCTCAGAATCAGATTGAAAACCGGGTGTCTTTATTAAAGCCTTCTTCAGAGACGACATCCATGTGCCCATGTAATCGCCCTTCAGGTTTAATTTTGAAACAATTTCGGGAAAAGGTGTATTAACAAACCACAATATCCTCATAGGAGCCCCCGGACTATTCTTAAATGTTTATATGTATAATTATATCTCGCCTGAAATACGCTTTTTGTGTAAACACTTTATATAATCTTTTCGTGAATTTTTAGTTAAAAATACTATTTTAAAAGCGTAAATAGACTTTTTCATATTCGGACATTAAATATTTTAGTATATCAAAGCTCAATGTAATCAAGTTAAGGCTTGATAGGCTTGTAACTTATTTTATTCGAATAATGATTATCGATCAAATATTTTAAAAAAACAGCCGCCTGCCCTCTTATTTGAAGCGATTTCACTTTCATTACCATCAATGGAATCGTAATTTTGGATTTTTGAAAGCTCTTTTGAATTCAATGGAATCCCTGCCTGAAAAACGCCGGAATAATTAATCCGTATAGCGATGGTGGGTGGATTTGTCTCAGGATTATTTAATATCGTATCATTTAGCATCAATCCGTCAACCTGTGAAGCAGGCACCCAGCCAATGACAGGATTGTAAAAATATATCTTCACATTTGACAAATCACTTATTCCAGGACATGGAACAAAGATAGTTACAGGATTGTTAAAAACCGTTCGAGGCTCCAGAGAAAGCGGGCGCCCCACGGCAACGGCATTAACTTCATACATGTCTGGCAGTTCAATGAAAGAGCCAAAGCGTGGTTTTAACGGTTCGCATGGATCATAGATAATTTTTGCCCCCTCTATTTCTGATCCGGAATCTGCAATAATTTTATGTTTAATCTGATCCGATTCATCCAATATAAAAGAAGGGGTATTTTCCAGCTCAAATATATATTCTGCCTGTGATTCAACCCTGAAACTATATTCATAAGTATTCATAATAGATTCAAAAACGTTGGAGGCTTTTATCGTTACATTCACTATTTGTTCAAAATCAAAATCCCTTGCCGGATGGTGGATAATCCAATAATCTCTGTTGTGTTGATAAATCTGCTTAAAGAGGGGATCAACCTTCAATCCGTTCACAGTCATAATTATGCTGTTTTCATCAATACCTTTATCATCTTTGAGCCTTATAAGAATGGAAGAATCTACAGGAACCCTGATAGAATTCGGCAGTATTCCCTGACCAGGAAAAGGATTGCAATAGACTTTATCAACATGAGGTATCGTATAATGATCATTCATGTCTATTATTATGGAATGAACACCGAGTCCGAAGTATCCGGCTTTTTGTACTCCTGTAACACAATTGTTGAGATATTCATTATAATCTGATGATCCCTGTTCTTCTATTCCATATTTTTGAGTTGGTTGTTCCTGGTCGTCTCCGAAATCATTGTTAGAACATTTATTGAAAACGGAATTGTAAAGCATTAATCCGCTTCTATTGTATCCGCACTTCTTTCCCTGGTTATTAATAATAAATGAATTTCTGAGATTTACAAGCGCAAAGGCATCATTTGTCCCACCAATAAAACAATTGTCAGTAATGAATGAATTGTCGTGAAAATGACCGGAGCCCCCGTTCATTAAAAGACCGAAAGAATGCCCTCCAACTGCCATATTCCCTGATATAATAGAGCCGTTGGATAAACCTTTTAAAAATATTCCATAAGCCGGTTTGACAGACGCCGGATCAAAGTTAATTACATTATTGATAATATGAGGATTTTTAAGATTCAGGTTATCATGAATCCCGCTCATAATCCCGGCACTTGCGCTGCCGGTAATGATGTTGGCATTTACAATTGTGTCTCTGCCGTTAAAACCATCACCATCATCATAACCATTCCCGGTAATATTTATACCGGATATGGATCCTGTCGTAACATCACAATAAATCCTGTTATGATGTATATTATGATAGCTGTTTCTCACCTTTATCCCTGAGCAATCAAAAGACATTACATCATTGTTCCATATTTCCATTTCAATGCCTGAGCTGATGTAAATACCATTATTGCTGGCATTCATTAATCTGTTTGAATGGATTTTAATTTTTTCTATTCTGTGTGAGCCGCCGATAATGATGTTCTGACCATATCCATCAATATAATTTTCATATATTGTAATATCTCTGGAATCATCGATCCTGATGCCTGCATGATAATTATTTGCAGTGGAAGTATTGGATTTGATTTTGAAATTTGTAATATAACAATTATGGATTACACCTCCCGTTACACCTTTATAACAAATACCGACAACGGCAGTTTTAATATCCAGATAACGGCATATTGTATTATTCCCCCTGATTTCAACCGCACTGCGAAGATTATTGGCAAAATTATCATCAGAATCCTGAAAATTATTATCACCCGTGATATCAAAATGGTTTGATGAACAATCAACCTCGAAATCTTCAATAATGTTTTCCGGAGCAATAAAAGTAATGGCAGGATTATTTTCAACCGAAGGACCGCAAATAAATCTGGCCCCATGACCATTAATATAAACCTTTTTTGAAAATGTTACTCCTCCTGATGTATTTATATAATAGCCGGCATTCGGCAATAATTCTATGGTACTTTCGGGCTGTATGGCGTCGATGATTAAAGTCCAATAAGACGAACTGTCTGTATCACCATCCAAAGGTGTTCCCCACCATCCCGGATGGATGATTCCTGCTTTAATAAAAAAAATTTTGCCTTTACCTGTCACGATATCCTGTTTTGGAAGGGCATATATGTTCTCAGGTGAATTGATATTAATGGTCACATTTGCATCGATATTTATTAAGGCGTCTTTTTGAAATTCCAAAATTATATTAGGAGGAACAGTTATATTCGTACTAAAGGTATAAATTGTTTTTTCTCCATTTGCCGGGTGATGCGAAAAGATAATAACTGATTCTTGAGGCAGGTCGATTGTATCCAGAAGTGCCTTTAAAGAATTTCCACTACCATATACCCCCTGATCTGGTTCATTATAATCTATATAGTATTTTTCCTTCTCTTTTTCTCCTCTTACAGGGCTATAGGTGGTAAAAATTATAAGAAAGATAGAAATTGCAATAAAAGTTATAAATCCAAAGTTCTTCATCTCCTGCTCCTGCTACCTTCAAATAAAATAAAAACATGTAAATATTTATAATTAAATTATACAGTTAAAGCTTATCAAACCCAAGAATAAGGTCTATAACTTGCTGATAATAAAACAATAATAGCTTGATTATATGGTTGGGTAACATGTGTTATCTTTTGAGCCTTTTCACAATAATTATTTCATGTATCTTGATAAACATGTATCTTGACAAACATTGACAATATGTAAATTTTTAATTAGACTATAATTAGTTATTATTTTTAATTTTTATTAATTAATAAGAGATTAAATATCGATTGGTTGAGACGCCATTGGGAAAAAGTCGCTGACCGCCTTAAAAGAATCGCTTGTTGACTCTAATCTGAAAAATAAAGTTTTAAAATCAATCGATTTATTTTCTTCATGCTCTTCAAAAATGTTAACAGAAAATGTCGGAGGCGTTTCACTGCATTTATATCTTAAAAAGGATTCTTACCAAACTCGGCTCAGATCCGGCAATGGTTTTAATGACGTTAAATTATAATTATTTTCAGAAGAGGGGAGGCATTATGATTTTATGAGTTCAAAAGTCGGAGCATAAGTAATTTAAAAGGAACAATTTGCTGATCTCTCGAAAAATAAATATATATTAAAGTGCTTTAAGAATTATTAATCAGCAAAATAATAAAAAAAAGGGGAAGTAAGATGAAAAAGCGATTATATTTATCATTGGCAATGATCTTTTTTCTTTCGTTCATAATATGTCTTCCTGCCTTTTCTCAACAATATGGTTTTCCATACTGTACTGACGCATCGTATTATTGCCAGCAAAAGGTAGCTCAGGTGCCGATTCCCTGGCAGTTCTGGGGTATTGATGAATCTGGCAACATCATAGACAGGATACGAATATCACCGACATGGCTGACTGTGCCACCTGTTGGAGAAGGCCCTGTATTCGTGCGTAGACAATTTACAATCACTCCAACCCCTCTTCCTTTGGATGGACTTGTCTGGAATTTTGATGGCGATAATCCCCCAGTTGTCCAACCAATGCCGGGAGATCAGAGAACATGGAGAATGCCTGATAATGCGCCTGTGGAAGTCAAAATCGGTGAAGATTTAGTGCTTACAATCCCAACTGAAGAGATAATAGCTTCTCAGGACTTTGATCAAATAGGCGTGCTCGTTGCCTATGAGGTCCTGATAGACAATGAGGTTGTCGCGCATTTTTTAAACCAGGCTATTGTAGAAGCCAATGTATTTCCTCCTAAGATAGTTAAGATATTGGTAAATTTCGACATACATAATAAGACGGATTACAACCCTACAAATTTTGAGCTTGATTTCCTGGGTATGAATTTTGGTTATAATGATGTTGAATATGCAACGGGTTTTGTAGTCGGAACCGGAGAGCCATGGGGGGCCAATCCGGGCAGTCCTCTTATAGTCAGGCCTATACCGGGCGGCACCGAAGTGAAATGGATTCAGCATAACAGGCCTTTAAAATATTGCGAGTGGTTGCATATCGGCTTAGTAATCAAATGTGTAAATTTTGACTGTTTCAATAATCCTGATGACCCGGTTTTAAAGGCAACGGTTCAGGGATACTGGACTATTATTCGGGAATGCCAAAAGAAGGTTGCCCAGGTGCCACTTCCCTGGCAGTTCTGGGGAATCGATGAAAACGGAAACATAATCGACCGCATACGGATTTCTCCGACATGGCTCAATCCGATTCTGCCCGGTCAGCCACCAGGAGAAGGAAACATATTTGTTCAAAGACAATTTGCTGTTATGCCTGGGCGTGGGAATTTCATTCCTTTGGAAGATCTCGTTTGGGATTCTGATACCTCTAGGCCGGCACTTGATCTTGACTGGAGACAACCCGAAACTGATAAGGAACCGATCATGGTTACGGAAGATCAAGACCTGTTGCTTACAATCCCTCGAGCTGAAACCGACAATGCAGGAGCAGTCTTTGTTGCCTATGAGGTTATGCTGGAATCAGGGAACGTTGTTGGCCACTTCATCAACGAGGCTATTTTGGATCCTCAAGCATCCATCCCAAAGATCATTAGGATTTTAGTCAATTTTGACATCCATAATAATACTAACTATGAGGTTACTAACTTTGAGCTGGATTTCCATAATCTGTATTTCAAATGCAAGGATGTGTTATGGGCGATAGGCTATGTAAAGGGAACAAACGAGCCCTGGGGCGCAAATTCTGTTAATCCTTTAGTTGTCCGTCCAATTCCGGGTGGTACTGAAGTAAAATGGGTTCAGCCTGAACGTCCCTTGAAATATTGTGAGTGGTTACATGTGGGCTTGATGTTTGATTGCACTGATTTTGAGTGCTTCAACAATCCTGCCGATTTTTCTCAGAGGGCAACGGTTCAGGGATATTGGACAATAATTGAATCGCCGCCATGTATATTTAAAGCCCCGATTACAAGCACAGGGCAACCTAATCCAACTGCAGCGAATGTCAGCAGGGTTTTTATTGGTTTTGACACCGAGGCGTTGACATTTCCCTCTCCCGGGCCACCTCCTGAATATACCGTTTATTCAGCTTTAGACGGTTCATTGCTGGAGGATTATAGAGAAGCGGGTGCATCCAAATATGAGGAATGGATGATGATCCTTCAGATAGGTGATGAGGCCGATCCGGAAAAGGAGGGTTTTTATCCTGTAATATCTTGGAATCCTGCTAATTTATGTCCTCCGGATCCGGACCCGAATATGCCTCGACTAAGTTTGTGGCATGAAGATGACGCCGGTAATCGAACATTGCTTGTCTGGGATATGCACAATATCAATCAATATCAGACAAAAGAAAGCGAATTTTTGTATGTAGCTTCCCAAGGAATATGGTTTGCCAATTACATATTTATCTGGTCCAGGGAAATCTCCGTTGAAATGCACATGCCTGTTGGCTGGAGCATGATCTCGCTTCCGGTAAAACCAAGGAGCGCTTTGGTCTCAGATCTTTTCCCTGACGCAGTTGTGGCTTACGGGTATGATAAGGCTTCCGGATATGTACGGGTAAATAAGCTGGAGGCCGGAAAGGGATACTGGATACTTTTTTATGAGGAAAAAACCTATACAGTCACAGGTAAAGCCATTTTTCAACACACCTCTACGGTAAATACTTCCGGATGGGAGATGATAGGTGGCTGCACATTTGATGCTAAGGCTACTACGGATAGCTGCGATATTATCGTTATCTATAAATATCTCCCCGGGGTGGGATATCAGAGGGTTTATGATTACGAGTTTCTGATACCCGGCACGGGATATTGGATATTATTGAGAAATGTCATAACCCAATGCGTACTAACGGTTCAGGGTGCTCCATAACATTTGAGTAATGATCAATCGGTCAATCCCTCTATCCACATACTCAGGAGCCATCCTGTTGATTGTCGATAGAGGGAAAGACCGATTTTCATTTTATTCACTACTGATACTTCAGTAACGAGTGTGAGGGATTTTTGAGAAAACAATATTATAAAGATCCAATTTAGCCATATTAAAATTTAGTATGCCTGATTCATATTCTCTCAGTATTCTTTTGATCTTACTTGTGTATAATATTTTGATCAGAATAAAAGGTCTAATCAAGCCCTCTTTTTTTTGCCGAATAAGATCCAGAAACAAGTCCGTCACATGATCAATGCTGGAAATATTATTTTTGAGCATTACCAGGAAACCAACAGTCAGTACTTCATAATATTTTGATTTAGAGAGTGATTCACCATGGACCCTAAAAAAATATAAAGGTTCGCTAATATGCTCCATAGAGAAGACTTTGGCTACCCGAATCCAAAAATCGTAATCTTCAGCTAACTCAGTAACAGGATCATATTCCCCGATAGATTCCATTACTTTTCTGGAATACATAAAACATGGTCCTATCATATTTCCTGTTTCAAGACAAACCTTTTCCGGCAAATTAACTATAGATCTACTTTCAGGATCTGTAAATTTATAATAATTACAGTAAACAAAGGAACATTTTTTTTCTATCAAAAAATGAAGCATTTTTTCTATAGCTTCTTTGTCATACATATTATCATCAGAGGTCCATGTTAAAAAATCGCCACTGGCTTGAGAAAAACCAATGTTTAATGCATTTGGTAATCCTTTGTTATTTTTGTTTTTAATAACATTAATACGATTATCTTTATAATCATTCACAATTTTATCTGTACCGTCTGTAGAACCATCATCAACGATGATCAGCTCCAGGTTTTTATATGTTTGATTGAGACAGCTACCTATAGACTCATGGATATAATCAGCTCCATTGTAAGTAGGTAAAATAATACTGACTTTTGGCAAAGTTTTATTCATTGTTAATAGCTTTTACTAAACTGTCACCAATGATTGATCTTAAAAAAGCCTATTTAATTAAGGCGGATATTGAACTAAAAATATATTTTATCTCTTTAACGGCCTTTTCCCTATATGATATGATATGATTTCGAATATGTTGATAGTTCTCTTTAATATAATTTATTTTATCGTCTAATTCATTTAGATTGAAAATATCCACAGAAAGCATTTTTAAATCAATGTCAGAACAAAATTTCATACTCTTAGGCTGATAAGATAATGAAATGAAAGGAATGCCACACTGAACAGCAAAGACAATAGAGTGATATCTCATTCCCACTAAATATCTTATTTTATCATATAGACTGGTATCAAAAAATGGAGCGACATTTTTAAAATATCCTGATAAGATAACATAATCATTTATGGCATTTTTTTCTGAATAAAACGTAATCGGTAATATATATTTAAAGTTCCTCTTAATAATTTCTACTGCTTTATCCGGTTCCCATTTCTTTAGTGGATAGATATTTTTTAAAACTGAATAAATATTGTTCATTTTTATCATTAAATTGTGATAACTTCCATGAAGCTGGGCCTTCCAGTAAAACCAATACCTCAAGTTTAATCCACAGATATCGTCTTTTTTTACATCAACGATATTGAAGGGACATAAAAATGTCAAATCAGGCCCGACAATTACCTTGTAATGATTGCCTAAATATTTTTTACTTTGTTTGTCTCTCACCAAAATAAATTCTGCTTTTTCCTTGATTATTTGAAAAAATGAATTCATATTATTGTGATTTGCTTCTATGCTGACCCCGATAAGGGCAAAAGGCCTTTTTAAGGATTGAAAAAAGTCCACCTGATTAAAAATGTTTCTTAATATTAATCCGCCTCCTCCTATCAGGATATAATCGCATTTATTTAGTTCGTTTAGCTTATCTCTGGCATCATTCCAGTTATTTGCAGCTAAAAAATCATGTTCGGGAAAGACATTCTTAATGCAATATAACATCCTTTCGTCGCCAAAATTAGAATGGCCATACCATCCAATTACCCCCAATTTCATTTTGTTTCCAGCAGTCATAAATTAAATTATAATTTCATCAGGTTAAGCATCCAGTCCTCTGTATCTTTTTATAATTATAGATATCGTTTAGGACACTCTCAAATCTTTTTGTCCATGTATGTTCATGAATAAGTCTTGTATATGCATTATTGGCTATCCAATTTCTTATTCTTTCGTTTTTCAGATAACTATCAATCAAATCAATCAACATGTTCTCATTAACGTATCCGAGGATATCAATGCCGTATTTGAAGTAATGCTCCATTTCATCGAAAAATTGGGTGACAACGCAATTTTTACAGGCAATGGCCTCGAATATTCCAACCTTTACATTGGTATGGCCTGCCAATGTTTTTGAAAATGAGAGATATATTTTTCCTGAATTCAATGCTCTAACATGATCATCGGCATACACGCTTTTATTCTTATCTCCCCAGTCATTACCAAATAAACCGATATTAAAATGTTTTTTTAATCGTTTTACTGTTTTTATCCTTTCAGGCCGCGCATGTCCGATAATTACAACTTCATATAGCTTTTCAATATCTTCTAAGGGATGATGCACCTTTGTGCAAGCTGCAAAAGGCAGAAGCCCGATATTGTTTTTTTTTGAATATAGATTTTGTAAAGCATAAAGCGAATTAGTATAAAACAAGTCATAGTATTCAGAATATATCCTTCCGTTTCCAATAAAGACATCCGGATCTGAAAGGGAAATACCAATGGTAACTATATTTCTGCTCTTTAAAAAATCAATACATTTTAAGGTTAATGACATCCCTCCTGAATTAACCATTATAAAGTCAGGCTGTTCTTTTTCCACTAACATCAAAACCTTCTCTTCATTAAGCCATCTGATGGGTATTTCAGAGCTATGGGAAAAATCTTCAGTATACCAATTTTCATTATTTCCGGAATAAATTCCGGTATCTACGATTACTAAATCACATAACTCCTTTAAGTCAAGGGACATCAGATAGACGATATCGTTTGCTCCCATCCAGTAACTTCCGAAATGGATTCCCCTTAAAATATTCATTTTCCTAAAAACATGATTTTGAGTTGCCTTTCTGGATCTAGCTCAGACATTTCATTTATATATTTTGGTCTTTTTATTTTGGATTTTCCAGGAATGTTTGAAAATAAAGCGTCCCATGGGTGGTTTGGAAGAAGACAATTCAATTTTTTCTACATCCCAGTTCCAGTAATAGGGATATATGTAGTTATTATCCCACAGACCTATGCATATTTGATAAACTCCGCTTGATAGACCTAAAAAATCAACTTCTAATAATATCTCCGTCAAGCTATCCAATACATCTATTTCTATATTGTCATCCCTTGTATTGTATCCATGGTATGTGTCTCCGATCAGGGAAATGTGCAATATCGGATTATATATCCGATCTTCCAGCAAAAAGCCGAATTTTATAAGTATTTTTTCACCCGTCTCAAACGTTTTTTGGGGTTTACCATCGGCATTACAAATAACAAAATACGAGAGCTCATTCTGTTTCCCGCATTTTTGAACCATCTCTTTGCCGGGCTTATCAGTCGTGGTTGAAACCCATTTATAGTATTCACTTACTACCTTATTGGTAAATGAGTTGATAATTAGTTTGCCTTTTTTTAAAAACAGACATTTTTGACATATTCTTTGAACGGCAGGAATATTGTGAGAGACGAATATTATGGTGGTCCCCTTATCGCTTATCTCTCCCATTTTTTTCATACATTTATTTTGGAAATTAAGATCACCGACGGCCAGGACTTCATCCACAAGCAAAATATCTGGATTACAATGAACCGCAACGGCAAATCCCAGCCGGACAAACATACCGCTGGAATAATGTTTGACCGGTACATTTATGAAATCAGTTATATCGGCAAATTCAACTATTTCGTCGAGCCTTTTATTTACCTCCCGTTTTGTCATCCCTAATATGGCTGCATTGATATAGATATTTTCCCGGCCTGTCAGTAAAGGATGAAAACCTGCTCCTACTTCAATAAGGGCGCCCACTCTGCCTTTGATCATAATCTTTCCCCTGTCAGGCCAAAAGATACCATTCAGCATCTTTAGAAGGGTGGTTTTTCCGGAACCATTCGGACCAATTATTCCTAGTGTTTCACCTTTTTTAATTTCAAAAGAAACATCATCCACCGCCCAGAATTCGTTTTTTTTAAGGATTTCAGATCGTGAGCTTAGCCCGAGAATATTTCTCGCGATATCTCTTATCCCGTAAAACATGGAGCGTTTTAAAGATTTGCAATATTTTTTCGAAACATGATCCGCTTTTATTGATGTTTCTTCATTCATCTTAAATTCTCTCTGCAACCCTTGTTTCTGTAAGATGAAATGTAACCAGACATAACACGAAAACGATACATGATATGATACAGGATATTGAAAATCCTTTCCATTCAGGTGCTTTTCCTGTTAATATCAGGTCCCTGGGCGTTGAAATCAGATAATGGAGTAAATTATAATTGGTCATCTTTGCCAGGATCCCCGTAGTCGGTTTGGAATAAAGAACAGGCGTGATAAACATCAGGAATGTTATTAATGTTGAAAGGGCATTGCCCACATCCCTCATTACTCCATTTATCAAAGAAAGAATAAAACCGATTCCGAAGGTAAGGAGCATTACGGGTATTATTAATAGTGGAACCAAAAGAATTCTAATATTCGGCTTAATTCCATAAAAAATAAAAAGCAAACATAGCATAATAAATTGAATCAAAAAGGCAATTATTGATTGGCCGGTGGATGCGATAATTAAGGACTTTTTGGAAAAATTTATCTTTACTATCATGGAACCTGCTTTGACCAGTGAGCTTGAGCTTGCTATCAATCCTGTTGAAAAAAGCTGCCAGAATGCTAATCCCAGTATCGCATAAATAGGATAAGGAACATTGATTACGCCGATAGAAAAAACACCTGAATGATTCAGAATAATAAATGTCCCGATACTGACAAGCGGTATAATAAACGCCCAGAAAATGCCAATAAATGATTGCTTGTATACAGCCAAAAAATCTCTTTTGAACAGTTGATAGGTTAGCCAGTGATTTGCCTTGATTTCATTATAAATCTCTCTAAATATGGATATATATCCTTTCTTCAGAGAATTATCCGGTTCATATGTTATTATATTTTCTTTCATGTAGTTACCTCATAATCTCCTTGTAAAGCCTCGTATAAAGAGTCGCAACATGAGATAAATCCAGATTCTCTACAACCCATTTTCTCGCATTAATCCCCCAATATTCACGATATTTTTCATTCTTTAGAGCCTTTTCAAGGCACCCCACAAGATCGCAGGTATCTCCAGGATCAAAGAGAAGGCCATTAAAATAATCTTTGATCAAAACCTCGTTAATACTAATCCTGGAAGCAATAATGGGCAATCCGCAGGACATTGCCTCGAGTAATGCATTTGAAAGGCCTTCGAACCTTGAAGGTTGTATAAATAGATCCCCAATTTGTAAATAATCTTTAACTTTTTCCGGGGATACATAAGGCATAAGAGATACGCAACAATCCAATCCTTTTTCCTGAATTAGATTTTTGATAGCCTTTTCAAGATTCCCCGGACCAATTATCCAAAGTTTCCAGTTTTTTCCCATGTCTGACAATTTTGACCATGCGTCTATTAAAAGGATTATGTCCTTATTTTTATCAAGCCTTCCGAGATAAAGAGCCAGGTTTTTATCAATAATACCAAATTCTCTTTTTTTGATCATTTTGCATTGCTGATTTATGGGTGAAAAATAATCAGTGTCAACTCCATTTGGTATAATCTTTATTCTTTCTGGCAAAAATCCTGTTTCAATCATTTCCTGAGCAATCTCATCACTTGGAACAACAAAATTGCACGGCCCTTTTTTAAGTATTTTTATCTTAAGTCTTCCGTGATATGAAGAAAGAGATCTCTGCACATCACCGGTTTTACCACTGCCACCCATTTTTATTACTATAGGAGTTTTATTTATAATCCCGGCCGCTAAGCAGCCCAAGGCGGTTGATGTAGCAAGATGGCAATGGATTATATCGTATTTTTTTTTATTCTTTATTAGAAAGTATAGGATTCGTATAAAAAAAACACCCGATGCAATCTTATTTCTTCCGAAAATGGATAATCTGAATATACTTGCCCTATTATGGATTTTCGTTTCTATGAGACCCGGATATTTTCTGGTAACCACAAATACCTTCAATCCCATTTGTGAAAGTTTCTCGGAAAGTCTGTAAGCCTGTATCTCGCTCCCTCCGACCATGGGATAATAATAATCGATGGCCATGCAAATACGTATTGAGCTCATTCCTTCACTAAACCTTTTAGCGATTCGGGTAATTTCCCTGCCAATATTTCATCCATTTTCATTTTGATTTGATGCCTTAACCAATCATCCTCAGTGTTTTCGTATAGTTGTCTTAAAAAGGACAGAGCCGTATTTTTTTGTCCGGATGTTGTTAAAAGGCTTGCTGCAAGTCTGGGCAAATATGAAGGGTGGCCAGGCAACTGAGCGGCTCTGGTTATGTAACGTGATGCGTTTTGAAAGTCATTGAAATAGTAAAAGTAATTAAAACCCAAATAAAAGTAAAGTCTCCAGTATTCAGGATGATGTTCGATACCCTTTTCCAGCAATAAGATACTTTGTTCGGGATTTCCTCCTTCCAAAGAAAGAATAACTCCTCCAAATTCATAAGGGTATCTGAATAGAGGATCCAGTGAAGTTACAAGGTCAAGGATATGGTAAAGCCATTTATAGCTGCGATCGGTCAGATAGTGACCTCCGAAATAGCTTATAGCCTTTATCCAAAGCAGATCAGCCATCAGGGATTCAAATCCAAGACACGCAGGCTTCAGGAATTTGCCTGAAGGAAGATAAAGCAGCCTTTCCTCTCTATCCTGGTGGTAAGATTTATCGATAAATCTTTGAATAAAGTAAAAGCAGAAAAAGAGCAAAACAAGGGTAAGGAGCCATGCGAAGAAACGAAAAAGCTTGCTTTTCTGAGTTTTGAATATCATAGAGTTATCCATTTTACAGTTCCTTTGACAAAATTCAATCCGATACAAAACCTTAACCTTACACTATTTCAAGAGAGAATCATCATATGCCTTTAACCTAGGATATAACTTGCTAACATCAAAATCAATCAGTTCCTTCTCATAAGTTATATATGCCTTCTTTTCCAGATTCAGCCTTTTAATTGCAAGTATTTTTTTATATTCTGATCTGGCTGATTCAATCTCTCCAAGTGTATCTAGTGTTAACCCGAGCCAATAATGGCTGGACATAGAATACGGCTCCAGCCGAACAGCCGCTTCAAATGCGTTTAAAGCATCCTTAAGCCTGTCCTGGTAGAGCAAAGTCCTGCCCAAGCCTAAAAATCCTTCATAAAGATAGGGGGCAAGCATGAGGCATTTTCTGAATTCTTTCTCAGCCTCTTTTAAGATGTCTGTTTTCTCAGGAAAGATCGAATGGATATTTAAATATCCAAGTCCCAATGATAGTGGAAAACGATGATCGTCAGGGTTGAGTGTCTGGGCAATCTGCGCTTCACTTAATCCTTGATCGAGAAAATTTGTATCTTTATTTTTCCCATATAGCTTAAAATATGCACCACCAAGGGAATTATGATATGGTGCGCACCCAAAATCCATGCTGACGGCATTTTCAATATATTTTATATCCGCAAGGGGATCATTTCCATGCGCCTTATTGAATGAAACATATCCCAGATATTCTCTTATTGGTATCCAAACGAGAACTATTGGAATTATTAGACAGACGAAGAGTATAAGTCTAATACCTTTACCGGTAAAATTAAAACGAAAATGATTATTCTTATTATCAATAATCCTTATCTTACTAATCCAGGCTACAAATATGATCAAAACAAACAATATGGCAGGAATATGAAATATGAAGTCCACGATAGAATGAAAAAGAAGGGTTAGGATAACTATTAAAATGGCCTTCTCATCTGCATGATAGGGATGTGTGCTGCAAGAGTTATTATCAACTCCAGTGTTTCTCCTTTTTTTAAAGTCCTTTATGAAGACAGTAAAAATGGCTGCCAGAAAAAAAAGTATGCCCGGAATACCCATTTCTGCACCCAGATGAAGCAATTCATTGTGCGCGTATCTTGCCACTCTCGCGTATCTTGCCCATGCCTTTTCAACCGGGAATGCATATCTATATGAATAAAATTCAAAATTTCCGATCCCTATTCCAAATAATGGATGATCTCTGAGCATGGAAAGGGCGCTTTTCCACATGGAAAATCTGCTATACGCATATACATCATTGATTTGAACCTGTTTTAATCTATTGATGACAGGATTCGGGATCAGCAATAAAAGAACAAGGGCTGCTATCATAAAAGAAAAGGCAATTTTTTTCTTATTTATTAGAGGTATGAAACCAATTCCCCCTCCAATCAATGCCAAAATCCCTCCTCTTGACCGGGTTAAGAAAAGGGCTGATACTAAAAATAAAATGATTATTATTTTGAGAACATATTTTTTTCTGAATGGGCGATTAAATATCATACGGGCAAAAAGAAACATGGAAAGACACGCAAGAAAAGATGCCAGATGGTTTGAATTATAAAAGGTCCCTGTGATACGTGTATGGCTTAAAAAAAATGCCTGATAAAAACCTATAGCGGACTCGAGTATTCCCAGACCAATAAGCGCCCACAACAGCTTCTCAATATTTTTTATAGAGAAATATCCGGAAATGTGAAAATAAAATATAGCAAATGAGACTACTAAAAGGAAACAGCTTTGGGCATTGTGTCCATAGCTTACCATGAATGTTGAAAAAGCTGAGAGAATGACAAAAGAAATAACCAGAATATCTAGACTATTTATTATTAGATTATAATAGGATTGTTTATGTTTATCTTTTCTTAAACAATATAATAAAGTAATTAAAAGAAGCATCATGGCCATGATCTGAATGAAGAGCCTTGGTAATCTTGGAGTGCCAGCCTTTACAAAAGTGGGTAGAAGTATCCCGATCCAGATAATAAAATGAACGAGTCTTTTTTCATTCAGATAAAATCCTGAGATCCTTTTATTTTCGGACATGTTTACAGAAGGAATATTTTAAATAGAAAGGGCCACCCGGGTAAACCCGGGTGGCCTCTTGTATTTTTAAAAAAAAGTATCAATAAACGTTCTTTGCAGTTTCCTGAGTAATTTCACTGCCTGCCTCAGTGGCATAATAATGTGCAAACACGCTGTCTCCATCGAGGTCGCCATAGGCATCTGCCTGGAAGGTCGTTCCCGTGCAGGCGCTTATTCCGTAAGCATAATAAACCTGACCGGCAGGCTCAAAACCGAGTGCTGAGAAAGGCGTTGAGCTGGGTGTCCAGGTCTTTTTGGTTGTAGTAGGCGCCCCACCGGGGTAGAGGGCAATGGTGCCACCGTTGGGATAGTATTCATCCTCTTCGGCCTTGTAAGCCTCCTGAACAGTCCGGATGGCGCCCAGATTCGACTTGGCCTCCGAGGTTTTTGCCTTGAGACGGAAAGTAAGGAAGTTCGGGATGGCTATGGCAGCCAGAATACCAATAATTGCAACAACAATCATCAATTCTATCAAGGTAAATCCTTTTTTGTTTTTTAATAATCTTAACATGTTTTCCCCTCCCTAGGTTAAAGAGTTATTATTATATAATACGGTTTGACCATAATCCCTCATAATGATCTTCTATATTATCACCCCCTTTTTTTAGTATACATTTTTAGCAGTCTCCTGAGAGATCTCACTGTCATTAGTGATATAAAAATGCGATAACGTCCCATCACCATCCAAGTCTCCGTACGCATGAGCCCTGAAATTTACTGTATAAGCATCAGATTCATTTGGGCCAACGGAATATCTAAAATAAACAGAACCTGTTGGTTCAAACGCAATGGCAGAAAAAGAGGTCTCTGTTACATTCCACGGTTGCTTTGTTGTTGTAGGGGCATTGGCGGGGTATTGAGCAATAGGCCCGTAATAGGTATCTTCTTCCGTATTATACGCCTCCTCACCTATCCTTATTGAGCCCAGATTCGATTTCGCCTCCGATATCTTTGCCTTCAAACGAAAGGTCAAAAAATTGGGGATTGCTATAGCCGCAAGGATACCAATAATTGCAATAACAATCATCAATTCTATCAAGGTAAATCCTGCTTTATTGTTTAAGTATCTAATCATTTCCTATCATTCTCCTTTTGTTAATCTGAATTGTTGTTTTGATTAAGCAATCCAAATGCCACAAAAAAGAAACTATTATAACTTATTGAATTATCATCATTTCTAAATCTTTTTTGATAAAAAAAATTTTTTTCAAAGATTATCACATTGACAAATTTTGTCAATTAATCAGATAAAAAAAACCGTCCCAGGGTTTAAAGCTTACAGAATGCCAAAAACTCATTGATTTATAAAGATTAATAAATTCATCTGGTAAGTATGACACAAAATGTAATCTATTGACAAAATTTGTCAATCCTCTCAAAATATTATATTTAGCTCAATACTAATTTGATCGCTTTTATAGTCCAGGTCTGAATTATTATCCGAGATTGACTCAACGGATACGATTTTAGTGTCTCTAATCCTGGCTCGATATTTCAAGCCGGCCCCAATCCAATCCCTGAATTGGTAGCTGAGGCCCAGATCAAACTGCCAAACTTCATCTTCACGAGAATTCTCACGGGAAACCTTATTATAATTTGAGTAATTATAAAAGATGTCAAGCCAGGTTTCTAGCTTATAATTAAATTTATGTTTAGCTGTGAATTGTATCTGATTTGAATAGTAAAATCCAGCCTCCCGGCCGGCATACCTGAAATCCGAATCCTCAATATTTCTCTCAAACCTGAGTTGAAAAGAGGTAAGCTCTGAGAATGTATACCTCAAATCAACTTCCGCCCTCCAGGTTTCAGGAGAGCCTAAACCAATTTCATTAGGATCGTCATAATATTTCCACTGGTATCCTGATTTAATTGTTCCGGAAATTTTCGCAGAAACTGCCCATTCAATACCCGTCAATAAAAAATGGGTTTTCGAATCATAATATGATGCCTTATTCGGATCATTGTATTCATTCATAATCAGCCCGTATTCAAGAAGGATATCTGTTTTTGTAAAAGGTCTGATACTGGCTTTTGAAAAAAAACTGATTACATCCTTGTTATATCTTCTTGCAGGTTCTGCATCCATAAATCTATGTTGAATCAATCCGGAAGCGAATCCCAGCCCAAAACGATCCATAAAATTAAATCCTGCAGCAAATTTTGAACTGGTTTCTTTACGATCATAAGCTTGTTGCTCAGTTGAGAAAGGATCAAAGGTTTTCCGATATTTGTATCCTCCGGATAGATCGATCTTTTTGCCTGATTTTTCAAATCGAAAATCAATTTTTGAGTCCAGGTCAAAAAGTTCTCTGTCATGGATTTCTTCCTTGTTATAATTTAAAAATTCATAGAAATAGCTCAATCGGATTTCATGATTGTTTTTATTCCAATCACAATTTAATCCGGGTGAATATGAAGTATAAACGCT
Source organism: bacterium (assembly GCA_049472335.1). Classification (GTDB taxonomy): domain Bacteria; phylum SZUA-182; class SZUA-182; order DTGQ01; family JAFGSM01; genus JBLIRM01. The sequence continues at coordinate 14,193 of JBLIRO010000014.1, read as the reverse complement.
GGATTTTTCACGCTCATTAATATCCCCCTCAGGAATCATATTTACATTATCCGCATATCCTGCAGTAGTATTAAAAAAGGGGTGAAATTCCAAAGAACCGAAATGAATATTGCCAATGGCTGATGAATGATAAAAAAATATGAATAATATAGATATAAACAATGAATAGGCAATTGATTTATTCTCAATAAACGATTTAGAACCCATAATTATTTTGTCCGGCATTTTTATTTGGACACACAATAAACCTTTTAATCTCCTTAGAAATTATAAATGTATTCTTATTTTATATCGGACTTTTTCTTCTGATTTAGGGGCTACAGAGATGTCAAATCTAAGTGTATGCGCGTCTTCCTTTCTCCAATGATGGGAGCACTCCATTATTTCCCAATCACCCGGAACAGATTCCATTAATACAATCCAGGCCGTTTTATTTTTATAATTCTTAAAAATTATCTCCCAGATTGCTTCAATTAGTTCTGAAGAGGGCTTTCTCCATTCCATCTGCTTTCTCTCGGCTATGATATCAGAGGCATAGCCTGTTTGCACCCTTACCATTCCATCCTCCGGGGTATGTGGAATTCTATCCTCGCCCAAAAACTGAACGGAACCATCTGAGTCGGATTCATAGACCCTTATTATTCCCTCAGGAAGCGGTATACCTAAATGGAACGTCTTTCTGTTTTCGAATTCAAGATAGATACCGATGCCTTGTGTTTTAGTGCCCTCTCTGTATCTTTGTTGGTAATATTGCTGTTCACCATAATAACGAAGCTCTTTTTTTACAGGGATCCTTTCCGTAGAAAAAAGGCGAACCTGTTTCATTTCTCTATCTTTTAAAGTCATATTCGAAGGTAAATTATATAAATGATACTCAAAGATCCCTTCTTCAGATACCCCTTTAGAAAGCATCTCATAATTATCAGTCTCTTTAAAGCGAACCGGTTTAGGTTCCCTGACGCGTGCTACCTTTCCTGCGACAAGCTGAATACGCGCCTGTTTAAAGGAAGTTCCTGAATTGTTTTTAATAGTCACCCAACCCGACAGGTCTCCTCTTGTATTGTCAGAATTCAACACCAATGAATAATCCACGTTCCAATCCAACTCTTCAGTTAAATATGAGACATCCAGGGTATATTTCCCGCTATCGGTTACGTCGAGTTTCCATATTAATGAAGGCTCTGTAAGAAGACCTTCAGGCAATTTAGGCAAGACTATTCTGCCTGGATGACCAATATGTATCTCCTCTCCAATACGGTAAATAGGCCCGTGACTATTACTTAACAATTCAGCCTGCAATTTTCCTTTAGATCCTGAAAAATCATCCTTATCAATTAGTGTTACGGTATGTCCGACATATTTATCAAGAAGATTTTCAGGGCTTATCAGATCATATTCGTAGTTCTGCTCAATGAATTCTAATCCATTAATATTGTTTATTGATTTTGTTATTACAGATCCAGGATTTATATGCCTCGATATATCTAAAAACCTCAATTCTGAAATCCCTGACGGAAGGTATATTTCTCTAACTTCTTTTACAAGGGCAAAATTATTATTATAAATACTCAAAACAATCTCTTTTCTATCATTTTCTGTTGTCTCTATGTTAGTTGTTCCGGAAAGTTTAATAGGAGAAACATTATCATTATTGTCATATTTTGTTTCCGCTATTGCTCTGGATCCGGAAAAACATGTAAGATTTGTGTATAAAAAAAATAATGATGTAAGGATTAAGAATAAGAATGAATTGTTTTTTAATAGTCTTGCCATTGCTTTCCCTTTCAATTTTTGATTTATTAAATATGATGGATTATGATATTTAACAATAAATAAAATATAAAATTGTCTAATTATTATCAAAATTAATTATTATTTGTCAAGATAAGACACTATTGACTTGGTAGTTGCATAATTAATAATACAATTAATCTAAATTAGAGCTTATGATTGATCTTCATTGCCATATTCTACCTGGTATGGATGATGGTGCCGAGAACATTAAAGAATCGGTTACTATGTGTCATATTGCCTATAAGGATGGTATCAGGACTATAGTTGCTACACCGCATACCATGAACGGGATTTTTATCAATGAAAGAGACTACATTTTGGAAGAGGTTAAGAAACTACAAGATGTTCTAATATCAAAAAAAATAGATATACTTATCATCCCTGGTGCAGATGTGCATATAAATTACAATTTACTTGAACTTATAAGGGATGGGAAGGCTATGACCATAAATAATAACGGGAAATATATACTCCTTGAATTTCCTCATCACCATGTTCCTCCCAATATTTCCGAATTTGTTTTTAAACTGAAACACAATAAAATTATTCCTGTCTTTACACATCCCGAAAGAAATATAGCTATTCAAAAGGATCTGAATATTATATTTCGACTAGTGGAACTAGGTGCTTTAGCACAAATCACAGCCAATAGTTTGATAGGTGAATTTGGTCCAGGTGCAAGTAAATGTGCGGTTGAAATGCTTCAAAATAATCTGGTTCACATAATTGCCTCAGATGCCCATTCATCCAAATTTCGTACACCGGTTTTGTCGGATTCTGTTGTTAGGGCGGCCCGGATAGCAGGACCAAAATGGGCAGAAGCAATGGTTACTGATATCCCGAGGGCAATTATTGCTGGAGAGGATATCTATGATCTTCCTGCCCCGATCACAACCAAAAAATCCTTATTTAAGAAAATTTTTAAATAATTTTTCTTATTCAAGAAGGATGAAGGATTAGGCCTAAGGCCTGGAAAGATTGTTATTAAGTTAATATCCTGATTTATAATTGATTCAAAGAAGAAAGATTGTCAAAAAATATAGGACTTTCAAATTGTTCAAGTATTTCATTTATGGTTTTATCAGGTTGCCCGATAATTGCTAACGCTGCATCAGACTTTTCAAGGATCTCTTCTTGTTCTTCTTCTTTGAGGGTGAGAGATTTCAGGTTTGTATGCAGTCCCTTTAGGAATGATTTGTCAGCCTCCAGTCTCATTATAGCTATATATAAGATAATTTCAGAAAGTTGTTCGAAGAGAACATCCCCTTTTTCATTTTTTAAAGGGAGTCCACGAAAAGACACTATCACATCCTGCCCTATTTTTTTCATTTCATTTTCGACTATTCTGGCATTTTCACCTTGCCAAGTCTTCTGAAAGATCAATAGTATTATCTTAAGATCCAAATTTATAGAATCAAAATCCTCAATTTTTTCCAGTTTTCCTGAAGATGGCATTCTTTGTTTTAAGTCATTATTAAGAGCTTGAAAAAGCTGAATCAGAAAATGACTACTGTCTTTAGTATCTGGGAAGATATTCTTTATAGGGAATATTTCATTGAATATTTGAAAAACCTTTTCTTTTATATTATTACGTAAATATAAATAACCCAGTAAGTATCCAAATGAAATGTCAATGTCAAAATCAAGCAAGCATTCCATTATTCTATGTGGATAATCATTTTTTGTTACTTTTTCAAGGCTATAGAGAAGGATCGGCAAAACAGCTCCTGCAGTCTGATCTTTAATGGTTTCCTTTGCTATAAGGGCATTTTCATGGTCATCGGAGGACAAAAACTGTACCATTGTTGCTTGAGTAGAAGAGGATAATCTTTTTTTTGTTTCTCTTAAAATAGACTCCCTTTGTCGTAGGAGTGTAAAAAGACCGTCAAACCAAGGGAAAAGATCGAATTGTCTGGTTTTCCATTGATGTTCTAAATCTTCAAAATCCAATTCCAGTTTCATAGAAGATTCCCCCCTCTCTTTGTTGGGAGTCTATTTTTGGAATAAAAATAAATCGTTACTTTATTCCCTCCTTATACATCCGAATAGCCTCACGCTTTAACTCAACTTCAGCCATTTTTTCATCAAATTCAACCTTTCCTATCTTGCCTTTCAGCCATGCCTCCGTTCGCTCTCGTGCTTCCAAAGCGAGCTGTAGCTCTTCCTCTCTTTCTACCTTTTCAGCACCGTTGGATAGTATGGTTACACGGTTATCTCTCACTTCGACAAAACCTCCGGCTACAGCCAGATAAAATTGGTCTTTGTCCTTTTTATACCTGACGGCTGAAGTTGGTATACGTGCCAGCATGGGTGCATGATCTCTCAATACACCAATTTCTCCTCCGAATTCCTCCTGTCCTTCGGTCTTAAAAACTACGATATCAACGTCCTTTTCCTCTATAACCACCTTCTCAGGTGTGATCACCTGGAGGATCATCTTTTCGGTTCCCAGACTCATCGTTTCTTCTTCTCCATCTTTTCCATGTCTTTGAATTTGTCTGCCTGGGCAAGGGCTTCATCGAGATTGCCAACCATATAGAATGCCTGCTCTGGCACATCATCATAGTTACCGTCACAGATCGCCTCAAATCCGTCCAGAGTCTCTTCCAGAGTCACATACCTGCCCTGTATTCCGGTGAAGGTCTCAGCCACGCTGAAAGGCTGGGTCAGAAATTTCTGTATTCTTCTGGCCCTGGTGACAGCGACACGATCTTCATCATCGAGCTCTTCCAGACCTAAAATTGCAATTAGGTCCTGAAGGTCTCTGTACCTTTCGAGATAGCTCTTAACCTTTCGAGTAACCTCACAATGTCTTTCACCGAGGATCCAGGGCTCCAAAATTTGAGATGAAGACATAAGGGGATCCAAAGCAGGATAAAGGCCTAAAGCCGCAATTTTACGAGAAAGAACAACCTGAGCATCCAAATGGGAAAACACGGTTGCCGGTCCCGGATCTGCCAAGTCATCGGCAGGGACATATACGGCCTGCACAGAAGTGATGGCACCCTTGGCTGTTGATGCAATCCTTTCTTGAAGCGCTCCCATCTCAGTAAACAGTGTAGGTTGATAACCTACCTCAGAGGGGACCCTGGCCCTTAATAGTGAAATCTCGAGACCAGCCTGCACATATCGGTAAACATTATCCAGGAATAGCAGCACGTCCTGTCTTGCCTCATCCCTGAAATACTCGGCCATGGTAAGGGCTGTAAAAGGTACGCGGAAACGGCAGCCGGGGGACTCATTCATCTGACCGTAAACCAGGATCGCATTTTTGATAACCCCTGACTCTTTCATTTCAAGCCATAGATCGTTCCCTTCACGAGTTCGCTCTCCAACACCGCCAAAGATCGAGACGCCCTGATGCTCTGTAGCCACATTATGAATAAGTTCCATAATGATAACGGTCTTGCCGACGCCGGCCCCGCCAAACAGACCTACTTTCCCTCCTCTGGGAAAAGGAGTAATAAGGTCAATGACCTTGATACCGGTTTCGAACACCTGGGGATAGGTCTCCAGTTTTGCATAGGGTATAGGCGGTTTATAGATGGTTTCGTATCTGGCCGCATCAACCGGACCCAGCTCGTCAATGGCTTCACCCATTATATTAAAGACCCGGCCTAGTACTCCATGACCCACAGGAACAGAGATGGGCGCTCCGGTATCGTAAACGGAAGCACCCCTGGGCAATCCATCATTGTAATCAAGGGCAATTGCACGAACACATCCTTCCCCTAAAAGCTGAACCGCTTCTAAAGGGAGACCGTTTTCCCTGTCATATGCTCTAAGCAAGTTATTGATGGCAGGAAGATCACCCGGGAATTCAATATCCACGACAGGCCCCATAACCTGTATGACTCGTCCCTCTCCCCCTCCATTTCCGGAAGCAGAATTATCAACTGAATGTAATAATTCCTTTATTTCATTATTGAGGTTTTTGCCTTCATTTTTATCAACCATTTGACTTTACTCTCCTTGACTAGAAAGCAGTACTGGATACAGCTTCCTTTTCGATTACCTTGGCGGCACTAAGTATCCCAAGTAAGTCAAGCGTAACCAGATCTCTTCTGATCCTGTTATATTGGACCCTTAATTCTCTAAGAGTGGCCTCCGCTCTGTCTGAGGCCTCTTCCATTGCCATCATGCGAGCACCCTGCTCACTGGCATAGGATTCCAAAAGGAGTTCGAAAATCTGCGTTTGCATGTATATAGGGATCAATTCACCAAGCAGATCATAAGGACCTGGTTCATATATCCATTCCTGGAATTTGTGCTCTTTTCCCCAAATCAATGTATCCATACCTACAGGAAAAATTCTGATAACCTTTGGTTCACGTTTGACTGTACTAATAAACTTTGTATATGCACAATATAGTTCTTTTACATCATCTGCCATAAAAAGATTATTCATTGTATAGAGAAGCTTGACAGCATCATTCAGAGAAACCCCCTCCAAGGACCAGGGATCATAACCATCAACCTTATAATTTGTCTTGCGTCTAAAAAATTCCTCCCCTTTTAATCCCTTGGACCATATGCCCACCGGATGTCCCTGAGACTCTTTTTTCTCCATAAAGGCCTGGGCTAGCCGGCATACCTGCCCATTATAACTACCGCACATACCTATATCAGAGGTAATAACCACCGTCATGATCTTATTACCCCTTTCCTTAGGCTGAAAAATAGGATTGCTCTCTCCCAAATCGTATAGATATGCAGATTGGGTAGATACAATCTCTCTCATCCTTTCAACATAAGCACGCAAAGAGATTGCCTTGTTCCGGCTTCGGGCCAGTTTTGCGGCAGCTACAGTTGACATGGTTTGAGTGGTACTCTGAATGTTTGACACACTTCTCATGTGATGTTTCAATTCTATCAGTTTCTGTGACACGCTATCACCTGCTTGCTATATTTAGGCTTTTGCTTCAGCCTTTTCAGTTTCTTCCTCTTTAATCTCACCCGCCATAAATGTCTTCTTAAATTCCTGAATTGCTGAAGTCAATCCTTTATTGATTTCGTCAGAAATGACCTTTCCCTCAATGATCTTCTTAAGAATCCCCGGAGCTGAATGGTGCATATAATCCAGAAACTCTTTTTCAAAGGCTGCAATCCTTTTTACGGGAACATCATCGAGAAATCCATTTACACAGGCAAAAAGAACGGCAATCTGTTCCTCAACAGGCATCGGTTGATACTGCATTTGTTTTAAAAGCTCACGGCCTCTTTCACCTCGAGCCAATTGGGCCCTTGTCATATCATCGAGCTCTGCTCCGAATTTGACGAATGCAGCCATTTCATGATATTGAGATAAATCTATTCTAAGCCGGCCTGCCACTTCTTTCATGGCCTTTAATTGAGCCGAGCCACCCACACGGGAAACAGAAAGTCCGACATTAATGGAGGGTCTGAAACCAGTGTTAAATAGATCGGATTCAAGATAAATCTGGCCGTCAGTAATGGATATAACGTTTGTTGAAATATACCCTGTAACATCACCACCCAAAGTCTCTACAATTGGGATGGAGGTTAGTGATCCACCTCCGAGGTCATCCCTTAATTTGGCAGCCCTTTCCAGTAATCTGGAGTGGATATAAAAGATGTCACCCGGATAAGCTTCACGGCCGATAGGTCTTTTCAATAATGCGGACATTTCCCGGTAAGCAACTGCATGTTTTGAAAGATCGTCATAGAAAACAACAGCGTGCTTTCCTTTGTCCATAAATTCCTCGCCAATGGCTGCTCCCGCATATGGGGCCAGATAACGAAAAGCTGTTTGTTCATTGGCCAAGGCTGCGACAATGATAGTATGTTTAAGTGCCCCTTCCTTCTGTAAAACATGAACAACTTTGGCAACTGCGGCCGCCTTCTGACCGATTGCAACATATATGCATATGACATCAGAGCTTTTCTGATTCAAAATAGTATCCACAACTATTGCTGTTTTTCCTATTTTTCTGTCGCCAATAATTAGCTCCCTCTGCCCTCTGCCTATGGGGATCATTGAGTCAATCGCCTTGATGCCTGTCTGCAATGGTTCCTTTACGGGCTGGCGCATTACCACCCCGGGGGCCTTTCTTTCAATAAGGCGATAGTTTTCAGTAGCGATGCTGCCTTTACCATCTATGGGCATACCAATAGGATTAACAATCCGGCCGATCATCCCTTCTCCCACAGGTATTTGTAACTGTTTTCCTGTACTGGCGACCCTGCTTCCCTCTTCTATCTCCTCCTCAGGGCAAAGAAGTATGACACCAACCGCATCCTTTTCCAGGTTAAAGGCCAGTCCATAGCCGCCACCTGCGAATCTTACAACTTCATTGTAGCCGACCCGATTTAAACCTGCCACGCGGGCTATGCCGTCACCAACCTGAAGGACTATTCCCTCTTTACCTATATCATCTACCTTAATCGAAGGTTCCGTAGATTCAATGATTTGCCTGATTTGAGAGCCAATATCCTCTATCTTGACAGTCTCAAAACCACCGCGGATCTGGTCTAGTTTCCTTTCCAGATCCTCGGAGAATGAGCGCCTAACATCTAGATTGATCTTAAGATCATTGTTTAAAAAAAGAACTGTGCCCTCTTGCCTTGAATCTTCAAAGACCCTGATTTCCATCTTCCTTCCAGAGATTTCGGATAGTTTCCGTTCAAGCCTGGGGACAAAATCAGGACCCAATTTAACAGAAGTCATCAATACAAGAGGAAGCTTGCATTGCAACAAAGTCTCTTTCAAGTCCTGTGAAATAACATTATCCATAATTTGCCTTCCTATTTGCTAAATAAAGCCTTTTAAGAATCCGATCAGAGATTGCTGCTCCCTTTTATAGATGACTGTTTCCATGTATCCTGAACTGCACTTTCAACAAGCTTCTTTTGATCTTCTTCAGACATTACCCTGGACATAACCTTTCTTGAGGCCATGGATACCAGATCAATAAGAGTGGAGTATACTTCTTGTCTGATTTCTTCTCTTTCTCTCTCTATGCTTTCTCTGGTCTCCTGGACAAATTTATCCGCTTCTGCCTTTGCTTCTGCTGTTATATCGCTGGCAGCTTTTCTGGCCTTTTTGACTATTATCTGGGCTTCTTCCCTGGCCTTTTCAATAATATCTTCTCCACTCTTTTTGATGGACTCTATCTCTGCTTTTGCTTGATCTATTTGGGCCACGGCTTTTGCCACGTTTTGCCGTCTTTCTTCCAAAATTTCAAGCACTTTCTTAAATAATAATTTCTTTAAAATAAAATATAATGCAAAAAAATTAATTAAAATAAATGAAAATTTCCAAATTGAAAATCCAAGAATCAAATCCTTTGTAAATATATAAATTATTTTATCAAGCATATCTTTTTCGCCACCTACCTTAATAAATAGACATATTAATAAAAAAGATACATCTATTGGAATGGTTAATTATGAATTATATAAATAAATAGTATTTAAACTTAATTTATCTATAAAAATTAACCTAGCATTGGGTTGGCATATAGGATAACAAGGGCAATCAGAAGACAATAAATGGCCAATGCTTCAACCAGAGCCATAGCGATTAGCATGGTCGTAAAAGTCTTACCTGATAATTCAGGCTGTCGTGCCATACTTTCCAATGCTGCTTTTCCAATAGAACCCATTCCAATACCAGGGCCAACTGCTCCAAAAGACATCGCTATTGCTGCTGCAAGGACTGCTGCCATTTTTACTAAGAATTCACCCATGATTTAGGTACCTCCTGTTTGGTTATTAAGAAGAATGATTAATACTAAATCCACTATTGAACGGTAAAAAAATAACTATGAGTAAAAAGACACATGACAATGTTTATTATTATATAAGATTAATGTTCGATATTTGCCTCTTCTATTAGATAAAATAAGCTTAAATAAGTGAATACAAAGGCTTGAATTATAAAAATCAAGGTGTCCATTAAGAGAATGATAAATGGGATAAAAAGAGGAATAAACATATACGGTTTGGTTATAGCTACTTCACTGACCTTGTGAAATACTACATGCTCGCCAAATATATTTCCAAAAAGTCGTAAGGATAATGACATCAGTCGCGCACCATTATCAACAAAATGCATCAGAATCAAAAAGCTCACCAGGATCCACGCAAATCCCCATTTAAATAAGCCGCCAAACCTCTTTCCAATTCCTGCTCCTTCAGGCATCTTTTCTTTTGCGGTTAATTCGGGATAGGGATTAAACCATCTCGTAAAGACATCCTTTATTCCATTTATTTTCACGTTTAAAAAATGTACCGCTATAAGGGCAATAACCGCTAAAGCTACAGTAGTACTTAGATCGCTGGTTGGAGGCATTCCCCAGGGAATGATAAGGAAAACATTGGATACAATGATAAATAGAAGAAATGTTCCGAAAAAAGGAAGAAGCTTTCTGGCATGATCATGTCCGATATTTGGCTCCAAAATATTAAGTATGGCTTCTACTATCATTTCGCCTAAATTTTGTAATTTGGAAGGGACTCCGGTTTCCTTTTTTCTCATAAATAAGTAAGTAAGTAGCAGGATTATCCCTATAACAATATATGTCCATATTACGAGCTGCGGACGAGTGAGTCCAAAGTGCATGGCATGTCCGGATGCATGAGTGGCAGCTTCAGCAGCATGTTCTACCATAACAAAACCTCCATTTTATATATTTAATATTTTTATTGAATGTTAAAAATTTAGTTTTTAAAAATTTATGGATATTTATTATATCTTGTTTTTAAGCGTTAATATTTTAGCATCTCCTTTTGTTTGTGTCAAGCTTGAAATAGACAGATAAGGCTATAAAAAAATTATATTAATAAAAACTACTATATTACAAAATAATACATAAAATGCACGGCTGCAAAATAATAATACTATCAATATTGATAATCTTGAAGGTAGTCTTATTTTAAAATTGCCTGGAGCTTGTAAAGTTAGGGAATATAAAAATCAATGTTTTTAATTCTTATCGTATAGAAAGTGTCTTTATTAATAGGGCGGATATTACTCCTATTCCAAATGCAATAGTTGAAGGAGATGTATTCGTTTTCCTTATAATATCTGATACACCAAAATAAATAAGAAGACCTATCGTAAGCCCATACACAGGTCCCGGGACATAGGCAGGAACAATAGATGCATTAATAAGAAATAGGGTAATCGCCGCTCCAAATGGAATTGTAAAAGGGCTTAAAAAGGCGCCAATTATTGCAGATCGAAACGACCAGCTATTTTTAAGTGTATGCAAATTGAGAATGGATTTAGGGCATTGATAAAGTATTATCCCAATAGCAAGAATGCTTCCTTTTAAGAATCCCATCTTGAAACCAACGGACAAAGCAGCACCATAACTTAAATAAATAATAATCTGACAAGAATATATTTTTATTCCGGATAAGGATTTTTTCCTGTTTTCTTTGTCTGAAAAGCTTATAGGATTATTGAGACAACGGTCGAGTGCAAGAAATATAATAATTCCAATAAGTGACCAGGAACTAAAAGATTGGATGGAAATATGTGAAAACGGACATAAAAATAAAAACGCCCCCCCCAACATCAGTCCTGAAGCAAGACCACTGATAAAACGTAAAAATGCATTGGAGGAGATATTTTCTTTAGCCAGGGAATATATAACCCCTATTTTAGCAAAAAGGCTGGCCAAAAGCGCAAAAATAATTGTATAAATAAAAGTAACCATTCGCAGATAATTATCTGTGATTATTGATAAAAAGTCAATAGATTTAAGGGTGCAATTTAACTGAATTTAGTAATAATATTTACATTTACTTTGTGATTTGCTTTTATAATATAATATATGATAAATATTGATATAATATAAAAAGGAGGGAGGTTCAATGAATCTAAACATTAAAGATTTTCCATCCGATGTCTATCGAAAATTAAGATTAATGGCTGAAAAGGACGGAAAAAAGATTGAGGAGGTCATTGTCGCAGCCATAAATAATTATTTTGAGGAGAAAGAAATTGAATATAGAAAAAGCCTTTTGAATATTGAACAAGATAGATGTTTTACAAAGGAGGATGAATTCGACTAGGATAATGTTATCTTATAAATGTCTTTGACATCAAATTGTTTATATAATTAAATCTCTTTTTTAACTTATACCTTCTGCATCCCATTGATAGCCATTGATTAATATTTCTCATTAGAAAATATAATCCTTTTACAATATGCTTGGGAAGAGCTACTATATTTCTTATAACGCTAATAAATAGTAGTAGAAATATCCATTGTTTTTTAGATTCACCTTTTATATAAAGCATCGGTTCATCATTGTTTTTACGAGTCAATTTGATTTTGCTATCCAAAGTATATGCAAACCATTTATTCTCCATAATTTTTTTAGTTAATTTGTCATAATTATCTATCTCTTTTTTTATCCTTTTTTTAAGTTCCGGGGAGACAGCTTTGGATAATATTATTTTCAGATATTTGGTTATGAATTTGATCCTTTGAAATATTATATATCTCTCTTCATTTGAAATTCCGCTTGACAATTTTTTAGTCAGAATATGCCTTGTTTTTTCTATCAATTCAAGCTCGTTAAAATTTGAAAAACAAAAATCTTCCATGAATGATGTTGGAATTCTTATAAAAATATCTGTTATCTCCTGCAATCTATAAACTTGAGTTATTTTTAAAAAAGTCTCCCAGAATGAGGGCATTTTTTTTGAGCCCAACTCAATATTGCTTTTTGTCCATGATGCTTCATCCGGATATTTTTTTAAGAAGCTCGAAATATCAGCTCCTGAAATAAGTATACAATGCAGCTTTATGTTTTTGAGCTTCTCCTCAATGTTTGGCGGAATATCCCCAAGACCATCTGTTATTATAAGAATCTCTGCCTGTTTAAATTCGGAATCGGACCTTATATCTTCTGTTGCTTTTAGTATTGCTTCTGATATTTTTGTTTCATAACATTCAAATGTATTCAGATCTATTATGTATTTAATTAAATCCCTAATCTGTCCAGGCTTTCTTATCTTCAACAACGGCCCGGTTGCCTGGTTAAAATAACGAAAATATATCTGAGGATTTTCCTTTTTAACATTTTTTAGATATTCAAGACAAATTGCTTTAGCTGTAAGGATCTTGTTAAATTTTTCTCCATTCATTGAATATGAATTATCAAAAAGGATATAGACCTTTTGTTTTCTATTTAATTCGCTTTCTCTGCCATTGACCAGATCTGAGACAGAGTATCCTTTAGGCGTATTAAATTCCTTTTTACATAGTTCACGGTTAATGAGTTTTTTGTAAAATACATCTTCGAGATTGATTATAAATTCTCTCGGAAGGATATGCGATATCTGATGAACAGAAGTTATTCTGCCGATATCGATGGATTCCGACATGTTTGATTTGACTATTGATTCATTCTTATTATCTTCTTGAATACAATTCTTGGAAAAAATTTCTTTTCTTTCCAGGAGAGGTGCAAGATGGCCTTTAATTTGATATGAGCTGCTGGAGCTAAAAATGCACCTGGCTATATAGAATATTTTTATCCAATCCTTGGGAAATTCATTACTTCCTTGGATAATATCAGAAAATATTTCCGGTTCAAAAAAATCAAAATGATCTATAAGTTCATTCATTGATCTGATAGAATTTATTGAAAATTATTAGTATTTTAATTGTTTTAAAAAGATTTTGTCTACGCCTGATATCCTTCAAACAATTAAAATGTTGCATTTATTTTAGATCTGATAAGAAACTGGATTCTGATTTATTATGGGATTCTCTTATCTGTTTCTCATAGAAAAGATCGATATCCTGTTCAAATCCTTCAATAAGCTCCAGGGTCTCTTTTTTGGTAGCCATGTCTTTCAGCAAGGCGCAGCTTTCCTGAAATATGTCAAGGACATAAGAAAGTCTGATTTTGTTTGGTCGAAAGCCCATCTTGTTGACGAATTTTTTTAATCTGTTTTTTATGCTCTGCTCAATAAAGGCCTGTTCAATCTTATAAACAATAAAAATGAAATTTTTGTGCTCCACCAGGGCCTTGGGATCTTTGGAAGATTTTATGGTCCTGAATATATTGATGATATTAAAGATCCTCTGCAGCAAATCCCTGTCCTGGTGAAAATATCTCTTGGTTGTATCAATTATCCCTTTCAGGCGGGCCCTTTCATCCTCTTTTCCCACCATACAAATCAGATAATACAGGTTGTCCAGGTCCTTTTCCTCCACCACCGACCTGCCGTCCAGGACCGCGGAAGTGCGCAAAAGGTCCTGAACCTTTGCGGCGGTTCTGTCACTAATGGTGAAATTATATCCGCTTTCTATTCTTTGTGTTTCATCTATATATTGCCGCAGGATATAATTCTTAAGAAAGAGAATATATTCCGGTATCCTTATAATCTGTGATTTTATTACGCGTTTTATA
>JBLIRO010000139.1:0-6945 GCA_049472335.1 bacterium | reverse complement strand
AAAAAATAACATATTGAAATTATTAGAAATGATTTTCGAAAATGCCTAAAATATGCCTACTAATCCCAAACACAGGTATTGGTAAGAAAAAATTTGCGCAAATTGTGAGGGAGATAAGATGGATTACTCTTTCAACAAACATAAATTATAAAACATATTTTCAGAAATATACATTGAAAAACATAATAAAGAAGATTAACCATTTAAAATCTTTTGAACATATTATCAAATATTGTTTTATGAAAATATACGAAATATTTCGAGTATTGAAAAAAATGCTTTTTGATTCATACAAAGGAGTCAATAACCACCCTTAAAAGGGATGGCTTGAAGGGTGACCCTAAAGGGATCTGGTGGAAATCATTGATAGCGTTCGTGTGCTCACCCCTGACAAAAACATCAAACAGGAGTTTAAGGAATAACCTGATAAGAATGGTATAATTCATTGATTACAAAACTAAAATCAATTTACATTTTGTAAGACCCCACTGATGATCTTGTATCCAAAAGTATATAGGATTTTTGCTTGAATTTGATTAGGTTCATCTATTAAACGCTTAGGAGATTTTTACCCTTTCATCCATATTAATGACGAATTCAACTCATTCATCTCCTTGATAATCTTGGAGGCCAAAAGTTTCATCCCCCTGATAAGAATTTACTTCCCTGGATAGGGGAATACTCAGAACTTTCAACTTTTGTCAAGAAAAATATTCAAAGGATTTGGTTTTTGATATAAGGCAAAAAATGGAATTTACCCTCCTCCAAAACGCTTGCATCTAAAGGGTTTTCGGAGGGCTATTTGACATAAGAAGTTTTTTTGGAACTCGGTCTATGTCTTTGATATATAAAGGGCGAAACAGGAGGGAAAAATTGTAATTTCAATAGATAATGATTAAAAATCATATTAATAAAAATATGAGACAAGGTTAAAATCTATTATATACAATATTTAATAAATCATAAAGAACAATTGGAATTATTAAAAAAAGGCCTTATGCAGGTATTACTGACAGGCAAGATTCGGGTAAAAATCTAAAAGGCAATCCCATAATTGTCATACATGCTTGAAAGCTGCGGTTCCGTGGATGCTATTATTTCTTTAACTTTTGAGATGCTTTTTGGTTATAAAAAGCAAAAGTGTGGCTTAACTAAATTTGAACTCGGATTTTGGGTGAAAAAATGGGGCAAGATCTTTTATAATAAAAGGCCTTGCCCCATTCTGAAGCAGGAGATATTACACCCGCAAACAATATGTTCAACTGTAATATCAGCAGCACCAGGGTGATAATACGGTATGACATGTGCATGGTGGTTGTCCGGCACTGATGCGAGTCTTGGTTTTCATCTTGATCCACCTCCTTTTTAGGATTATTTAAGTATTATTGAAAGTACCCTTATTTGGCTTTCTGATTTAATAGATGTAAGAAAATTGTTTTTTCCCTGGATAATGGGGATTGCCGCCTACCACCCTACTCGATATGTACCCTGCCATACACACCTAAAAAAAGAGCAGAGCTATTACTGGCTCTGCCCTAATATGTCTAATGTATTATTACCACACTATCCCCCAGAAAGGAATAAAGGGAAATTGAATAGGATTTCTCACATAAACAGGAAAGGTGCAATACATTTTACTGTTATTATTCGTATCAGTCGCTAAGGCTGTAACTTCGTAAACTCCCTCATAGTTGAATACTACACAGGATGGAATTAAACGACCACCCATAAGATAATGAATAATCTTGTCTTTACCAAAATAGAAATTAAAACATACCTCAGATGAAGTTTCTACAGGAAGAATGAGCAGGGGACAGAATGAGCAGAATGAGCAGGGGAAGTTGTTTACTAACCTTATTTATTTATTTGTTCTTGCCCTTAGAAGCCGGGACTCTGTCGGAGCGTATTCAAGAAACAGGATTATACTAAATATGGATCATAATTCGACAAAATGTATATCATTTTGATTAGCTATTTGACAAAATGTATCATCTTTGTTATTCTCTCAACGGAAAGAGGGTTACATACTTAAATTTTTCCGAGGGTTATAAGATAATATGCTGAATTTTAGACATCTTCTGGAATTAAATGAACTGGCAAGGGAAGACGGAAAACGTTATCCGAAAAAACGAGGACTATATAGCGCCATTAATGATGAAAAGGGGAAACATATTATAGGGATCGTAGGCCCCAGAGGGGTAGGGAAAACGATCATTCTAAAACAAATGGCTCTTAATAGGGAAAACGCCTTTTATCTCTCATTGGACACTATTGAGGAAGAGGATTTATTTGATGTGGCCAAAACGCTTTCCGAAAGATATGGGGTTCGTTTACTCCTGCTCGATGAGATCCATTTTCAGAAGGAATATGAGAAAAAGCTAAAGACGATATTTGATTTTCTGGATATAAAGGTAATCTTCTCAAGCTCTGTTGCCTTGTCGATTCTAGAATCTTCATATGATCTTTCAAGGCGGGTAAAACTGGTAAATCTCTATCCTTTCGCCTTCAGAGAATATCTTTTTTTTAAAAAAAATGTGTCGCTGCCTCATTTAACACTCGATGATATCTTGAACAAAAAATGGGACACCCGTCATCTGCGGTATGAGTTCCTTTTTGAGGATTATCTTAAAGGTGGATTAATGCCCTTCTCCCTCGAGGAGCCTGATATTTTCCCTCTGCTGGAAAATATTATCCAAAAAATCATAAGAAAAGACATACCCTCGGTTGCCTCATTGAAAACTGATGAATTATTCCTCATTGAAAAGACACTGAAGTTTATCGGCAAGTCGGACGTTGACGGCATAAATTATTCGTCGGTTTCCAGAAATGTGGGCATAACAAAATACAAAGCCGAATCATATATCCAGCTACTGGAAAAGGCATTTGTGCTTAATGTGGTATTCCCCATCGGAACAAACGTTCTTAAAGAGCCGAAAGTGCTTATGTGCCTTCCTCTGCGCCTTCTCTATCAGGATGTCGATCAGGCGTTGGGAGGAATGCGGGAGGATTTTTTTGCCGAAATGATGCGCATAAAAGGCATGGATTTTCATTACCTCAAGACAAGGCGCGGCGCAAAGACACCCGATTTCCTGATAAAACAGGATACAGGTGATATCATTGTTGAAATCGGGGGCAAAAGCAAAGGACGAGAGCAGTTTAAGGGGATACCTATGGGGAAAAAGCTTATACTAAGCCATCCATCAACCTTTGAAGGCGTGAAAAGACCACTGTTTCTCCTGGGATTCATTTGATTATGCTGCAATATCTTCCATGACGTTCAGAGCATTGGTAAGAAACGAATATCGATAACATCAAATCCTTTTGAACGGAGTTCCCTTACAGTAATCAGAGGGATATTCTCATCCACAAAATCCTCATACGATATTTTCTATTATCTTAAGAGGGGTTATCTGCTCTTCAGCAAGAGATGCAGCATAATCAAGGCAGGTATGTATGTCTTCAATCGTTAAAGAGGGATAATCTTCGAGCAGTTCCTCTAACTTACATATAATAGTCAAAGTCCACTTCGCGGCGCAAACGCCTGTGCAAACGGAATATATGCGCAGGAAACAGATCGGGATTCAGCTCCACATAATTGGATTCCCCCTGCCATATATATTTGTCGTCGCTTATAATTATATTATATCATTTAAAAATATTACGGAAGAATTTATTTTAGCGATAGCTTTTCATTTCTATAATAGATAGATAATATTACTTTTCCAACTACCTTTTCTAAATCACTTCGCTTTTTCTCTTTACTTAAATAGACGTAGAATAGGTTCCGTTTTTCCTTCAGATTTTGAGAATAAGATTAAGCAATGCGATTCTAAAAAAGCTTGTAAACGAGATTTAAACAGCAAAAAAGCTAAATAATCTGAGGCCTTACAAAATAACAATAGTTCTTTTACTCGTATATAAAAGGATATTCAATTGAATAGACCGGGAGGGTTCTTCAGGTAAGTATTATTAAGTATTATAAAGATAATATGTTACTGGTTATCCAGTTTATATTGAACGGCATTGGTTTTTATAATTCTGTCAAACCCTTATGAACCTAACCATTGCCTTGGATCAATAGCGTATTATTAACTTTTATTAAATATTTTCATTAAATATTTTCTTTGACAAAAATGGGAATTTGGGATATACTTTTATCTAGATAAAGCGATTTGCTATCAGAATCAGATCAAGAATATATTCTATAATTCCCTGGCAGAAATTCAGATCCATCCAGAAGAAGAAAAACACACCTGGATTAAATTTAACTCGCTGCTTTTTAAAGTATAAAGATGCGGAATCATGAGAAATTCCACGTCCGTATTTAAAATAAGACAAGTTTTGCTTTTTTTGAAAAGGGCGCTTAGAAAGCTGGCGGATATATCACCGGAGGTGTCGGGTAATTAAAAGAGATTTTTATCCGGTTTTTTTGCCCCCAAGCAATCAGGTAAAGGTAGGATTAGGATACTAAGAGGGAGCATTGTAATTAATATTATAGGGTTATGCACTTGACTCCAGTAGGTATATATACAGTATTTGGGTATGGAAGACTACCCATTTACAATCCTTGAATTCGAAAGCCGATTTAAAGACGAAAAAGCCTGTCCGGAATACCTGATCCAAATTAGATGGCTGGATGGCTTTTACTGTCCCAAATGTGGTCATAAAAAGGCGCGGATTACAAAAAGGGGATTGTACCACTGTCAGCTTTGTAATACACAGACCTCGGTCACATCTGGGACGATATTCAATGATAGACGAAAGCCCTTGATGCTTTGGTTTCGTGCTATCTGGTATGTTACCAATCAAAAGAACGGGGTTAGCGCATTGGGATTGCCAAGAGTTTTGGGTATTAAAAGTTATCGCACAGCTTGGACATGGTTGCACAAATTGAGATATGCAATGGTCCGACCTGGGCGAGATCGATTGTCTGGTATAGTGGAAGTGGACGAAACTTATATCGGTGGGAAAAAACCAGGGAAACGGGGACGAGGTGCTGAAGGCAAGAGTTTGGTTGTTGTTGCGGTAGAAGACAAGGATAACCCTTTTGGAAAAATTCGCCTTACTCGAGTAGCTGATGCTTCTGCAAAGAATCTTATACAAGCAGCCCAAGAAAGTGTAGAAGTAGGCAGCTTGATACGTACAGATGGATTGAAGGGATACGTACAATTGTTGTCTAAAGGTTATCAACATTCTGTAATACGCCAAAGCACTAATATAGGAGATAATTTGCTCCCCTTGACTAGTCGAGTTGTGGCTTTGCTTAAAAGCTGGTTGCAAGGGACTCATCAAGGTGCTGTACAACCATCCCACCTTGATTATTATTTGGATGAATTCACTTTTCGATTTAATCGAAGAACATCTGGATCGCGGGGTAAACTCTTTTATAGACTTGTTCAGCAAGCAGTGATTATACCACCAATAAAAGGAAAGGATATTCGAGGTGGAAGATAATTTTTTTAGACCACAATATGTTGTATGTACTTGAGTCATGTGCATAACACTATAATGTATATTTGTTGAACTAAAATTTAACGAAATTTTAGTATTATATATAATACATAAAAAAGGTATTTATAAGAGATATTAGAAGGCCAGAAAATGGATGTTTTATTGATAAATCCAAGAAATCCATTTGTTGAAGAACATCAACCAATGCCTCCGCTAGGACTCTCTTCAATTGGATGTTTTCTACAAAAAAATGAAGTTTCTACAGAAATACTAGATCTTGAAGTTAGGCAAAAAAATTTTAATTTATTCGATTACATTAAAAAAATTATGCCAAAGGTTGTAGGAATAAGTGGAACAACAATATCAAGGTTTGAAAGTTTTAAAATTGCCAAAATAGTAAAAAAGGTATCCAGTTCTATTATAACCGTTTATGGTGGCTGTCATGCATCATTTACCGCTGAGGACACTTTGCAAAATATTAGCGATATTGACTATATAGTCCATGGCGAAGGCGAATTAACTTTTTTAGAATTAGTCTCTTCGTTGATAAAAAAACAGAATAATTTTGAGAAAATACAAGGCATTAGTTTTAGAGGAAGTGACGGAATTATTAAAACTGGAACTCATGAAAGAATAAGTGATTTAGACATTATCCCTTATTCAAGGCATCTTTTAGAAATGGATAAGTATAAAACAAAATTAGATTTTTTAAATTTAGATGCTGCTGCTATGATGACTTCACGTGGATGTGTTTATAACTGTTATTTTTGTTCCGCAAAAGCAATTTTTGGTAATATATATACTCGAAGATCTGCAAAGAATGTTGTTGAAGAGATTGAATACTGTATGAAAGAATTTAATATTAAAGGGATCAAATTCTTTGATAGCACATTTACTATAAATAAACAACATGTATTGTCAATAACAAGGGAAATGAAAAATAGAAATATTATTTTACCTTGGGAATGTGAAATAAGAGCTGATACAGTGGATAAAGCCCTTTTAGAAAATATGAAATCAGCAGGTTGTTATTATGTGGATATAGGATTAGAATCAGCCTCATTAAAAGTTCTAGAAACGATTTGCAAAGGAATTACTCCTGAGGACGTATTAAAAGTATTGCAGTGGTGTAAAGAACTTGAAATTAAGACCAAGGTCTTTTTTACCTTGGGACATGTTGGAGAATCCAATGATGATATGGAGAAAACCATCCAATTTATCGAAAAAAATCATGAACTAATCTCCCGCTTTGCAATTGGACCTTATATTAAAATTTTCCCAGGTACGAAAATTGAAAACTACGCAAAAAAAATGGGAATATTACCTCCCAATTTTTCATGGTCAGAACCTTTGATGAAAGGCGTTCTAATTGACAAAAAGTATTCTCCTATTGTTCCAATTTTACCTCCTTCTATTGCCTGGGTTTGGGATCAGTAAGTAAACAAATCGATGGGATGAATCGCCAGATAGGCTTTTTCACAGATTGACAAAAAC
>JBLIRO010000138.1:0-7262 GCA_049472335.1 bacterium | reverse complement strand
ATACTTGTTTTAATTTAATTAAGTTTTGTGTCCCTTTGTCCTAACAATGACTTTGCCGATACCCTGGGATATATCCTTGCTGCAATATTTTTAAACAATAGAGATCACGGAGGACACAAAGTCAATCAATTTGCTCTTAAAAGATTTGATATTACTTTTGTTCTATTTATGTTCAATAAATCTCAAAATGAGAATTACAAAATAAGGACTTGATAAAATTTCTATATGATTTATAATAGAAATAATCTAGGAAAAATATTTATCCTATAAATCCCGAAAGGGTTAAAAAGGATTTTTCATTATAAGCTTCAAGGCTTCTACCAAGGGGGGGGGTGGACGCTTTTGAGTAGTTTTGTTGAAAATATGCCATCTTATCAAAAGATGGGATCAGCCTTAATTACATCTCTTGCCTCTCCCTTTCATGGTATCTTGTCTGACCTGCTCGAGCGATATGAGAAAATTGGAGTCTTTTGTGCAGATGATTGGATGAGTTCCTCTGTAAAGCCTCTTCTTGGCAAAAACATTATGGATGGGGGCGGATCATGGAAAGCGAAAGGATTAAATCCGGAGGATTAGACAGATTTGGTAAAAAAGCGGAAAAAGTTTTAGGCCAAAAATTTACAGGGATCAAAAAAAGGAGTGTTAATGATTATCAAAAACTGATTAATGAACTGGAGGGCTATCAGGTTGAATTAAGGATGCAAAATGAAGAACTTCGCAATGCCCGTGAAGAGCTTCTTAAGTCACAAAAAAGATATTTTGATATTTATGATTTTGCCTCTATAGGATGTTTGATCATTGACCAGAATGGGCAAATCCTTGAGGCAAATCTTACCGGGGCATGGATGTTGGGAATGGAAAGGGATTGTTTGATAAAAAGCAGTTTCTCCCGGTTTGTTGCTGGAGAAAACAGGGATATGTTTTATTTGCATTGTAAACGGATTTTTGAAACGAGTCTGAAGCATTCATGTGATCTGAAGCTTGTAAAAAAGGATGGAACACCTTTTTTTGCGCAACTGGAAAGCATAGCGTTTAAGGATAGGGATGGTAAATGCAGACAATTCAGAACAGCGTTCATAGATATCACAGAACATAAGAACGTAGAAGATAAACTTAAGGAAAAGACACACGATCTTATACGAAAGAATAAGGAGCTTAACTGCCTCTATAATATTTCTGCCATTGTTGAGAAATCCGGAATTTCATTAGAGGAAATAATTCAAAAGATAGTTGATATTATTCCCTCTTTCTGGCAGTATCCGGAAATTGCATGCTCCCGAATTGTCCTTGAAGGTAGAGAATGGAGGACGATAAATTTCCGTGAGACAATTTGGAAACAGGCAAGTGACATTATTATACATGGGGATATATCGGGTGTTTTAGAGGTCTTTTATATGGAAGAAAAATCCGAAAGGGAAGAGGGACCTTTTCTTAGGGAAGAGAGAAATCTTATTAATATTATTTCCGAACGATTTGGGCGTATAATTGAGCAAAAAAGAAATGAGAAAGCCCTGCAGGATTCCGAAGCTAAATTCAAGGCCCTTTCAGAGAATTCCCCCAATATGATTTTTATTCAAAAGAACGGGAATATAGTCTATGTTAATAAGAAATGCAAGGAAATTATAGGATATGAAAGTGAGGATTTTTATTCTCCCGATTTCGACTTTTTTTCTCTATACTCAACTGAATTTAGAGATATTGTAAAGACAAATTTTGAAAGGCTCATTAAGGGGGACGAAATTCCTCAATGTTTATACACAATTATAACAACCAAGGCAGGAAAAAGAATAAAAACGATTCTCTCGGCAAAGAAGATAATTTATGAGGGAGACAAAGCGATTCTGGGAATAGTGACAGACATAACAAAGCTCAAAGAAGCGGAAAAAGTCCTAAAAAGGGACAAGGAGACTTTTGAAAAATTTGTCAGGGAAAAGACTGAAGAATTAATAAGGGCACAAGAGAAACTGCAAAATGCGAAACGACTCTCGGATATAGGAATTCTTGCGGCAACTGTAGCCCATGAGCTTCGCAATCCTCTGGCAGTTATACAGACAGCTTCTTACAACATAAGAAGAAAGAATAGAAATCCCTTATTGGATAAACACCTTGATAATATTAAAAAGTGTATATCGGAAAGTAACCAGATCATTAATAATCTGTTGTTTTATTCACGTATAAAAAATCCTAAGCATGAAAAAATAAATATTTATGACATTCTTGATGAATGTATAGTCTTGCAGGAAGAGAGATTTTATAAGGAAAATCTTTTTATCCATAAGGATATTAAATCCCTTAAAGATATATATATAGATGCAGATCGTTTACAGATGAAGGAATTATTTATCAATATATTAAACAATGCTTACGATGCATTGACGGAGAATGTGGTAGAGAACATATCCTGGGATACAGGAGGAAATGGAGGAGGCAATTCAATAAATAATGGAGGGAGAATAGAGATAGTGGCATCATGCAATGGATCTAATTTCATAAAAATGTATTTTAAAGATAACGGGTCCGGAATAAGCAATGGAGATTTAAATAGGGTTTTTGAACCTTTCTTTTCCAAGAAATCAAAAGGAACGGGGCTGGGACTCACGGTGTGTAATCAAATCGTCTGTCTGCATGAAGGCAAGATAGAGATCGATAGTGAAAAGGGCAAAGGAACAACTATTACAATAAGGCTGCCGATTAAGAGAGGTAAAGATGACAGGGAAAATTCTTATAATTGAGGATGACAAAGGGCTTTGTGAAGAAATGGCGGATATTTTAGAAGATGAAGGATATTGTGTTAATGTGACGTTTAATGGCCATAATGGCAAGAACCTGATTGAAAGAAATATCTATGATCTGCTTCTGCTGGACCTTAAGTTGCCCGGATTACATGGGTTGAGTATCCTGAAATCTATAAAGAACAAAGACAAAAAACCCAGGATTATTGTTATAACAGGTAGTCATTTTTTTATGGAATTAAACAATAGAGAATGGTGCTGTAAAAATCAGGAAGAATACCTCTTAAAATTTGCTGATGCGGTAATACATAAACCCTTTGATGTAGAAAAGGTGCTTATAAAGATTAAAGAATTGGTGAGATGGAATAATCAAGCGATAAATATATATTAATTATAAGAAAGCTTATTTGACAAAAACCAGGATTGCTGTATGATTGCTTAACTCTTTGTTGAAAAAAAGGAAAAATTTCAAAAAAATTTGACATTTTTGATTTTTTTTTGTATAAATATTATAAGAATAAAAGTATGTTATACTAGATTTCGTAAAATTATATAAATATTTTATATTTTTATGTAAACTAAAAAGATCTAATAATACTTGTTCTTTGTAATTTTCACCCCACTAATAGTAATCAATGGCTGATTGTTAATTATATATTAATATAAAAAAAATTATTAATTGTTTGATTTTGTATGCAGGAGGGCATTGATAAAATTTTAATGATAGTGAAAATTTATAAACTGATAGACTAGATATTAGATTATTAGATTAGATTGCTTCTCATAAGATTCCTAAAACTTTGTCATATATATCCTTAGACTGTTTTTTAAATTTTATACTTAATATATTTTAGTGAATTTTCGCTATAATTATACATTTTTTAATCTTTTTTGTTCTTTTCTTTTTTGGTAACTATTATTTATTATTCATTTTTAATAAAAGGAGGTGAGAGCTAATATTTCAGGTTTTACAAAGTGAAGCATTTTCCTTTTTTGTTTGAAAGATTTATTTAGGATTGGAGGTGACTGGATAGAATATTTTTGTCCCACAAAACGATAGTAGGTTTTTATATCATAATTCTTTTCTTAAAAAAGGAGAACAGTTATGACTAATTTGAGTTTTTTGAAAGTGTGGGTGATAGCCGCTGTGCTGGCAATCGGAATTGTGTTGTTGTTCGGACCGATGGCACAGGCCCAGATATTTCCCACATCATATTATTATACGAATCCTTTGTATTATTCCGGGTACGGTTATTTTAACTCGATCAACGGTTATTTGCTCGGTTATGCGCCTTTCACACCGTTCCTGACCCCTAGTGTGGCTTATACATACAATTCATTCGGTATTCCCACATGGCCGTATTTCGGGTCTCCGTATCAAACTACGTTCCCCTATACAACCTTGCCTGGAACTCCTATTCCTTATGCAAGATTTGATTATCCGACTTACGCATATGGTTCACCTGATTTCTATCTGAGCTGGGTACTTTTACAATAACGATTAATGAATATTTTTAAAAAGTGAGGTGTATAGATATGAAGAATACAATGAAAACCTTGATGGTTTGCTTGATTGTGACCCTGACGTTTGTGATGGTCAGATCCGCGGCCATAGCGCAGGTGGGTTTTGGATTCCCTCCGCTTTGGAATTTTCCGTCTTTTTCAAGCCAGCCACTTCAGGTTCCGACCTGGGAAGATCCCTTTAACGGAGAAGGGGACATACTTGTTGACAACTTTGAGTATTGGGACAGCCCATACAATCATGGGTGGATCCAGCAAGAGCCTGCCTATCCGGTCTATGGATTTGGCATAGGTTATGCCACAATATTCAATACGGTCCTGGATCTTCAAGAGGGAAGCAGGGTGCTTGATGTGTATCGTCCACCCTCTATATTTTTGCTAAGCACACCCTATGAAAGGCATCAGATATTCCACAGCCTCGTTACACCGCCCAGCAGTGGTAATACAACTGGTGAGGCCTGTATAGACATGGAGACAAACGGAGTTATCAGCTTTGATTTCAGAGCGCCTCTCGGCATCGAACCTTGGGATATCTTTGAGTTGGACGTAATAGGAGAAAGCGAGGATGGCGACAATGCCATCAGCGTAAGGATTGTACCCTTGCAGCCACCAGCCGGATCCGGTCTGGGACCAGTGAATAGTGCTGCAGGTATGTATGGTGTAAATGCCAATATTACAGGTTTTAATCCTGCCGGGCAATTACAGATAACCATATCTATCGGCCGTGGTATGCTCGATGGCTCATGGCACTCAGTCTGGGTCGATCTGGCCGGCACAGTGAATTCCATCGTGGATGCCGCAGCAGATGCATTGGATATTGATGATCCCAATGACTGGTATATAGCCAGGGCGTGTGCAGTGGGAATCAGCGGCCAGATGTTCCGTTTGGATAACCTTATGTTCAGAGCGGATTATGGCCATCAGTTCCTCGACTCTCCCGATCTTTTTGAAATGGGCCCGCTTTATGCCCAGATCTTCGAGCCGTACAGATTTCTGTTTGTTGCTGATTATCAGGTTGGAGAAGACGAGATTAAGATTACCGACTTAATGTTGAATCCTTCCAACTTCCTCCTTGTTCAGGACCCGAATGATCCGAACGATCCTGTGGTGAAATACTGGGTGCAAGATATGGGAGCAGATCCCAACCTGTTCGGAGAAGATGATCCTAACGTAGCTGAAGCCTTAGGCAGGGAAGGGTTTGTGGTGGATCTCAGCCTGCCTATCTTTGCAGATCCTAATTTAAGAGCGGGCAGCGATGCTATTACAAGGATTATGCAATCAGGTACCCTGGGCTGGAATACCACGATTGGTGGATACGGAGCAAATGGAGTCCAGTCATTTCTGCTGCAGCCGCTGCCGGTATACCCATATGACGGTGTGCCGACTTATATGCCTGCCCAGTATTCCGCTCTGGCAGCAATTGCGGCATTAGGCAAGCCTTATTTCCAGCCGGGCCTTGTTTACTTGCTCGAAGGGGCATTGTGGAATGCCGGTGTCACAGTATGGCCGAATATTGCAGCCTTTGATCTTACGCCGCAGTATTTCGAAGACCTGATCGTGACAATTGAGGTGACCAACGGGGTTCATTCCGATGTAAGGACCTTCCCCATCAGTGTTGTCAACTACCCGGTTGAAAACTATCCTCCGGTGCTTCAGTTGAATATTGAAGACCGGATCTTCTATGTAGGTCAACAGAACGCATATGTTGTCAACTTCATCGATCCGGACTGTTTTATTTTCTCACTTTCATCTGCTCCCGCAACGACACATGTGCCGGGATTTCCGCTTTCTCAAGCCTTCAGGACCGATATGGACGATTTGACCTGGGGTATGACAATTAATGGCATGACTGCATATCAGTATGGTCCGTGGATTGAGACAATCATCGATCCTTGCACAGGTTTGATAAGTTGGGTGCCTAAATTTGAAGGCGCCTATAATGCTATTATTACCTGTAGCGATGCACGCGGAGGCACGGCGTTTGGTGAAATCACCATCTTCGCTGTGAATCAGGGCACATGGTTGAATCATCCGCCAATCATATTGGAGCGTCCGACTCAACCTGTTGTCATCAAAGCCGGAGAAGAGTTCATGCTTCACTTCCCGGATATAAATGTAGAAGATCCTGACGGTGACGAAATATATGCTTCATGCAATATTGGTTCCTGCGGACGGACTCCTTATGGATCCTTCCTCTGGAGGTTCCAGAGCAACTTCCCGGGTTCCTATCTTGTTGAGATTATCTTCTACGACATCAGAGGAGGATATGCCGTTATGGAATTCTTCCTTGATGTAAAGCCATGGTGGAGTTATTAATTATCGATTGATATCCTTAAATAGAGATATCATGGAGAGGGCAGCGAGTTTATCGCTGCCCTCTTTTTTTGGGGGTAGGCAATTTAACCCAGATAATGCATTAGATATATTCCAGGCGTAAAAGCCTTAACAGTAAAGGCAATTCAAGTCCAATTTTGTTAATAATCATTATTAATGGCTTTTTACGTCTATACTCACCTCCGGCTTTTCCTTAAAAAACCATCGCTAAGTTTCAACTGCAATGCAGTTTAATTTAAATGAAATAAGATTAATTTTTTCAAAAAAATAGCATAATTTTCCGCGTAATTTTTTATCACGGATACCGATACGTAAGACTTTTCTTCTACCGCCTCCACCTAAGAAAGCAGGAATGATAAAATATTTATAACGCACGGTCTTCAACTGTTGTTTGGATTTGTTGGGATTGAGTATATTTCTATTCAGATAATGGAATAAATTATGAAAAACCAGGGCATTCATAATCATAACTGATTCAGTGGCCCAGAAGTTATTCATATTGAATGCCGCAATGCCATATCCTTCTTTCAGCTCTTTAAGCACATTCTCATCATTTGCACGGGGCCGGTATTCACGCCAAACATCCTCAGGCAGGAGGACTTTATCATTGGTAATAAAAAGGCTAAAGCGGTAATCCGTTATCTCTTCTAATTCCTTGAACAAGGCTAATTGCTT
>JBLIRO010000137.1:0-7661 GCA_049472335.1 bacterium | reverse complement strand
CGAATCAGTAATACCCTTGCTCCAAAATCATCTGGTTCGAGTAAAGACAGTTCATCAACAGGACTTGACTCAGGGATATGGAAAAGTCTACTTGCCGCATGCACTGTCTCAAAAATATAGGAAT
Organism: bacterium; assembly: GCA_049472335.1. Taxonomy (GTDB): domain Bacteria; phylum SZUA-182; class SZUA-182; order DTGQ01; family JAFGSM01; genus JBLIRM01. The sequence continues at coordinate 7,537 of JBLIRO010000137.1, read as the reverse complement.
GCTGATAAAGAATGGGGATGGCAATATGTATTCCCTTCTCAAAATCTTTCAACAGATCCCAGAAGCGGTATGGTGAGACGTCATCACATTGATCCCGGAGCCATCAACAAGGCTATAAAATCTGCAGTGAAGAAAGCCGGATTGACAAAACATATCAGCGCACACTCTTTCCGACATAGTTTTGCCACTCATTTACTTCAGCGGGGAACCGATATTCGTACGATTCAGGCACTTTTAGGTCATAATGATATTTCAACCACAATGATTTATACTCATGTACTTCAACAGGGTGGATATGGTGTGCCTAGTCCGCTGGATGATCTTAATATTTGAATCTCTATGGGAGAAAGTATCTCAAAATGCAACCATACAATATATATTTTATAACAGGGGATGTCGAATAGCTCTTGTAACAGACTATTATCGACTTACTGGCTTTAAAGCATAATTCTATTTTTTTCTTTAAGGATATGAAAAAAAGAAAATCTGAACAGATAAAAAATATAACGCGATTTACTCTGTTTCTTCTCGCTGTAGTCGCGGGGATAATTATGATCTTATCAAAAAGGACCCATTTTGATTATGCCCTTATGTCACCGGTCAAGATCAAAGAATATCTCTCTCTGCACCCAAAATCGGCTCCTGCCGTTTTTATATTAATAAGTGTAGTTAAATCTGTCCTGTGGCCGGTCCCTATGGGCCTAAGCGTTATAGCGGGCCTTGTTTTCGGATTGTCCAGAGGGATCCTTTATATTGTTTTATCCGGGATTTTGGGTGGAATTGCCGGGTTTTTTTATACCCGGTTTATAGCTTCTTCAATCATCAGGAACAGATTAAAGGGAAGATTGTTGCAGTTTGATCGTTGGCTTGCATCGGGAGGATGGCCAATAGTTTTTTCAATGCGAATAATCATACCGTGGGAGATCTTTAGCTTATTGGCTGGTATTTCGGGCTTAAGCTTCCGCGATTATTTCATTGGCACTTTATTATCCGTTGTTCCTATTAGTTTTATATATGTTTTTTTCGGCAATTCTCTGACTCAGGTATTTTCTCTGCAATTTATTTTCGCGCTTTTGCTTTTCATATCCTTTTATCTTTTTTCCCACAAGTATAGAGCGTGGATGTTACAAAAAACCGAAAAGGACGAGGCAGAGATTATTCAATGATAATTAATAAGAATATTTTGATATAAATATTAAATATGCCAGATAACATTTTCCCATTAGACAGGATCCATATCGAATTAACCAACAGGTGTAATTTTTCCTGTTCGTTTTGCCCCAATTCACAAATGACCAGACCTATAGGAAATATGGATTTTGGTTTATTGGTTAAGATTCTCGATGAAATATCCGGATATAACCTTGCCAGGGTGGTTTTATTTCATCTCATGGGCGAACCCCTTTGCTATCCGGATCTGATTGAGGCAGTTAAGTATGCCGCTAAAAAAGGGCTGAATGTATATCTGAGCACTAACGGCAGCCTGCTGGATGAAAATAACGCATATGCCCTTATGGAATCCGGCCTTTCCCGTTTGATTCTATCCCTTCAGACGCCGGATGACATGACTTTTAAAAGCAGGTTGTCTCCATTGAGCTTTGAGGAATATAAAAGCAGACTCATATCTATAGTCAAAATGATAATGAAGGCGCCTTATTCCACTGAGGTTCGTGTAATTTTTCTTGCTACGCCATGGAGATTTCTGTTTTTGCCTGCCATTAAAGATAAGACGGTTGTGGTGAATAACTCATCTTTGCAAAGTTATTTAAAAGAGTGGTTTAATTGGCTGGTGGATGAAGATGCCTTGGAAGAGAGACAGAGGGAAAAGATCTACCGGGTCCTGGGTAAAACCAAGGGAAGATATCTAAACCATATTCAGATTACTGATCGACTGTTCTTTGAGACCAGGATCCTGGGTGATTGGGGGGAAAAGAAAATTGACAAGAAAAGATATCATAGGGCAAGGATTGGTTATTGTCCCGCCCTGCGAGAGCATTTTGGTATCTTGTGGAACGGGGATATCGTTTTTTGCTGCACTGATTTTAATGGTGATACAGCAGTATCAAACATAAACCGGACAACCATAAGAGAGTATTATAAAAAGGAATTTATCCATCAGGTGATACAAGGATTTCATGATCACCGGGTATTGGCTGAACATTGTCAATACTGCCTGGGAGGACCCAATTTATTGCACAAGACCGTTCGTCAGATCGGCTCTATCTTCTATTTTAAGTTATATAGAAAGTACCAGGATCATTGTGTTTCCTGTTTATAGATTTCCAGGATAAAAGTATTATGACAGAGGTTGTGGTAAGCGGAATCGGATTGATCTCCCCCATGGATCAGGGAAAGGGCAAGGATAGCTTTTGGGATGGATTATGCGCCGGCAGGAATGTAATCCACCCGATAACCTTTTTCTCCACCGATCAATACCCTGCAAGGGTTGGAGGTGAGATTGAGCTATATTCCTCCAACGGTAAAAGGGACCGGTCATTCAGTTTGGCCTGCTTTGCCCTTGATAAAGCAATCAGGGACGCGGGCCTTGACCTCGAATCCATAGATCCTGCAAGAATAGGCCTGGCAGTTGGGACGATCCTTGGTCAGATTCGAACTGGACAGCGTTATTTGGGTTCTTCGTCCAGGAAACTCCTGAGACGCCGTATGTCCTTTTATCCCCATCACGCGCTTACCGGTTATCTGGCCCGGAGGTACGGTTTCTGTGGCCCCAATCTGACTATCAGCACTGCTTGCGCTTCGGGAAGCGATGCCATTGGTCTGGCCGCTTTAGAGATCCTGGCAGGCAGGGCGGATATCATGCTGGCCGGCGGAGTGGATGTGATGAACGAATTTTCCTTCGCAGGTTTTAATTGCTTATACGCCCTGACTGATGATCTTGTCCGCCCGTTTGACAGGGACCGTAAAGGTTTGGCCCTGAGTGAAGGGGCGGCCTTTTTGATTTTAGAGAGAGAAGACATTGCCAGAGCAAGAAGGAAGAAAATCTATGGCAGGGTCCTGGGGTATGATAATCATAATGATGCAGTAAATATGGCCGCGCCTGATCCGGAGGGAAATGGTTTAGCCAGGGCCATCGAGGGCGCCTTGCGTATGGCCTCTATCAGCCTCTTTGATATAGGTTATATAAATGCGCATGGAACAGGGACGTCTTACAACGATAGTATGGAAACAAATGCTATCAAAAAGGCACTGGGGAGATTTGCCTATTCGGTTCCCATTAGTTCGATCAAATCCATGCTGGGGCATACATTAGGCGCTGCGGGCGCATTAGAGGCAATTGCCTGTCTAATGTCAATAAATCATAGATGCATACCCCCCACTATCAATTATCAGAATCAGGATGCCGCTTGTGACCTGGATTACACGCCTAACAGAAAGAAGCATAAAAGAAACCTGGAGATTGCCGTTTCCCTCTCTTCCGGATTCGGGGGACAGAATGCGGCTTTGGTGTTTAGTAAATGAGAAGTAATGATTCTGAGCTTCAGGCTGTCTTTTGATCAGGATAAGGAATCGGCGGCTTTGGTGTTTAGTAAATGAGAAGTAATGATACCGGGATCGTAATAACCGGATTAGGGATCGTCAGTGTCTTGGGTAATAACCTCCCAAGCCATTGGTCCAATTTTCTTGCTGAAGAAAGCTTTATGGGTATACGAGACAAAACTAAACTGTCCGGGTATATCGGCGCTTTCGATGTTGACGAATATTTGTCCCCTTCAACAAGCCTTCGAAGAAGGCTCTCCAAAACAGAAAAACTGGGTATAGCAGCTTTAGGCCAGGCCTTGCAGGACAGCGGCCTTTATCACTCCCGTGAGAATATATCCGGGGCTGCCCTGGTGCTTGGAGTTGACCAGGCCATCGAGGGCATCAAGGCCAATTTTTATCGACAGGTTTTAAGCGGAGACTTCAATGAGCTTAGCCCACAGGATTTTATCTTTACTACCCCCAACTGCCTTGGCGCTCAACTTTCCATAATCTTCGGTTTCAGAGGACCCGGAATTACCTTTACGCAAGGGAATGTGGCCAGTGCCCGTGCCATCGCGCACGCATTTGACTTGATTCGGTTTGGAAAAGCTAGTATTGCAGCGGTCGGCGGGATTAATATAATCTCGCCGGAGGTATATTCCGTATTTAATAATCTGGGATTGCTGGACTCAGCGAAGGAAGGCGACAAAATAGACCCATCTTTATCCATTAACTATCCTAAAGGGATGACATTGTCTGAAGGGGCGGGGTTTTTGATCCTGGAGTCCTTATCCGGTGCCAGGGCCCGTGGGGCAAAAATCTATGGCACGGTTTCCGGTATATCCTTTGGGTTTTCTCCTGTTTCAAAGGCTTACACATCAAAGGATAAAGAGGGAATTGTTCAGGCAATGTCCGCTGTTTTATGCTTATCTGACACATCCGTCGAAGAGGTCGGATTTATTTGCGCCAGCGCGAATTTTAGTCCGCTGCTTGATCGACTGGAGATAGAGGGATTAAAATATCTTTTTGGAAAAAGGTTGTTTGATATCCCTGTCGGATTTCCTAAATTTCTATTAGGAGAAACAATGGCTGCTTCTTCAGTCATTAGTGTTATCAATACCATTCAGGGTATAGTGGAGGGGAGGATGCCTTTCCCGTTTATACTTGGAAAGATGGATGATAAATTTCATCCGTATCAGAGTCAGGTAAAAAGTCCCGGTCCGAATTGTTGCATGGTAAATTCTATCGATTTTTTCGGCACATGCTCCTCGATGATCCTTAAGATCTTAAAGGGACAAAATGGCTTAAATTTTGAAGAAGAATGTATGTCACTTAGTGGTACTACAAATTATAAAAATATGTTATAATTTTTGAAACATTTTAAAAAATTGGGTAGAGAGATGATGCAAACATTCCAGGACTTAGACTTTGAAAAGAAATCCACAGAACACATCAAATCAGTTCAAAATCAATTATTAAGAGAATCCATTCAATACGCGGTAAATAATTCTCCATATTATAGAGACCTTTTTAAGAAGAATTCTATTTCACCTGAGGATATAAGGGAAGTGGGGGACCTGGCAAGGCTCCCTATGACTCATAAGGATATCTTAAGGGAAAGAAATTGGGATTTTCTGGCTGCACCCAGAACAGAAATTCGCGAGATTGTTTCCACCACCGGAACCACGGGTTTCCCGATCTTTCTGGCAATGACCAGGAATGATCTGAACAGGCTGGGCTATAATGAACAAAGGAGTTTTCTTTGTGCTGATACAGCCCCGAATGATGTGTATCAGTTAGCTGTCACCATGGATAATCTTTTTATTGCAGGGCTTGCTTATTACCTTGGTATTACCGGATTGGGAACACAGGTGATAAGGGTGGGCCCTCAGAATTCCAGAAGACACCTGGAACTGATGCAGGAGCTCGGTGTTACCGGGATTGTGGCCGTTCCTTCCTTCATGTTGCATCTTTATAAAGAGATGCAGAAAATAGAATTGAGTGTCTCCGATTTCAAGTTAAAGAAGGCGATACTTATCGGCGACACCATCAGGGAGCCGGATTTTTCCTCCAACACCCTGGGTTGGGCTATCGAAGATCAATGGCAGATCCCTTGTTATTCCACGTATGGTTTTACCGAGGGGGCCATATCTTATTGTGAATGCGGGGAGCACCGCGGACTTCATGAACATTCGGACCTGATAGTATCAGAGATTGTGGATTCAGATGGCAATCCCCTTCCGGAGGGAGAGGTGGGGGAACTTTTAATTACGACATTAGGCGTGGAAGGGATGCCTCTAATCAGATATCAGACCGGGGATATTACCTTTATGATTTCAGAACCGTGTAAATGTGGACGTAATTCCTCCCGCTTAGGCCCTATTCTTGGAAGGAAGGATCATAAACTTAAACTGAAGGGGACCACTGTCTATCCGCAAAACATAATAAACGCCTTGTATGAGATACCTGCTATAGAGAATTATATCCTGGAGGCTTACAAGGGAGATGATTTCGCTGATTTTCTGGTCGTACGCGTGGGTTGTAGACAATGCGGCCCTGAATTGTTAAAATTGATTCAACATACCATTAAGGCAAAGGCCAGGGTTACCCCTCATATAGAAATTTGTGACCCTGAAGCCATAAAACAGCTTCAATGGGAAGGCAACCCGAGAAAACCTCTTACATTTATTGACCGAAGAGGAGATAAATCTTTTGCACATAGACAGTCTTGATTTTTCTCCGGAAGAAATCCAGTCATCCATCGAAAACAAAAGACTTTTGTCCATCGAGATAGAGTTTATCCGAAGGTGCAATCTGCAGTGCATATACTGTTACGCGAACGGAAATCCAAAAGATGTGAGGGAGATGCCCATTGAAAAGATCAAAGATGTAATATTGCAGGCAAAGGAATTAGGGGTCAAGCATGTTACTCTGTTGGGTGGAGGCGAGCCTCTTTTATATAATAATCTTAAGGAGCTGATAGATTTCAATGATAAACAGGGACTGCGTCAGACCATTTTTACCAACGGGGTTTTCTTAACAAAAGAATTGGCCCATTTTATGTATCAAAACCGTGTATCCGTAGTGCTAAAATACAATAGCCATTCTGAGAAGGTGCAGGATAACCTGACTCAGGTACCGGGGACATGCCGGAAAATTGAAAGGGCTCTGGAAAATCTTTTCGAAAGTGGATATCCTGATCAGGGACGACTTTTCGCGATACAGACGGTTATCTGTAAATCAAATATAACAGAGCTGCCCGATTTATGGATATGGGCCAGACAAAACAATATCATCCCCTATTTCGAAACCCTCACCTATCAGGGGAGGATTAAGGCTTACCCGGAACAGATACCCTCAATCTCCGAAGTCAGAGACCTGTTTAATCAACTTTCAAGGATAGACGAGAGCATGTTTCAGCAGATATGGAAACCGCACCCCCCTATTGCTGCCTTTACCTGTCAGAGGCTTTTGTTTAGTTGTCTTATCAATGTGCAGGGGGAGGTCCAGCCATGTACAGGTATCGATTTTTCCCTGGGGAATATATGGACTCAGCCACTTAAGAAGATCCTTAACGGAAATGAAACCATGCATAAAATACGCAATATTTATCAATATATAAAGGGAAAATGCAGGGACTGCAAGTATTTCCCGGGCTGTTACGGATGTCGGGGCAATGCCTATCAACTTACAGGAGATTTTCTCTCTTCCGATCCATATTGCTGGGTGAATGAATCCAATTTCGAAAGTAAAGAGATAAAAGCATGAAGGTCCTTTTGATTTCTCCCATCGGACATAATAAATTCCTGGGAGGGGAATTTTATTTCCGTCTTCCTTTTTTGAGCTTACCTGTCCTGGCCGCCTGGACCCCCCCGGAGTTTGAGGTGAGTATCATCGATGAAAAGGTCCAGGAGATAGATTTTGATCAGGACGCGGATCTGGTGGGTATCACAGTAATGACCTCCCTTGCTCCCAGGGCCTATGAAATCGCTGATAGATTCAGGAACAGGGGGACTAAGGTGGTAATGGGAGGCATGCATCCAAGCGCAATGCCGGA
>JBLIRO010000136.1:0-7694 GCA_049472335.1 bacterium | reverse complement strand
GAAAAACCATACATGTCCCCCTTTTCCGGATCTTGAACGTTCGACAGCGACAGGAATATTGAACTCTACACAAACATCCCTCAGAACGGAGATATCTTTTTTCCACTCTGCCTTGTCAAAATCCATTGCCAAAAAACAGCACGTTTCATCCGGCAGCATTGGATATATGCCTACAACAATATTCCCTCTCAGATGATTCTCAATGACATCTTCATCCAAAACGGCATATAATTTGTGTTCGCATTTGGAGCAGGAAATTTTTGGCTTTCCGCACACCCCTGTTTGCCACTGATTCAGACAAACAGGTGAATAACCCGATGTGCCTTTACTTTTATTCTCCCATCGCTTGGCGTAGACATCATCACGACCTTTGAAAAGTGACATAAAAAGACGGATCTTGGAGAGGGAATCCGATGTTCTGTTCACATCTGAAAAGCAATTCCTGTCAATCGATTCATCGTCAAGCAGGGTATTTTCTGCAGTTATTTTTATAAGATTATTCTGGGGGGACTTGGATTTCGTTATTCCAAGTTTCGCTTTCAATATATTGTTTTCTTTTGTTAGACGACTATTTTCATTTAATAAAAGATTGTACTTTTCAAGCAACGCTTTGTAGTCCATATTCTTGTCTTTCTAAATCTAAAGAAAAAAACTTGCTATGACCACAAGAGACCGAAAGGAATTGCCCACAAGTTATTGCCAAAAGAGGCTGGAATTTACTTGTAAAAAGATTGACCTGTATAAAGTATGACACTATTTTTAAAGTTAATCAACGACATATATATTCGCATGACATATTTATTCATAATCATAATCTTAAAGATTGAAATTTCTCAAAAAATATTCTAACAAAAAGATTTTTTAGACTCAGAGGCCCAAGGGATTGTCTGTCCTCTACCACCATTTTAACCTTAACAAACTATAAAAAATAATCATATTTATTTCATTTACTCGCTCTTTTTAGAAAAATCAACTCGATATCGTAACAATTTTTAAAATTTTTCACACATAAACTCCCACATAATAAGAAAAAAGGATTAATCCATTAATGATTAATCCTTCAGCAACTTATTGATTTTATGCCGAGGGCCGGGCTCGAACCGGCACGGTACAAAGTACCGAGGGATTTTAAGTCCCTTGCGTCTACCAATTCCGCCACCCCGGCATTTGATACTCTATTCTAATTGTAGCTAAGCTTTCAAAATTGGAAGGTGCAAAGTGATAATCATGCTAAATATAGTAGATGATTTTTAACATTTTCCAACGCCTGTGTCAATATAGTCTTTAGGAAATCTTTTATATTGTTTAGGATTTTATTTTTTTGACTCTTCTATTTACGGGATGATAAACTGTCATGTTGCCATGAGTATTTATTTGATATGGATTGTAAGGCACTGTTCCTGGAGGGTATATCATAACGGATAATTTTCCGGATGAAGTCTTTACTACGGATACAAAGTTGTGCATAATATCTTTCGATCCTCTTTTGAGATGATTTTAGATATGCCAGGGAGGACAGTTAAGATATCTTTAAAATTAGGGAATGAGTAAATAGCTTATATATAAAGACGTTTCGGCCATTTACTTGACCTTGATTGACAATAGTATATATATATATTATTTATAATTGGTACTTAAATGGATTAAGAGGAAAAAGAATGTTGGAAAGGAGGTGAAGATCGTTCTCCTGCAATGTTGCCGCAGCGGAGTTTTTGAAAGCCATGCCAGGCCGCATCTGCGGTTTTTACGGTTTACGCACGGTGATGATTATAAAATTTTGTCTAATTCTTGACCTCGTTCTCTAAAATTATAGAGATATTATTTTAGTTTTTTAACCTTTATTATCAAAGAGAAAGGAAAAAGTATGGCAGCTAAGATAGATAAAGAAAAATGTACGGCTTGCAGTGCTTGTGTTGATGTATGCCCGACAGAAGCCATTACGGTTGATGATGTGGCTATAGTGGACGAAGAAAAATGTGTCGATTGCGGCACATGTGTTGATGAATGTCCGAGCGAAGCAATAACGGTTGATTAGGGATCAATAAGCCTTAGTTACATAAAATAGAATATTTCTCTGGTCATCATTACAGGTCCGCCGGTTATTGTATGCCATCACATGATCTTAAGGGCTATAACTAATTATAACCAGTGATTGGATAGATCAGTAGTGAGGTCTGAAGATACGGGATGTTTTACATAACTGGCGGACAATTTTAACTCGTTGTTAATAATGATATTATCCTTAAAGGTCCCGATCCATTCTCATAATATTATCCGAATAATCCTATATACCTTTCAAAATAGAAAAATGAATGAATGTTTTTAAAATAGTTTGAGAAACATAATGCCGGGCGAAGTCAAGCCCGGTATTAAGCGAGACCGCAGGAGGTCTCGCTTAATAGAAGGAGGTAAACGGATAATGCCTACCTATGAGTATAAATGTAAAGGTTGCGGGAATAAGTTCGAGGTGCGTCAGAAGATGAATGATGATCCCATAAAGGTCTGCCCCCAATGCGGAGGAGAGGTCCGAAAGCTCATTGGGACACCCCACGGCATTGTCAAGGGCCGTAATCCCATGCCTTTGCGTGGATCCGAGATTCGATGCGGCAAAGAATCCACCTGCTGCGGAAGGCCGGTTCCCTGCTCAAAAAGGCCTTGTGACGATTAGAAGAGATCAGGGGAATACCCTCAAGAACCGGAAACAGTTTCAGGAGCGCATGGCCCTTTACAGGAGCTATGGCCATGATCGTGAGCAGGCCATGCGCTTTATCTGCGAACAGGCATCTCCGCTAAGTGTGCCGCTACTGGAGATAGGATGCGGAAAGGGAATCACGGCTCTGGAATTAGTCAGATGGGTCCCTTCAATAATCAGTCTTGATGTTTCTGAAGAGGAACTTTCCTATGCCAGGCTTAATCTTCTTGGGTTTGGGACGGAAAACAAGGTCCGCCTGGTTCAGGGGGACGCAGCTTTTCTTCCTTTCCTTGACAAATCATTTTTTACTGTATTCATGATCAATGCCTTGCACCATTTGCCTGATCCCGGTCCCATTTTAAGCGAGGCGGCTCGGGTATTGAACACTGACGGGTGTTTCGTATTGGCTGATTTTACCATGGAGGGATTTCGGATAATAAACCGGATACACGGCCTGGAGGAAAAGGAGCATCACCGTTATGCTCATACTGTTGGGGATGTGGTTGGGCAGTTGACTTCTCTGGGCTTTGTACTTATTTCTCAGAGGCAGGGTCATCAGGAGGAGGTGGCTGTATTCCTAAAGACCGCGCATAACCCGTAAGCTCTTCATATCCCAAGCCCGATATCTTTTTATCCTTGTAAGTACCTGTTACGATACAGCTTCCTTCCCAGTAGATCGCATGTTTAGTAATAAGTTCCTGTTCCTTATAGGTTGGTATTATCTTCAGGATTATCCCTCTACCGGGTATACTGATTTGCCATCCTGAAGGGTATTTTGTGCCGCTTTTTTTGCTTTGCCAGATATCGAGTGTTATGATAGAAAACTCTGAAGAAGTGATGTGTTGAGTTTCCCCTTTGGGACCTACTATTGTTCCGCTTGATACAGGATTGATTCCTCCGCCCTTTGAGCGAAGCTGATAAAGCATTAATTCGGTATTATTATCTAGCTGAATTCCAAACCAATCCCAGCCCTCCTGATTCCCTATAAGTTGATTACTGAAAAAAGCATGATCCATCCAGCTTGAGCCTTTTACTCCGATCCGTTTCCCTTCAATCCGGATATATCCTTCTGTATCCATCCTCGATAAAGAATAGTAATGTGAAGTGTGGCCGGGTTCTGGCGCCCTTATGATAACACCGCCTTTTCCGTGGATTGCTGGTGGTTTTGTGGGAGTGAGTGATAGGTTGATCCCGAATGCACCTTTCCCTGCCTGAAGGTGTTGTGTGTCTCTTGATCCCTCAAGACGCCATCCTTCATTCCAGACAAGGAGCTTGTCCTCTTCGGCCCCGGCGAGTCCGGGGCCTTTTCGATTGACCTTTTCCCAAAAACGGAATTCTTTTCTGTTCTCATCCGATATGGCCAGGTGGGCAGAATATATATCTTTAATCACCCATTTAGATTCCGACTCCCTCTTTCTCTGGCTTTCAATCCCGGCCCTGAAAAAGGTCAGCTCGTATCCGTAATTCTTCCCATCCTCTGTATTTAGATGCCCGGTATAATACCACCACTCCGTCTGAAAATCAGGATGTGAGTAATGGTCTTTGGGAAATCTATATTGATATCCAGGAAGGGCCATCCGGAAAAAGCTCTCAGAGCGTGCAAGACAGGGAAAGATCAAAAGGACGGCAAGCAATACGTAATTTATCCGTATCTTATTCATATCTTATTGCCTCCGACAATGGAAGGCTGGCAGCCTTGTGAGCAGGGAAATAGCCCGCAAAGATGGATGTGAGCATTACCGGAACAATGGAGAGCAACAATATGGGTATCTGAAAGCGGTACTGTATGCTCCAGCCAAATGACTGCCTTATTATCACAAAGACCATTATCAGGGATATTACAATGCCTGCAAAGATCCCCAGAACATTACCAATAAGGCCCATAAGCCCAGCCTCTATCACAATCATTTTCCTTATCTGTCGTTTCAGCGCACCGATGGATCTGAGAACAGCTATTTCTCTTCTCCTGTTCATAATGGAGATCATGAGTGAATTTGTTATTCCAAGAAGGGCTACAATCATGGCTATAATCTCGAGGGCAAAGAAGATCCGGAAGGTTTCCCTGAATGTGACCATGGCCCTGTCTCTGAGTTCCTGCCCTCGCATCAACAGGATGTAATCATTAGCGCCAACTGCCTTCCTGATCCTCGCGGCAACCACTTCACGGTCCTCTCCCTCTTCGACAAAGATCCCGAGGGTACTGATATAGTCTTCATTCCAAACCTTTTTATAAAACTCCCTGTCCATGAGAACCACGCCAAGATCATTCGTATAGTCGTAATAAACACCATTTATAAAAAATGACCGGATACCAGTGGGGGTATTAAGCGTGATTCTGTCTCCGGGTTTGAATCCGTATCTCAGCTCTAAATTTTCTGAAATAAGCACTCCGTCATTTGCCAGGGCCTCTTTGAGTATTTTTTGCGGATCGCCATTTTTGAACCAGATATTGCCTCTTTTCAGGAAACCTTTGAAGTCGTTTGAGGCCACGGCGATTTTATTGTTTCCATAATTGATATAAATATATCTATAGGGGTCCGTTTGTGCCACACCTTCAATTTCTTTTACAACATCCCTGATTTCCCCTCTCAGACGGTCCTCTGTACCCCGTGCAAACCGGATCACACTGGTTAAATAAAGATCGGCCTTCAGTGTCTGTAAGGTCCACATATAAACCGTTTCTCTGAAGCTTTCCACCATCACTGCAATGCTTATAAGCATGGCCAGGCTGGCCATAAGTGCGGCTATGGCTATGGAGCTGCGATAAAGCCCTCTAAGGAGATTTTCTGATGCAAATTTCCCTGAAATCGAGAAGATCTTTATGGCTGGCGGGGCAAGGATATGAATAAAAATTTTTGTAAATCCGGGCGTAAGGCTGGTAAAGCCGCATATGACAAAGAGGGCAGCCAAGTATCCCGGGACGGGAGTGGTTTTGGACATCCCAATACGGAAGAGGATAAACGCTCCGATAAAGAAGATCACTGCCAGGACCGTAAAGCCCCGGTATGATAAAACCCTGCGGTTTTCACTATCGGCGCTATCCATTCCGATAGCGAGGTGAGGCCGGATCTTGCTTGCCCGTCTGGCGGGCAAAAAGGAGGATATAAGGGTACATGAGAGACCTATCGATATGCCCTGGGCCGCAATGCCCTTTGTTAAAGCCACCTCCTTGACTGCAGAGAGGATATAGATGGAGGTTAGTGTCCTTGAAACAAGGGATATGGCGCTTCTTGCCAATATGAAACCGAGCGCTACACCAAGGCCGGCCCCTGCCAGTCCAAGGATGGTGGCCTCCTGTAGTATCATGCTGTATATCTGTGACTTTGAGCCTCCCAAAGACCTTATGATGGCCATCTCCTGCTTTCTTCTCTCAACAGAGACACTAAGGGTATTAAAGATGAGAAACATCCCTACGACTATTGCAATGTAGCTGAGTATCCTCAGATTGATCTGAAAGGATGCAAGGATCTTTTCTATCTGCTTGTTCCTCATCCCGGGCCGCTTTACCTGTAATCCGGGAGGTATTGCCTGCTCAATCTCTTCTATGATCTTGTCGACTTGGATATCAGGGGAGGAGATGATATCAATCCTGTCCAGGCGGCCTATTTTGTCGAATGCCTCCTGGGCGGACGCAATATCCATCAGGGCGAAGTTCCCGCCAAGGGCAATCGCCGGGCCTTCTTCTTCCAGGAGTTTCTTGATAGTCAGCTCCTTCTCAACCTGATTGTAGCTGATTGATATCCGGTCTCCCACATCCAGTCCGTATCTTCCTGCAAAGGAGTTACACAAGGCAACAGCATCCGGCTCTATAAGACTCTCCCATTCGGAGAAATCCCAACGCTTTCCGCCTTCAAGGGTGTAATCTCTGAGACCCTCTTCCCTCAGTAAATCTATGCCCTGAACCATTAGTATTTCCCCATTTTTAACCCTGACGAGAGGATAGGCCTCAATCACCGGCGCGGCACGGATGATGCCCGGCACCTTCAGAAGGTCCGCCATTGTCCCTTCCGGCACCCCTATCTCACCACCGTCGATCTGAATAGTTGCCTTGCCTGCAACCGAATCGAGGGACTTTCTGAACGACAAAAGGGTGCTGTGGTTGGCTATCTCGATGGCAACAAATACCGCCACACCCAGGCATATGCCTGCAAGCGTCAAGAGATTTTTCTTCTTTTCACGCCATAGATACGGGAATGTAAAAAAACGGAAGAGGTTAAGTGTCATGTCTCACATTATCTATCCGGATCAGAAACCTACGATCAGACCATCCTGTAATTGCACTACATTGTCCGCAATGGAGGATGCATGATGATCATGGGTTACCAGGATCACAGTCCTTTCGTATTTTGTTGAGAGATCCTTGATCATATTTAATATAGCCTCTCCTCTGCTGGAATCCAGGTTGCCGGTGGATTCATCGGCCAGGAGTATCTCAGGTTTTGTTATAAGCGCCCTGGCTATTGCCACACGCTGCATCTCACCTCCTGAAAGGGCCTGAGGCTGGTGGTTTATCCTTTCAGTGAGCCCTACAGCGTCGACTATCTCTTCGACCCTGTCGCGTATTCTTCTTGGGGATTCTCCGTCCAGGAGCAACGGCAGGGCCACATTTTCTCATACCGTCAAGTGGGGAAACAGATTAAAGAACTGGAATATATAGCCCACTTTTCTTCTCCGGAAAAGAGTCAGCTCGTTATCGGACATTCGTGATAAAGATTTCCCTTCAATGATCACCTCGCCCTCATCAGGAAAATCCAAAGCGCCTATAATATTTAACAGGGTGCTTTTTCCGCTCCCGCTGGCCCCTAAGATTGCAAGGAATTCAGTTTTGCGTACATTGAGGTTTATTCCTTTCAGGGCCTTTACCTTCTCCCCGGTTCGTCTATATGTTTTGTGGATTTTTTTGAGTTTTATCATTCCTTAAAAACGCGGCGTCCGAAGTGCCGTAAAAAGTTATTTAAAGGAAATTACTTGAGAGTTGTTAATTTATATATAAGGTGTCAGA
>JBLIRO010000135.1:0-7755 GCA_049472335.1 bacterium | reverse complement strand
GAGGCGCATAACAATTTAGGGAGCGTATATCTTGGCCAGGGTAAATACGATCAGGCCATGCTCGAGCTGAAGAAGGCATTGGATATAAAACCTGACCACCAAGAGGCGATGATCAATTTAGGGATGCTTTATATGAGCCTCAATGATTATCAAAAGGCAGAAAACCTGTTTCTGAAGGCCCTTGAAATAGATAAAAATTTTGCTGAAGGCTATAGCCAACTTGGTTACCTCTATTTGCTCAGGGAAGAATTCGATAAGGCCCTCTCCCATTATGAGGAGATGCTCCGTTTACAGCCTGATGATCCAAAGGGTTATTATTATAAAGGCAAGGCTTATCAAGCTCTTGGGCAGCAGGATGCGGCAATCAAAGCATGGCATAAGTCCCTGGATCTTCAGCCAGGTGCGGCAGGAATACATCTCGATTTGGGAAATATCTATTTTGAGATGGGTGATTTCCAGAAGGCCCGGCAGGAATGGAAGATAGCATTTGCCGGAAAGCCTGTGGATATCCCTACCCACCTGATGAACATGGGTATGCTCCATTTACAATTAGAACAATATGAAAAGGCAATACGTGCATGGCAAAAAGCAAGCGAGATAAAACCTGATGATTCCAACCTCCATTACTATCTTGCCCTTGCATATTTCAAGCAAGGGCAATACAATGATGCTGACCTTGAGGTAAGAGAATGTCTGCGTCTTGAGCCTGATTCCCAAAATGCTCATATACTGCTTGAGAGAATCAAGCAGGTTCAGGAAGGGACCTTTGTCCCAAACTGATTTTTTATTCAGAGAACAACTTTTTTCATAAAGGGCCATTTAAGGATCCGGATATCCCTAAGATGGCCCTTTTACCATTTTATCCATTCATTAAATAATGGGCAATCCCCATATATCAGCAGCAGTCAGAAGCCCTAATGAGCTAGTGCCATAAGTTGTGGCATATAGGATGTTGGCTATAGAAATCCAACTTGCAAAGAACTTTGTTTTCGATGGAAGTAAGGCAGCATAGTTTGCTTTTAAGGCTATGGGAATTGGTAATCCGGAAGGATCGAGCAGATATGAGGGGGGAAAGGGATTAAGCCCGTAAAGTAACGTCCAATAAAGCAGCCCGCCTCCCAGTTCGGCAGGGACATTGTAAAGCAACCAGGGAGAGCCTTTGGGGAATGCAGTTGGATCCAAGACTAAACCTGGCTGAGCCGGAAGTATTGTATTAGCCGTAAGTTCGCTGACAAAGGGCGTGGGTAAACCTATAGTTGGATCGATTGGTGATAGGGCCGGGGACCATAAGGGCCAAAGTAGATTATAAGGCGGCAGAGCAGCCCAGTTCTGAGCATTGATCGAAGTAGTACAAAATAGTAATATGATCATAAGTATAATGAATCCCATAATTCCGCATCGCTTTAATCTTCTTTCTTTCAGCATCTTAACTCCTCCATAAGAAATTGGAAAATAGAATAATCTTTTAAGTATACTACCTCCAGTTGAAAGATGTCATGATTCATGAGATAAATAGAACTTTGTTATAACTATCCCGTGGCAGTTACGTATCCTTATCCTGAAAAATACAAACGTTGGCTTGAATCTTTTTAAATCCCTTATCAATTACAAAGATTCCTGGCACGTGACCCTGCAAAAAACAGAGAAACAAGCCTTTTTATATAGTTAATCCTTTAATTTCATACGCAAGATCTTGTTACGTTCTTTATTGTCCCAATCCATTAAAGGGCCATCTAAGGCTCCAAATACACATTAGATGGCCCTTTTTACTATTTTATACACCCGTTAAAGAACGGGTATTCCCCATATATCCGCGGCACCGAGTAGCGATGTGAAGGGAACGCCATATGTTGAGGAATATAAGAGGTTAGCTACTTGAACCCAGGAGACAAAGTGCTTTGTCTTCGTTGGAAGTAAGTAAGAAAAACCTGCTAGCAAGGCATTAGGAATTGGAAATCCTCCAGGAGTAAGCAGATAAGAGGGGGGAAAGGGATTGAGCCCGTAAAGTGACGTCCAATAAAGCAATCCGCCACCCAGTTCGGCAGGGGTGTTATACATCAACCAAACAGGGCCTTTGGGGAATGCAACGTTATCCCAGACCAGGGCCGGCTGGAGAGGAAGAACCGTATTCCTACTAAGCGTCGAAACCAAAGGGGTGGGCAGTTTTGTTACCGGATCAAGCGGCGATAAAGTAGGAGACCAGAGGGGCCAAAGGAGATTGTAAGGTGGCAAGTTAGTCCAGGTGAATTGGGCCTGGATAAGAGTTGTACATAGCATTATTAATATGGCCACCAGGATAACGAAACTCATTATTCTCCATCGATGTGATTTCCTTTCTCTGAGCATTTCAACTCCTCCATAACTGATTAGGAAAAATAGTGGTCTTTTCAAATCTAACAATAAATATCTAGCCCTATAAAAAACCTCCTTTCTTATTAAAAACTTGGGGGTATCTCTTTAGCTCAATCAAGTACAAGATACAGTATAGCGGAACATGAAAGAGTATCCTAAAACATTGGCAGAATCCGAATGTCAATTTTGAAACAGAAATAGATGTTTATGAGTCATTAGTATCTGGACTATTATCTAACTGAATATACCTTAAAATTTAATCGACGGACATCCCATTACCGAGAAAAACTCTTATATCAACTCATTCCAGCAAGCTGCGGTTATCGAGCTGGTGTTATAATCAGCATTAGTCAAACGCACATAAGGAACAAGGCCATGAACACAACAAAAATACAATATACTGGGGTAAGCTGGGCTATGGGGATACCCCCAATTAAGAGAATTCTTTGCTAAAAGATTTTAACTCCGATCAATAGACATCACCTCCTTCTTTCTTCTCATTTTTAGATTTTATTTTGGGTCTTCCCCCTTCTAACGGACCTGAAAACAAGAATAATTATATAATCAATCCTTCAGTGAGATGATCACACAAACTGTATATACAATTGAGATTTCTCTCCGATAAAAGGTCTTTATGAACGGATAAAGTGAATAATATCACGCATTCTGGTAAGAATAAGAAATATGGAAGATGACATTATTTCAAAATTAGCGGTGAGATTGTAATGAGAAGAATCATAAACGTTTGAAAAAGAATTTTAGTTAAGAATGTCCTCATTTAAAAAAACTATCGAAAACCTTAGCAATTGTTCAATCATAGGCTGTAATTGTCGATAGAAAAATTTGCAGGAGCCTCAAAGTCATAATAAGGCGTCACTCAAAATTCTAACCTTAAGTTGAACTCATCTCAACCTGAGATTCAAGATTTAAGTATATTAAATTTAATATATTATATTTAGTATATTACTTTTTACCTCCTTTATAAAAAATCCTTAAAATTATAAAACACTCAAAGAATACCCATTAAATACCTTTATCATTTAAGAATTAATAAGACTTTGATAAGGTGCTTTAAAACGTTATCTACCTCCCGTGATTCTTTGTTCTTAACAAAATGGAAAAATTTGTAATAGTTGAAATTAAGAAATGAGATAGGCTAGGTATGGAACTTCAAGAATTGTAACGCTGAAGAATTGACAATCCTTTCTTGAAAACCTGCAGATGAGCATATTCAAGAAAAAAGCAGGACTTTGCTAAATAACCGCTACTAGTAAAGGATATTTGTATCTCAATAGAAGAGATAAGCTGCATGTCGTCCCTGCTCTCATAGCAAATGGTCTGTTCTTTCTCTGAACGGAAAGGAAAAACAGAACATGGAAGATCTATAATCTCATCAGGATAAATGGACTTACACTGCGCATAGATCTCACCATGAAGATATTGGAGGGTGATAAAGATGCATACAAGAAAAAAAATCATCCTATAATAAAACTTCTCGTGTTTAAGTACTTTAAACAAGGATGTTTTCATGAAAATTGTCCGCTTTATTAAAGAATATTTATATCTAATTTCTAATGTGTTTAGTATTTCTTATGTGTTTAGTAAAATTATTTATTTATATATACAATTTTAATTAAATTATTTATTAATGTCAAATTATTTATGCTTAAATCAATTTTTTTATTATTTAATTATTCTATATAATGATAATTAAAAATTTTTTGACTTCAAAAAATATTTTTCATATAATTTAAAATAAATTAATACTTCTTCTTTTTCTTTGAGCAGATTATGTTCTAAAGGACACATTCCCAATATCCTTTGAAATCCAATGCTTTTTACCACTATTAATAATTTTTCCAAATAGTTATTTATGATCCGGTTCTTTTTGCTGATAATAGTATTTTGGTTGATATGATTGCCTCATATTGAAGCTCCTTCAAGGATTTCAGGAGCGGATTTGTTAAGTTTCTGGTCCATAAAGGACAACTAGAGCAATGGAAACATGGGAATCGAATAGCAGCAAATTAAATCTTGAAAATTTTAAATTAATATAATGTAATGATTATATATTATGGCCGGAATTAAATCTTTATCCTTTCCATTATTAAAAAAGTATAATAACTAAATTTTCTAATAATTAAGAACTTATCTATGGAATTTTCATTATTTAAATTACATAGAAATAAATCACTGGATCAAAAGATGATATTGATTCTCATATGCATCTTGACAAGCCTTGGATTCCTGCAAGCTGAACACTATTTCCATTGTATATCCATCTTTCCTGATGAGATTATGGATTTTCCAAGGAACATTTCATTTCTTCTTTATGGAAGCAAAAAGAATATCTTTCCTGAAAAAAATCATGAAATGCCTTTTCTTTGTTTTGCCAAAATCCAAAAATGTTTTATTTATTCTATTTTTAGTTTTTGTCATGAAGGTCCCTTCTTTTTCCTGAATTATTTCTATCTAAAAACCCAAAAAAAAATATTATTTAGCCTGCAACGGTACAATTCCTGAAATTTTTTATCTCCCTTTTTATTCCTTATCTCAATTACAGCAGCCATGTTTTGCCTTTTTTATTTATGAATTAAAGACTCAAGGGGAGAAAAAATCGGCTTATTTGGATATTGCGCAGGTGATTTTTCTATTTTTCTGTAATATAAGGGAAATTGCATACCTTCATCGAAATAGTAGTTATTGGTTTTTCTCTTTTATTTGTTAAACAACTAAATAACTCAACTATTGTACTATTACCCTTATTATTGTCGCACTTATCACCCTCATTAACAGTTTATTACACTGATTAAAAATTTTAGAAATATCTTTAAAGTCAAAATCAACAATAATTGATAAACAAGAGGAATAATTTGAAGATGCAATTTGTTATTTTTTCATAAATTCACTTATTGAGAGAGCTTTTAGAAAATCGATTTGGATTTCAAAACAAAATCGAAGACAAGGAGTTAATAGTTATGAAAGGAGTAATAAATATATTAATAATAATTTATTTGATCTTGTTTATGATATTGGTGATGGCAGATTCAATGTGCGTGGCTCAATCGGGTAATGTTTTTCAATTTTCAACTTTCACCACACAGCCCCTTAGGGTTCCCACATGGAGCAATCCTGTTGAAGGCAGCGGAGATATCCTGGTGGACAACTTTGAATATTGGGATAGCCCTCTCAATCATGGATGGTTCCAGTTAGAACCCCCTTTTCCGGTATATGGATTTGGCATCGGCTATGCTACCATATTATCCACTGTTCTGGATTTCCAGAATGGCAGCCGTGTGCTGGATGTTTATCGTCCTTCTTCTATCTTTTTGCTTGGAACACCTTATGAAAAATATGCAGTCTTTTACAACCTTTTCACCCCTCCAGCTCCTGGTGTGGATGCAAAGGATGGCATCGACCTTTCTGAATATCCTATAATTAGTTACGAATATAGCACCCCCCTTGGCATTGAGCCATGGGACATCTTTGATTTTAGCGTCGTCTGTACCACTCAGGGCGGGTATACGATTACTATTCGAATCAGGCCCATAGAGCCCCCTTACGGCCAGTTACTTGACTCCTCAGCAAGAAATATAACAGTTAGAGGGTATAAAGGCCAAAAGCCCTCACTAGAGATAATTGTGGATATGTGTCGCTGCTTCATCGGCGGCCTTGGCTGGGCTATTTATTGGCTGGATATCACAGAGGTTGTCAATGAGGGTCTTGCTGAATATAGTGGGTCCTTGCCGGCCGGTGACGCAGCAGACTGGGAGGTTGTCCGTGCCGTCCAAGTAATAGCCAGCGGTCAGATATTCCGTCTGGATAACATCATATTCAGGAAACAGGAATACACAAGATTGTTAGACCCCTACCTTTTCAAGATCGGTCCCCGTTATGCGCAGATCTTCGAACACTATCGGTATCTGTTCTTTGCAGACTATGAAACCGGTGCAAAACCGGTATCGAAAGTGACTGATTTCCTCCTTGTCGATAATTTTGTTGATCTGTTCATCACAGACCCGAATGATATTGCCGATATCTGGGTGAATGAATATGGCGCTGATCCCAACAAGTTTGGGAAAGAGCCGGATACAAATGTTTCAGCCCTAATGGGGAAGGATTTTATCGTAGATCCACAACTGCCGATTTTCGCCGATGCCAACTTTAGGCTTGGTAATAACGCATATATTGCATATATCCCGAATACTAAAATTAATCAGACCTTGAACTGGAATGCGACAGTAGGTGGTATCGGCGCCAATGGGGTCCAGTTCTTCGAAGTTACTCCCCTGGAGATAAATCCCTATGATGGAATGCCTACCTACATTCCCGTCTATTATAATGCACTGTCATTCATAGCTGCTTTCGGCAAAACATTTATCGGCCCTCAGGCAGCTTACTACCTTGAATCTGCCCTATATAATGCCGGCTTTACCTTCTGGCCGAACATCGCAAAGCTTGATTTTATCCCCCAGTTCTTCGAGGATATCATTGTGAGTCTGGAGGTCTCCAATGGACGTATTTCAGATATGGAGACCTTTCCGATCTCTGTTGTGAATTATCCCGTTGAGAACTATCCTCCTTACATCGAAGATGTAGATGATCAGATCTTCTATGTAGGCAGCACCAATAACTATGTTGTGGGCGCAATTGATGCAGATTGCACGATTTTTTCATTGTCCGTTTCGCCAACAACGAGCCATAAACCGGCCACATGGGGTGAATTCAGAACGGATATGGATACTATCTCCTGGACATTTACACTGAGAGGCCAGCCATCTTACCAGTATGGTCCCTGGATACAGAGTATGATCGATCCTTGCAGCGGTCTCATCAGTTTCACTCCAAAGTTCGAGGGCGCTTATAATGGATGGTTGGTCGCTATAGACAACCGTGGTGCTTCCGGACTTGCTTATTTCACCATCTTCTGTGTGAATAAGGGCACTTGGCTAAACCATCCACCTATTATCATACGGGATTGGGAAAGTCCTATAATTACTAAGGCTGGAGAAAAGATTATCCTCAGCGATCCTATGTTCCAAATTATAGATCCTGATGGTGATGCAATCGCTACCTCATCTAACATAGGATCTTGCGGTTGTACATGCGCTGGCAAGTTCATATGGAGCTTCCAGCCCAACTTCCCCGGCATCTATAATCTCGAGCTTTTTGCCTTTGATATCAGAGGCGGATATGCCATACTGGAAGAGCAAATTATAGTTAAGCCATGGTGGTCATACTAGAGAAGCTCTGCCTCAAACTGACAAGGTTAAAAGCTATTTTCCCCTGGCGGAGTTTCGCGATGCTGGCTGCCAGCCTCTGGATACTTGATAAATACAATTAAAAAACATTTCTCGACTTACTAAAATCCAGAAAACGTAACCAGCATCGTTTCCATTTCAC
>JBLIRO010000134.1:0-7757 GCA_049472335.1 bacterium | reverse complement strand
AGATTTTTCTCTTTAAATTTTAGTTTCCACAACCCTTGAATCAATAAAATTTACTTTGCAACTCATATAAGAGATCACAAAATAAATGGGGGGGAAAAATGGGGTTATGTGTGTAAAAGTTCTAAAAATCTCTTCTTAAATCTTTCTCCTATGTTATATAGTTAAATGGGGCTAACTCACTGTAACTTAGAAAGGGGTTTGTTTTCTTATAGAAGAACTGCTCTATTAATCTGCAATATCAATGCCAATTTCCAAGAATCGGATAATTAATGGCAAATCTGTTATTTTTAATATGAACAATTAAGATTAAATACATTTATGAGACAGTATAAATGTCTCATATTGTCTCATAAATGTCTCAGATGAGACAATCAGGAAAATAAATTATTTCTTAATATTTTTTATTTTAAGGTTAAACATGCGCCGATAAAGCGTGGCCCTGCTAATGCCCAGAAGACGGGCTGCTCTCGTGCGGCTTCCGCTCGCTTTTTTAAGGGCGGACAATATACGGTCCCGTTCATCCTGCTGTATTTCAATAAAGAGAGGGTTTTTGTAAAGAGATTCCCGGATCTCCGGAGGGATATCTTCCATCTGTATAACTGTTGTTTTACAATGTGTTACAGCAAATTCAATAGCGCTTTTCAATTCCCGCACATTACCCGGCCAATTGTACTCAAGAAACATGCTCATGACATCATTGCTTATATCCTGAACCGGCCTTCCTGAAGCTGCCCGGCATTGTCCCAAAAAGGCAGCAACAAGCAAGGGGATATCCTCTTTTCTCTCACGCAGAGGAGGTATTTTAATCCTGGCCACACGAATCCTATAAAACAGGTCTGGTCTAAAGTTTCCAAGATCAACCTCTTCAGTCAGATTTTTGTGTGTCGCGGCTATAATTCTAACGTTTATCTTTTTTGATTTTGATTCCCCGACCCTTGTTATCTCTTTTTCCTCAAGCACACGAAGCAGATTGGTCTGAACGCTCAAAGAGATGTCGCCTATTTCGTCCAAAAAGATGGTGCCCCCGTTTGCGGCCTCGAATAATCCCACATGATCCTCAATAGCACCAGTAAACGCCCCCCGCTTATGACCAAAAAGCTGGCTTGTCAATAGTGAATCCGTAAGTCCGGCACAATTTATTGGGATGAAAGGCTTATTTTCCCTCGGGCTGGAATAATGGATCGCGCGAGCTACAAGCTCCTTTCCGGTCCCTGTTTCTCCTTCGATCAGCACAGTCCAATCCACAGTGGAAACCTCTTGGATTTGTTGATATATATATCGCATTTGGTTACTTTTGCCAATCAGGTCATGAAATTTAGCCTTTTCATCCAGCATTCGTCTTAAATCATAAATCTCAGACATATCATAGAAGAACAGGATCTTCCTTGCGGGATTTCCCGGCTCATCCTGAACCTCGATCTCAATCCAATACCTTTTCCCCCCGGGGGTTTCAATGTGTATCGGGAGCTTTCTCCTTAATACAGGTTCCTGGGAAGCCATTAGCCTCAGTTGTACCTTTTCTTCATCCCTTAAGGGAAAAAGCTCTTCCCAGTGTCTTCCCAGGGCCTTGTCTTGTGATATCCCGATAATTCTCTGGGCGCTCTCACTTAGAAACTTGATCCGTCCATCCTTATCTGTTATTGCGGTTCCTATACGAAGCATATTAAGTATGGAAGACATGTCATCTCTGCTTTTTTCCAATTCACTGAACATATATGCCAGTTTTTCCTCGGTACGCTTTCGTTTTGTGATATCAGCGAAAGAAGCCATCTCGCAGATTGGCTTGCCGGATTCATCCCTGACAATGCTTGCTGAGACATTTACATCAAATAATGTCCCATCCTTTCGTTTTGCCACAAGCTCGCCTGTCCAGCTTCCGGTTTTTCTGAGTTCCTTGGCGGCTTTAAGCCCTTTGTCTTTATCATACAAAAAAGATATGGCCGGCCTTCCAAGGATCTCTTTAGAATCGTCATATCCCCAGAGTTTAAGAAATGCATTATTCACATAAGTATGATTTCCTTCAAGATCGGCTATGGCAAAGGCATTAATGGATGACGCAATGGCCTTATCCTTTAATCTCAATTCCTCTTCAACCTGTTTGCGCACCAAAATCTCCTTTCGAAGTTTTTCATTTGCAAACATTAGATCCTCAGTGCGCTTCTTGACCCTCTCTTCAAGATCTTTTCTGGCCTCCCTGAGCTCTTCCTCCGCATGCTTTCGTGCCGTTATATCTCTTGCTATTTGAATAACTGCAGTAGGATTGCCCCTTTTATCCCTCAAGGCTACATTAGTAATCCAATGGCAATATCTGGTTTGCCCATTTTTTGTTTTTAACAGGATTTCCCGCTCATGAACCTTCCCATCCAGGAACGTCTTTAAGGCAGGACAAGGAAAAGGCTCGCAAGGCTCTTTCCTCTGATGGTAAACGTCATAGCATTTCTTGCCCAGGATATCATTTCCAAATGCCCTTTTTGTAATATCGTTGGCCCATAACAGATTAAAATCCTTATCTATCATGCATATGTAATCACCAATGGAGCTTATCATAGCATTCAGCTTGTTTTGACTTTCATGGATTGCCTTTTGAGCCCGCCTACGCTCCAATGTATTAATAAAAATATCTCCAACTATTCGAAGAAGGTTTATAAATTCATCCGGACATTCCTTTTTTTCCCGAACTGCATCAAATCCGACAAATCCCAGCAATGTATCTTTGTAAATCATTGGAACACTAATCAGTGATTGGATCTTTTCAGCCCGGAATTCTTCTTTTTCCGCTTTTGCCTCTGGAGGCAGATTTTCTACGGAAGGTATATAGATAGTCTCCAGGCTTTTAATCTTATCCATCCACCAGGGAAACTGATCCGTAGAAAGTCCCTTTAGCCTGTGAATCTGGCTATCTACTCCGCTCGAACACCATTCGTGCGTGTTGTCCATCCTTTTCAAATCCTTCGAAAAAATAAAGATATAGCTTCTGTCAAAACCCGCGAATTCTCCGATTATTTTTAAGGCATTATTTATGGCCGTGTCAGTTTCCTCGATTGAAAGTTTTATGAAATTTGTTGATAGAGTGATAAGAATATTCTCAAATTCATGCCGATAGGTTAATTCTTTTTCTATTCGCTTTTTTTCTGAAATATCATGGATCGTCCCCAGCATATACCTTGGTCTGCCTATCTCATCGAAACTGATCTGTGCCTGCCCCTGAACAGTTCGGACAGAGCCGTCCATAAGTATTATTCTATGTTCGGTACAATAGATTTTTTTCTCATTTAAGGCCCTTTCTATGGCCGTGTTAACATATTCCCTGTCCGCCGGGTGAATGGATTTCAAAAACATCTTATATGTAATTATTTTTTTTCCAGGTTCCCAGCCAAGGATATGGCAAATATTATCAGAAAAATAGAATTCGTCCTTGACAATATCCCAATACCAATTACCCACCAATGTCTCGAAGGGATAAAGCTTCAAGTTGAACAGATCGTTTAAGATATTACTTTTATTTGAAATTAATGTATCTTCGATAGTGATACCTGATCTATCTGTATTTTTTATTGTCATATATAAGCTTTCTAAAGGTAAACGGATTCGATAGAAATCTGAAAAATAAAGGGAATTAACTTAAAAAGAATTTATATTTACAGGGATAGTTGAAAAAATTTATTATAAAAAAATAATATCACTAAAACTTCAAATCTGCAATGAGTTTTTAACAACGGCCCCTTTATTTTATTTTTTTCTATTTTTTTACAGCGAGTTAGTTTAGCTCAAATCCTGCATTTGAAATCTATTAAAATAAAAAAATATATTATCTATTAGTTAAAATTTGATCTGAATAACGCCCAATGGGCATATATTCACGCATTGCTCACAAAGCACACATTTGTCCCTGTTGAATTCCAGTTTATGGCTCCGGGGATTGATGCAAAGCGCGTCCCTGAAACATACCGCAGTACAAAAGCCACAGTGTATACACGATTCTTCATCCAGGTGAATATCCTTTGCCAGGGCCTCCACTTTCACACCTTGCTCTCTCATGAAACTAAGGCCCGCATCGATATCCTTTTTTTCACCTGTCAGTTCGAGAACAAGACGTCCGACATCCTTGGGAATCACTTTGGCCCTTAAGATATTCATAATCAGATTATAATCTTTGACAAGTCTATATGTAACAGGTGTGCCTGCCAAACTGGCCGGGAATGTCAAAATAACCCTCCTGGAAACGTTCATTATTCAGTAACCTCTGAGTTGTTTTGATCCATTGGCAAAAATGGCACATCTCTGGGAAGGGGCTGAACCGGTTTAACCAAAAAAAACTCTCCTCGACTGATCCATTCTTTTAGTATCTGTGAAATTTCCAGTGCCATTGCATAACTTGAAAGCGGATTAGTCGGGACTTTTTTTCCATCCAATTCCACGGATCCCGACCTTAGCTGTTTATAAGTAATCCTTCCATAAGTGGGCTTTTTACGTCGAGGGATTCCATAGTCATATATCGTTGTATATATTTGTTCATCCGAAATAGATACTGATTCCGCCATTCCTTCATCCAGGATTGGTATGGGCACTCCAATCCCGACAAAGATGCTTACTCCGTAACCCTTAATGGTAGCCCCTCTTAAATATCGTGGTTTCATCTGCTTAAGGTCGCCTTTTACTGCCAACGTTGCGGCAGGTTCAAGGGGAATTTGATTTTGGTCTCTAACTTGTCCCGGGTTATGCTGGGTCCCTTCACCAATGACATACCCTATACCCCCACCCAGAAAAATCCTTGTCCCAAGTCCGGTTGTCCTGTATTCAGGATCATTGATCAAAGGATTTAACTGACTTGATGTGGAAAAAGAAAGGTTTCCAAATCTGGGTAAAAGAGGGCCCATGTATGTATAAAGCATGCGTTGGGATGAATTGGTTGCGGCACCGTAATTCTGGTAAGCGTTTCTTGGATTACAAAGAATGGCCTGATTTATTGAATCTATCGTTATGGTGGTTTCAATTCTTTCAAGAGGATAACAGTCTGTTTTATGCCCTGTAGCCCTCAACTTGATCCTCTTTTTAGAAATAAGGTCCTCTATAACATGTCCTCCACCATAAAATATCCCTTCTTCCTCGGATATGGCAGTAGCTCCAAGATATGCATCTACCGCCGCCAGACCACCATATGCAGGCACATCATTAAGCAATATACGGTTCATCTTGATTGGCGGATCCGAATGCCCGAAATTCAGGAAGACCCCTGAAGAGCACATAGGCCCAAATGTTGCACTGGTTACCACATCTACCTTTTCAGCAACCTCCTTTATACCCTTCTCTTTGGCAAGGGTTATTACCTCTTCCGCAGTTAATACTACTGCTTTGCCCTGTTTGATTTTTTCGTTTATTTCTTCAAATGTCTTCATAAATCAATAAGTTATGGAAAAATCTGTTTTCCAGACCAAAAGGGTCCTTAATTCTCAGGCATCAGGTTTGGGGCCTTCTTCCTCTCCAGCGGAATCTCCCCATTCAATATCAACAGACATACCGGGAGAAAGGTACAATAAATCTTTCTGGCTCTCAGTGAGGATTTTGTCTGCTTCTAATTGAAGCTTTGCCCTTTTTATCTGTAACTCTAATTGTAATTTAGAGATTTTTCCCAGCTTTGCCTTAATATCCTCAAAACTGGGATTTTTTGAAAAACGCAGTTTTTTCAGCTCGATTTTTTGGATTTGCAGATCGGTCCTTAAGTCAAAGGTATCCTTCATATGATCGATCTGCAGCTTTTTAATTTGGTCTCTCTGTTTTGGAGTCAGATTAATATCCGGTCTGTCTAAAAGCATTCTGCAGTAGGGAGGTTCATTCATAATTCCCCTTTGCAGGTTCATTTCGCCACGACAGGTTCGAGAACAATTTTCTCTATGAAGCCCCATTCCGGGCCCCAATCCGGATCCCATTCCTCGCCCCATTCCAGGGCCCATTCCTGATCCCATTCCCGGGCCCATTCCTGATCCCATTCCCGGGCCATAAGGACCTTGGGAAAAAACCAATGAGGGACTGCAAATAAAAATGATGAAAATCCCGACGACAAAACAATTAATAATAAGAATATTAAACCTTTTTAAATGTTTGTTCATGGCTCCCTCCCTAAAAAATAAGTTTAATATAATCATGATGTTACAAGATATGATTTTTAAAATTCTATCACCTCTTTACAAAAGAGTCAACTAAGAGAGACTTATATTCCGATATAAAAATATGTCCGGCAAATCAGGCAAAATCGATTAAATATAATATTGTATTGTTTAATTATAGATTAAGCATAAAAAGAGGCTCTATTTTAATATGATTTTTTAATCAATCATATTAAAGGTAAAAAGTTTCAAGCCCGAAGTTTGAATTCCCGGACATCAAGAGTTGACATTTTCATACAGAATGGTATTAAATAAGAGAAGTATATTAAATATACAATGGTATATAAGTATATACTATTTTTTAGTCTAAATTTTGTATTTTAATGGTTAGATGGGTCAAGATGATCTTATACAATGAGTCTTTACCTTTAAAAAATATATTAAGTCATCTTTTTCACAGAATTTGGGCAATTATTTTGCTGACTTTTGTGATTGTCTTCGTTTCCTCTCTTCCAACCTCTGCGACTACTTCTTTGATTGATGTGCGTTCATGGACTGCCCCTTCCCATACCAGAATCGTTTTTGATCTCAACCGTCCGGTCCTTTTTCAGGAAAGGCGTAACGAAGACCCTCAAACCATATCAATAGAATTCAGGAATTGTAAAAATGCCACCTCAAAAAAAGAATGGGATATTGATAATAAGTTGATAGAATCTTTAAAGTTAAAGAATTCATCTTCCAATTCATTGAATATTGAGATTAAAACATCATTAACTATGGAATACCATATCTTTTATCTCCAGAAGTACGAAACCAAACCCGACAGGATTGTGATCGATATAAAAAATCCGTTATCCCCCCAAAAGGAAAAAGAGACAAAAAAGGAGATCGAAAACCTTAAGAAAGCCAATTGGATAGTTGCCATTGATCCCGGACATGGCGGAGAAGATCCGGGGGCAATAAGCAAGGACGGTTTCAAAGAAAAGGATATTGTGCTTTCTGTAGGCAAGAAACTCAAGGAGTTATTGGATAAACAGCCGGGGATAAAGGCATATCTAACCAGGGACGGCGACTATTTCCTTTCTCTTAGAGAAAGGATTGAAATCGCCCACAAATTTCAAGCGGATCTTTTCTTGAGCCTTCATGCAAACGCATCCAGGAGACAGTCAGCAAATGGCGCATCCGTATACTATCTTTCCCGTGACGGGGCAACGGACGAAGCCTCCGCATTGTTGGCAGATAAGGAAAATGCTTCAGATTTGATAGGCGGCATACCCCTTGGCAAGGACTCGCTTCTCGATAGCATACTTATCGATCTGGCACAAACACGCACCATAAACGAGAGCATTGATCTTGGTGAAAAGGTTTTAAAAGAATTGATTAAAATAAAGGGTATCGAAAAGGAAGGACTGAAATGCGCCAATTTTGGAGTTCTCAAGTCGCCTTCAATTCCATCCGTGCTTGTGGAATTGGCATACCTGAGCAACTCATCTGACAGGAAGCTTTTGATTTCGAATGAATATCAACGTGAAATGGCCCGTATGATTTATAGTGGCGTTAATAAATTCCTGGCAGAATGCTCCCCAAAGGAAAAATCCCACAGAGTAGTGGCTAAAACGGATACTTCCAAACATAATTATGAGATTCATATAG
>JBLIRO010000133.1:0-8288 GCA_049472335.1 bacterium | reverse complement strand
CTTTTGCGCAATAAGTCTCGCAAGGGACGCTCATTGCTAGGATATATGTAGCCTTCGGGAAGTATGTTGAGACGAAGCATGTGGGCTAACCAGAATGAATCCCATTTGTCATCAGTATACTTTAATCCCTCATACTGCTTGATTGCAGAAGGATTTGCAAGATGTACACTATAGCCATGCTTCATTAATCCATCTACTAACCAATACCAGTTGAAGGTTGACTCTACCACCACTCCTACAATGTCCTCCTTAAATGGATTAAGATTAAATAAGATAGTGTCAAGATCGTTAGGTAATTTCTTTTCCGATACCCTTCGATCCTCCTCATCAATAACCCCCAAATAATTATTTTTTGCATGTAAGTCTATTCCTGCGTATAATGGTAGTTGCATATTGGCGCCTCCTGTTTGTTTAAATTTTAAACTTTACCATATCCTAATTTAATAAGATATGGCAGGGAGGTGCCTTTTTTTACCTGCCAATTTTTACCGCTATAACCCCTTTATATGTATATCAGGTCTTTTGTGCGCCAGGCAAAACCTGTGGAATCCAGTTGGTTGAGAAGCCAACTTGGCAAAGTTTAACCAACAGCCAGAACCGAGTTTTGCAGGTATAGGGGGTAACCCTATGTTTGAAGCGTAGGCAGGGAGACAGTAGGCCGTAATCCGAAAGGGTGAAGGTGAAACAGCTCCGAAAATGACGACGTTGTAGAGCAAGCCGACGTGGTAAAAGACACGGAAGGCAGCAACGAAGCCATCGATAAAGGTGAGATGGTGGAGACTCTACCGGGGTCTCAGACCACGGCATGCTGTCCAAGGGATTTTACAGGAACCTGGGAGGACCTATGTATTCCCTCAGAATTAGGGGAGTTTGTTGCATTCGGATAGGCGGGTTTACGGGACCCCGCGGAACAAAACCCAACCTGTTGGCGCAGGAAGCGGTTCGGGCAGCAGGGCAAAGAACAAGCCGCTGCGGTTGCAGCAAGGATGAACCTACTTATGAGGGTACTCGAAGTTGAGGAAACGAGATGAGAGGATGGGGCATAGGTAGTCGGATCAACCCATAGTACTTTTGATGCCGGGTAATGCCTGTGGAGGGAAGGGGTTGACAAACGGACGTATCGAGGGAGGTTATAAAGGGGACGTTGTTAACTAATCTTACTTATTTATCATTTCAGTGAGAAGAAAGTTTGATTGGGGGGACGGGTACTTTTTTTGAGGCCATTGTCCACAGTCCCATTTCTTCAAACATTATTCAACTTTCAAGATGAGAGCTTGAATCTTAAAATTTATTGATAAGCATTTACTTTATCTTATCTATTTCTAGAGGGGAATGTAAAAATGTCAGAGGGACGTTACCCTTGACATTAATTAGTTTGATTAAATTTTTGGATTTAATTTCCAGATATCGATTGATTAATTGTGGTATCATCTGTTTAGGAAGCACAGTTTAAGATAAAGAGTTATAAAGATTTATGGTAGAATTATAAACGTCTGCCTTCCATGAAGACGATAGATACTGAAATGCTTTTTATCAAAGGTTACTATATTTTTTAAAGGTAAAGTAAAGGTAAAGGGGACGGTAAAGGTAAAGGGTAAAGGTAAAGGGGACGTTGTTTACTAATCTTACTTATCTATAGGGAACCGGAATAGAGGGAAAAGGGAATGTCAAGAGGGCGATTTCTTTAACAGCCTTGCTGCGTGTCAGGAGTCTTTTATTATAAGGTTTTTAATTATTGTAAATTGCACGTTGTGGACGACTCCATATTTTCTTTAGTCTCGAAAGAACAAGTCTGTCCCCCGATCTAACACCTATCATGAAAAATGCAGTAGGGTAACAAAAGGGTTTGACTTCATACACAAGCTTAATAAGTTCAGCCCATTTTTACTGCACGCTTTTTAGGGGGAGGCGGGGCATAAGAGATAAAGGCATTGCCTTGATTAGCCCGGGATTCTTCCTGAGCTTTTATCCTTAACCCTCTTGACATGTTTGAGTAGCAATCGTAAAAATGCACACCCTGAGACCATTTATTGGGTATGTGACTTATTATAGAAGCTTAAAGGATTAGGTGTCATAATACAATAAAACCATATTGTTTGGTGGCTTCAACAAAATGATGATCATAGCCAAACGCTTGGGAACATTCTTTTATCTCCATCAGGAGTATAGAAGAACAATCAGTTATTCCCCAACGTTTATCCTTATATCTCCAAAAAAGGCTCACAGCTTGCTCTTCTAATCGTTTACCAATCTGTATGATTTGGGAAAGTTCTGTATCCTGCAATACATCCCAAAGACTTTTTGCTGCATCATAACTTACTCTACTCTTTAGAATGCTTATTGCCTCATAAGCAACCCAATTACTGACTAGAAATGTTTTCCCTTCCTCCAGCAACTGTGAATATATACTCCAGGCAGATTGATGATATTTATCTTTTTTATGATATAAGGCTATCCATGCAGAGGCATCTACAAAAACGAACGAAGAGGCGTTCATTTATATTTCTCACGAAAATTTTCAGATAAATCTTCTGGCCCCATGTCGGTAATAAACTCTTTGATTGCTAAAGCTTTTCTCTTTGCCCTAGAGGATAATCTATTGCCATCCCTTTGTGATGAAATTTTCTCAATAATTACTTTCACCTTGGCGCGTGGTTTTAATCCCAATCCTTTTGCTACTTTTTCAGGTAAAGAAAGATGCCCGTCAGACATGACTTCGGCAATATATTCCTTTATTTTCAATTATTCTTCTCCTCCCAAAAAGCTCAATTTATATTATTAGTATATATTATATATCATATACTGACAAGGAGAACTTTGGGCAAACAATTTTAAAACAGCTCTTAGGAAAAGAGGGAAAATGGGTCAGATCTTGCAATGCAACAAAATGAGGCAATGAGGTCACCCAATTGATTCCGTAAAAGGGAAAAAGAGGGAAAAAGGGGGACGACCTTAAATACTAAAATAACTTGATCGCCTAGGAATTTCCATTTTTTTTATGCGGGTTTACGGGTGGGAATAGGGGCCGTTGGGTGGGAATAGGGGACGTTGTTTACTAATCTTACTTATCTATAGGGAATTGGAATAAAGAGAAAAGGGAATGTCAAGGGAACGATTCCATTGACAGCCTTTATGCGGATTAGAAATAGGTAGCAAGTGAGGACGACCATTAAAGGAGGTCAGCAATAGGGTCACTCATTATGAAGGGAAATGATATGAAGGGAAATGAAAGGAAATAGAAGGGAATAAGGATAGAGTTAGTTTATAATCTTATCCTTGGCAAGGGGAAATGATAAATAAAAACGCGTCGCTCTGTTCTAAGGAGCCCCTTTGGGTCGGACGGGAGTGGAATGACAAGTTGGGATGCCCTTTAATCCCTATTTTGGAATCAACTGAGATATTTAATAAGTCATAACATAATATCGAAATATCAAGATATTATCTAGTACTTGCACGTAGAATTGTAATGCCCACAATCTTATTTCCATCTTTTCGAATTAATATATCATCATCAGTTTCAATAGTTTGTTTCGCTCTCTGTGGTTTTCGAAAACTTAAATACAACACATCAGCTTCTTTGTCATAGTCAATCCAGATATTCTCAATATCAAGCTTCGTTATATCAGATGATAATCCTAAACAGGTCTTTAGGATTTCTTCATTTTTTACCTTTGGGGCCGTATTAATTCTCCTTTTGGTTTTTTTTCTAAAAAATATGTAGTTATGACAAACCCATCCACTTTTGATATTTCTTTATAAACAATAACAAGCCATTTATTCCTTCCTAAATTTTTAATTGCCTTCAAAGTACCTTTATTACCAATTAAGTAATAATGAGTAGCTAATTTGGGAAAAATTGGGAACGGCCGAAATTTTCAGTTATGATCCTATATGGAAAACCAGGGAGCCCCTTTAGGGTGGATGGGAGAGGAGGATTTCCGGAGATAATAAAGAGGCCCTAGGGAACAGATCTTTGCGGGAAGTTTTGGATAAATTTTGAACATAAATCTGAGCAGCCAGTAAGCTCCAAAAGCTCTAAAAAAATCAATTCATAAACCAATTCACGGAAGGAATTTGACAAGAAGTGACTGGTAAGCAGCTTTATTTCCTCGTAAACAGTTTTATTTATTTTAAATCTGTCTTTTTTACATGGACAAGGCGATGGCCAAGCATGTCTACTGCTGCCTGAGATTGTTCTAATACTATATATCCTATTAGAGGTTCATATGTACCTTCTATTGGTTCCATATTTAAAAATAATACCTCACCATAAATAGGATCGAATCCTTCAATTTTAATTTCTACCGGCCCGCAAACCTCTCCTTTGACTATTTTTTGAGTTGCAGTTTCACAATCTATTTCTCTGATAGTATGAATCTTTCCTAGTCTATCTTTCCATGATTTCGGCAATACCATATAAGCTGCCCCGGTATCAACAAGTGCATCACACGATATAATAGCTTCTTGCTCTAATAAACTTTTAATTCGCACATTTGCTACTATTCGTCCCATATTATTTCCTTCCTTTTTTATTATATTTTTTGATTCGATGTTAAGTAATAATAAGCTTAGTCATATTTGTTATGATTTTTCTTCTTTCTCCCTCTAATTCCGATTTTTTTCAAATTGATCAATAAATTACAGTTCCATTTATTTTTATTCTACCATTTCTTGGGAGTTTTGTTAAGAAGTGTGGAATCGGGGAATGGGGACGATGTTTACTAATCTTACTTTTCTATAGGGAATCGGAATAGAGGGAAAAGGGAATGTCAAGAGGGCGGTTCCGTTTATCTCTAATCTCTCTGGAAATTGCCTGCGTTGGTTCTCCGAGGGAAAGATCTAATATATTACCATCCAAGAAATGTTTAACGTTGCTTTAGCTGCAAATGAACATCCTCCTATCATAAACCAGCGGTCCTGCTCTTGGGACGTCCCGGACTATAAAAAGCGGCGGCCTGGTCGCCGTTAATCGCACTTAATGGTATATAAGCTATTTGCAATAGTCCGTAATTTTAACAGAAAGGTAAGTTCCTTTGGATACGGCATGCTTCTTTTCTACTTTTCAAGATAAAAACGCCATTTGCAGAACATGTCCCCGGGGTGGGGATCAGGAGGTGCAAATAAACACTCTACATTGATTCTTTTATCTATGACCTGAGCAAAATTCATAAATTCTCCCCGATGCATTTCCTTGCAGGCATATTCACCTAAACCACGTTTCAGCCTCGCCTCTTGTGTCGGGCAGGATGGAACTGAAATAATTACCTCTTTATCCTTTTCTTGAATCCGGTATCCAACAAGGATGCACCAGGGGAACAGTCTCTGGGCCTTTGCAAAACCCTTAAGGCCTTTTTCTTCTATATGAAACCTGGAGATCAAATCCTTCGCGGCCATACCGGAAACGCGCGCCCATACCCTTTCATTGATCTGCTCGGCAGTTTCCTGGCCAAAGTTTTCTGCCACATAAATAAACCAGAAAGCATCCACTACCCGGTAATGCCAGAGGACAAATTCCAGATATTTTTTTAGTCCCGCAGCATCCATCCCCTGAAAAATTTCCATATCCATAGTCTTTTCCCTGTTTATCATCGAAAAAACGATTTTAACCCTGAACCCGCTGGCCGCGGGTTATTTGGCCAAAATTAGTATTGCTTATATCAAATCCTGTCTATTATTCATATGGCTCCAAATGTATCACCACATCCAGGATTTCAGGTATTTTTTCAAGAAGCGCATATTTGACGATCCCTGAAATCTCATGACCCTTTTGAACCGTCATCTTCCCATCCACCATGATATGCAGGTCTATATAGAGGCCCGATCCGGACTTTCTGGTGCGAATGGCATGCACGGCCTCCACCCCTTTTATATCCAAGGCAATAGATTTTATTTTTTCATAATATCTGCGCGGCGCGCCGGTGTCAGAAAGCTCAGACAGGCAAGGTAAGGTAATGTCCCAGGAGATTTTGAGAATAAATATTGAAACAATAAGTGCCCCGATGTGATCGATGTAGGCCAATTTTGGATTAATAACCGCAAGAGAAACGGCAATCAAAGCGGGCAGGGAACTCAAGGCGTCCGATCTATGATGCCATGCGTTTGCAACTACGGCAGAGGACCTGGTCTTTCTCCCCACTACTACGGTCAGCCTGTATAAGACTTCCTTGAGTATGATAGACAGAAGCGATCCCGTTATTGCAATCCATGCAGGCTGCTTCAAATGTACTTCCCGTATATGATTTATGGATGTGAATATTATGCCTAAAGCCACCAGGAGGAGAACAAGTCCGATAATAGCTGTAATGATAGTTTCGATCCTGCTGTGCCCATAGGGGTGGTTTTCATCGGCAGGGGCCGACCAGTACTTGACGCCTAACAATACTGCGAGATCAGTGCTCATATCCGAAAGGCTGTGAAAAGCGTCGGCAATAACCGCATGACTGTATCCCAAAAAACCAACAATGAATTTAAATATGGAGAGGAAGAGGTTTACAATAAGGCCAATCCATGTTATTCGGATTATTTCTGTGGAATCCCGTGGATCCTTATCAGTATGAAAATGTTTCATTTTAAATGATTTTTCAGAAAAATACCTTTATATCATTTTATCAATCAGAATCAGATACCTTGCCCACAGGCGCCAGATAGATAGTGAATTCATCTTCTCCATCGATCCTCAAAAGCTGATCCATTATTTCCTGATTATAAGCGGCAATTCCGCAGGTCCCCGCTCCTATGGCTTCGCAGGCCAGATAAAGATTCTGACAGACATGTCCTGCGTCAAGTGCAATAGCTCTGTGAGCCGCCAGCCCGTACCTCCATTCCATTCTATATGGTATTGCTGTCCAGATAAAGGTGACCGCGGCTTCCCCAATGAAGGACTGCCCAAAAGTGGCCCCTGAAATCTTCTCCGAAGGATTTTTTTCGTCAAATTCAAACACAACCTGATGCTCGATGGGAAGGTACCGGTAAAATCCGGCGTCAAGCCCCTGGACATTAAATACACACAGATATGTTTCAAACGCGTGGCGCGCTCCCGCTGAAGGAACAATGCGCAGAGAAGTGCTTTTGTCAAATCGTTTTCTTATGCCCTGGGTTGCCCAGAGCAGAAAAGAGAGTTCTTCCAGCGTCAAGGGTTCGGGAAGGAAATTCCTGCGGCTTCTTCGCCTTTCCATGGCGGAAATAAGACCAATATTTTTGATATCTTTCCATTGGTCATTTGATATAAGATTTATACGTTTGGCATCTTGAGGATACGGTTTTTCAATGGGCGGAGGCGGTATTCCCTTGCTTTGATCTGTTTCAGAGAAGTCAATAGTCTTACGAATACTGTCCTTTAAAAAATAACGATACTTTTTCATTAAAAATTCATTCATAGCAGATGGTCCCTTATTCCATACTTATATTTCTTAATTTGTATTTTGTTTCTCAACATCTATCACCTTAATAGCGCTGTTAAAGGTTATCTTATAGGTCCCTGCCCCTTCAGTAATGAGATAATCAGTAGCAGGGCAGGCCTCGTTCCAGTTGTCCTTATAGTGAGAGATCTTGAACCTTGGATTGTCCCCTCCGAAGGTTTGAACCGTCTCCCATAGCCCCTGATCGTTCAGCTCCATTAAGGTAGAGCCCCAGTTATTGGGGGTTCCCCGGAAATACCATGAGTCATCCATTCTTACAACACCCTTTACCTTTTTTTCGAAGCTGTCAAAGGTAATCTCATAGGTCCCTGCCCCTTGAGTAATGAAATAATCAGAGGCGGGATAGGCCTCGTCCCAGTTGTCCTTATAGTGAGAGATCTTGAACCTTGGATTGTCCTCTCCGAAGGTTTGAACTGTTTCCCAAAGCCCCTGATCATTCCGGTCCATTAAGGTAGAGCCCCAGTTATTGGGGGTTCCCCGGAAATACCATGAGTCACCGGATTTTACAACGCCCCTTACCTTTTTTTCAGAGCTGTCGAAGGTGATCTCATAGGTCCCTGCCCCTTCAGTAATAAGATAATCAGTAGCAGGGTAGGCCTCGTTCCAGTTGTCCTTATAATGAGAGATCTTGAACCTTGGATTGTCCCCTCCGAAGGTTTGAACCGTTGTCCATAATCCCTGGTCATTCAGCTCCATTAAAGTTGAGCCCCAGTTATTGGGAGTTCCCCTGAAATACCATGAGTCGCCGGATTTTACAACGCCCCTTACCTTTTTTTCAGAGCTGTCGAAGGTAATCTCATAGGTCCCTGCCCCTTCAGTAATAAGATAATCAGTAGCAGGGTAGGCCTCGTTCCAGTTGTCCTTATAATG
>JBLIRO010000132.1:0-8493 GCA_049472335.1 bacterium | reverse complement strand
CCACAAAGATACCCACCCTGCAATTTTTCCCTTTTTTTAAAAAAGGACGGTGTTTCAAGATCGGATATCTTCCATATACCCTGTTTTTGAGCCTTTTCCAGAAGGAAATATCATTGAACGGGCATTTCTCCTGAACATTGGCATCCTTATGGGCCCCTTTATCAGATGTAAGATATAATTGATAGAGTCTGTCCGTTTCCTTTTTTAAGGCGTCAAATTCATCCTTAGGCACATAATCCTTATTAATCTTTTCTTTTATATCCTTATTCTCCTGTTCGAGCAAATTGATCTTTTTGCCAAGATCCTTAATCTTTTCAGGATCTCTGATATGTTTAAGCTGATGTATAAGTTTAGCATTTTTCTTTTTAAGCGATTCAATTTCCCCTTTTAATCTCTTTGTCTCAGATTCGGAATCCGAATTGCTGTTTTTTGCCGTTTTCCCCCTTGATGGTACATACCGTTGCCTTTTTTGCGTTTTATTTTCTCTATTTCTTCTTACAATGTCTTCACCATCTTCTGTATCTGTATTATCCGGAACAATGTTTTTATCTTTATAGGTTAATTCTGATATCAATCTCTTCCCCTCGGTCATTTTTTCCGGGGAATCGTCCATTAAGAGCGCCCAAATCAGGCGTGCCATGTTTGTCTTTTCCCTGTAGCCCTTGATTTTGAGTGTGGATTTACGAAAATCATCCAACTGGCCGTTTTTTAACGCCTTTATTGCCTCAGCAGAATAGAGATCAAGAATGCCTCCAACTTCATTGAAAATATTGGTATCGGAAAACGCACCTTCAACTAACAAGCCTGCAAGCTCTCCTGAATGGATTTGGATAGTCTTTATATCCCTTGAATTAAGTTTCAGTTTGTTCACCAGTTTTGCTAAATTACGATGTGAAAGTGCAGAAACAAGTATAGACCTCATTTCTTGATAGCTTATAAAATTTTTTAATTTGTCATATTTGTCTGTATTCATGTTCATTCTAAATCATCCCCTTCTAAAAATCCTTCACAGATACAGGGGAAATGGTGATTAGCAATCTTTTTGATAAAAATTTTTTAAGATAAATTGATTAATTTAAAATTCATCTGATAATCCTATCTAAAATCACACGGTTTTGAAACAGTTACAAAGATCCCAGCATTTTAATCTTTCAATGCATCCATGATTAGTCAAATCGGAAGAAAGAGGAGTGATTGATATAAACCCCTTCCTTATTGCCACAAAATCCAGACTATCACCTCCTTCCAGTTCTATTTCCTCATTTTCTCCTTCAAGCCAGTAATAAACATTTTCTCTTGGATCCAGCCGCTTCTGAAAGCGGTCACGAAAAACTGTCTCAGCCTGCTTGGTGATTGCGACCCCTTTTATATCTTTTTTTGAACAAAAAGGAAAATTTATATTCAACAGGGTGCGTTCAGGCAGTCCGTTTTTAATAACCAATTTTGCCAAAAAAACACTGAACTTGGCCGGAAAAAAAAAGGATTCCTCATAATTCTCATTGTTTTCGTTGTTTTTGTCAATATCTATGGATACGGCAAGAGAAGGCAAACCTAGTATGGCACCTTCCATAGCCCCCGAAACGGTTCCTGAGTAGATAACATTGGTACCAATATTAAGACCTTGATTGATTCCGGATACAACCAGATCCGCCCTCTCAGCCATGATAGTTCCCAATGCAATCTTAACGCAGTCGGCAGGGGTCCCGTTAACAGCATATCCGAAGACAGCCCCATCTCTTCTAACCTCTTTGACCCTCAGGGGATGGTTAATAGTAATGGAATGACCTACGGCGCTTCTTTCCGCATCAGGGGCGACCACAGTTACTTTCCCCAGTTTTTTAAATTCGTTTGTCAATACCTTTATTCCAGGTGAATATATCCCATCGTCATTTGTTACAAGGATGTTCATAAAAGCAATAAATCCTCAACAAAAAAATAGAGCAACAACTTAAAAACCTTGTAATTTTTGGGTTGTTACAAAAGAAAAACCTAAAACACTGGTTTTTCTGTATATATAGCACATCATTTTTTTGGGGTTTTTTTGATGTACGGCCTTACTAAAGCCTAACCGGCATGATAATGAATTTAACATTTTCCTTGTCACTTGGCCTCAAGATTGCCATGGATTCATTATCGCTCAATTCAAGGGCTACTAGCGGACTTTCAATTACGGAAAGAAAGTCTAAGATATATTTGGGATTAAAGCCGATTTCCAGGGGATCTCCCTGATATTCAACATCTATTTCATCATGGGCATCCCCTGCCTCTGCGCTTTCAGAATCAAGTATTAGTTTGCCGGGAAAAAGTTTAAAAAGAACAAACCAGTCCCTTTTTTCAGTAATTAAAGATACGCGTCTGATAGCCTGTCGAAAACGATCCCTATCGATAATAACCAGCTTTTCATTATAAGCCGCTATCGCTCCCTTATAATCTGGAAATTTTTTTTCCAAAAAACGAGCGTATATCTGGATATCAGGAAGCGAGAAAATACTATGATTTCCACTTAATCCAATCTTTACAGCATTTTTTTTGTCTCCGTTTTCAGAAGATCTTTCTTTGTTTTTCTCCCAGTCTGTCAAGATCTTAGGAAGCTCATCCAGCAATTTTTTGGGAAGAACCCCGTTTGCCTGAATTGGTAATTTGATCCCTTCCTTAAAGATATAAGCCATTCTATGGCCATCCGTGCCCGCCATCTCTATGCCTTTCTCATTTATAGTAAAAAGGGCGCCGGGAGGGGCATTATAAATTTTTTGTTCGAAAACCGGTACTGCAACATTAACCTTAACAAACATATCAAGCAGGATTTCCAATGGCACAGGATATAAATTTTTTGTATCCAGCTCAGGGAGGGGCGTAAATTCCGAGGCTATTATTCCGGGGACATGGAATTTTGAATTCATGCAAACCATGAGGATTCGATTATTTTCCTGTAAGCTTATTTCGATTGATGAATTGTCCGGAAGTTCTCTCAAAATATCATATACAATCTTTGCAGGGAGACATATTTTCCCTGGTTCCGAGACTTCGGTATCGATGAATATCTTCATACCGACATCCAGGTCAGACGCAAACATATATATCCCGTCTTTTTCAGCTTCAAGCAAAAAATATGATAATATTGGTCTTGTTCCTTTTATGGGAGTGATATTTTGTATTTTTTGAACTTCTTTGAAAAAAACATCCCTGTTTATTTTTAACTCCATAAAAAACCCCTTGTTCTATATCAGTATATTGTAAATCCGTCCAGCTAAAATTCTGGAGTTTTAGATAATGGAAATAGTATACACCATTGAAAAAATAATTACACCTTTTAAATTTAATTATCCTGTCACAGCCTTTGTCAGTGTGTGACCTTATGTTATGAATGCCTATGAACCTTCATTGTTGAGCTATTCCAAGCCTTGTTATGAATAAATGGTTGGAAAAGGTATGGGCCTCGCATTAGAAATAACGGGAAGAGGGAGAATGAGCTGGTCTTCCACTGTCAGCCAGCGGTAATCAGGATTTAGCTCCCTCAGTTTCCCGTCTAACGGTGGTTCTGAATACGGTGTACGAGCGTAAATGACTAAAAAGATAACCACGGAATCTCCCTTTTCCATATTTACAACATAGCGTTTTTGAAATTGCTCTTCCTTCAACTTGCGTTCTTTTAATAACAGGCCGAGATCATCCTTGTTTAATTTCATTAAGACATACCGGTAAATATTGCTATTATCAATCCTGGTCATGGCCCTGGATTCCTTGCTCGTTACATATACACGAAAATTAAAGTTCTCCTTTGACAGATATTGACTGGCCACTACCGCTGCGCTTCTTCTGCCCCCTACCGTATGATGGAAACCATAATATTCGAATATTTTTTGCTGAATGATCTCTGCGTATTTTTCGTTTTTTTCATAAAGGTCTTTAGATATATATCTTAATTTTTTTGCAAGGTCCTCCGCAGCATCACTTATAGGCCAGTCCACTTTTACATGGAAATGAGACAGTACATAACGGGTTCTGGTTTTAATATTCGGGTCCTGCTGAATCAGAAGGGCAAAATCCACAGGCAGAAGTGAATAAAACAGTTTGCCGAAACTTGGGGAATCAAAGAATTTAACATTTTGTGTGAAGTCCGGGCTTATTTTGAAATCAACTATATTTTGGAGATTCTCTTTGACCAGTTTATTATCCGAAAGAAAACGGATATATTTTTTATGTTTATTCATCAGCTTGTTCTCATAGAATAGAACAAGAAAACAGTTTTGATACTCGTATTCCCTGTCAATTACCTTTGCCTTGGGTTTCAGCTCCCTTTTTTCTACAAACGGATATGGATAATTATTGATCAGAAAATTTTGATAAGAATCCAGTAAGGCATTTTTTATAAGATATTTTTCCAGCTCATTCCCCACCAATTGATAAAGCAGACGTCTTGACTTTTCTATACTGCTTAACCTTTCATTTTTCAATCCCATGGATATTTCCTTCCAGGAATGAGAGTTGATAAAAAAACGGGTCTAATAGATTAATCGAAATCCCCCCCAAGAGATTTGATATGAATGATAAGCATTTAACATTTTTATTATAAAATATAAAACCTTTTTTCTCAAGGGTTTTTTTTGCTGCATTGTCTAAGCGCATGAACTCGATTCCGACATTTTATAATAAATAAAATATAAAGTTTACTCAATAGCTTAGAAAATAAACAATAGAAAAAGGATGTTCTATTTTTATTATCGGAAGAAAAAGAAGACAATTTTTATTATCAAAGGCCAAATTTAAAAACGTGTTTTAAAATCATTGATTGATATAAGCCTCTGGTTTCATATCTCCGGTTTATTTGACAGATAGAAACAGCCATGTTATGTTTAAATTACAAATTTTGTTTAATATATAATAGAGTTTTAGCATTTTTTCCATCTATTTTGTATTGCCTCCCTGTATTAAGTTCCCTGATGA
This sequence comes from bacterium, assembly GCA_049472335.1. Classification (GTDB taxonomy): domain Bacteria; phylum SZUA-182; class SZUA-182; order DTGQ01; family JAFGSM01; genus JBLIRM01. The sequence continues at coordinate 3,549 of JBLIRO010000132.1, read as the reverse complement.
ACTTATAAATTTTGTCTGGTTGGAGAATGTTATGTCTAATATTGTGGTAATAGGCACCCAATGGGGTGATGAGGGAAAAGGGAAAATAATCGACCTGCTTGCATGGCATTTTGATATGATCGCCCGTTTCCAGGGAGGGCATAATGCCGGCCATACCGTCTATCAGGGAGATAATAAATATATACTGCACCTGGTTCCCACGGGAATACTTCATCGTGAGAAGACATGCATTATAGGGAATGGTGTAGTCGTAGATCTTTCCGCCCTGCTCGAAGAAATCCTTGCCCTGGAGAAAAAAGGCGTGGTTTTTGAGAATAATCTATTGATTAGCGACAGGGCCCATATGATCATGCCCTATCATAAACTGCTCGATCGTTACAGGGAAGAAGCCAGGGGTGACAAGAAAATAGGGACAACAGGAAGAGGGATTGGTCCTGCCTACGAGAGCAAAATGGCGCGTATAGGCCTATGTGTGGGTGATCTTATGGATGAAGAACTCCTGATGCGCAAGCTTACCCTGAATATACAAGAGGTTAATCGCGTTTTTAAAAATATTTACAATCAGCCATTGCTTGACACAAATATTCTAAAAGAGCGGATTCTGGAACAGGCAGACAAAATAAAGGCCTTTATAAAGGATACATCTTTGTTTATAAATAAAGCGCTTGATGAGGGAAAATCCCTGCTTATGGAAGGGGCCCAGGGGACAATGCTGGATATCGATCATGGCACATACCCCTATGTTACATCTTCCAACTGTATAGCATCCAATGCCTGTACAGGTTTAGGAATCGGTATTTCCAGAGTCGATGGAATCATTGGTGTGGTTAAGGCTTATACCACCAGGGTTGGAAATGGTCCTTTTCCGACTGAATTGCATGATAAATCTGGACAGATCCTTCAGGAAATAGGAAACGAATTCGGTGCCACTACCGGGAGACGTCGCCGCTGTGGCTGGTTTGATATTGTTGCTGTAAAATACGCGATAAGAATCAACGGCATAAATACACTTGCCCTGACAAAACTGGATGTCCTTGATACCCTGCCCAAAATAAATGTATGTATTGGATACAAATGGAAAGGGGAGATTTTTGACGAGTTTCCTTATGATCCGAGAATACTTAATGAAGGTGAGCCGGTTTATAAAGAGATGAAAGGCTGGTCGGCTCAAACCAGCAAACTCACCGAATATGATCTTCTCCCTCAGGGGGCAAAGGATTATATCCACTTTCTGGAGGATATGCTCAAAACTTCCATATCTCTTGTTTCTACAGGATCAGAAAGAGACGAGACAATCTGGATCAAGGATTCACTCCTCGACAAATGGGTCAATGGGGCAAATTAAAATTGACAATAATCCATAATGTGGATATAATTTTTTTCTTTGTTTAGGATAAAAAAGATTATGGGCCGTTAGCTCAGTCGGTAGAGCATCTGCCTTTTAAGCAGAGGGTCGCTGGTTCGATCCCAGCACGGCTCATCAAAGAAGGGAAGGGTTAGGCTTACAGCTTAACCCTTTTTCTCTATATAAAAACGGTCCATCAATGCATTTGGCGGAGCATCTCCTTTATAGGCAGAGGGTCGTTATTTAATCCCAGAATAACCTTCAAATAATCAAGGGATTAGGCTATACAGCTTAATCCTTTTTTTTAGGTGTGTGTGAATTCATGTGTGGATTTGCTCTGATCTTCTTATAAATGTCAATGGCAATACGTTCCTGCTTACCTATCGAGTCTGGTACTTCTTGTTAAATTTAAAAAAGATGTGGTCCCTCCCGAAAATTATATCCGAATATTAAATCTTTTGATTCTGCAATATAATGTCCGAGTAACTTTAATCCAGAGTGAATTCTTGGAGCACCCCAGATGGGATTTTCCACTGACATTTGTTGAATAAGATCCCGAATTTCTTTTTCAATTTTAGGTCTTCCTGGATTTTTGGTTTTCGATTGGCATATTCATAATGGTATAAAATTTTATGTGATAAAAAATTTTGGGCTTGGTTGCACTTGAAAGGGGAATTCTATATAAATCTTTGTAATTAAACAAGGATAAAATTTTCGGGAAGGACAATAGGCCAGTTATAAGAAAAATTCCACCAAAGTTTTGTTCGGGCACTGACAAAATGTCATGGAGAATTATCTACATATTTGAATAACCCCATCTGATCCTCACTTGAGGAGATCAATCCTTGAATATCCTGCAAATCACTGGAATCAGCATATATTTTCCATCGGTAGACTTCACCGTCTTGAAGTGTAGTGGTAGCGGATCCGTCAAAGTTAAAAATCGCACTGGTAGCATTTTGGCTAATTTGAGTGTGCTGAACTTCACTAAGATCATTAAAGCCGCCCCAGATGGTTTCACCGTTGCTGTCAAATACTTCGATAATGTATTCCTTGGCAGATGGATATTTGAGCCATGTAAATGTCGGAGTAGCTGTATTTACTTCCACGGGAACCACTAAATCCGATTCATTGGTAGGCCCGATAATTGATAAGTTAGCTCGCTCGCCTGGTTTTGAGTGCTGAGACCCGGAATGGTATCAAGCGTATCTGGATGTACCAGTGTAATATCTACCACCCCATTTGTTACGGCCAAAAAAGTGACTTTTCCATAAAGGTCAGCATTAGCATGCTCTTCCATTTCAATGTCGTCTGCGTTATAGCCGTCCGCCGCAACAACATCAACCGTAACAGGTTGAGATGTCACACGATAACCAGACAGATATGCTTCCAACGTGTAGTTTCCAAGTACAACATTGTAAATTACATAATCCCCATCCGGCCCTGATATGCCTGATGCATACTGGCCTAGGGCTTCATCTTTTGCAACAACCAACACACCGGATACTCCACTCAAATCAGGAACTGGAGTCAGTGTGTAGCCTGATATATGCCCGGTGGTGCCAGCATCTGGATGCTCTTTCAGTGCAATATTCTGAATCGTTGTTTTGCCGTCAATAATCTCGAAAGGAACAGCATTCTGATTGGATGGGGGCACGGGTTGATAATCTTGAGCGGCCACCATGATAATATATGTCCCCGGGCTTAGTAAACATTCAAAATTTCCATCAACAGTTAAGCCCCTTGTTACGAGAATATTCGAACTGTCATAGACGGTAATACTGGCATCATTGACAGGTGTATCGTCTGTCGCATCCAAGGTATATACAGAAATTGTACCCATGGGTGTGTGAGAGTCGCCGGATCCGCCATCACCACCACAACCAGCAATTGCAATACCGAAAAATAATAAAATAACAACTGAAATCCTACGCATTTTCGATTCTCCTTTTTCGCAAATTTGTAGTTTTCGATCGTTAAACGTTATGCAGCAACTGATTCTTACGATAGAAATTTTTTTCGGATTCTATCGATTTTTAGTTGCAGGTATTATTCTTCGTGCAGTCCAGTAGTATTTACCCCAGTAATGGGCATCGATTTTGGATATAGTGACACCTTTGGTTTTGGAGGCATGTGCAAATTGTGACTGGCTTATAAATATTCCGACATGTCGGGGGTAATTAGGCGGTTTAAAGAACACGAGA
>JBLIRO010000131.1:0-8532 GCA_049472335.1 bacterium | reverse complement strand
TTCAGGAAAAGTGCTCATTTGAAAGGAGATAGAATAGATCAACAGTAAGCTTTCAACAATTTACTCACTTCTTTAGGTTTGTACATCAAGGTTGAAGCATTCCCAAAACTCAGCAATTCTGGACAAATAACTTGTGAGTTGTGGGGTCAAATATTAAAATATAAAAATGATAAATAATGTATTCAATAATTAACCTGAAACTGCTGTTAAAATTTAAAGATCCTTCATTCGAGGAATGCAATTATCATAAAAGAATTAGTGAATAAAAGAGATCATATGCCGGGATTATTTAGTATAGGAAGAATTGGCTCAATCGAGATTTCAAATAGAATGATTCGCACAGCCTCCCACAAAGGTTTTGCAGACGAACGGGGGCGTCCCACAGAAAAGCAATTTAATTTTCTACAGGGGATTTATTAATAGGGGAATAGGTCTGGTTATTACAGGTTATGCAGGCATAATACAAAACGGAAAGAGCGCCTTATATCACATGACAATGATTGATTCGGACGACCTCATTCTGGATCATAAAGCTATGGTTGATCGAATTCATGAACTGGGCGGAAAGATAATTCTTCAAATCGCCCATTGTGGAAGACAAACACTTTCAAAAGAAACCGGAGCGCCGGCTCTTGTGGCACCTTCCACAATCCCTTGCGGTTTCTATAAGGAAAGGCCCAAAGCGCTAACAGAATCTGAAATCCTCCAAATCGTAAAAAATTTTGCCCTTGCAGCGGAAAGGGCGAAAAAATCCGGATATGACGGGGTTCAAATTCATGGCACCCATTGTTATCTTTTATCTACCTTTTTATCCCGTCATGCCAATAAACGTACGGATAAATGGGGTGGAAGCATGGAAAACAGGTTCAGGATTGTCGGAGATACAATCCGGGCTGTAAGAGAGGCAGCGGGTCATGATTACCCGGTACTAATTAAGATCAATTCCTATGAACGTGCTAAGGACGGGATAAAACCGGATGATTGCTGTCAATTTGCCAGGTTGATTGAAAAAACAGGATGCTGCGACGGTATCGAAATCAGCGGAGGGAGCAATGAAGGCGGATTTATTATGGCACATGGGGACTTCCCGGCAGACAGTATCCTGAAATATTTGCGTCCCTACTGTAAACGGTCACAGGATTCCCTTTTATGACGAGGGTTATATTCTGAGGGCTTCTGGAAATGATATGCCAGGATGAGCATCCTTATCGGCTCTTATGACTCATCGTAAATGATTTTTAATATAATCTTTATAGGAAATCCAACCTTCTGGTTGAATTAGAGCTAACCAAATTTCATCAACATTATCCATAGAAGGCCTCAATTCATCAATCGCTTCCGTTAATTCTTGCTCACTAAAACATATTGTTCTATCCTTTAATAGAATTTGTTTTATCGAATGCCTCTTACCTGGCCCGGATCTTATGCAAGTTGTTTCTCGCAAACGAATTGTTATTGTACAAATCTCATTCCCATCAGTCAAAAAATCATCATAACTGACCCAACCTGAAGGAGCTTCTAGTTTAAGCCATGTTTTATCATGTGGTTTTTTTAATTCATTTTCATTGATTATCACTTTTTCTCCCTTTTCTAAGGTCTCTATAACCGCAGAACAATAGGAAGGGGTCTCTCTCACTTCTATATCATGATATAATGTAATTTCTATATTCTTGCTTCCTTCAAGATTATCCTTTAGGTTCGTTTCTTGGGTATATGTGCTCACTTCAGATATATTTCCATATCCATTTGAATATATGTGATAGCAATCTTTATAAATACAGGGGTAAAATATATGGCTACCAGATAGTGAAGGCCGCCATTCATAAGAAGGAGGCCTTATAAATTGAATGGGGGGTATTTGTGGTGATGGAGTTTCTTCTTGAGATAAAGGTTTATTTGCCTTGATTTTCCACTGTTCTGTTAAATGTCTTTGTAATTTTGATCCAGATTGGTTGCTGAATGGCTGTGTACGCCATTCATAAGAAGGAGGTTCTATATTTTGAAAAGATGGTATTTGTGATGATGGAGCTTCATTTTGAGATGAAGGTGTACTTGCCTTGGTTTTCCATTGATTCGTTAAGCTACTTTGTAATTTTGATTGAGATTGGGCTATTTGTGGATTACCACAAAAGAAAAATAACAAAACTACAAGACTTATGATTATTTGTTTGGTCCTCATTTAAACAGCCCTCCAAAGATTAAACTGATTCTTAAGTTTCATGCATAAAAACTTTATTTTCTATCAGCTCATCTTCAAGCCGTCTTTTACTGATCCCTTATCTTAAAATCCCCTAACCAGAACTATCACTCTTTCGGTTTCACTCAATCAGATCAGCAATATCTGACCTAAATCAGAAGGTGACAATACCAACTTGTTTTTGGGCAGCCTTTAGCTTCGATAAATATCCACAACTACCAGTGATATCCTATTAATCCCCCTAAATGAAGCCCCCCTGCATTGGACATTGAACCATCAGAGTTTTTAAAAATATCTGATTCGGCATAGGAGTATCTTATTTCAACACCAATATTTAACATGTCTTGCAAAGTCCAATATATCCCTCCACTCACCCAATATCCCAAATTACTATCAGAGGAAGAAACAATAATATCCCTGAGATCGCCCTTACTCTTTGCCCATATATTGGTAATCCCCCCTCCTATAAAAGGAGTAATCCCCTTATAAAGAGGGAATCTTTTTCGGACACCGAAGTTGAGTTCATAGGTTTTTCCTTCTACATACATACTACCTGTATTTGGATCGACAAGAAAACTACCTTTATCAATTGAATACAGCAATTCAACAGCAATGCTTAAAGGCCAGTGATACCTTTTGAAATCGAGTTCTAGGCCAAATTCCGATTGTTTTTCTACAGGGGCCCAATCATCTTTATCAAGCGATTTTTGGCCGATAAAAAAATTTAGATTCCCGGTCCATTCATCTCTATTTGAATATTTTCGGTTGGGTGACAGGAACGCATTCGCATCCTTAATAGTCAGCAAAATGAGTAACAATAAGCAAACTATATAAATATACTTAATGAATTCTTTTACTTTAGGATAAGGCCTTTTTTCCATGTTTCCGCTTCCTTTCATATAGAAATGATTTTTCAGTAGTGATTATCGATTATATGTAAGTGCATGAATGTGATAATGTAGTAAAATGATATGTGTTATTGGGGCTAGAATTTGCTTTTATAAAAAAATTATAGAGAAAATTTTTAATGTTGTCAATAGGTATGGATTTAGGGATTAATGAGTTCAAGTTTCTCCGATGGGACATCTTTTATCGTCAAGTTCCCCGAATCAACTACTTCTTTATTCTCTTCACCTAGGACAGGATTTTCGTTTGGCATCCAACAATCCATCCATATATCCATTTCAGGATTTTTACAACTCTATCCAAAACCGGCAAAACAAGACCTACTCTTTCCAGCAGCCTTTGTTCTTTCAATAACTCCATTGCCAGTTGGCTATAGTTCAACTGGAGATCCCCATTTAATCAGTCATAGAGCTATTGGTTTTGATTGATACCAACATCAACATTGAAAGTTAAAATTGTTTCGGTTACTATATTCCTTCCAATTAAGGAATTTTATCGATATAATCTCAACAGGAGGTGAGTCATGGTACAGGTAGATCTGCCAGGGGCCTTTGCTATTGGCCAGATTCTTGCGATTTTGAGCAAGGGATATCTTAAAAAGGAAAACTCAAAATTCGACCATAAATTAATGGGCCCTCTGAATTGGTATCTGACTTTCATGTTTGCCCCGGTAGGAATGTTTCTGCTTGTCGGCTGGCCGGGCTGGGAATGCATGTACTGGTGGAAATGGGTTGAAAGGCCTATGTTCAATCCCTTTATCGCATTATTTTACGTCCTTTTCTATATGTCAATGGTAGCTATCGGAAACTTCAGTTTTATACTGGCACATCATCTATATCTCAAAGGGAAAGAAAAGGTTGTGAATGCCCTTGCTGTGATCGGAATAATCGGGACAATCCTTCCTTTTTTTCTATGGCCTTTAACATGGCTTCATGTGGGGACTTACTCGCAGTATCATGCAATACCCCGTGAAACAGGCAATATGTTTAGAACCCCTTCTTTTTTCTTTTCCTGGCTTATTATCATGAGCTATTTTGTTATCGGAACAGTAGTATTCTGTCTTTGGATCAAGAAGAGGTCCGGAAGGATCGTTTTAAATAACCTCTAAATTAATTTGCCCGTAGAAGCATCCTGCTCGATGTCTTCTACGTTTGAGGGAAAAGAAATAAGATGTCATTCAAACTTCGTTTTCTGGGAGCGGCACAAAATGTAACCGGGTCCTGCTATTTTCTTAATACCGAGGGTGTCCGGTTACTGGTGGATTGCGGAATCTATCAGGAGAGGAATCTCAAAGAGCGCAACTGGGCGCCCTTCCCTGTGGATCCCAAAAGTATAGACCTTGTCCTCTTGACGCATGGCCATCTGGACCATTGCGGTCTATTACCGAAGCTGGTTAAGGAAGGCTTCAAAGGAAAGATCTATTGCACTCGTCCCACAATGGATATTGCCAGGATTGTCTTGCTGGATTCCGCTAAAATCCAGGCGGAAGATGCTGCGTTCAAAAAAAAGCGCCATGAACTGGAAGGGAGAAGCGGCCCCCATCCGGAAATCCCCCTTTATACAGACGTCGACGCGCGGGCGTGTTTCCCGCTTTTTTCCCCGGTTGACTATGAAATACCCCTGAAAACAGGAAACGGAATCAGAATTTCCTTTCATGACGCAGGTCACATTCTGGGTTCTTCCATGATTAAAATCCTGGTACCTGACGTCAATTCCGGAAATCGTTCAATTATATTCTCCGGAGACGTCGGACGATGGAACGCGCCTATCCTCAGGGACCCGACATTGTTTGAGGAATCTGATTACATAATTACTGAATCTACTTACGGAAACAGACTCCACGAAGATAATGCCTCCATTCCGGCAGACCTGGCCAATATCGTCAACAGAACCCATTCCGCCAGAGGAAATATCGTAATCCCGAGTTTTGCGGTCGAACGTACCCAGGAGCTTCTCTTTTACCTGCACGAACTGCTTCGTGAAGACAAGATTCCCCATCTTCTCGTATTTCTCGACAGCCCTATGGCCATCCGTGTAACCGAGGTCTTCGGGCGGCATCAAAACCTCTTTGATAAAGAGACCCTGGAAATGATACGTCGGGGTGAACATCCCTGTGACTTCCCGGGGCTCTTCATGTGCAGGACAATGGCAGAGTCAAAGGCAATAAATCACGTTAAAGGCACTGTAATAATTATCGCTGGTTCGGGCATGTGCACCGGAGGCCGGATCAAGCACCATTTGATTAATAACATCAGCAGGCCGGAAAGCACGATCCTTTTTGTGGGCTATCAAGCAAAAGAAACCCTGGGGCGGAGTATTCTGGAGGGAGCAAAAGAGGTCCGTATCCTGGGTCAGCAATGTAAGGTCATGGCAGAGATCCGGAAAATCAACGGTTTTTCAGCTCATGCTGACCGTGAGGAGCTTGCGGGATGGGTTTCCAATCTAAAACGTCCTCCCAGACATGTATTTGTAACCCATGGAGAGCCCGAGGCTGCCTCTGCTTTTGCTTCATATATAAAGGAAAAGACGGGGTGGAATGTGTCTGTCGCTTCGTACCTGGAAGTTGCAGATCTTGAATGATAACGTCCCCTTCTTTACTTCTTAACGATTCTCACTCTCCGGACACTCCTTGCGTTGGCATCCAGCACAACTATCCTGAGAAATTCCGTCTGAATAAACTCACCCCGCTTAGGTATTCTCTCAATAAGTGAGAGGATGTATCCGGCAATAGTTTTATAATCCCCTAATGGTATGGACATATTATAGGCATGATTTATCAACTGAATCTCTGTTTTCCCGTCGCATTCAATAACATTATCGCTGATTTGTCGAATGACTCCCTCTTCTTCCCTATCCTTCTCATCCCAGATATCCCCCAGAATTTCTTCAATCAAATCCTCGATAGTTACCAATCCCACAATACCGCCATATTCATCAACCACGAAAACCATAGTAGTTTTGCAATTCCTGATATCCCTCAGAAGGGAATGGACCCGCTTCGATTCAGGTTCGAGACACACGTCTCTTCTTATGTACGAGGCAATCGTTTCCGATGGTTTTTCAGCATACAGCACATCGAGCACATTAACAATACCGATAATATTATCCACCCTGTCTTCATAAACAGGTATCCTGGAATACCCCGATTCTGAAACCGTCCTGTAAAATTTATCTAGGCTTGTATCTTTTGGGAGAGCTACGATATCAATAAGAGGGGTCATCACCTTATCTATGGTCATGTTTTCCAGATCCAGGACACTGTTAATCATCTGTAACTGCTCTTTTTTAAGGACTCCGTCTCTGGCGCCCATCTGGGCCAGAAGTTTAAGCTCCTCCCGCATACTGCGCAATTTCGTGTCGCTTTCTTCCTTGTCCGCGATCCTGATAATACTATTTGTAATTGCAGTGATAACTTTTACAAAAGGTCGAAGCACAAATCCTGAAATCTGCAAACCTGTCGCGCTTCGTAATGCCAGGGAGTCGGCTTTGGTGCGGAATGTCGTCTTTGGGATAATCTCGCAAAAGACCAGGATTAAAAAGGTCATGACAATGGTATTCACAAATTCCTGCCAGCCTTCCATACCTGGTAAAAGATAACTTACGACCCGAAGCCCCGCCACACCTGCCGCCGTTGACATCAGGTTGGTCCCCACAAGCAAAATCCCCAGCATCTTGTCAGGTTCCTGCCAGAGTCTCTTGATGATAAGGGCTTCCGGATTCTCCTGATTGGCAAGGACTTCTATCTTTGCCTTGGAAGCCGAAACTATCGCAGTCTCTGATCCGGCGTAAAAGGCCCTCAGAAAAAGCGATAAAATCAGCAAGAAAGAAAAGGCAATTATGGCAAATCCCTTGCCCTGGGGACTATTGTTTGCCCCCGCTGCCCCCATAAGATGAATACAAATAAAGAGCAGAAGTAGCAGCTTTCCGGGCTTTCCCTTTTTTTCCGGTTTGCTTCGCTTAAAACGGGCCCTTACAAGGTCAACCCGCGCGCCCTCCATTCTGGCTACTTCAAACTCTACTTCATTCGCTGGGTCTGTTATTATGTCCCCTTCACCCGGTATTGATCCAAATAAGCTCAAGACATATCCACCGAGCGTATCCGCCACTGAAAGATCGAGCTTCAGCTTCAGGCGCCTGTTCAAACCTCGCAGGCTTACAAATCCCGGAATAAGCATAGTGGAAGGGTCCCTGGGATTTATAGTGAATGTAAATTCTGACACCTTATCATATTCATCAAAAATCTCTCCGAGCACCTCTTCGACTATATCCTCCACGGTAATAAGTCCGATTACACCGCCAAATTCATCGAGAAGAATGGCCATCTGCTGCCTTTCCCTGGTCATTTCACGCATCAATGACCCGATCTTCTTGCTCTTTATCGTAAATAAAGGAGGTCTTATGAGTGTATTCTCATTGCCCGGATTCAATTTATTAAGCATATCACTCTTGGACAGGAAATCCTCGATGGTGAGCTCCTCGATGCATTTTCCATCCAGGCTGTCAATCTTCAACCCCTTCCACCTTGGTAAATCCTTTATGTAGAAGACACCGCAGATATTATCGATATTCTCTCTATAAACAGGCAAGCGGGAAAAACCCACTTCCTTTGTGAGAGCGAAGGCCTCCTGGATTGTTTTTGACACATCGACGCACACCATCTCAGTCCGGGGGACCATGGCCTCTTTCGCATAAATATCATGCAGCTCGAATATATTGTGGATAATCTCTCTTTCTTCCCCATGAAGGGCGCCGCTTTCTTCTGTTGATTTTACAATGGCCCTTATCTCATCACTTGTCAGTGGTGTTTGCTCTTGCATAGATCTCACACCGAAGAGCGGAAGTAAGATATCCGTAAAAGATCTCAATGCCTTCCTGAAAGGAAAAATAAGTTTAGAGAAAAACCACAGTGGCCGGGCAACCGCCCTTGCAGTCTTTTCAGAATGATTTATGGCATACGTCTTGGGTGTAATCTCACCAAAAATGAGCAGGAGTGACGTTTGAAGCATAATCGCAACCAGGTAAGCCACTCCGGGATTTCTCCCTTTGAACAAGCAGTCGTAGATGAGCATACCAGTAATGCTTACAAAGGCCATATTAACCAGGGTATTCCCAAAAAGGACGGTAATGAACAGCTGGCGCGGCTCATCCAGGAAATTGATTATGGCTCTGCTGCTTTTCTTTTTATCTTCTCTGAGCCTCTGGATTTGGGTCATCGTAAGAGCGGTTAACGCTGTTTCGGAACCCGAGAAAAAAGAAGAACACAGAAGCAGGAGCCCCAGCCCAATGGAGTAACGAATTATTTCAGCTATATACATATGTTAAAAATTCTAAAAAATATAGTAATATCTTAGTTGTTTGAAAGAGATCAAACGAGGCCGGAACCCTATAACGAAACTTAATTTTAATATGTTTCTGACTCATTAAAGTAT
>JBLIRO010000130.1:0-8806 GCA_049472335.1 bacterium | reverse complement strand
AATTCTTTTCTAACAACAGGATAACGCAAAATCTTCCTGCCCCAATATTCATCATCCTTTATCAATGTATTACCCAAATGGGGGTGATGGCAGGTAAGACAATCAGTCCCGGAATCCGGCTCAGAAAAATGAAAGTCACCGTGGCATTGTGAGCAGAAAGGCTTCCTGTTATTCCAGGGATCACCAACTTCTTGACCAGGCTTAGTTCGTAAATAAAATCCTCCTGTGTAACCGGTCCCATCCGGCTGTTTATGCGGATTATGGCAAGTGCCGCAGTAAAAACCCGCTCCTCCGGATCTATACTCCACTGGGGACTCAGGAAAATTATCTTTATCATTTGGATCCAGTGGAAACACATCGGAGTCAAAATCTATGAGGGCTTCATCAAGTGTTATGTCAGCACCGCCGTGCATGACGTGACTTTCAAATGGCCCTACCGAAGATAATTGGTTATCAAGTTCATCAAATACGTCATCGGTTCCTGTGCTTGCGTATACATCCCTCTCCCCGTCATCTCTAGTCTCAACAATGAAATCATCTTTATATCCGTTAATAGGAGGATAATCTCCCTCTGTGTACCCTTCTACGCTGTCAGTACCTTGTGGATCGCCATCAAAAAACATGGTCCCGTCATGGCAGGTCTGACAAAGCTGGTGTATGCCGTCGTAAGGCCCCGGCTTTTTGCTGGTTCTCGCCCATATCTTAGGGCCCTTGGCGTTATGGGGTATATGGCAGGTTGCACAGACGCCTTTTGGGCTTTTGATCCTCGAATCTCCATGAGGACCGGTAATTTCAGCAATAACAGGCGTTATAGAAAGGAGAAAAAACAGGCATAGAATTGTGATATGAATTATTGATACCTTTAAACATTTAGAAGAGGTAAATTTTAGTTTTTTTAGAAGCATCGGTTTTTTAATTTTCGGAAGCACCCTATAATGGATCATCTCGTTTTTTTTTCGAATATGGCATCTGCCAAATGCTCTATTATAATAAGTCTCCGACAGAGGTTCAAGTTGAATTTATCCTAACTCCTTAATAATTTGGTATTATCTTTTATTAGCATTCTATTGGTATATGATTTCATTGCCATTATAATCAGATATATGCAAAACAAATACCATTTGAGCTTTATAGCCAATTTAGCCCGTATAAAGAGAGATCAAGATAAATCCCTCCAAATAATTTTGTTTACCAGGTTTATTATCTTCAATAAATTATGGCAAATAATATGGCATGATTATCTTTAGTTACAGTTTCTCGCGTGGGATTTCGAAATGACTATGATGTTGCATTTTATTGAAATTTATGTCTAAGGTACTGCAGGATTTTGTGTAAGAAAAAAGGGCCGGCTATTTGACAAAGAATAGATTTTTATATCACCTGTTTATTCCCTGATCAGTTCTGATCATTTTTTGCTTTGCAGGGGTATTTTTTTTCAGTGCAGGCTTTCAATTATTTTACTAATCTTGATAAGATAGTAAAAAAAAGTCATTGAAAAACTCTCATTGGCATTTTTTGCTAAAGGCCCTAACGAAGCGAAGCAGGCTCTGGAGGTTAAAGCAAAACTATTCCGGAGATCCCGGGGGGATTTCATCACCTGCATCCCAGGATTTACGATAATATTTATAATTGTTTTCTCCAAATCTCATCAGTTGTGCATGACATTCCCCGCAATAAAGGTCCTCTCCTTCATTACCGAAAATACCATAATTTGGGCTTCCTATATATCCGTATATCCAGTCAGAACCAGTTTTGTCATGAGTGATTGCAAGATCATTCCTTGTCATGGCCGTATTTTTTGTGCCGTGCGGATTATGGCAAGCAGGACAGGAAGGCCGGGAATCTAGCCATCCATCACGATCAGAGTCCCAAACAATTTTGCTATGACATCGGCTGTCAATACATCTGTTGGTGCGGGTCCTTCCTCCGCCTGTAGGAAGGGAGAGGGTTACAAGGGCATCAGGGATCGCCAGGTGATTCCAATGGCTGTTGCTCGGATAATAATTTATGAAATCGAATGTCGGGCCAAATGAGATATTATGTTTATTAAGTCCGAGCAAATCCACATTTTTGAAAGATGTTTCGACATTGTCCACTAAAAAGGACGGATTATGGTTAGTTGTGTAATACCTATAGCCAAATCCGATGCCTATTATTGATCCCTCAATATGGCAAGAATAGCAGAGATTAAAATCCCCTGACCAGTATTCATCACGCCACCGGGGAAGGATCATCGGTTCTTTTCCGTTAACTGAACGAAGCCGGTAACCTGATTGATAGTTGCCTTCTTTGGCGCTATAATGCTGCGCCCTGATATGAGGCGTGTCAGGATCATGACAATCAGTGCAAACGAGACCTGCCCCGCGGCGGCCCGAACTGGGATTTTCGAGATAAGGGGGAAGCCCGTGTCCGGTTTGAAAAAAACCATATTCCTGAGATTGTTCGCCTAAGTCCTGTGTTTTACCACAGATAATGGGAGCAATAATTTTGCTTAGTCCCGGCCATTCGATAACGGAAGGATCATCATCATGACATCCTGCGCACCATTTTTCTTTTCCTAATCTAAGGGTGCCGTTTGAATTATATGGAGACATTTGCCAGTTATTTTTTGCACCAATCACCGGATCCGACACTCCGTCATAGGTTCCTCCCTGGCTATGACATGGCTGACAAACACTGGTGTTGTCTAGTGTTTGATCATCCATAAAAGTCAGATCACCCAGATCATATGCCAATTCCGGTGAATGGCATTCTGTACAGCTACTAACTCCTATACCTCTGCCCGTATCTGTCATGACTTTGGCACGTTCAGGCTCTTTTCCGGTTTCAGTTTTAGTATTCGGGGAGACCAAGTGTACAAGGTGTGCCTGATTTTGTATAGGTACAATCCTGTTGTGGCGATGGCAATCCGTACATGGTGTATTTTTACCCTTTTTATGTTCTTCTCTGTTTTCTGATGTCCTGACAATATAGAAATCGTAAATTTTCACAGGTATTCCAATCATGGCATCTTTCTCCGCGTAGCCATGACAGGCTGCACATATCTCCCTTCCTGTTCCCGAACCATTGCGGCTATAACGGCTGGCATCAAGATTGTTACTTGTATTTACACCCAGCGGATTGACGAGAAATGCCTGGTTCTCGGACCGAGCATGGGGATCATGACATAGGTCACAGGGAATTTTGTCTCCTGTTTCAATACCGTTTCTAAATTTAGATATATGCTCGGTCTTAATATAATGCCCACCAGTAGGTGATCCGTCAACGGGCGGTCGATCATCCTCGGGAGGGATGGTTTCATAATACCCGACCTGGGTGCTAATCCCAGGACCGTCGGTAAAGGCTATATCCTGGGGTGGATTAAAAAATACGTTTGAAGGAGGATCATTATCCGTGGAAGAATAGTCTTCATGACAGTCATAGCAAAAGATGGTAGCACCTGTGATATAGTTGGGCCTGTCATCATGGGAAAATTTATTTCTTTCTTCCTCGAGTGAACGGGGCCAGAGCAGTTTTTCGTCCTTTGTCCTATGAGGTGTATGGCATGCTGAACAAATTCCATGTGAGCTTATCTCTCCCAGATCCAAGCTCGAAAAATCATGCTTTGACTCACAAATGGTCTCAAAGGGTGTATGACATGCTCTGCACAGATCACTCCCTATTTCGCTGGAGAAATTGTCTACAAGAAGAAGCGGACCATGCCTTCCTCTTTTGAATGTCTGGTCTATTTCGCCGAAAAGGTTTCCATTCTGGTCTGTAAAGGCGGCATGCATATTGTGACAGGTCAGGCAGAGAATCTTTCCCTCTGCGGTATTGCCTTCTATAATGCCTTTGGACACACCGCTTCCCCCGCCATATAGGGGCTCAGGAAATTCGGCCAGGGTTTTTTCAGGATTTGGAGATACTCCCACAGGGTGACTGGAGAGGCCACCAACCGGCTTTTCCGTATGGCAACCCTCGCAAAATCCCTGTCCGGTATAGGGAGAGGCTTCCACCCTGAGATATGGCTTGTTCGATGACCTGTGAATATTGTGGCAGGAGCCGCAAAATATCTCTCCGGCTGGCACCCCGTAGTCATTTATGACCCCGGATCTCGAACCATCCGAGACCAGGAATCCCTCTTTTGGGGAAGCAAGTTTAGGGCTACCCGAAAATGGATGACTGGCAAATTCTTGAGGCTGGAGCATTGCGCCATCCAATCCCGATCCGTTCATATATTCAATATTGCCATGACATCCAAAGCAAAGATCCTCATAATCCTCGGCATCCTGATCATCGCTTTTTCCGGCCCAATTGAGATTAAGCGTAGAAATCCTTATGATGGCCTCCTGGCCCGGCGCAGGCCCCGCTCCTTGATCCTCACCATCATGTATATAATGGCAGAACATACAATTGCCTCTTCCGTTAGGGCTTTTCCCAAAGACCTGACGATGAGCATTACCTTTAATGAGGCCGAGGTCTTCGGCTGATTTATCAGAATGGCACATGGAGCAGAAATCTGCATTGTCTTCAGTGAAATCTTCCCTTAAAAAATAGGGATTTTTCCCCTCATGAAAACCTTCATGACATGAAATGCAGGTAAGCTGTCCTTCCTGGCTGGGATAATCAACCACGGTCGCATGGACCATACCCTCTATTGTCGCCTGATATCCCATGGGATGATGTTCTCTCGGTGTTTCGGTATCGTCGCCATAGATTACACCGATTCCTAGCTCAGAGATCTCGGATTTTTGATCCGGATTATGACATCCGTAACATATTGAAGATACATCTATATCTGTCCCATCATACTGACTGCCGAACGCAGAGACATTAGGAAAGGCCCTAAAGTTTGTCCTCTTAATGGCATTTGTATGTATCCATTGTCCCAGCACCGGATTATCTTCAATCCGAATTATGCCGTCATGAGGATGATGGCATTTTTGGCATCCAAGATTTAAACCGTGTTGGGGATGTTCTGGCAGATTCTGATGACATTGAATGCAAAAGTTCGTCCTGTCTCCGGATATTCCTATACCCCCCCCCTCTTTTATCCTCAGATAATCGCCGGTCCCGTCTGTATTTTTCCCTGGTTGTTCGTGAGGATCGTGACAGGAGCCACAGAAGAATCCCTTATTGTCCGTATCACCTTTTTTTTCAGGATGTCCCCACTCATCCTTTTTCTTCAAAGGAAAAACAGGATCAATTTCCCTGGGGAGCTTTCCTGAGGAAGGATCAGTGTCCGCCCAATCATGCATCACATGGTCTTCTCCCCGGCGGGAATCAGTCTGATCAATAAACACATTGGAATTCTCGAAAAAATAACCTCCCATAGGATGGCTTCCAAGGCTAAAGCCGGACAATGCATTAACCGCGTTTCCGGGATAGTGACAGCTTTGGCAGATGGTTCTCATTCCTTTTGTGCCTGAAATCGTCTCAGCACCTAGCGGCAATTCATCCCATATTTTTAAACCCTTTCCCCTTTTAGGGAAATGGCATCTATTGCAAAGGACATCTTTGTACCCCGGCCATATTTGATTGTGCGCGCCCTCCGGATCGCCAGAACCTCCGTCAACGGCATAAACCTGTGAGTATATAAGCAGGATTAAGACAATACAACAATATATGGAAATATAAGAAATATTTTTCTTAGTCAATCTTTATTTTACTCCTAAGCACCTTTTCCCCCAAGGTCAGGGATAAGTTCATACAATAAGTCTTTATTGATTTCAATCTTTGCTTCTTTGCGGAGACTCTTCAGATAATCGTCAAAAAGGATCTTTCGCCTCTCATTGATCAATTCCTGTCTGATCTTATCCTGGACCTCTTCAAAAGGGATTGTCCGGTCAGGTTTCCTGTCCGTAACGGTGATAATCTGATATCCAAAGGGCGTTTCAACAAGTTCGCTTATTTCGCCTATTTTTAATGAAAACGCGACCTGATCGAACTTTTTGCCCATTCCGCTTTCCCCTGATTTTATATACCCCATATCCCCGCCTTTTCCGGATGTCATCTTGTATTCAGAAGAGCTTTCTGCTAATGCAGCAAATTCTTCTCCCTTCTTCAATTTAAACAGGATTTCTTCGGCCTTCTCTTTATCTTTAAGAAGGATATGACTTGCCCTGACCATCTCTGGTTCGAAAAATCGGATAAGATTTTCCTGATAGTATTTTCGGCATTCCTCCCCGGTGACAGCCAGTTTCTTTTCGATTTCATACATCATAAGTTGTCTGCCAAGGATGTCCTGCTCGAATCTATCCAATTCTTTCTTAAGTTCAGGATCTTTCTCAAAACCCGCTTTTCTAGCTTCAAGCACCATTAGACGCTTATTTGTCATTGTGTCCAGAATTCCGTTGAGCAGGTCCGGATCCTCCCATATCTGTTTTTTATCTTCGGCTATGGATTTAGGCAGGTTTTCTTTTAAATCCCTCCATTGGATCTCTATACCTTCGCCCTGTAATAAAATAGGATTAAAAAAAGGGGATTCATGGTTCCTTTTTTGAGACGGAATTTTCTTTATAGCATCGTGAAAGACAATCAAATTCCTTTCTTTTTTTGCCTTTTCCAAAAACTCCCTGATTAGTATATTTTTCCTTTCCCTGGATAACAAACTCCTTTGATACTGAATAACCTGCTCCATTTCATCAGAATTGAGAGGCCTTTCTTTTATGGGTTTAAAAAGGGCGTACCCCTCACGGATTTTCTGAGGTTTGCTTACCTCGCCAATGGGCAGATTAAAGATAACTTCAATAACACTTTTGTGATAGATGCCCCGATGAGGGCTCAAAAAATCTCCCACCCCACCGTTTTCAGCATCAATACCGATTGAACGCGTTCGTGCGAGATTTGAAAAATCCTCTCCCTGATCAAGCTTCCTTTTGATCTCCCATGCATCATTCTCATTAAGCACACAGATCCTTGCAAAAAGGACCTCTTTTTTTTGATATTCAGGAATGGCTTTCTGAACCTCCTCATCTTTAATATGGACTTTGGGATCAAACCATTTCTGGACAAAGATATTTACTAACAACTTCTCTTCGATCTTGTTTAATTGCTCCTTATAATAAGGTGATGAATCCAATCCCATACTTTTAGCCTTCTGGGCCATCAAAAACTTCTCCACAAGGCCGTTCAATACTTCTTCATGATCAAGCCTCCCCTCTTTCGAGGACCAGCCTGCTATCCTCGGACGGGTATTATAAAACTCTATAAAATCGGATGCCAGGATCTCCTCTCCGTTTACTTTTGCGAGGACTTTATTCTTTTTGTTACTACATCCTTGAAAAAGGTTTAGGGCTAAAAGTGAAACAAAAATGACGATATAGGTATAAATAAACATATTGAATTCATGGTTCCGTGTCTTCTTATAATCGAATTTCTCTTTACAGATCATAATGAATACCTCCTTACATTATTTATCTAAAACATCTTTCCCTTTTTATGATTTTTGTGATTTAATATAGGTACTTCAATTACAGAATTGTATTCTATCAGATTAGGTGTTATACATACAGGTTTAAATAAAAAAAGGGTATGAATTTGAAGAAATGGTATAAATTTTGGTTAGGAATCCTGATAAGCGTTCTTTTTTCCCTTCTCTTTCTCAGGGGGATTGACCTGAAAAGTGTATGGAAGGCAACCAGCGAAGCCAATTATTTTTATGTGTTAATTTGTATACTGATTAATGTAAGCAGTTTTTTAATAAGGGCTGAGAGATGGAAGTATCTATTGGAACCTATTAAAAGAGTAAAATTTCACAGCCTCTTTTCTGCAGTCTGTATAGGATTCATGGGGAATAGTCTCTTACCTGCAAGGGCAGGTGAGTTTATCAGGGCATATGTGATAGGGAAGAGGGAGGGAATCAGCAAAACCGGATCATTTGCAACCATTGTTACTGAACGGCTTTTTGACGGCCTCACCCTCTTGATAATGCTAATTATTGTGGTAAGCATATTCCCTTTTCCAAATGAGACTTACGGAAGCTATATTACTTTGGGATTTCTCAGGTGGGCGGTCGGCATCACATCTTTTTTTTATGGGATCGTCATTTTTACCCTCATCCTTTTGTGCTGGAAGCCCGATCATGTATGGAAAGTAATGAGTATCAGTATCTTTAGATATCTTCCGGATAGTTTTATAATAAAGATTGAAGTTCTCTACAGGTCATTTCTGACAGGTCTTGAATCACTGAAAAGGGGAAGGCACCTTCTATCTATCAGTTCTTATTCCGTGACACTTTGGATAGTTACAGCTCTCGGTATTTATGTCCTATTTCCCGCGTTTTCTCTTCCATTGGATTTTTTTAGCGCAATACTGATTATGGTCGTAGTAGCTGTTGTAATAATGCTTCCTTCTTCGCCGGGATTTGTCGGAACTTTTCACCTGGCAAGCTCAGAGACTTTGCTCTTGCTTGGCGTAAGTTCCAATATTGCAAAGAGTTTTGCCATTGTCCATCATGCTGCCTGCATATTCCCGGTGGTTCTTTTAGGTCTTTTTTATTTATCAAGGGAACAAATTAGTTTTAAAGAGATCAGATCATCAGCTTCAGAAAAATACAAAAGTATTGATGGGGAATCCGGAGAAAATATGGATATAATTGAGAATACAAACGGATCACCCTAATTCCGAGATCAAACTTAAATTGAAGGGGATATAAAATAGAAAAAACCTTGCTGGTAGGGTAAAATAAGGCAATTCAGATCAAAAAAACCTTATAAACCAACTAACCAACAAGGTGATAAAATGATACGACAAACAGTACTTCCTTTCAAGATCGAAAAAACCGAAGACACAATAACAGCTCATGGAGGTTTAGCCTTATTTGGAG
>JBLIRO010000013.1:0-74597 GCA_049472335.1 bacterium | reverse complement strand
GCCGCCATACATCCCATACATCCCGTAATAGGCATTGACTTGATGGATAAAACAGAAGCTGAAAGCAATTACAAGGCATATGATTAATAATAGATAAATTCCGTTCCTTTTCATTTCTAACCTCCTAATAACTTCATTGCCTTTAAAGTCTTTCCGGTTAATAAAAAAGATACTAAAATAAAGACAAATTTCTCTTGTAACACCCTCCTCTCAAATGCCCTAATTTCCATGAATTCCATATTCCTTAATTATGTACACTAATGGTGGGCAATATCCCATTAATGTGCAAAAATGGAATGCTGCATGGCATTGTCAAATATTGGATACATAGAAAATTTTTCTGTATAATCAAACAATAAATATATTCAATTTTGTGTTTAAAAATCCATACTAAAAAATAATATTATCGAATTAAACGGTAACCACTTTTTTCAAGACAAGATATAAATAAGTCACAAACAACCCACCTCATTATAACTATTTGAATCAATAAAATTTGTGATATGATTTCTAAGAAACTTCTGTTTTCTTCTTTATATGTTATTCATATATCCGTATATTTAATAAAAGAAAATAGCTTTTGTTAAAAAAAAATCAAGAATAAAACATATAGATATATAATTTTAAGAATTGTAACGCTGAAGCATAAACAATCTTTTCTTAAAACCAGTTACATGAGAACATTCAATAAAACGAGAGGTATTTGCTAAACAAACACTATGAATATAAAATATTTGTATACAAAAAGAAGTGATGAATTTATTATTATCTCTGCTTTCTGAGCAGATATTCTGTTCAATCCTTGAATGTGATTGTAAGATGGCGCATTGAAAGTCCATAATCTCATCAGGATAGATGGAATTACAATGTGCATAGGCCTCACCATGCAAATATAAGATGCCAATCAAGAAACATAACAGGATTGAAATTATAAAATTATAACATTTTCTACATTTATATAGTTCAAATAGAAGAGCGTCAATAAACATTATCTTTAGCTTGATATAAAATCTATCTTATTTTCTATTAATATCTTATATTTATAATTTAATTGAATTATCCATTAATGTCAAATGATTCTGTTATAGTTCATGATAAACTCGGTTTATTTTATCCATAAGCTATGTTCCCCTCATAAGCGATATTCCCCTCAAGATAAGTTACGGCCTTACCTGAAATTAACACCCTATTCCCCTTGACTTTACAAAACAATTCCCCTCCCCTTTCTGAAAGCTGATATGCATGCAGTTCAACTTTTCCAAGCTCCTTGCTCCAATATGGGATTAAGGCACAGTGGGCTGAGCCGGTAACCTGTGCCTCGTCAAAATATCATCATTAAACAATATCAAGAACTTATATAGATACTGATTTCATTAAAAATCATGGGAAAACACGATATAAAAGTACTTCATTTTAAAATTTAATAGGGAGTACTCTTTCAAGAATAAAGCTAAATTCCCAACTGATAATCCTCCTCATGATTTAACAGTTAATTTTAGCCCTAAAAGAATTTATGAAATATTTGAAGAAAATGATTATGAATCAATTGATGCTACTCACCAAATCATTAATGCATGCGAGTTTATAAGAGAATCAGATTTATTATTAAAGGAGGGCGTAAAAATTTTAAAAACCGTTTAATCAAATTTTTAATGGTACGATCCATTGACCTGACCTCTCAATTTTGTACCTCTTTAAAAGTTAATCATGATATATATTTTCTAAATCAAGGATTTAGATTTTTCCCCTGCCCTATTCCTTTGATAATTACCTTACCTATTGAAATAATTGACATAACTGGCTATTCTTAATCAATCCCTGGCCTATGGATTACTTGCCCAGTGTTCGCTATCTTTCCTCTATAACTTATTGATATTATTTAGTTTATTTTTTTAATATTTCTGGGTTTTTACAGATTTTTAAAAAAATTCTCACACGGATAAGAAAAAAGGAGTTAACCCCTAACCGGCTAACTCCTTGAATTTTCTTGGGGTGGATGGCGGGACTTGAACCCGCGGCCACTGGAGCCACAATCCAGTGCTCTGTCCAGCTGAGCTACACCCACCAACTAACTTAAAATATTAATTGCTTTGCAGCTTTATTTCCCCACAATAAATTTTCTATAAGTTTTACATGTTGATGGGCGTTATTATTGACTATTTCGTTATGAATGTCAATATGACCACCAGGGTTTTGGCTCAACCTTGATCCTCATTATGGCATAGCCACCCCTTATATCGTGGAACATAACCTCCACATGCCAGAAACTCGGGAAGTTGCTTATGAAAGGTCTGGAAGAATCCTCCGTCTACCGTCCGACTCATGGAGCCGATATTACAGGTTGCATTTAGCTCATTCCCATCAGAGTTCTAAATATACATTTCAGCAATGATAAACTCTTCTCATGTTATTACAACATCAGGATGATTAGAGGGAGCTGTAAGGGAACTATAATAATAAAAAATAAAACTTTATTATCAATATATTGTATGAATATTTGCTCTACAAATTTGAAACTCGGGTCATAATTATATATTATATTTATATAGTATCTATTATCTCTTTAAAGAAATTCTATTATAGTTATTATATAACGGATCAGATGTAAAAATATTAAGAAACCAACAATTTTATTCTGGTTTGTTTATATTGTTTTTTATTATGCTCCTATTAGTCCCATATGGTTTACCCAAGAATGTTTCAACCTTAATGTTACCGGAATTAGAGAGCCTGCCTTTTTGGGTCCCGATTTTTCAGGATTCATTGGCCGGGGAAAATATCTAAGTCAAAATTTTGCAAATATTGATATAGTTATTCTATTAATAGATTTGTTAATTCAGAATAGTGTTAACTATTTTCACTGTTTTGTTTTTGTTTTATCTTCTTCTAATCTATAACAAGAGGAGCCAAAATGAAATACTTATCAAAATATTTCATAATACTCTTGATTTTGTCTTTCGGGTTTATTATTGCCCCCTTTATAACCAATGCCCAGCTTCTCCCAACCGGATCTATTGTTCAATTACCCCCTTTTGATGAAAAAAACTTAAAGGTTCCATCATGGCAGTATCCCTCAAAAGGCGAAGGAGACATCTTAATCGACAATTTTGAGTATTGGGACAGCCCCCTTAATCATGGCTGGGTAAAGTTAGAGCCGCCCTATCCATTCTATGGATTCGGCATAGGCTATGCGACAATATTAAGAACCGTGATAGATCTTAGAGAGGGGGCCCGGGTTCTGGATGTTTATCGTCCACCATCCGTGTTTTTGCTGAATACAATGTATGAAAGATTTGGCATTTTATATAACCTCTATTCACCTCCGGTACCTGGATCTGCATCGGTAGATGATTACATTGACCTCACAAAAAATCCGGTTTTAAGCTTTAAATTCAGGGCGCCGGTCGGAATTGAGCCCTGGGATATCTTTGAATTTGAGGTAACAGGGATTACAAGAGCAGGCTATCCAATCCTTATCCAAATAAGACCGATACAACCCCCAGCCGGGTTTCTGGAGCCAGGAGGGTCAACCTTTAATATAGGAAATTATAGGGCCTGCATTAAGGAAACAAACTTCCCTGGCGGCCCTATGGTCATTCAAGTAAACATAGGCAGAAACTATCTGGACGGTTCATGGCATATATTATGGTTGGACCTTTTAGAGGTAGGGGAGAAGGCCCTTGATTGTTACGAGCAGAACATCGGCAGTATAAATAGATCTGATTGGGAGATTGTTAAGGCTGATCAGATTCGTGTCAGCGGACAAATGTTCCGTTTGGATGATATTGCTTTCAGAACAGGACATTTTATCAGGATAGACCAACCTGATATGTTTGAGCCAGGCCCTCTTTTTGCGCAGTTGTTTGAGCCTTACAGGTATCTTTTTATGTCTGAGTATGAATCTTTGGGTGAGATAAAACTCATTTCCGATCTTCTCCTGGATCTTGAAAATTTTATAACAGACAAGGATAAAATCAGGGATACATGGATTTCTGATCTTTTAAGGCTTGATCCTAACTATCATGTTATTGATCCCAACCATCCTCAGCATGATCCAAACTATACAAGCCGTTGGCTTCCAGGAGACCCAAATTTCGGCACATCGGACCCTGTAGCAGAGACATACATAAAGAAGGGTTTCTTTATCGATACCACACTTCCGGTCTTTGCGGATCAAAATTTCAGATTGGAGGGGAAAATGGCTGCTGAATTAAGAGCACATGGAACCCTGGGGTGGAATATGACAGTTGGCGGCTATGGCCAAAACGCAATCCAAGCACTTATGATTCACCATCTTCCAATCGATCCTTATGATGGGATGCCGACCTATATACCTAGATATTATAGGGTTATTGACGTAATAAAGAAATATGGAAAGCAGCATTTTGGCCCACAACTGGTTTTTATCCTGGAGTCCGCACTTTGGAATGTTGGAATGGAGTTGTGGCCGAATATCATCTATATGGATTATGAACCCCTCTATTTTGAAGACCTGATCGTGTCTCTGCAGGTGACAAATGGTAGCAGACCGGATGTTCGGACATTTCCCATTTCCGTTATCAATTATCCATTAGAAAATTATCCCCCTGTAACGCAGTTACATACTTCTAACCGGGTTTTCAATTATGGACAGGAGAATGAATATGCATTAAAGTTCATAGATCCGGACTGCTTTGTCTTTTCCCTTGCCCAGTTTATGGGAAGGACCCCTGCTACAACCCATCTTCCCTTGCTGCCGGGAAATCAGATAAGGACTGATATGGAAAACCTTACGTTTCGTATGACCCTTGCAGGTCTTACTTCATATCAATATGGCCCATGGATAGAGGATTTAATAGACCCATGTAGTGGTTTGATTAGTTTTACCCCTAAATTTGAAGGGGCCTTCAGGGCCACTGTAACCTGCACCGATGATCGAGGTGCTTCGTCTTTCGGTAGCTTCACTCTCTTCACTTTTAGTCAAGATACATGGTTGAACCATCCGCCGATTTATTTTGGCAATCCGACTCGCCCAATCCTTGTTAAAGCAGGTGAAGAGGTTTTCATTACAGCACCGGACCTTAAGGTAATGGATCCTGATGGTGACGAGCTCTATGCATCCTGTAATATTGGAACTGTTGGACGTACAGACGATGGGGGCTATCTTTGGACATTCCACACCAATTTCCCGGGGACTTACAACATAGAAATTATATTCTATGATATTAGAGGTGGATATCTCATCTTAAAAAAGACAGTTGTCGTAAAGCCCTGGTGGTCTTACTGAAATAATAATTTTAAGGCATAAAAGCAATCAGAGCAAAATCTTTAAAGAAAAAGCATCTGAAAGGGTTTGATATTACGAATATCAATATGACCACCACGGTTTCACCTCAACCTCGATCCTCATTATGGCATAGCCGCCTCTTATATCGTAGAATATAACCTCCACATGGTAGAAACCGGGGAAGTTGCTCTGAAAGGTCCAGAAGAATCTTCCGTCTGCCATCCGGCCCATGGAGCCGATGTTACAGGATGTGTACATCTCATCCCCATCAGGTTCCTGAATTATCATATCAGTAAGGATGAACTCTTCTCCCGCTCTTACAACCAAAGGACGCTGAGGGGAGGCCGTTATTATAGGGGGATGATTTACCCATGTTCCAGGATTTACACAAATGATGGGCCGCTCACCAAAGGCCACAGCCCCAAATGAGTCGGTACAGGTGACTACACTATGCAGGACACCTTCAAATTTCGGTGTAAAGCTCGTCAGGCCGCTTTCAGGATCTATAATAGTGTCTATCCAGGGGCCGTATTGATAGGTATTGTATCCATTGATAGTCATCCGGAATATTAGCTCGTCCTGATCCGTTCTTATTGTATTGCCAGGCAGCATGGGCACATGAGAGGTCGCAGGCACCCCTCCCTGAAACTGAGCCATTGAAAAGACAAAACAGTCCGGGTCCAGGAAGAATATGAGGCATTCATTCCTCTGACCTACAATGAAAAACCTGGCACAGATGTTTACCTGAGTTACAGGGGCGTAGTTTTCAACAGGATAATTTACCACACTTATGGGAAATGTGTTGGTATCCGATATCAATCCATCGGTTACCTCCAGGGTAACGATAAGGTCCTCAAAGTACTGGGGCGTATAATCCATATAGGCCACCTGAGGCCATAAGGCAACCCCTGAATTCCACAGGGCAG
The DNA here is from genome assembly GCA_049472335.1 of bacterium. Lineage (GTDB taxonomy): Bacteria > SZUA-182 > SZUA-182 > DTGQ01 > JAFGSM01 > JBLIRM01. Next base: position 68,405 of record JBLIRO010000013.1, on the reverse strand, counting down.
ACTCCAAGGTAAAACAATGGACCGGACCATAGTGAAAATGACCAAAGACCTCTATGGTAGGTACGGCCATATATTCGGTCAATATGTAAGTCGGCATACCATCATATGGGTTTATGGGAAGTGGCTGCACAAGAAGCGCCTGGATCGCGTCTGCCCCGTATCCGCCAATTGTCATATTCCACTGCAAGGTTCCGTGATTCCGCAGCTCGGAATTCAGGTTTCCGCCTACCCTTATGTTTTGGTCTGCAAAAACAGGCAGGCTGCTGTCGATAAAGAAATCATCTTTTATATATATTTCAGCTACTGGGTCGGGTATGCCGTAGTTCGGATCGCCGGGCATCCATCTGTTAATGTAATCAGGATCATATTGGGGGTGGTTCGGGTCTAAGATATGATAATTGGGGTCCAGGCTCAATAGATCATTAACCCAGGCATCGCGGATCTGATTCGGGTCCGTTATGAAATTAGTCGGATCGAGGAGAAAATCGGTAATATGCGGGATATTTCCTTGAGCTTCATAATCTCCCAGAAAGAGATACCGGTAGGGTTCAAAGATCTGAGCATATAATGGGCCAATCTCGAATAAATGAGCGGGTTTTTTTGTAGTAAAATCCTGTGCCCTGAATATTATGTCATCCAAACGGAACATCTGTCCTGTAACCATGAGTGCATTTGCCCTGGTAATATACCAATCCTGTTTGCTGGTAATCCCTTCATGGTCATCAACCGCGGTATTCACCAAGTCAACCAGATCAAGCCATATGGAGTGCCAGGAACCGTCGAGGAAGCCCCGCCCGATATTTATCGTTACTTCCAGTGCCTTTGTGGCGGATGTATCGACGAAGCCGGTTACTTCGGAATAATAAAACTCCTTTGTGTACGCCCCTGCAGGAGGCTGTATGGGTCTTATCCGAATGGTAATAACAGCATCTTCTGAAGATTCTGGAGAACCTATTACATCCAACTCGAAGATATCCCAGGGCTCAATCCCGATAGGCGCCCTGAGTTTAAAACTTAGCACCGGATTCTGATCAAGGGCTATAAAATCCACAATTGAATCAGAACCTGGGATACGAGGGGTGAAAAGATTGTAAACGATCCGGTGTTTTTCAAAGGGAGTACCCAGCAGGAATACGGATGGTGGACGATAAACGTCCAGAACACGGCTCCCTTCCTGAAGGTCAAGCACGGTATTGAACAGTGTTGCATAGCCCATTCCGAATCCATATACGGGATATGCAGGCTCCATCTGCATCCAACCGTGATTATACGGACTATCCCAGTATTCGAAGTTGTCGACGAGGATGTCACCTTCACCCGTAATGGAATTCTGCCAGGCCGGCACTTGCAGCGACTGGTTCTGAAAAGCTGGGAATTGAAAGACTTGTGCCTGAACCGGAGTGTTTGGGATGATTGTTATAAAAAATACAGCAGCAAATAAAAAAAAGATAATAAACCCATAACCCTTTTTCATTTTTTAGTCCTTTCTATCTCCCCCCTTTGTTAAGTATATGTATTATTGTGACTTTTTTAATATGACCACCAGGGTTCAACCACAACCGTCAGCCGTCTGATAACATATCCGCCCCTTATGTCATAAAAGATTATCTCTACATTATAGGTTCCAGGGAAATTGGTCTGAAATGACCACATAAATCCCCCATCCGCAGTTCTGCCGACACATCCGAGGTTTGCGGCCGCGAACATCTCATCGCCATCGGGATCCATGACCTTCAGGTCCGGGTAGTTAATAATGATCTCTTCACCTGCCCTGGCAATGAGAGGACGTGTCGGGTCGCCAAAATTGACCGGAGGATGATTCAGCCATGACCCGTGATTGAAGGTATAATAGATAAAGTCACCGAATGCAGAAGCGCCCCGATCATCGGTACAGGTAATTATGGCATCGAATGCACCCTCAAAACGTGGGGTAATGGTTATTAAACCGTTACTGGGATTCATCAGGGACTGTATCCATGGCCCATACTGATAAGAGGCAAGGCCATTCAGGGTCATTCTATATATAAGATGTTCCATGTCCGTTCTTATCTGATTGCCTGGCAGCATGGGAAGATGAGTTGTCGCGGGTATCCTGCCATCAAACTGGGCAATGGAGAAGATAAAGCAATCGGGGTCCAAAAATCTCAAACAATATTCATCTGTCTCTCCCACATAGGTTATCCGGTTTGTGGTATGTAACTGAACAACCGGCGGATAGTTTTCTACAGGATAATTGACGACAGAGATGGGAAATGTCCGCGTGTCTGAGTTATGTCCATTCGTGACCTGGATGGTTACGATCAGGTCTTCAAAATACTGGGGTTCGTAATCCACATAGGCTACATTCGGCCATAGGCCTACACCCACGTTCCATAATGCTGATTCAAGAGTAAATACCTGATCCGGTCTAAGGCGGTTCTTGCCAAAGGCCTTTATGACTTCGACAGCTCTATAATAGGCAGGGAAATAGGTGGGCATGCCGTCATAGGGATCTATGGGCAGGGGCTGAATCATGAATGCCTGTACGGCATTTTCACCCCAGCTATTAACACTCATATTCCATCCCACAGTCCCATGATCAAGCAAAAGATCTATCTTGTTTCCACCTACTCTGAAATTCGCATCCGAAAACACCGGCAAGGTGCTGTCAATGAAAAAGCCATCTCTTATGTAAAGCTCAGCAACGGGGTCCGGTTTCCCAAAATCGGGATCTCCCGGGACCCAACGGTCCGTATAGTTCGGATCATACTGAGGATGAGCAAAGTCCAGAACATGATAATTGGGGTCCAGTTTTAAAAGGTCGGTTATCCAGATGTCGCGAATCCGATTGGGATCAATAACAAAATTGTCCGGTTCGAACAAAAGGTCCGTAAACATCCTTATCTCGGAATTCGCTTCATAATCAGCCATAAACAGATACCGGTACGGTTCAAACAACTGGGCATACCGTGGGCCGCATTCGAAGAAATCCGGTTGATCCAGCTTCAGGTGATCAGTGACCCTGAAACAGATATTATCCATACGAAACATCTGACCGGTGATTATAATCCTGTCAGCTTTGACAATATCCCAATCGGACATGTTCAGATCTCCGAAACTCCCGTCATAATTATCGAACGCCCTTTGAACCACTTCCTTTAAATCCAGCCATATCACATGCCAGCCTCCGCTTAAATAATAACGCCCCATTTTTACCTGAATAACCATCAATCCATCCGAATCCCTTGCTTTTGTAATTGTTGCAAGGTACCCGCTCATCAATTCGGTGGAGTTCCCTCCATGGGTAGGACTTCCGGAGGGAGGCTGAAGCGGAGTGATCTGAATGATTATGTCATTATCGGCATTGGTCCTTCCTTGTAAATCCAACTCGAATATATCCCAGGGTTCAATGGCAAATGGGGCTCTGAACTTGAAACTTAGGATAGGACGCTCATTGATGTCAATATAGTTGATGAGAGAGGATGATCCCTGGACAGGGGGAGTATAGAGATCATGGAAGATTCCGTGTTTGGCGTAAGGGGTGTTTAAGAGAAATATAGATGGAGGACGATAAACATCCAGCACACGGTTGCCTTGCTGGAAATCCAGCACGGTTCTGAATATGGTTGCATAGCCTATTCCGAATCCGTAAACGGGATAGGCAGGCTCAATCTGTCTCCATCCGTGGTTGTAAGGGCTGTCCCAATATTCGAAATTATCTATCATTATATCCCCTTCCCCGGTTGAAGGATACTGCCAGGTTGGTACGGAAAGGGGCTGGCCTTCACACCTAATCGAATGCAGGATATGGCCTGTTGCAGGATACTGAGTATTACCGGGACCAGGATTAAAAATGATTGAAAAGGATAAAATCAAAAGGAGTATATAGAATTTCGGCAAACATCTCATAATTAACTCCTGAATGCACAAGATTAAAAAAATCATTTATATAACATTATATATAAAAAATAAGATATTTCAAATTGATTTGTCAAATAAACGAAGGATATCAGAAAAAATATTATTGATTTTTAACAGGGCCATTGATGTCTCGAAAAAATTTTTTCTTTTGAAGATTTCCCTTAACAGCAGGCCGAATAATAGGATGACCGTATATATGTATAAAAAAATATTGACATTATTGGAATTAATAGATATTATTTTATTAAGATAGCTTAATGTTGTTACACCTTATTAATGTTTTTCCATCCGAGTTTATCAACATAGATTTTTCTAAAAAAGGGGGCAAAGGCTCTTTTTCTGTCACTGCTTATTTGCCTTTTTAATAAAAAAGATTTAATGGATCTTCCTTATGTCAAGATCCTTTTTTAATGTTAAAATCCATTTTACCCAGTTTAATATAAAACATAATGTAACAATAAAATCATGATCTTGAAAGGGGGTTGAAAGCTTTCAAAATCCTTTTTTCCCAATTTTTTCACTAAAAATCCAATTAAATTATAATTATGAAGGGAGGGTAAAATTGAATTATCGCAGAATAATCGCAGTTTTTTGTATTGTTTTGTTCTGTCTGATCATTTTTGACCTTAACATGCCGGCACTTAGTCAATACCTCCCCTGGAGTTGGCCTCCTGCCAGCCAATTTCCCGGCACCGGTCAAATCCCTTTATATAGCTACCCCCCATCCGGTTACTTTCCCTCAGCACGTCCGTTTACATCATCCGGTTGGCCGCCCTATATGCCTCCTACCTTTTATAGCTACGCTCCTACGACCACTCAGACATCCATGGCAGCTAGCTGCCCTGTTGGATTGATTACGGGATTGACACTTGAGGAGGAGTTTGGACCCGGTACAAGACAGATTACAAGATGTCTCATATTTAATTATGACAATAAAATGCTTTTTCATATTAATTCGTTTGAATCCAGACCCGGCAGTCCTTATGGTCTGGGAAATATTACCGCTGCTATTAATGACTATGAGATCACTCACGGGACCAAGGATTACAAAATTGTATCAGTAAACCATAGTGGCGGCGCAACACAGCTTCTTAACAGAAACGCGGCAAATCCACACCCCCTGGCTGTAGACAATATTTACCAACCCCTCGTGGAAGACCTGATTGCAAAAGGTGTAAAGTTCTATATGTGAATGAACACTGCACGATCCAGGGGGATCAAGAGCTTTCATCTTATTCCGGGTGTGCAATTCGTAACTGCTGCCCCAACAGCAATCGCAGAGTTTCAAAGGATGGGCTATAACTATTTTAAACCATAATAGCCCATAATTTTTTTATAAGGAGGTGAAAAACAAAATTTTTTGTTTAATCAACAACTTGTTTTCTTAAAATTTTATATAGGGAGTAATTAAAATGTTTGAAAAAAAGTGTGCCATTAAATTAGCCGTCATTAGTATTTTTATCCTGGTGGTCGTTGGAATGATAGGGACCCCATTGGCCCAGGCCCAGTACTGGCAGGCCTTACCACCGTATAACCTTCTATGGCCACTATGGTCTTCAGTGCTGTCACCTGTCGATACTCTAGGAACAGGGCTTCCAACCCCCTTGCTTAGCCAGTTGACAAACAGCACCATACTTCCGGTACAGCCCATACTTGCCTGGGACCCTGCCCAGAGTCTGCCATGGGCGCTTTATAATATACCTCCTGTTCTGGGAGGCGGCTTGACCTATTTTTCACCGTTCTTTGGCCTTAATCCCTGGCCACCGTCTTATCTGCTCGATTCTCTGACTGGCTTACCGTCTCCTATTGCCTTACCTCTTGGTTATGGTGCTTTACCGCCCACAGATATCAATTCGGGCATAGATATCGTTACATTGGGAAATATTCAATATCTTTTGGATTATCCCACAAGCCTGTTCGGGATACCCCAGTCAAGTCTGTTGACAGTCGGTGACATCTGGGGCTTACCACTTATATAAGGGATTGATGGTAAATAATACTTTTTTAATTAGATGCCCGGTGCCCAGCAGAGCGGACCGGACTGAATTCTAGAAGTAACTTGAAAGAAGTTACTTAAAATTGGTTTAACAAATTGTAAAAAGGCCATCCGACGGCTTTATTCATTGTCGGATGGCCTTTTTTTGATATGACCCAATTAATAGTTTTTGATTAATGGCCAAAAACCTTTAGCCGGACAACTCTTAAGGCGAACACCCCCAGAGAGGCTGCACCTCAGGATTTCTGTATCTTGGTTGCGGCAGCGGCTGTAAAATCCGTATCCGGTTTAACTCCGGATTGGCTATATGGGTCTTGAGGTATTCTGCCACCACCTCCGTGGCATCTATGGGAGTGCCGGCCGGACCGAATATCACCTGGATGTTATTGGCAGGTATCTTATTAATCAGCAAAGGCTCCTGCGCAAAATTGTAAGAGGCATGGGTATATATGGCAGTGAGATTAAGAGGCTCCCACACACCTGTCCCCCAGCGCTGGATCATGATATTCCGGGCGCGATTCCCGATCGTTGCGTAGGGGTCCAGATCATAATGAAGCCCGCTCCATCCATACAGCCATCCACCTCCCCACTTATGTACATCCGGGTTCAGCGACCCATCTGCATTATTCTCTATCAGAAGCTTGATCTGCTCACCGGTTACTTCACCCCTCGCGATAAAGGGACCTACAGGGATAAAATGATATATGTCTTCAAGCCTTATCGGTCCCGGAGCGATATGTGTCCCATAGCGGAATCCCCGGATCGACCCCACGTCCGCCTGGCCCATAAAACGAAAAGCATCCGTCAGAAAATCATGGGAGGACCCTTCCACCACCCCGGGCATGTTCTCATGAGAAAAATTTGCCCGGTAAAGAGGGATTGCCGCTTCTCCGATAACTGTGTCAATGGGTATTTTAAGCATAGCCCCACTAATTGGATTAACATGTGTCCGGAAGTCAGGGCCAGACACAAATGAATTTCGCACCTGGGCAATCCGTGTGGCTATTTGCGGATAATCCCTGTAGCGGGAATCAACCACATGCTGCCTCCATCTTTGCATAAACACCCGTCCACCTTCATAAGCAATGGTCAGCTCACCCACAAGCGTGCCGTCCGTTCCCTCTTCAACAATAATAGTACCGGTGCTTGTTATCACCGGCTCCCATGTGGTCTCATGCATGTCTGAAGAAAGAATGACATCTATTCCGGGGTTCTCTTCCGCCAGGCGGATATTATTTGCCAGTCCCAGCTCGGAAATCATGATCAGGACATTTACCCCTTCTGCCTGACGCAGGTACGGCACAAATTCCGCGACTTCCGCGTCACCTCTGGTAAATCCGAATCCCCTTACTACATCTGAGTAGACAACCATTGGCCCCCGTTCAGCGGTAAAGCCCAGAATACCCACCTTTAATCCATTGATATACTTGATTTTATATGGAGGCAATACCCTCTGTCCGATGGCGGCAGAATAAGGATCACCGTTGTAGTACAAATTGGCGGCAAGGGCGTTCCATGTCGCAATGGGATTAGGCTCGGCAAAGAGTTCACGGAAGCGCCTGGTGCCGTAAAGGAAATCCCAGTTGCCCGGTGCGAATGCATCGATATCGAACTCACTCAATACATTAATCATTGCGCTTCCTTCGGTATAAAGGGCTTCCGCTGAACCCTGGATAGTATCTCCGCAATTGACAAGCAGGGAGTTTGGATTCGTGTTTCTAATTCCCTGTATTATTGAAAACATCCTCGCAAGCCCACCTCTCAATCGTCCATCGCCATCGCTCGTCAAATGTGCCCGTGGAATGAGGTGTCCATGGAGATCACCAATATGAATCAGTGTAATTTGGTTCACTGGTCCTGCAGGAGGGAGTGAAAAAATGGGCCAGTTGGATGACTGAAATGGCGGCCAGATAACCGGATAATAGCTGGAAGGCGGCCAATTGTATATAGGGATCCGGCCTGGCCCCGAATATGGATAAGGATAAGGTGAAGGCCAGCTCCATGGAAGTCTCTGCGTATAAGTCGGCTGAGGGTAAGGTGCGAAGTAACCGGGCCAGCCGGATGAAGGGTATTGTCTGGCAGTGGGGATATAATCGGATATTTGCCAGCCACTTAAGGGAAATTGATTGATATTAGGAAAGGGTCTGGCAGGAGGCCAGCTCCATGGAAGGACCTGTGTAGGATAGGGCCATAAAGCAGAAAAAGTATTATTTACTGAGAATAATAATAGTAAAATGGTAAGAAAAAATACGAGAAAGAAGGCTTTAGAGAAAAAGGTAAACGGCTTCATTTGACTCTCTCCCAACCCAAGAATGAACTTATCTTGATCTATAAATTTGATCCATAAATAAGCTCTTTTGTAAAATTTTAAATTTGATAAAATTTTTTATTTTTAGTGTGGAATCAAAGTTGAAATTATAAAAAGAATATTTTCTAAAATTTTAACAAAATAATTTTGAAAAGTAAAGGTCAAACAATCGGATTCAAACAGAATCTATCTGTTAATATATTGTAATTATTGCCTTAATAATACAAGGAGGGAACATCAAATTTTGTACATGTATCTACAGGCCCAACCAGTGAAATATTGGCAGGGAACTACTATCCCCTAATGAAGAATATTAAAGCTCGCTCAGGTTGCTCTGCGTTTAACTAATTAGGGATAGTGGCCCTTATCTTTCTTGACAGAACAAAATCCTCAGATAGAGAAGAGCTGTCCAGGAGAACCAGAGTATCTTTATCGATGAGATCAGTGGCGCCTTCCTTAAAAGCGGATAATGCCAGATGAGATGGTATTTTGCTAAGCTGGGTAAATAAAATCACAGGCCTTGGCGAAAACTTATTTAATCTCTTTAAAAACTCTATACCTCCTGAATGGGGATCCATAATATCCATGATCAAAAGGTCGGGATCAAGGGCTATAACCATCTTCCTGGCTTCATGGGCATTCCTCGCCATGCCAACCACTTTGATATTCTTGTCTTTTTCTATCTCTGACTTGAGTAGTGCGAGCATTGCGTCAGAAGACTCTAGTATTATAACCTTAATTTCCGGCCGCAAGGCATCATCTAGGGTTTCTGAACAATAATCATCGCTTAAAGAATAAATACTTTCCTTATCTGATAACGCTTCCGATAAATATCCATCAATCTTAACACTTTGGTATGTCATTTAATTGCCCCCTTTACGAGAAAACATCCACTTAACAATATTCAGGCATAAAAATAATCGAAATATATTTCAAATTGATTGCGATTCTGTTAAATCTTAAAGAAGATAAATCATTCTTCTGAAAAACAGATTTTTAACAATAACTTATGATAACAATAATAAATAGAATCCGTCTTTTGTTATTGCCTCAAAATCAATATTGAAATCTCAGAGAAAGAAAATGAGCACTGATCTTGACGGTGCTCTGGTCAAAATCCCCGCCCAGGATTTCGCTGTTGCTAACAGATTGCTCACTTTTAAAGGCATATAAGTAACTTACGTTAAATGCCCATTTTCCCCAGGTTCGGCCATAACCTAATGACACTTCATGTTTTATAATCCCTGGGATCAAAGGGGTAAGCGTTGAGCTGGGCACAGGATTTTCATTATAAATGTATCCAAATCTTAAGGTATCCTTAGCATTCAAAAAATATTCATATCCCAAACGAAGTGAATAGCTGTCTTTCCAATGCAACGGGAATGTATCCTGAGCTGAACCTGGCCATCCTACGCCATTTCCTTCGGAAAGCTCTAATTTCATTTCATTAAAAGCAGATGACCAATCAATCCATAAAACATCAAGAGAAATGCTATGATTTGTTTTATATAAATGTTTCACCCCTGCACCCAGAATCTGTGGCCAACGGAAATCAAATCCGACCTTGTAATTAGATGTCCCTAATCCCATAACCTCTACATCTGTATCCCCTTCCACTCTGAATTCATCCTGACATATGTATGACAAACCTACTGTTGTGCTTGATGAAGCTTGCCACTGTGTGCCCAAATTCCAGGTTAATGACCAATCATCACCTTCCATATCAATCAACGAAGGAGTGCCCTGAAGGGGTCCGGTCTGAAAGGTATAAGGCATTTCAAGCTCCATATTGGAATAGGAAGGTCCAAACCCGATCCCAAAAGACCATTTATCCGTGATGTTGTATCCTGCACCCAGTAATATTTTTGTTAGAGAAGCATTTGAGAAATACTTCTGCTCTCCATAAACTGGGTGGTTTAAATTATATTCCGCCGAAAATCCAGCAGGATTATAGACTCCCGCTCCCATACCAAAGCGAGATTGTTGAATATTATGGGTATAAGCAAAGGTTGGCAGAAAAAAGGCTTGATCTTCACCTTTTTTATTATTACTAGAATCCTTATATTTCATTGGAAACATTAACATATCCAGGGCACCTTCGATCTTTTTCCCTTGCAGCCTGGCTAACGCCGCCGGATTATCATAGATCAGGATCCCATTATCAGAATGAGCAATGTTTGTCCCACCACGACCTAAGGTAATAGGGCCTTTGGCATCCAATAAAACTCCATTGGCAAATGAATTAGTAATAAACATAAAAGAAATTAAAAGGGAAACTACTGAGACAAGGATTACTTTTGTAATGATTATTCGATTACCTCTCAGCTTCATTTTCTTATCCTTTCTCTGATCAACCAAATTAACCAAATTAATCAAAACAACTTAGAGATGAAAATTATGGAGCGAAAAACAGTAAAAATTTATTTCCGACTTTCTCCTAATAAATCTTTCAATAAAGTGGTGTATACTTTTAAAACATGAAAAATTCAGGATTTCTCAATATCGGATTTTCATTTTCCCCCTTTCAATTTGAGATCTATATATTCTATATAGAAATATAGATATATATACATAGTTACTATATCGGTCATTTTGTAATTTTTCTTCGACCATGAAAGTTTATCTTTATAAAAAATTTAGAGATATTTTCCCTTTAAAGACCAAGGAGTTGAAAAGACAATACAATATTAGATAAGAAAATGCAAGGATAGCATAGAAAATTGAATTTTTTATTTTCACAATCACAAAAACATATAATTTTTTCTAATATGCCATTCTCAATTGCTTAATTGTCCAGATGATTTAAAATCTTCACCCATATTTTTAGGAAGTCTAATAAAAAACTTAGTTCCTTCCATATATTTAGACTCGAATTTGATTTTTCCCTTGTGGTTTTCTTCAATTATTCTTTTTACCACATACATGCCAACCCCTGATCCTGATTTATTGGATGGCTTTGTTGTGAAAAACGGGGCAAATATTTTTTGCCTGTTCTCTTCTTTTATCCCGGTTCCATTATCAGATATTTCGATATGATAAAATTTTTCATTATGAGACAATTTTAATTTTATACTTGGTTTAAAGCTTTTCTTTTCATAGTCAGTCAAATAAAAATCCATCTTTTCTTTAATAGCCTCATAACAATTATCTAATATGTTATATATGCATTCTAAAAATTGTGATTTCACCCCATATATTAAATCGCACGAATCAACTATTACTTCTAAGGGGAATTCTTTGATCTGGTGCTTGATCAAAAGCAACCCTATAGATGCATCTATTATTTCTGCAAAAGAAAACTCTGAAAAATAAGCACCCTTCTCACCTGCTCGGGCAAAACTTAGTATTCCCTCTATTATCCCATTAGTTTTTCTAACATTGCTAATTAACATTTCTCCTGTTTTACTAAGATAATCAAAATATCTCTTCAAATCAGGATTCTGTTCAACCAGTTCAGGATGCGCTTTTGTAAAATCTTCTATTTCAGACCTCATTTCCCCTGACACAATTGAAAATAAGTTAAGACGATTTTTCATCTGATGTGCTACACCATCAGCCATACCACCAATCGAGGCAAGCTTTTCCGCCTGAAAGGCCTTTTCCTGGGCTTTGCTAAATTCTTCCATAAAATGACAGTGGTCAATGGCAAGAGCTGCCTGCCGTGCAAGAATCTCAAAAACATTTATATCATCCTGAGTATATAATGTACGATCCTCCTTCTCTCCTAAACATAAGAAACCCAACAGATTATTTTCCATTAATATTGGAACGATTAATTGAATTTGTTTATTAACAATATTTTTCTTATAATAATTTATCTCATCATACATAAGAGAGGATTTCCTTTTTTTAAGAAATTTAATTAAAGGATCTTTATCAGGCAGAACAAAATCTCTTGGAAAATTCTTATCCCCTTTTATAGCTTTTAATATATAACTTCTTTTGCTAGAATCTTTTAAAACTATAATAGCAAACCTAACCTTTACTATCTTTATTACTATATCAGTAATAAATCTCAAAAGCTTATCCAAATCATGTACTCTCAACATGCCTTTTGCCGATTCAAGAAGAAGTCTCTGATAATGCCTCTGATTGGCTAAAATCAGGTTTTCTGCCTTTCCCTGAAAATAGCGATAAATGATAGGGCCGGTGGTTGAAAGAAAAAACATTGAAAGAGTAGATATTAACCAGTTTTTTGTATGAAAACCAATCCAAAAAGGTACTCCTAAAACAAGAGCATATACAATTAAAAATATTCCTGCCCGAGTAATTGCTACGCGAATATCCATTAGGCGATATTTGATAATGGCATAAGCAATAATCACTAGCATCACAAAAAATATTAAATACCCCATAGGATATATTTCAACGCCAAAAACGGTTAAAAACTCTATTCCTGCTGTAAACAAAACAATAAATGCTGCTAATAAATATTTTGTTTGATGATGCTTAATTTCAGACAGGTCTTTATTCTTTAACTGCATAAATAAAAGAAAATTTGACCTGATAAATAGGATAGAAAATATGATACCTATTATGACCATGCCATAATCACCAATTCCATAATACCCCCAGTAATATGACCTCATGTCTCTTATTACTATATCTTGTACAAAACATATAATAGACATGATAAGTCCATATATATATATTGGTACTAAAAATTTCCTCTCAGTCTGAATGTCATAGAAATTTATGACGAAATGGTATAATGCAATTGGTGCAAAGATTACTCCTATACAACCAAATCGAGCAAAAAAATGTGCGAATTCCTTATTTTCCGTTGTAAATATCACAAAAACGAAAGATAAATATATGCATAAGTTCACTGAGAGTAAAAGGAATGGATATGCAATAGACGCAGATTTCCTTTTTTTATAAAAGACGAAAATTCCTAAGCAGAGAGTTGCAACTAAGACTATCAATGATAAAATCGAATGTAAGCTCATGATCTAATTCTCATTTTAATAATTCAAAATTATAAAAAAATTATAATAAGATATTTATATTGTTTTATTCTTAAAAACATGCTTTATCTGTTTGGCCGTTTGAAAACCCGAATAGGCATCCATTGAAATACCACCATTGCCCACTGGGGAAGGTGCCCAATGACCAGCCACAAATAATCCCTTGATTTGACATGAAAAATCCATCATCTTTAATCCTGTTGTTGAAAAGACAGATCCCCAACCTTTTGAAGCTCCCTTATAATTTAAGGTATATTTATATAAAGTATGGGGAACAGCTATCTCCTTATGGGCTATATAACTTCTTAGATTTGGTATCATGTATTCTGCATCTTCTATCATCTTCTCTGCAACTAAAAATTTATTATTATCCCAATATTTCTTGCTCCTATAAGGTGTGAACTTAAAAAAGAAAATACTCTCTCCATCCTTAGGGGCTAAACTAGGGTCATTAACGGATGAGGGGACAAACACCATATTTTTCAGAGACGGATTGAAATGGTTAATCACATCATATCTATTTTCTGGTAAAGATTCAGCATAGTATAATGTAGCTAATCCTCTCCTTCTATTCCTTTCCAACGGCCTATTTAGCCCTAAAAAAACAATAAAGGGTGAGGGAGATGGTGCTATGTTACTGATCCTATGAATAAAATTAAGATTGTGGTGTTCCTTTCCTATCAGCATAAAATATGTTTGAATGGGATCACACGTAGAAACTACATGGTTTGTAGAAAAGCTTATTCCTTTTGCCACATTTATTGAAACTACGCCTCGATCCTTTAAATCAATTTTTGATACTTTCTTAGAAAGAATAATACTCCCATCAAAGCTTTTGTACGTATCTAAGAAGGCATTAGAAAAAGACTGCATCCCTCCTATGGGATAATACCCACTATCCATTATAAATGCTCTACAATATGAAAATGCTGCTATTGCATCCAACTTAGATGGAATTAAGCCGAATGAACTGCACATAGCGAACCAAAAGTTCTTCAATCTCTCATCTAAAAAATACTCATCTAAAAGTTCCTTAAAAGACCTGTTTTTTAGTTTATTATATAATGAAAAAAATATAGGTTTTTCAAATAAGGAAAAAAAATCCTTTATTTGATCCTTTTCCTTAGGAAAATGATATTCTAATTGTCTCCTTGTTTCACCGTAATCCGTTTTAAGAGGGATTACCTGATCATTTGTCATTATAATATCCGCCTCCGGAAATCTATTTTATTATCTATGTTAAGTTCCCTAATTATCTTCCCTAATACTCCTTTTTCGCCACAATGTGTGAGTTCATGAACACCTGCATCAAAGATAAATGGCCCACGTCTAAAAGATGAGCAATATCCCCCTACTTTATGATGTTGTTCAATAATAAGTACCTTTAATCCTGATTTAGCAAGATAATTATCACACACCAATCCTCCGATACCAGCTCCAATTATAATAACATCGTATTTTCCACCATCAAGTAGCTCTTTTTTCATCTTTTCATATCAATCTTTTTCAATTTGAATATTCTTTCTGTTGAATCAATTTGGCTATGTTTCGCCCTGTATTGGCTACTGTTGATACGCCCCCTCCAAAAGATTCATTCACCCAATGCCCAACCATATATAGTCGTTTTATTTTTGTATTCCTTCTAATCACAGGAGATGAAACCTGTTCTGGAATACATGCCCATCCATTCATTGCCCCACGATAATTTAAGGTATATTTCTCAATATCATATGGTGTAATTATCGATGTAACGACAATGGATGATGAAATTCCCGGAAATATCTTTTCCGCTCTATTGATTAGTTCTTCAGCTACCTTCTCTTTATTTGCCTTCCAATATCTATAATTTTTATAATTTGCAATTGCAGAGACATATAATACCTCACATACATCAGCATTCAACATCCCATTCGATTTTGGGCTAAATATACAAATTACACCTTCTCTTAGATATGGTACATTATCATAAAAAACCTCAGAAGAAACAGCATTAATATTTCCCCTAGGGAAATACCATAAGATGCTATCCTTATTATTGTTTCTTTGAAACTGCCTGTTCAGGCCCAAACAAACAGCAAAAAAAGATGAGGTCTCCACTAATCCATTAATCTTAATTTTAAATTCTGGTGATAGATACTCTTGACCTATCAGATCAAAATAAGTATGTCTGGCATCACAATTAGAGATCACATATTTGGCCCGAATATATTCACTATTTCTCAATCTAACACCTTTTACTTCTCTATTTTCTATCTCGATCTTTTCTGCCTTGGCAGAAAGTAAAAGCATACCGCCATTTTCAATAAACTTCGCTGCAAAGGTATCGGAAAATCCCTGCATACCACCTATGGGATAATATCCTCCATCCAAAAACTGATTATATGCAAAAACAGACACTAATGCCGATGCATCATAAGAAGGTACCCCTGTATATAATAACAATATACTCAATAATGTGATTAATTCCTTATCGTTAAAATAACTTTGTAATAGGTCTCCAAATCGCATATCTACTATTCTCAAGTATCTATGATAATTTGACCTATCCAATGAATCAATATATCTAAAGAAATTATTTATATTTTTTGCCTCTCTTGGGAATGTATTGCATAAGATGTCTATTGTTTCATCTAAATCAGGCTTAATATAAATCTCATAATCTTTAGTAATTATAATGTCCAATGGATCCCTTCTAGTGAACTTAATTTGATCCCTTAACTCTAATTCATCCAATACTTGTCCAAGCAAACCACCCTTTCTACAGGTAGCCAATGTATGGACTGCTGCATCAAAATTAACTCCTTTCCTTCTAAAAGAAGAACAACAGCCCCCCGGTTTATTATGCTGTTCAACAATCAATACCTTCATCCCCTCCCTTACCAGATAACATCCACATGTCAACCCCCCGATTCCAGCACCAATTATAATAACATCATATTTATCTTCTAAAGATTTACTTCCATGTCTCATTAACAACTCCAGGTAACATTGATTGTATATCTCTAAAAACTTTTCCTCTTTGATGCCCTAGACTTAAGATCACCCTTAACCTTATTCTAAAAGAGGAATTAAAATAATTAGGAATATATTGGACACAATACTGATTCCTTATCCTTAAGCACTACTTTAATCATAAAATCAAGCATCTTGTAAAATATCCTTCTCCTTTATAGCCCTCTTCCTATTATGTACCTGTCTTAATTTATCTTTATTCATACCCCAGTACCTAGAAAATCTTATGCTAAAATCATTAAAAGAATATTTACTATAGAATTCCTTCCAACATTGGATATACCCTTCATGGAGTTCATATGCCTCCATATTTTTTGGTCGAAAAACCACATTGGCAGAATTATAAAGTCCCCAGTCCTGGTGTAATAGCCTTGCCTCAGCTTTCAGTCTTGTCCAAAAAGGGGTTCGAGGAAATGGGGTAGCAATAAAAAACTCTACCATATCACATTCCGCCTTATGTGCAAATTGAACGGATTTTTCAAAAATTCCTTTATCATCATAGTCAAAGCCCAGACCAAATGAACCGAATATCTCCAATCCATTGTCATGTATTCTTTTTAAACTATCTAAGACTTTCTTTTCTAAATCCTTCGTAAGCAAGCTAAGAGCAATAGGAGGAAAAGCAAATACAATATAAACTTCTCTTACACCAGCCTTATAAGCTAATTTAAGTTCTTCATCAGTAAGTGACATTAGCATCACAGCTGTTACAAAAAACTTTTTCTTATAAGGGGATAGTGCTGTAAACAATTCATTGGCATACTTTTTATATTTCTCCTCCATAAAAAAGGGTGCGTCATCTGCTATAAAGATATTCTCCGCATCTATACACCTAATATCCTTTACAACCTCATCTATTGGCCGAAGATTTGTTTCCCTCCCATCAACAAGGGGGATAATACATGTAGGACAACTATACCTACACCCTCTGGAAACTACAATTATAGAATTAAGGACATATCCCTTTTTCCTGAAGAATTCCCTCCTTGGGAATGGAAACAGAAAAGGGCCATTTCCCATATTTCGATAAAATTTCTGTGCGATGCCTCGTTTAAAATCATCCAAAAATGTCTGCCAAGATCCGTTGGCTTGACCAATTACAATATGGCTGGCATGAATAGCTGCCTCTTCTGGCATCAAGGTTGGGTGTATTCCTCCCATTACCACAGGCACTCCCCTTTCTCTAAACTTATCAGAAATCTTATAGGCCCTTGATGCCTGTGGAGTAAATGCAGTAATCGCCACCAGATCTACTTTCTCCTCAAAATCGATATTTTCAAAATGATCGTCTGTAAAATATATTTCAATATCCTCTGGTGTTAAAGATGCAACAGATTCTATAGCCAGA
Source organism: bacterium (assembly GCA_049472335.1). GTDB lineage: Bacteria > SZUA-182 > SZUA-182 > DTGQ01 > JAFGSM01 > JBLIRM01. The sequence continues at coordinate 50,874 of JBLIRO010000013.1, read as the reverse complement.
CCGGGCATATTGAAATCACCAAAATAATACCCGGGAAGTACATCCTCTAATTCTGGATTTGCCTCCAATAGCTTTTGCCATTTAGGAAAAATAAAACGCAATTTCATGATATATTTATTCTCCTATATATTTTAATCGTCATGATTCAAAATTCTAATTATTTGAATTCAATGATACCCATATATCACTTTTATTCGAATAAATATAACCATATAAATATCCTGAATTATCTATACTTCCATCAATTCCTTCAAGATCTCCTTGTGATAACGCATTCTTTTAAGATAAACTTCTTTGCTATTTATATTTTTATAAATTTCGCAAAGTCCTTTTTCAAGCTCATGCTTTGTTAACTTTGGATGTATAAAATTTACATCAAAAACAGAAAAGTTTTCCCAATTGGTCCGAAGTAATCGTCCCTCTTTTTCTAGCCGAGCCCTCAGTCGTGTTCCGGGCAATGGTGTCAATACACTAATTTGAGCATCATACAAATTATTTTCAATAATAAAATTACTGATTTTTGTAAATATTGATGCATCATCACTGTCCAGGCCAATTATAAACGCCCCCATAACCCCGATTCCGTAGGACTGAATTTTTTTGATGAAGCTTGAGTAATACTTAAGCTGGCGAAACTTCCAACCGTTTCTATTAATTGTTTTTAGACCCTCTTCTGATATGGTCTCAAATCCAATAAAAAGGAAAAAACATCCGCTCTTCCTTAACAAATGAAGTAATTTATCATCTCGGGCGATTGAAATGTCGGTTTCAGCAAACCATCTTATTTTCAAAGGAACTATTCTTTCAAGCAAAGACTGACAAAATTTTTTGTCAACCAAAAAATTATCATCGCCAAATCCTATGAACGTTTTTCCAAACAACTTCTTTATGAATCTTATTTCATTAATAATCTGCTCAATTGATTTATGTCTGTATTTCCGGCCGAAGACCGAAGTAGCAGCACAAAATTCACAATCATGTGGGCATCCTCGTGTTGTCTGTATCCAGATTATTCTATAACTTTTAGATTTAAGAAGATCATACCGCGGGAGAGGGGAATCTTTTAAATCTACTGGCTTTTCAGATTTATATACAGGCTTCAATTTATTATCTTGAAAATCTGCAAGCAACTCCGGCCAAAGATATTCTGCCCCTCCCACAACCACACTATCTGCATGTTGCATAGCTTCCTCTGGTAATACTGTTGAATGAATTCCGCCAATCACCACCTTGATACCACGATTTCTGAAATTATCAGAAATCTTATAAGCTCTCAAAGCTTGATTTGTCATAGCAGTAATACCAACTAGATCATATTTTCTTGAGAAATCAACTTCCTCTAAATTTTCGTCAATAACCTCAACCTCAAAAGACTGCGGTGTTAATCCGGCAACGACTAATAGTCCGGAACCTATTCCAGACCATCTTTGACGAAAAACTTCAGTATGTTTTGATTTAGACCAGAATTCTTGAAACTCAGAGTTCCGACTTAAAAAATTAGCTTTTGGAGATATTAAACCTATTTTCATTCATAACCTCATCTTTGAAACCGTTATATTGCCCTATTTCAGATAAAAAATCTCTTTGTGAAATACTCTGTATTCCACATGACAACCAATTTTATTAACTCATTGGTAACATAAGCAAATACTAATATATCTCTTTGTATAGTTAAATGAAAATATATAAAACCAATAAGTTTCTATACCGTTCTACTATTTCCTAAATTGTGCATCCTTTTTTAATTAACTTTTAATTTCTTCTTATCTCTATTTCTATATTTTTTTAAATATTTTTTCAAATTACCTAAGAAATGTTCGAAAATATAAGTAAGAAAGAAACAGTGTTATCCCTTATGTCTGCAATTCTAAATGACAATAATTGATAGATTATTTGAAATTAATTGTATTTAAATTTATAATCAAATACCATTGATTAAAGGAGTTGAGATATTTAATGATATTCAAATGTTTGAGAAATAAGAAAACGAGATCAAGATGGATATCAATACTAAAAGAAGATTAATTAATTCATACCAAACAAAAAATCATGGATTTCTTGTTCATGATGAAGAACAATTGAAAAAGATATATAAGGCATATAACATTGATCCTCATTCCCTGGATCGACGTATCTTCGATATAGAATCCCTCTCCCATTTTTCCCAAAAAGGAGTTAAAGAATTATTCAACAAATTAAACATAGAGCGGGAAGATAATGTGTTATCTGTTGGGGAAGGTAATGGGGCACCATCGAGATTATTGGCAAAATTAGTAGATTGTAAGATTACCGGGGTGGATATCAATCAAGATCAGATTGAAAAAGCCTATGCATGTTCAAAATTGCATGGAGTAGAAAATAATGTTGAATATTTTTTACAAAATGCAGAGGAGCTGGACCTTCCAGAGAAGGATTATAATAAGGCCTATTTCAATGAAACCATCTGCCATTGGGAAAACAAGAAACAGGCATTCGCCAGAATATATAATCATTTAAAAAAGGATTCAAAGATTGGTTGTAATCTCTGGCTTCGAGGGAACAAGGGAGATCTAAATGATGCATATGATAAGGTCCCAACCTTTAGAGGTCTTTATGAACCCCGGATATGGTTTCAACTATCATTAGAAGAAATTACAAAGCTATTTAAATCTGTAGGTTTTAAACTAGTTGAAAAAGAGGATGTGACAGATGACGTAGATGCTAGAATGTTGGCAAAATTTAAAGCTCTAAAACTTGCACGAACCTCAAATCCGGTTAATTATGAATATATGGCTGCAATGGGTGAAAATATGGCTATTCTGGGAGAAAACTATTATAAAGGGATGCTAGATACAGCCCATGATTATTTACGATATGGCAGATTGATCATGAAGAAATAGCTGGAGAATGGATTCCACCTAAAGACCTTCAATAATAATAGATTATTTAGCATTTTTCACATACTATAATACTCTCCATTTAAATTTTACTTTTTATGTCAAAAATTGTGGTATTATATAAAACTGTTCTTTTAAAGTAACAAAACCTGCAAGAATATAGGGAAAATGAATATTAAAATTTAATAGAAATAGTTTATAAAAAAAATTTTAAGCATAAAATATATTTTATTAATCGGTATTCTAAGTCTATTATAAGTACTTCTTGTTAGCTATATACAGAATTAAAAATTCTAGCTTATATAATCCTTTATTTTATAAAATTATATCTGAATAGGTAGAACATGACTCTCTCTTTTTTTATTTCGATAAAACTCCTTCCATAGGTAGATATAACCTTGGCGAAGCCGATCAACAGAATAATTTTTAGGGAGAAAGGTTGGATTGGCATCATTATAATATCTCCACTCTTTGCTAATTATTCGATCTTCCTTGACCATTTGATTCCATAGTGGAGTACCGGGATAAGGAGTTAAGATTACAAACTCTGCTATATTAATCTTAGCCTTTTCAGTAAAATTAAGTATCTTGTCGAATACAGACTCATCTTCTTCATCATGACCAACTAATAGTGATGCATACACTTCTAATCCTTCATCTTTGATACGCTTTACTGCATCATAGCATTTTTGTAAAGATTTTAAGTCTGTTGATTTCTGAAAAGCTTTTCTTGAAAATCTATCAAATCCAAAAACTACATAATTCTGTATAGTATTAAGCTTACGTAAGCAACCAAAATACTCAGACGATGCCACTAATGCCTGAGCGGGGCTTATTCCTGTATAAGATACCGATATGTTTCCAGCCTGCCACAGCTTTACAACCTCTAATAAATGTTCTTGGATTATAGGCCTAGGAAAACTAAGCTGGTCATCTATTAAACACACTTTTCTTTTATGCCCGTCCTTTTGTATTGCCTCAATACTTTTTGCAATTAATTTGGGTGGTACAAAGCGCATATTTTTACCCAAATATTGAGGAATTACACATGCTAGACATTCTAAAAAACAACCACGACAAAGTTGAATATTATAATCAACATTATCTCTCTGATAACCATTTGGTCTTTCTTTCTCAAATAACAGGTCATATCGTGGAACTGAGGATTGATTCAAATCATAAAATCTCTTACTTTTATATATAGGTTCAAGTCGTCCCTTCTCCATATCTTCTAAAATCTTTTGCCAAACAGGTTCACCTTCTCCAATACATATAGAATCTACATAAGGTGAAATTTCTGAAGGCATAAGACTACTAAAAATACCACCAACAACAACTTTAACATTACGAGAACGAAACTCTTGGCTAATTTTTATAACACGTTCAGCTGATGGAGTAAAAACTGGCATGGCCACAAGATTAAATGGTTCATCATATGGAATTGGTTCAATTCGTTCATCTATAAAAATTATTTCATGATGTTCAGGGGTTAAGGCCGCTAGAATTGGTATACTTAAAGACGTAGTTCCTAGGTAACTTTTTTCAAAAACAAATTCTTTAAGCTCTGGATTAGCCTCAGCATGATGTATATATGATGGATATATAAAACAAATTTTCATAATATCTTCTTTCTAAAGGAATTATTAAAGTATCATTTAGATACCTTCCTCTATTATACAACCCAAAAAAACGATGCTCTTAATTAGGGAGTTATTTTTCTCAATTCTCTACTTATACTTCCAATAAACTCTCACGCTGTCTTCGGGGATATAATTTTATTATTATATTTAAAATGCATTCAAAATTTATTATATATTTCAATAGTCATATTTCTCCACTAGAAGTAGAGATCGAGGATTGCTTAAAAAAGAGCCCTATAATAGTGCTTTTTATAAGTTTAACTTTTCCTATAATTTAGCTCTTTCTGCACATGAAGATAATAAAATCTAGAATTTATGTTACTCAATCAAATGACCTAGTAGTAAACAATTTCTATCTTTAATAGCTACAATAAATCTCATATATAACCAAACTCGTTGTTTTCTACAATATTGTCTTCTGTAATATTAAAAAGAAGTGTCCAAAACCATTTGTATTTTATTTCCTCCCTAAAGATTTTTTATCTCTATTAATCAGCGTACTTATTAATAACTGGTTGTTTTAATAAATAACAAAATATATTCTCTTAACTTAAAATAAAAATCTCTCTCTCCTTACTATCTAAAAACAAAAATATCTATACCTATATCATTTCACTCATCCAACTCTGTGTCGCTTAACCTCAATGAATCTTTCAGCTTCAACTGCTTCATCAAAACATTGAAGAGGAGCGGAAGAAAATCCTATCTTCTTAGCTTTTAACATTATATCTTTTGCCAATTTAGGATCGGAATATCCCAAGCCATAGTTTTTTTTGCGACCATATAGAGATAAAACCAGAGTTTCAGCAAAGCATCCGTAAGTTTCCTTACAACTTATTAATCTTGTTAAAGGTACATCCAGCAAATCAGGCATATTCCTTGCTAGACATACTTCTACACTAAAAGGTAAACGAACTACTCCTCCCTCCAATAGGATTATGTCATTCCTGTCCTTTAAAATCTGTTTTGAGATATTTTTAGGGAAAGAATCATCTATAACTATTGCTCCCCTCTTTAAATATTTTGATGATATGATTGAAGTTGGAGAATTGGTAGCACATATAACTATATCCGCTCTTTTAATATCCTTAAAAGTAGATGAAATCTCAATTCCGAGAGTCGGATTTCTTTTTTGGATATTTATCTTAAGTTCCTCCAATCTATTATGAGCACTAAAAGTACTAAGATCTATTAAGATGAGTTGTTTTATAGCTTTCTCTGCTAAAAGCTTTGAGCAGCCTGAACCAATAGAACCAGCAGCCCCTACAATAGCAAAAGTGGATTTTTTAATATCAAACTTTATCTTTTCTGTACAATTTTCCATGATCTTAATGATATTACCAATAGTATAAGCATGCCCTGTGGTAAAACCCACATTACTAATCTCTTTAGATAATCCGTGACCTCCCTGAGCAAAAGAAGCGATTAAGCCTCCCATCCCAATAATCTTTGATCCCAATTTTTCTGCTAATCTTGCAGCTTGCAGGATTCTTCTTTTTCTTAACCGACTGTCCTCGAGTAATTCTTTCGTATAATTACAAATAAACAATCCCCATCCTTTTACAGATCCTTTCATTTTTGAATTGATAGCAGAAAAATTTTTTATAAAAATCTCATTCACTACAGGATAGGATCTATTCCGCCATTCTGTTGCAAGCGACTCAGGCAAATCCTCTAAAAAATCATATTCTCTATACAAATCTTCGGGATAGCCATAATGGGCTATATAGCCAAAATCACCATTTCCATTATTAAATCTATCAATTAGGTGAGAAAGAGCAGAAAATTTTTCATGTGTTATTATAGTAAAGTCTCTTGTTTTTTTCTTAGATTCTCCTAACAAAGGTTTATATTTAGTTTTTATAAGAAGATCAATATATTCCTTCTCCTCTTCCAATAAGTAAGGCGCTATCATCTCATACATTTCATTAATAATCCTTCTTTTTTCTATGAGAGGAAGCATAAACATCTGATTCAACATTTTTTTCTTGTTTTGCAATTTGAAAGTAGCTGAAATAATAGAATAAGGTGAATCCCCACTGCCCATTAAGGGCGTATTTAATCCAAGTGCTTGCAAAATAATAGGTATAATAGAATAAGGAGAGTAAAATGTTCTATGATCAATATCCTCTAATAAACTTAAACTGATATTAACAACCTTTTTAAATGTCTTAATATCTGAAGGCAAGTTTGTATTTTTTAAAATATCACTCATTTGCTTTTAAATCTTACTAATTTTAAGGCCTAATTTTTCTAATGAATTCGTTATTGCATAAGAATTTGCTTCCAATTTTTCAGATTCAATAGCATCCTTACGGGTTATTTTTCCTTTTCTGACCATAAAACTTAATTCTCCGTTATACGGATGATACCCCAATTGCTTCATGCAAGCATAATTTCCAACACTGTTTAATAAACAATTTGTAGAACATGCATCCGTGTCGATTGGTCTTATCCATCCTAATTTGGAAATTTCTTTCAATATTTCAGTCTCATCGTAATCTAATAGAGAATGAAAAGGAAATAATATCTTTGGAACTGGTAGGCCACTGGGAATATATTGGCTTTTAAAAAAAAATTTACCAACTTTCTTACCAAATTTTTCTTTTATGGGATCAGATAATACTTTTAAAACATCCAGCGGATCATCCCTATAGACCTTGTCTGAAAAAAACAGACACGAATCGACTTTAAGAAAGTTTTCTAAACTTATTGCGGGATATTGACCTGGAGTAAATCCAAAAAATAATAGCGGCACTTCTAAATCTATTGCTAAATTTAAAGTAGTACCAAGAATCATCCCTATACATACTGCACATACTTGACTCACCATTGATAATATTTCTTTTGGATAAGGAATTCTTTCTGTCAGTGCATAGGTAAAAACTTCTTTTAATAATTCAAAATCGGGCTTGATTATCCTGCTATCTATATTTAACGCTTTAGTTATTGTTTTTACATTTTGTAAGGCAGTGTGAGAAAGAAAACCATTATCTAATGTACAAGCCAATATATTTAGCTTATATTTGGTTCTAAGATGATATAACAGAAAAGAGCTGTCTTTCCCTCCACTATATGCTACAATACAGTGGTATTTCTGTCTTTGTTCCTTAATATTTTCTATAAGTTTTATTATTCTCTCTTTTACTTCTGTTTTGACTATTTCTTCTCTTTCCTTAAAAAGATCATAATGAACACAATAATTACATATATAATCCTGGTTAAATTGAATCCCCGGATAGGTTTCCGGCAATCCGCAACGGTTACATCTTTTTAATTTCCTTTTATTTATCATTGTATAGAATCTATTTTTAGGTTTTTGTTTTAGGCCACAAGAAAAATCAGTTAATATGAGTCAGTTTATATCCCGACCTTTTTCAAAACAAGGCAGGCATTGTTGCCTCCAAAAGCAAATCCATTGTTCAAGGCAAAATCCACCTTATGTTTTCTGGAAACATTAGGCACGCAATCAATATTACAATCAGGGTCCGGCGTTTCATAATTTATGGTTGGAGGGATTATATCGTGAGTAATAGCCAGTGCACAGGCAATAGCCTCTATAGCACTAGCCGCACCCATTGTATGACCTAACATGGACTTAATAGAACTGACGGGGATGTTTTTCAGACTTTCTCCGAAAATCTTTTTCAAAGCCAGGCATTCCGTTTTATCATTCGCCGGAGTCCCTGTTCCATGGGCATTTATATAGCTTATGTCTTTTATATCAACATTTGCATTATTCAAGGCCGATAGTATGGCAATCACAATACCGCTAAATTGAGGTGTCGTCATATGATATGCGTCGCAGCTCAAACCATATCCGGCTACTTCGGCGTAGATATTGGTTCCTCTTTTCAATGCGGAATCTAAGGATTCCAATACTACTATGCCTGCCCCTTCACCGAGTATTATTCCCTGTCTTTTTTTATCAAAGGGTGAACATTTTTCAGGTGCCATGGATAAAAGGCTGTTAAATCCTGTAAAGGCAATGCGTGAAAAAACCTCGGCCCCTCCTGCAAGTATCAGGCTGTTTCTTTTTAATCCAAGGAGATCATAGGCATATCCTATGGCATAATTACCTGCGGCGCAGGCACATGGGATCATTAAATTATTGCTTTTAAGATTTAATAACCTGGCAATATTATTACAGATATTATTAGCAGGATATCTTAAACCCCATTCCGGCCTTATGAAGGCTTCTCCTTTTTCTACCCATACATCGTCAATTCTTTCTAACTCATGGATTTCACCCATGGTTGTCCCAATAATCACACCAACATCTTCTTCAACAATCTCATTGAGATCCAGCCCTGCATCCTCTATGGCCAATCTGGAAGCAACTGCCGCCATCTGAGAGGTCTTGCCCATATCCTTTATCTTTTCTTCTGGAAAGTATCTCTCAGGGTTAAAAACCTTTACCTCTGCTCCAAAGTGAGTGGAAAAATCCTTTGTATCAAAGGTTGTCACCTTACTTGCACCCGATTTCCCCTCAATAAGATTTTTCCAAAACTCATCCTTACCGATACCAATAGAAGAGACTACACCTATACCTGTAATAGCAACACGATTTGTCACTGATTATTTCTCTCCTTCGCGCTAAAGGTCAATTCCGCCCTGGCAACCACTTTATTATCAACCTTGGCCACGCCCTCCATAATACCTCCAACACTTACAATCTTTATGGGAGCCATCTCGATGTTTAAAATATCACCCGGGACTACGGGTTTTATAAATCTAGCCTTTATCCCCGCAAACAAGATGGGAGATCTGTCAGGCTTGGAATCACCCTGTGTTAATTTAAAATATATAAGCGCTATCTGGGCCATGGCCTCTAAAATTAACGCTCCGGGCATAATGGCCTCGCCGGGGAAATGCCCCTGAAAAAACACCTCATTACCGGTAATGTTTTTGATCCCGATGATCCTTTTTTTGGGATGAAATTCTGCAATTCTATCCAGCATAAGGAATGGAAAACGCTGGGGCAATAATTCTTTGATTTGCTCAAAATTTAAGGTCATTGGAAAATTTGATCCTTTATAGTTATGGTTAATGTATATATCTATCTACTAAATTTACGGTTTGATTCAGATTAGAAAGCCTGGGCAATTCTTCTTCAGGGATTCTTATTTTGTATTGTTTCTCTAATTTGGCAAAAATCTCAAGCGCCATCATAGAATCAAAACCAAGGTCCTCAACAAAATTCTTTTCTCCTGCAATTTCATTCTCTTCAACTTCGGCAATTTCAGCAATCATGGAGCGTATTTCTTCCGTAAGTTTCTTTAGGCCTGCGTTTTTCACGGTCATTTTTCCTACTCCTTTTAAGATTGAAATCCAAAAGAAGATCGAAACTACAATCCGAATCCGAATGCCTTTGTATTGCGTTTATAAACAATCATGTCTTCCTATTATCAATGAGACATTATTTCCATGAGGACTAAAGGTATTTATCATTACGTTATCAACTTCGGCTCTCTTACTTTTATTGATTACATAATCAAGATCACATTTAGGATCTGTTTCCCGGAAATTAATCGTTGGCGGAATAATCCCTTTATTTATGGCTAATAACCCCGCCATTATCTGAAAACTTCCCGAGACACTATAACCTTCTCCCAGCATGGATTTAACTGCGGTTATGGGAATTTTATAGGCCTCATTGGCAAAGACCTTCTTTATAGCAATGGTTTCCATTCTGTCGCCGGCAGGAGAAGAATTGGAGCTTGCACAGATTAAGTCAATATCTGCCGGATTTAAATTAGCACTTTTCAGGGCTTGTTTCATTGCATGCACAGGGGCATCTGCATCAAGATTATTGCCTTCCTGATGAGAGTTTCTATTATTAAAGGCACAGCCAAAACCCAATAGCACTCCATATATAGGTGCATTACGTTTTTTGGCATGTTCCAGGTCCTCGAATATCAGAGCCCCTGACCCTTCACCCAAAACCGGACCGTTTCTCCGTTTATCAAAGGGCATGGATTCCTCTATGCTCCCATTGCTAAAATCTCCCCTGGATAAACACCCGGAATTATAAAAACCCAAAAATGTCTGATGACAAAGTTCCTCAACTGAACCCACAAATATCGTATTTACCTTGTTCAGGATTATGGAATCGTGGGCATAGATAACGACATCGAGTGATGAGCAAAAACCGCTCGAAATGGTTGCGTTAAGGCCTCTTATATCGAACATAATAGATACCTGACTGGCGGGTGAGCTTATAACCGTGTTTGGGAAAAGTGCGGGATTCACACATGAAGGCCCTTCAACCAAAGCTGTTTTGTCAAAATCACTGATGCTTTTTACACTGCCCATGCTTGTACCTGTAACAATTCCAGAATCATAGGAATCAAATTCATCCTGTTTGATTTTACTGTCTTCCATAGCCAATTTGGTTGCCACACCAAGCAACAAGGCGCTTCTATCGAGGGTCCTCAGCCCTTTCTTATTTAGATATCGGGAAGGATCAAAACTGGTAATTTCTCCGGCCTTCTTGGAATTATAGGGGCCTGTATCAAACAATGATATAGGTTTTATTCCGGACAATCCCTTCGCCAGGTTATCCCAGAATATATCCTTTCCTATACCATTTGGTGCAACAACACCTATTCCTGTAATGACAATGCGAGTTTCGTCGGGATTCTTTCTTATCCTTGATGAAAAGATCTTATTTTGAAATTCATTGATATTCATACGACGATCAAAACGCCGCCGATCGCGAAAATTTATCCTTTTATTTTCTACCCTTCTGTCTCTTCTTCTTCTCTCTATCATGCGTCTTTTCTGTAAAAAAAGAATTGTTATTAAACAAAAATGCCTGTTTTAAAGACCCCCGTCTATGGCTAATGTGGCGCCGGTAATATAGGAAGCATCTTTAGATGCCAGAAAAAGCACGCCATATGCGATCTGTTCAGGGGTGGAAAAGTCCTTCATTGGGATCATTTTTCTATATTCTTTCAACAAAGATTCATCCAGATTATAAATAAACTCTGTATAAACAAATCCGGGAGAAATACAATTAACGGTTATTCCACGACTTGCAACCTCCTTGGACAGGGAACGTGCCATTGCAATCTGTCCGGCCTTGGATGCAGCGTAATTTGACTGGCCTCTGAATCCTAGATGGGACATGGGTGAGGTTATATTGATTATTCTGCCATAACGTTTTTTTAGCATATTTTTCACTGCAAATTTGCTCATATAGAATGTCCCGGTAAGGTTTACCCCTATAACGGCATGCCAGGTTTCTTTTGGCATTGTCCCCAAAATAGAATCGCTGCGGATACCTGCGTTATTTACCAGAACATCTATGGAATCATATTGTTTATCTATATAATCATAAAAAAGTTCTACCTTCTCATAGTCCGAGACATCAAATTTTTGAAGATCAATGCTGCTCTGAAAGGTCTCGTTTTCCTTTATAAATTGCTCAGCTTGATCATTATTTGAATTATATGTCACAATAACCTTGGCTCCCGTTTTTAAAAAGGCTTCAGAAATAGCCTTGCCAATACCCCTGGTCCCTCCGGTAACGATTACAATATGTTCAGTAAAGTCAAACAATTAGCTATTCCTTTTCTTGAATATTGTCTTGTTTTTAAAGACAGTCTCGATTGTTTTGTTTCCGGATTTTCAATAGAATAATTTCTCCGGACTTGAAAATATGATTAAAATCCTTTTTAATTATAAATCGCTTTTTTTTACAAAAAACTTTGGCACAAACAAACGATATATTAATTGAACCATGGGATATTTGCTCTGCCAGGAGAGATTTATGGAAAAAAATGTTATACTTGGTACAATTATTACAGGAGCCGCATTGGGATTTATTACCTATATTACATTCTGGAGCAAAAAGACGATTGAGCGTATAGCAAAGAAAAATCTCGGCTCTGTCCGTGAAATACTAAAAGATATTCAAGATGGCTGATAAAACACAGGTATCAGCAGAGCTTTCCCGCGAGCTATCCCTTTTCCATATCACTATGATGGGATTGGGGATGATGATCGGCGCGGGGGTATTTCTTGGTGTTGGCAATTCTATTTTTATTTCAGGACCAGGAGGCGCAATCCTCACCTTTGCGCTTAATGGTGTAATAGCCATGTTCACTGCCCTGTCCTATGCGGAGCTCAGCTCAGCTATCCCCCGCGCGGGAGGCGCTTATAATTATGCCCGAGTAGGATTTGGCCGGGGGACCAGCTTTCTTGCCGGCTGGCTGGAGTGGTTTGCCTCAACCGTTGCCGGCAGCTTGTACGCGGTGACTTTCGCCATTTATATAGTCCGTTACCTGGAAGTTCTTGGATTGCTCAAATGGACTTTGTTCCCGACCCCGGTTAATGAAAAAATTGTAACCATTCTGATTGCGTGCTTCTTCCTTTATATCAATTATAGAGGGGCCTCCGAAACAGGAAAAGTCGGCGCCTTTTTTACACTAGGACAAACCATCTTTCTTCTTTTCATTGGTTTTGTGGGAATCTTTATTGCTTTAAAAGACCCCTTTCGGTTTCAGAATTTCAATCCCTTTCTTCCATATGGATGGTCGAAGCTCCTCATAACAATGGGTTTTACATATGTAGCCTTTGAGGGATATGAGGTGATTGCGCAAACCGGCGACGAGGCAATAGATCCGCGTAAAAATCTGCCAAAGGCCATGATATATTCCGTATTTATTGTAACCTTTTCTTACGTGGCTGTGGCATTTGCAACTGTCGTATCTGTGAGGGCGGGATCACCGGGGATCGTCGGTCAGCCATGGCTATGGATAGGTCAGTTCAAGGAAAGGGGCTTCGGTGAAGCGATATCGAGATTGATGCCGATGGGTAATCTCCTGCTGACATTGGCTGTAATATTCGCATCAACCTCTGCATTGAATGCCACTATATATTCCGCCACAAGGGCATCATACGCCCTCGGCCGGGATAATATGCTCCCTAATTTCTTCGCGAAAATCTCCAAAAAACAAAAAACTCCGTGGATAGCCTTGATTGTGACAGGCGCCATTCTGATCCTGGTGGCTACGGCTCTTCCCACCATGGATGTTGCTTCAAGCGCGAGCATAATGTTCCTATTTCTCTTTTTTCTTGTAAATCTTTGCGTAATCAAGGTTAGACTTAATCTGGGCGATGAGCTGGATTATGGATTTATCATGCCCTTTTTCCCTGTGTTTCCGGTAATCGCTATTATTTGTCAGGCTATATTGGCTTTATGGTTAGTTCACATGAGCTTGATTGCATGGATTGTGGCACCGGTCTGGACAATAGCAGGTATCTGTATATACCATTTCTACTCAAAATATCACGCGAAGACAACTGCAGAAGAAATACAGGTCCTTGAAGAGGAAAAAGCACCTGAAGGTGATGAATATCGGGTTATGGTTGCGGTGGCCAATCCTAAAAATTCGATCGAGCTTGTTCGCACTACTTATAATCTTTGTAAAGCAAAAAAGGCCAGGGTGGAGCTCCTGCACATGGTACCGGTTCCGGAACAAGTACCCCTGAGCGATGCCCAGGAATATATGATGGAAGGGAAAGAAGCCATAGTCGAAGCAATGCTTTATCTCATTTTCCTCTTCCCTATCAGCACTACTATTCGATATTGCCGGAACATTGCCAGGGGCATTGTTAGTGCGATCCGCGAAAAGAAAATCGATATGCTTATTATGGGATGGCACGGCCATCAGAGGACGTATGGATTCAAACTCGGCAGCACTGTCGATCCCATTATTGAAAGATCGCCCTGCAATGTGGTAATCATGAAAAATTGTTACGAGACCAATTTCAAGCGAATTCTCGTTCCTATGGTTGGTGGCCCCAATGGAGCATTTGCGCTTGAAATTGCCAGCATTCTGGCAGACAAGGAAGAAGGACAAATTTGTGCCTACACGGTTCACAGCGATAAATCGAAATTTAATATAGAAAACTTTGTGGAAGCAAATAAAGACAAGATATCTCTCTCTTTGGACAGGATAACCATAAAGGCTATCATTGCTTCCACTCCGGTGGAGGCTATTTTAAATGAGGCAAAGGATTATGATTTGATCGTGCTTGGCTGCACCCGTGATCCCCTTATCTATCAATTTGTCAGGGAGTCGATTCCGGACATCGTGGCAAGAAAATGCAACAAGCCACTTATCATGGTCAAAGCATCAGGTGGGATAAGATCCTGGATCAAACGATGGTTTTGAATTTCATCCAATTTTTATCTAACAGAGAGTATTAATCATACTTAATAACTCATCGAGAGAATAAGGTTTTTGTAAAAAAATATCCGGTTTGTAACCGTTCATTTGTTCTTTCATTGTGCTTTCTATAATACCTGAAGCGACAATAGTTTTTACGGCCGGATATTTTTTCTTTATAAATTTAAGGATATCCAAACCGTTTTTTTGCCCCTCAAGAAACAAATCCAAAATGGCGAAATCAGGGGTTTCAATGTCGATTGTCTTCATGGCCTCTTCCGCACTCGTTGATGTTGAAACCTGAAATCCTTTTCTTTGAAAGAAAGACGCGAGCAATTCCGAAATTTCTATTTCATCTTCAGCAATATGAATCTTCTTCATTGTTGTTACCTCCTTATTTATGCTTGTTGCTCATCCGGGATGGTTAAGGGGGTATAAATTCTCCTGTAAATCCAGTAATTCTTCAATATTCTCTTTACATAATCACGAGTCTCACTATACGGAATATTTTCGATAAATTCATCTATCTCCAAATAACCAAAACGATTTTGCCAGCTCAAAACTGCTTCCGGTCCGGCGTTATATGAGGCCAATGCATAGACTATATTCTGCTCGAATTTATCCAGTAACCTTTTCAGGAAAAAACATCCAAAGGTAAGATTTGTATCCGGATCAAAAAGGATGTTTAAATCCGAGGATAGATCAATTCCAAGTTCTTTTGCTATAACATTCCCTGTGGATGGGATAATCTGCATAAGACCATACGCGGAAGAACGAGACAGGGCATCTGGATCGAACAGGCTTTCCTGGCGGATAACAGAAAGCACAAGGATGGGATCGATGCTGTATTGCTTTGCTTTTTCCTCAACAATTGACAAAAAACCCAGAGGATATAAAAGGAGGTCCTCAGCTTTATGAAAAGATACTTCATCTGATTGATCTGTCCTATTAAAACAGCGTATACCTATTCTTATACCTAGCTCATGAGCGCCATTCATATGCGCGATAGAAGAGAGGTAAAATAACAATTCGGGCGAATATCTTTCTTTGGAATAGACTTTGTGAGTTATTTCATTGGTACATTCCTCCTTGAGACCATTTAACCAAAGCTCTAATAAACGAGTCACTATAACCTTTTCTTTTTCATTTAGATCTGGGAAAATTGCCTCATCCTTAAATATATTATTGGAGTTATTATTGTCCTCCCTGTTTGGGTCGTCCTGATAACCCAGCCATATTTCAGTAAGGCCGGAATAAAAAGACCAATATGGTTCTTTCAGTATACTCTTATATGTCTTGATCGCGCTCTGTTTATCCCCTTTTTTTTCTTCAGCCCTGGCCTTCCAATAAAGCAGTCTGTGCTGGAAGGTCGAATTTTTAATCCCGGGCAGGTATTTTTCAAAATGGCTGATTGCCTCCTTATAAAAACCGCCGATATAATAAACCCATCCAATTCTCCAGATAACCGTCTCGGAAATTGAGCTTTTCTGTTTTGAATTTAAAACTTCATTGTAATATTTTATCGAATCTATTAAACGCCCTTCTCCCTCTGCCATTCTTCCCATAATATATACTACTTCATCATTTTTTCCCCATTTGGGATTATTTTTTCTGAGAAACTCTAATTGTTTATACGCCTCCTTATTCCTATGTTCATTCCATAAATACCTTGCCAGTAAAAGCCTGCTTCTTGAGGCGCACTCTGATTTATTTGAGAACTTTATTACCTCCTTGAGTCTATCGATCGCCAAATCCCTCTTACCGATTCTTTTATAACAACGCGCCAGATTATACAGGGCATCACAGCGCTCAGGGGGGTCCGATTTAGAATCGACGACCTCCAGGTATGCCTTTATTGCTTCTTCATATTGTTTCTTATTAAATAAGATCTCCCCTTTTTGCAGCATCTCTTCCCTGGAGAACAACAAAGGGCCTATACCCTTTTCCTTCCGCAAGGTCTCCATTTGCTGCTGGGCCGATTTACTGAACTCTGAATCAGGTTCGTTTATAAGAAGAGCCTTAAAATTCTCTAAGGCGGATTCCCATTTCCCGATCTCCAAATTGGCCAGACCTATTTGAAATCTGATATAAGCATCCTCTTCCGGAAAAGCCCCCAAAGATTTTTCATATGCTTCTATAGCCTTGTCATATTCTTTCACCCCAAAATATATATCAGCCTGTTTTAAATAGGCTCTTTGTATCAGAGCGCTTTCAGGCCATTTCTCAATGATCTTATTAATCAGAGAAACGGCCTCCCTGTACTTTCCTTTATTCTCAAGGCATATAGAAATATAAAAAGTGGAATAATCTTTAAGGTACGGGTATTCCTCCAATGCCTTTTCAAACCAATCCTCGGCTTTATCCCATTCCTTTTGCTTATAATAATTCCAACCATTGTGAAAAATTACCCGCTTTTCCTGAATGTCAGCATCCAAAAACCTATATCTGATATATTCATCTATAGTCTTCCCTTCATAAGATATGAAGGTTCTTTTATTTGAATCGGAAAGGATATTATGAGAAAAATGATCAACCACTTTACTTTGAGTCTGAGTAATTGAGCATGCTTGCAAAGCGATTGTCAAACTAAAAAAAGATAGCAGGATCTCTGGCATAAAGGAAATATGTTTCCACCGAGAAATCATTTCGTTCCTTTCAAGGGGAGATATGAACAAATTTTTTCACCTCGCGCGATGACCATATGTAGCTTGATATCATGATCAATAACCGTTATAAACCTATGTTTCCAGTATTCGAATAAATATATGGTCTGCAACTGGATAGACGTGAAAAAACCATCTAGTATTAATTCGGCTGTTGAGTCTGAAGAATTCAATACTAAAACCTATTTCAGTTTATATCCAAATCTTCGTAAAAGTTCTTTGCGATCAGATTTATCCTTTTCTGTTTCCGTCCCTTTAGGGCTGAAACCATCTATAATCCCGAGCACACCTCGTCCCTGTTCGCTTTGCGCGACAAGAACCTCAACAGGATTAGCCGTAGCACAAAATATTCGGCAAACCTCGGGGCATCCTTTTACGGCGTTAAGGCAATTAATCGGAAATGCCTCACGGATGAGGATAAAGAATGTATGGCCCGCACCTACACTCTCAGCATTTCTTATACAAGCATTGACAAGATCGGGATCATTCCCCTCCGTTCTTATCAAACAATGCTGGGAAGCTTCACAAAAAGCCAGCCCGAATTTTATGCCAGGGGCGCTCCCAATTAATGCCTCATATAAGTCTTCCACTGTTTTGATAAAATGACTCTGACCGAAAATGATATTGCTCCCTTCAGGGATCTCTAACCTGATTGTCTGAATATCCATTTACCTTCCCCCTGCTTTCTGATGCCTGGTTTTATTATCTGTTAATAAGCTGTTTTCTTATTGGATAAAAAAATCGTTGTTATTTTAGCCAATATGTCAAAAAGAATCAAAAAAGAAAGTGCCTAAAGTGTCAAGTGCCTAAAGTTAAGGAATGTGCTATTCATAGTATCTATCTGTTCCATAATGACTTCAGGCACTTAATTTTCCTGCTTTAGGCACTTTTATGTTATAATATTTTGCCATATGTCTATTTAGAAATAATCAGTATATATAAAATATAATCTATTTAAAACTCAAAAGGAGGAATCAATGCAAGACCCTTTGATTAGTATCTTGATGGGAAGTGACAGTGACTTTTCTATTATGAAGGAAGCGGGAGAGGTCCTGGCCTCATTTGGGATACCCTTTGAGTATGTAGTAACTTCCGCACACCGCTCACCCCAGAGGACAGCAGATATAGCAAAGGCGGCGGAAGGCAGGGGAGTCAAAATCATTATCGTAGGCGCTGGGAAGGCGGCCCATCTTGCCGGTTGTATAGCGGCATGGACAAACATTCCGGTTCTTGGAGTACCTATAGATGCCTCTTTGGGAGGAATTGACGCCCTTTTATCAACAGTTCAGATGCCTGCGGGGGTGCCGGTTGGAACCCTGGGAATAGGAAAAGCAGGGGCCAGAAATGCCGCGCTTCTTGCTATCCAGATCCTTGCCATATCCGATATTGACCTTAAGGCAAAACTCCATCAATATAAAGAGAAAATTGCCCGGGAAGTTGAAGAAAAAGACAAGAGACTAAAAATTTCCGGTATTCAGGTCTGATGGCTGCATTCATGTATAGTGTAATGATTTTATTCATGACAAAGGGATAATCCATCTTGAACGGCAAATTAGTTTCTACACGGACCATACCATGTTCACCAGAGGCACCGGACCCGAATGTAATCTCCCTGGCAGGGGAAATAATCAAAAAGGGTGGCCTGGTTGTTTACCCCACCGATACGTTTTATGGCTTGGGAGGAGATCCCTCAAATATAAAATCCATTCAAAAGATTTTTAATGTAAAAGGCCGTTCCATGGGGAAACCCTTACCTTTAATCATTTATCATAGAGATGTTTTAAAGGACTGGGTCAGCGAAATCCCTCCTCTTTCAGTAAAGTTGATGGATTTTTACTGGCCCGGACCTCTGACCATTATCTTCCCAGGCTCTCAAAAAGTTTCCTCATTACTTACTGCCGGAACTGGAAAGATCGGCCTCAGATGGCCCAAATTCCCAATTGCCACTGCCATGGCAAGGGAAACCGATTCTGCCATTATCTCGACAAGCGCGAATCTCTCCGGGAAGGGAGGGATTACACACCCTGATGAAGCTTTAAAGGATCTTGGAGGATTGGTGGATCTGATCATCGACTCAGGAGAGCTTAAACCTTCCCTCGGCTCCACAATCGTGGATGCAACCGGGGGACATATACAGATCATAAGGGAGGGAGATTTAAGTATAGAAAGGATTCTGAAGATCGAAGAGAATTGGAGAAGCAGATGAAGCCCCCTGACCTTTCAGAGAATCTGGACCATGAAATCTATAGAAATATAATTCTTGCAGCAGATGAAAGCAAATCCCTTGTCTATTTAGTTGGAGGATGGGTAAGGAATCTTATACTTCATCGCCCCATTTTGGATATTGACCTGCTTGTATACGGACCCGATTATTTTCTTTCCTCTCTTCATAAAAGGATACCTTCAACTCTCATCTGTCTAGACAAAATACGCGGGATCTATCGTTTTGCCCTTAAAAAATCGGGCGTAACCATAGATGTAACCCTGCGAAAAAAAATAGAGCCCCTATTCCAGAATCTATTGGAGCGTGATTTTACTATTAATGCCATGGCCATAAAGGGTGCGGATATTCTAAAGCCAAATATATCTATCACAGACATATTGATAGATCCCTTTAATGGGAGACATGATGCCCAAAAA
Organism: bacterium; assembly: GCA_049472335.1. GTDB lineage: Bacteria > SZUA-182 > SZUA-182 > DTGQ01 > JAFGSM01 > JBLIRM01. Next base: position 30,877 of record JBLIRO010000013.1, on the reverse strand, counting down.
GGGATTATCAGGATGATCAGCAAAGAGAATTTTCTAAATGATCCTCTCCGGCTTTGCAGGGCATTCAGGTTCAGCTCGGAATTTGGTTTCATCATAAACAAAAAAACCCTGGATTTTATATCAGAGAATATTTGTTTAATCAAAAAAGTAGCGCCTGAAAGGATACACGAGGAATGGATCAAGATCATGAACTCCTCCCAGGCAGCTATATATATCAGGAAGATGAAGGAGACAGGACTGCTTGGACAGATCTTTCCTGAAATAATTCCAATGGATGGACTCGATCAGGGTTCAAAACACAAATCTACGCTCTGGGAACATTCCTGGACTACACTTTTCTATCTTGAAGAAATTTTAAATACACCTGGCAAACATCTCAATCCTCGACTGAATGAAATGGTTTCATATGTAAAAAAGAAATACAAAAATCAAATACACTGTCTTAAAATGGCTGCCATCTTCCATGATATCGGCAAACCAAAGGTTAAAGACATTGGTAAAAAGGGTCAGGTAATTTTTTATGGACACCAGCAGACAGGGGGAATTGTGCTTAAATCGAGGATGGAAGCCCTGCGTTTTAGCAAAGCTGAGATTCACCTTACAATAAAACTTGTTCAGGACCATATGAGGCCCCTGATGCTTTCACTGGCAAAAAAGGTTTCAGATAAGGCCAGGGTAAATCTATTTATCCATTTGGGTGAAACATGGCAGGCTTTGTTATTGCTTTCAATTGCGGACATTTTCTCTACCTGGACTAATAGAGAAATGATAGAAAAATATCTGGATTTTCTCAATTCTCTTTTTCTTTTTAGGGAAAAAATGGAAAAGCAATACAGAAAGGGGCCTTTGATTACCGGGGAGGACCTGAAACAAAAGCTTCTGTTTCCTCCCGGACCTATTATGGGAAGGGCCTTACGTTCAATCAATCAATTATTTTTGTGCGATAAAATAAAAACAAAGGCAGAGGCGTTTGAAATAGCAAAAAACTTCCTTCACCTTGCAGAGAAAGAAAAAACAGAAAAAGATAGTGCCTGAAAATTTTTTTAACTTTAGGCACTTGACACTTTAGGCACTTTAGGCACTTGATTGACATATAAGCCTTATCTGTGGTAGAAAAGCCTGATACATACTCTTGACATTTTTAAAAATCATTTAACGGAGAAATTCAAAAAGCTATGAAACGTATAGTTAAATTTTTTAGTTCTATCAAATTGGCCATAATTCTTCTGATATGTTTGGCCTTTTCATCCATAATCGGGACTTTAATAGCTCAAAAGGCAAATCCAGCCCTCTATATTCAAAATTATGGGGAGGGTTTATACAAATTTTTTAAATTTATTGGTTTTTTTGATGTATATCACTCCCCCTGGTTTATATTGCTATTGGTCTTATTATCTGTCAATATTCTGTTTTGTACCCTAAGAAGACTGCCGAGGGATCTGAAACGAATTCGCTCAGCCCTATCAAGATTTACCGATGATATGGCAAAAAAATACAGGCTGTCTCATAGCAAGGTATTTCATAGGCCTCTAACCGAATGTAAAGATGCACTCTGCTCCCTGCTTAAAAAAAATGGATTAGGAGCATCACTACAGCAAGAGGAAATAAGTGGCAATACCTTCCTCTTTTCCGAAAAAAACCGCAATGGATGGCTTTTTTTCTATCTTACCCATATCAGTATCCTGATCATACTTTTGGGTGGAATAATTAGCGCCGCAACAGGGGTTAAAGGCTATTTACAGATAACAGAAGGCGCAAGTGCCGATAATTTCTATGAATATGGCTCAAAAAAGGTTTATGCTCTGGATTTCACAGTCAGGTGTGATAAGTTTGAAATAGAATATTATCCAAATACTATGAGACCTAAGGATTACAGGAGCCACCTCACTATCCTGGATGAAGGGAAGGAGATGTTGAGCAAGGTCATCGAGGTCAATCAGCCTTTAACTTATAAGGGCATGACATTATATCAATCAAGTTATGGAGAGGACACCCAGTTCGGGGAACTACTCATTGAGGTAAAACCCATGGACCCGAAATCTGACAAGCCCGTTCAGAATTTCCGGGTAAGTCCGGGAGGAAATTTCGAATTTACCGGAGTCGATGGGAAAAAAAGACAGGTCAAGGCTGTACGGTTTTTACCAGACTTTGGTATGGATTCTAATGGACATGTATTTTCCAAATCAGACCAGATGAGAAATCCCGCAGTGCAGCTTATGATAACAAAAGAAGGGGAAGAACCTTTTCTTGTCTGGGGTTTTTCTTTTCCTGACTTTCATATGATTAAAAAGGGCCAATATATATATACTTTTAAGGACTATAAAGGGAAGATGTATACCGGCCTTCAAGTGGGTAAAGATCCTGGAGTCTGGATTGTATGGATTGGATGTATTTTACTAATGCTCGGAGTCATTCTGGTTTTATTTTCATCCCACCAAAGGGTGTGGGCAAGATTAAGCCCGAGCGACCGTGGTTGTACTATTCAAGTTATCGGGCATGCGGATAAAAACAAAATTGGTTTCGAGAATAAACTTAACCAAGTGTGGCAGGAACTGCTTGCATTGTTAAAAAATTAATAAGCAGAGGTTTTTAAGCCAGCGTTAAAATTGCTGAAAAAGCATTATCAATATTTTTTGGGGGTTTAATTTATGTATAATGAAAAACTTTTTGGATTGGCCATGATTATATATCTTGGCTCTTCTCTTCTATACATTATCAATTTGATTGATAAGAATAAGCTTATTGCCAGACTGGCAACATGGACAACTCTCGTGGGATTGTTGTGCCATACCCTTGCCCTTATATTTAGAACCCTTTATTCCTATAAATTGGGTATTGGTCAACCCCCTTTCACTAACCTTTATTCATCGATGGTTTTCTTTTCATGGGCCATTGTTCTTATTTATTTGATCTTTGAAAAAAAATATGGCTTAAAAGTAATAGGGGTTTTTGTTATGCCCATAGCCTTTTTGGTTTTGGCAGCCCCCAGTGTGATGCCTAATTTGATACCTAATAAGATCGAGCCACTAGTGCCGGCTTTACAAAGCAACTGGCTACTTATACATGTAGTAACCTGTTTTTTCGGATATGCCGCATTTGCCATTGCATTCGGTTTTAGCATAATGTATCTGATTAAACATGGTCATGAAAAAAATGGTTTAAAGACAGGCTTTATTTCGCTCTTACCCAGCTCCCAGATGTTGGATGACCTGGAATATAAGGCCGTTGCTGTTGGTTTTCCCTTTTTAACTCTGGGGATAATAACAGGTGCGGCCTGGGCACACTATGCCTGGGGCAGCTATTGGAGCTGGGACCCAAAAGAGACATGGTCGCTGATTACCTGGTTTGTGTATGCTGCTTTCTTGCATGCCAGATTCACAGCCGGATGGCGTGGGAAGAGAACGGCGATTCTCTCCATTCTGGGTTTTTTATTTGTCTTGATGACATATTTTGGTGTTAGTTTTCTGTTAGGTGGTCTTCACAGTTATGCATGAATGAGATATGGATCGAAAACACATTTACTTGTTGATACTCACTCTGCTTATTTTGTGTGCATTCTTTGCTTTTCCTCCGCTTACAGGGGAATCTGCCTCTGTAAAAACCACTTTGGACGCAAAATATACCTTCAGAGATTCAACAGAAATGGGTTCGAGAGACAAAGATCATGAGTATAACCCTCGTCTATCGGTCAAATATTCCAATCAGCTTACACGGTGGACGAATCTGACCGGGGAGGCCAAATTTGATTATAAAAGAGAGGATAAAAGCAGGGAAGAGGATACGGAAACAAGAGAACCGCAGATAGAATTGATGTTAAAATCCTTGATATATGACTTTAAGACAGGATTCAAGGAAACCTGGAATATAAACAGACCTACCGAACAAAGGGCCTTTGGACACCTTTTGATACAGCCTTCAGAACTACCTGAATTGCAGGTGGATTATGACCATGATGAGACCAAAAATCAATTAAAGAAAAACAAGATTACATTAGGAGCACAATATAAGCCTTCAAAAACATTAAGAATCAAACTGGACTTTAAACATGAATATACGGACTATATTGATCAGGATCAACCGGATATTGACGATATAAATATGAATGGCGAAGTAAAGTTTAATCATACTTTATCCACCAGAGCTCCAACCAAAGTCGAAATCTCTTACAAGGTTGAGACCCTATATCAGGAGACACTATATCAGAAACAACGGGATACTAATTCACCAGTCAGTCAAGATGAATTGCTGCAAACCCTCAGAGGAAAGCTGAGTTATAAGCCTACTCAAAAAACGAATATCAGCCTCGAATATGAAAATAAAACCAAATCCGATCGAAGAGCAACAGGAGAGGATAAAAGTCATCAGGACATGCAATTTGACGTAAGACAAGATCTTACGGACTGGTTGGAAGTTAGAGGATGGATAAGAAGAGAATCGGAAGAAGAGCAGGACATCGACTCCAATAATAAAATAACATATACTGACACTGAAAAAAGAACAATCAATGGATATATCAGGGCTGTCCCGAAAAAATGGATGCAACTGAATGTCAAGGTGATTAATGAAGAGTCAATTGAAGAGCCAAAAGGGTCAGATCCGGGAGAAAAGATAGATAAAACAACTCTTGAAGCATCTTTGAGATCGGACTTTCCCAATCTATTACGAAGTCATCAGAGTCTGGATTTCAAAAGAGTCAATGAAAACAAACACGAAAAACCATTTTCAGAAGAGGAACGATTGATGTGGAAATGGTCATTTAGCCCGGTGGAAAATCTTACATTAAGACCTGAATACATTCGTTCAGTGACAAATAAAAAAGATACATCGGACATAACTTATGACGGACCATCAAAAGACGTAACAAATGAATACAGGCTCAATTTTGATTATAGTCTCAGTTTGCATGACATCTGGACAGTTGATTTTTCTCATGACACAAGCAGGAAAGAGGTTGAAACCCGATTCACAGATAAGGACATTCCCTCAAAAAACCGCACTGAGATAAATAATGACAGCTCTCTGGAATTGGATTTTCAACCATATGAATCACTGTTTATTACCTCCCAGGTTACAAGAAGGTACTATAAGATTAGCGGTGATAATCCAAGCAAGAGTGAGGAGATGTCATACTCCTTTAAATTCGATTGGTCGTTTTCGCCTTTTACCTGGAGCACAAGCTATAAATATGATGATAAAAAGGAACAAAACGATACGGAAACCTTTGAATCCAAGATATTATATGATTTTTCCGATTATACTTTAGAAGTGGAATATAAATTTACCCAGACCTTCCGGGCTCCGAAAGATATGGAAGATATTATTACGCTTCGTTTTAAAGCGGTCTTTTAATTTCAGACAAGGCAATGTTAAATACCTTTGATAACCTTGACATACAAAAGTTTCCAGTGATAGAATCGAACTCGAAAATTGGAAAAATGTCACAATCAGAATTCATAGACTCATAAGGCTGTTGTTAACAGGAGGACTAGAGAATGGGAAATTCCGAAAGATGTTTAATGACCTTTTTTATTGTAACCACTGCCTTTATCCTGTTTATTTTCTCCGGATGCGCAAACACTAACAGGACTGCATTCTTTACGAAACCTGTGGTTGTTCCGGAGGTGGTCACTTATCGTCCCTGGACCCCAAACAAGTCCGTTTGTGTCCTTCCCTTTGAAAACCTTAGCAAGGATACGGACGCGGACATAAAAGTAAGAGAGATCTTCGTCACGGAATTATTCCGTGCTCATATATTCAAGGATATTGTGGATATCGTCGAGGCTAATGCCGCATTGATGAGCCTCAGGATTAGAAAACCAAACTCTATGGACAATGAAACAATAAAGGCCATCGGGGAAAGATTAGGTGTGGAATATTTGATTCTGGGAGTTCTTACTGAATACGGGTATGGTAAAAGCAATGAATCCGGAGCCGAAGTTGGATTAAGTGTCAGAATGATTGAAGTTGAAAACGGGAATATCTTATGGACAGCAAATAATTTTAAAATGGGGACAAATTCCTTAAGCCGTATTTTGGGGATAAGCCAGGGGCCAAGCCCCATGGAATTGGCACGCGGTGTCGTATGGGAGATAGTATCAACACTATCCTATGAGATTACTCGCCAGCAGCGCAAGAGAGAAAGTGCTCAAAAATCTGGAGGCGGAATAATGGGTATTTTTGGCTCTTCTGAAAAAAAAGGTGAAAAAAGCGAATACCGGAGATGAGTTTCTAATGTTTTCAGATCATAATTTTTTAAAGCTCCTGCCGCTTCTCATATCACTTGTCATTTGTTTTCTGTTTCTTCATCTGTTTTCATCACCAGGTATAGGCATGGCAGAAAAAAAAAGCAACGAGCCGGTCCCTGCCCTAATTCCTCAGAACGAGGATACATATCAAGATACAAACAAACCTATTCCTGGCCCTCTTCCTGAGGATAAAGATACATTTTTAAATACAGACCACTCTCTTCCTGTTCCTTTGCCTGATATCGAAGACACATATCCAGGCCAAAACCAAGCACCTGAAAAGCCTAAGCTGCCCAATGAGATTCCGAGACCCCTGGGCTATTATGAATATCAATTCGACAAAACCTTCGGTGGTTATGGATTGGGAAATGGCTATTTTAGGCTCCCGATAGACATTGGTATTGACCGGGATGATAACATCTATATATGTGATATGGAGGCAGACAAAATACAAACATTCGATTCCGAAGGCAATTTCGATGAAGAATGGGAGAGTCTGCTTTTAGGAAATGACGAAGCATTTAAGCAATCAAGCAGTATGGATGAACCCAAAGCCTTATATGTGGATTACAAAGAAAGAATAGGACAAACGGTTATTTATGTTGCAGACACAAAAAATAACAGGATTCTTCAGTTTAACAAAGATGGAAGATTGATCGATCCCGAGGGTGAAGAGATTAAAGACAATCAAAGATGGTTTGATATGGTTAATAAAGATCTTTTATGGGGAGAATTCGGATCAGGCAAGGGAGAATTTCATCACCCTGTAGATATTGCCGTAGATGAATCTGATAACTGTTATGTCCTTGATTCGAAAAATTCCAGGATTCAATGTTTTGACTACAAAGGTGAGTTCAAATTTGAGTGGGGCGGATTCGGCTCAGGTCCGGGCAGCTTTATAAGACCTACCAGGATGGCCTATGACCCAAGCAGATTCAGGGCAATATGGGTAATAGACAGCAAAAATAGCAAATTCATCAAATTCGATCTCAATGGAGACTTTGTCAAGGCTTACATTCCAAAGGATAAAAATGGGCAACCCCTTCCCGGCCCCTCTGACCTTTGCTTTGACACCCAGGGTTTTATTTACGTTACCGACAGCACCCTAAACAAGGTATTTAAATACAACAATGACGTCGAGTATATTCAGTGTTGGGGAGAAACGGGAAGCGGACAAGGCCAATTCAAAAATCCCCAGGCCATAGCCGTAGATAGCGAAGATAGAGTTCTGGTAGTTGATTCGGGAAATTTTCGTATTCAGATCTTTCGGCGTTTCTGAATAAAAAAGGGGACGGTTCTATTTTTTACAAAGGGTTTGATCAATATTAAATATCAATAAAAGCCTCCAAATCCACCAAAACCATAATTTGCTAAAACATAATTTTGCATGGGATATCCCCCACCGATATAACGATAGAGGTAGCTTCCCGGACTATAAGCATTTGGACTATAGTTGGCAAGAACATAATTTTGCATGGGATATCCCCCACCGAAAAAACGATAGAGGTAGCTTCCCAAACTATAAGGATTTGAACTGTAATTGGCCAGAACATAGTTTTGCATTGGATAACCCCTTAGGCTATAGCTCCCAAAACCATATGGGTAAAGCAAGGAACTCTGTCTGGAATATTCAAAAGCACTACCGAGGTTATAAAAGTCAAAACTGTAGCTGAAATTATTCTCATCTTCAGCTATAACATTATCATTAAAAATAACCCCTATCAATAAAACTGTTCCTAAAAGGACAAAAAAGGTAATCCATATTCTCTTTTTCATCGATTACACCCCCTCCTAACTGTTTTTAAAATTAAATAAGCCGGCGTACTGTTGCCATACAAGTTTTACAGCCCATTAGGTAAACATATCCTAACTTGTCATCAGACATTACACTGCCTTAATTTTCAAGTCCTGATTAGCTTCTTTGCCAATATCTTCATTGTTATGTTACCGATCTTCGGATCTATATCGCAATCTATCCGGAAAAGTAAAGGGGTTTTCCAAACAAGAATTTGTTGTTCTCAATGCCTGACCTGTTTTTCATGTATATATCAAAAAGGACGATACGGGGACATACACCTTTATGAAAAAATTCTATCAATAAGTTATGTTTTTATCAATATCCTTATTAATGCAAAAGCGGTTCTCATCAGAAACTCTTAAAGTTAAAGGGATTTCAATTTTATCTTGGATTTCGAGTATATTGACAAAAGCTGAAAGGGTGATAGAATATTTACTAACATAAAAATTTTTCTTACAACTAATTCGACACTATACAATAAAAATATTTTTTTCATACTCTATTGGTTAAACCTGAAATATTATTTATTTAGGGAGGTGATGCCTATATTGACAAGGATTTTTATCTTTATCCACTTGATTCAAACCTCCTTCAGAGATGCATCTTATTCAATCTAACAGAGTCCTTCTTGAATCTTAATCTTAATGCGGTCCTTCACGTACCTTAACATGGCCTTTTCTTAAAATAATAGATACAGCAGATAATTACTCCGCTGACTGTAATTCCGGTTACAACAAGATCCTTTGCTCTATTACTATACAAGAGCTTAATTTAAAGCTGGCATAAAAATTTGTATATAATAATATCTTAAAAATGATACTTTCTTACAAGAGGTTTATATTTTGACGACAAAAGGATTAAATACTAAATATAAGAAATAAGCAGCTATCTGAAATAGTTAAGGGAGTTTATAAAAATGAAAAGGAAAATCAGTAAAATAATAGCATCAATATTATTTGTAATCGTATTTGCACTGTTAACAAGTATCCGGACAATTTCAGCAGAACTGACAATCATCGAACCTGAAGGAATAGATTATGATTTTATAGGTATCAATGCTGTTAATAACAAAGGGGAAGTTGCTGGTACTGTGACAAAACTTATACCAGGGGGTTATGAACCAGACGAGGTGCACGCTTTTACCTGGTCGAAAGATAAAGGATTTAAATTACTCAATATGGGTACAGATGAAAAAATCTGGACCTGGGCAAATGATATCAATGAAAATGGTGACATCGTTGGTGATATGGCCATTATATCCGATTATGGTTATTATGAAAGCTATAGTGCTTTCCTCTATACAGAGGATAGTGGAATGATAAGCCTTAAACCTTTACTCGGTGAAGGCTTTTCAGGGGCAGGGGGGATTAATAACCAGGGCCAAATCACTGGTTCAAGATCAACTGAATCGGGTTCATCGACAGCATTTCTTTTGGAAGATGGCATGATAAGAGATCTGGGATCACTTGGAAGCGGGCATTATAGTTATAGTGGCGGTGCCGCTATTAATAATCTTGGTCATATTGTTGGTGATAGTATGACTGACGATTTTGAGGGTCATGCCTTCAAATGGACAAAAGATAATGGAATGAGAGATCTTGGAACTCTTCCCGGCAGAACAGAATCCTGGGCTATAGGTATCAATGACAAGAATGAAGTCGTGGGCAATTCCTGGAGATATGAATGTGCTGAAGATGAGTGTTATGCTGTTGATCATTATGCCTTTTTCTGGAGCGAAGAAAAGGGTATGATGAATATTGGAACATTACCAGGAATGAATTATTCTCAGGCCACTGCCATTAATAATAAAGGGCAGCTTGTTGGCATTTGTGAAAAACAGGATCCAGGGGGTTTCCCTTTGGATTCGGCTGCTTTTATCTATTCAGAAGATAGTGGGATGATTGATTTTGGAGAGATGATTGGAGAACCATATATTTTATGGGTGACGGACATTAATGACCATGGGCAGGTTACGGGTATGGGTTACTCACCCGAAAATTTTATTCCATTCGCATTCTTATGGACACCACCGCTTAAGGAAGTCACAATAGATATTAAGCCCGGTGGAGAACCGAACGCTATCAACAAAAACGGAAAAGGTGTAATTTCTGTTGCTGTTTTAGGTGGTCCTGACTTTAATGTAAAAGATATTGATTTTGCAAGCTTGAGATTAGAAGAGCTTTTAAAAATCAAAGCAGTCAAAAATGATATTCTACTTATTAATTATGAAGATGTTAATGAGGATGAATATCAAGACCTTGTAGCTCAATTTGAAAATGCCGATATATTCTCAGAAGACGATACAATAGCAACCTTGACCGGCAATTTGAATGATGGTACATCCATTATAGGAACCGATTCAATTCGAATCATTCCATAGATATACATTTAGGGCGGGACTTTTTCCCGCCCTAATAAGACAAGTTACTCTTCCAAGCCTATTGAAAACATGATCTCTAAGTCATGTCTAGAATACACACGAAAAGCTATAAGGGTTTCTGACTTGATAATCCCCTCAACCTTTAACATGTGATTTGTAACCAATTCCGACAATCCTTCGTTTTTAGAGACTCTTATTATTGCGGCAAGATCATACCTGCCTGCAAGTGAGTAAACCTCGGACACACCATCCATGGATGCAAGTTTATCCGCCACATCATTTACTTTATCTCTCTGTACGGTTAAAAGAACAAGCGCCGTTACCATCTTAATTCCTCCTTTTGTTTAATGGCTTTAAAAAAATATTTCTTGATATAAGACTGTTTTTGATAAAAAGATCATTAACCATGTGTCTTCCATGCCCTAAAAATTACTAGTAAATACAAAGAATTAGGATCTGTCCCCTTTTTCTTTTTCATTTAGCGACATCAAGGGAACGTAAACGATTCAATGCCGCAGCGAGCTCGAATTTCCTGAATATAGCATAATCTCCAATAGGTCTTCTGTTTAATACATCCAGGCCCTTTCTTTGTATGTCTGTCATCACGGCTTCTAATACATCCCGTGTAGTATTATGATTATTCATATGGTGTTCCCTTGCGTAAAACAGGGCGTCTGCCAACGCCCTTGTCTGGCTGAAGTCTACGAGCTGCTCAATGGCGCTGAGATCGATGGTTTCCTCACCGAACTGAACAAGCCGCAGGCCTCTCGTCTTTATGTTTACCTCCCTCCGGCCGCGGCTGGGATCTATACTTCCGGCAAGGGGGACCCTGGGTGTGATTTGGCCAAATTCCCCGCCTCCCTCAGATTTACGCTCAGCCCTGTATCTTATGGCAATTTCCCTGGCATCACTTGTTACATCTTTTGGCACATAGTTTTCCATGGCTATAACAGTATCCGCGACATCAAAATAATCTCCGCTTCCTCCTATGACGAGTATTGTCGATACGCCAAGGTCCTGATAAAGCTGTCTTACCTTGTCTATAAAAGGCGTGATCGGTTCCTTATCTTTGTTCACCAGTTCCTGCATACGATGGTCACGGATCATAAAATTGGTGGCTGCTGTGTCTTCATCCACAAGAAGCAATGTGGCCCCCACCTCCAGGGCCTCGATAATATTGGCGGCCTGGGAGGTGGAACCGGACGCGTTGTCCGAGCAGAAAAATGTCGTATCCTGTCCATAGGGAAGGTTTGTTATAAAGGGGGATATATTTACCCCCCATACCCTCCGGCCATCCTCCGCCCTGATTTTCACAGCCCCGGGATCAGTAACTACAAATTCCCTTCCATCTCCGGGTTTGTGGTTATAAATCCCCAGCTCCAGTGCATTCAGCAGGGTAGACTTCCCATGAAACCCTCCGCCTACAATCAGGGTCACTCCCTGTGGTATACCCATCCCGCTAACATGACCATGGTTAGGGAGATTAAATGCAAACCTCAGACTTTCCGGGGATCTAAAAGAAATAACATCACCGGTTTGAAGCGGCCTGTCATCCACTCCAGACCACCTTGGGAGAATACTTTCATCTGCGACAAATGCAACAAGGTCTTTTTCTTTAAGGGCCGCACGGAGATAATCTGCATCCTGGTTTACCTTCACATATCGCTCAATCTTATTCTTGTCATTGTTTTCATATAGCAAACCCTCAGAAATTATCGCCGGGATATGACGACACAGGATCTGGATGGCCTCCCCGCCCTTGACCCTTCTCCCGTCAGCGGGAAGACCCACCACGAACCTTGCCTCCAGATGCTCTGTAGAAATATTCATGGAGGTCCTCTCAAGGATCTCCTGGCCCGGTGCATCGATCTGTATGAGTCCGCTTTTTCCTGAACCTTTTCTGGTGGAGAGACGTCTGGCCTTCAGGGCAAATCTTTCAGTAAGATAGGAACACAGGGCTACCTCCCTGCTTTTTGGTGTAAAGGTTTCCGGGGGATATCCCGCCCTCTTTTGAGGCACCCTTGCCCTCAGACGGCTGGGAGAGGCAAAGGGATCCCCTTGTACATGGTCAATAAACAGGGTAAATCCGGGAAAGGAATAGGCGCCTTTGATATCTTTGTAGGCCTTGTACCCGCGCCCGTCAATTCTGGTAAGGGTTCGTTCCAGATCTTCTTGAGTTAGTAGATTCATAAAAAAGAAGGGGGTTCAAAGATTTTAATCTGAATCTGTCTATAATCTAACTGAAATCAGTTTGATTATTTTACGTTCACGCTTCTCTATATACCCCAATACTGCGGTATTTCTCGTATCTTTTCAATATAAGCTCATCTAAAGGGATGCTTTTCAATTCCGCGATATGGCGGCGAATAACACGGCGGACAATATGGGTGGCCTGGGTATAATCTCTATGGGCTCCCCCGAGAGGTTCTTTAACCACTTCATCAATGATCTTGAATTGTAAGAGATCCTGGGCTGTCATTTTAAGAGCTTCCGCAACATCCATTGCCTTTTCTCTATTCTTCCACAGTATTGTCGCACAAGCCTCTGGTGATATGACAGAATAAATGCTGTTCTCAAGCATCAAGATCCTGTCTGTCACACCTATGCCAAGCGCGCCTCCGCTGCCGCCCTCACCTATGACCAGTGAGACAATCGGGGTTCTTAATCTCGCCATTTCATAAAGATTTTTTGCAATGGCCTCGGCCTGCCCCCTCTCCTCAGCACCGATCCCGGGATACGCGCCGGGCGTATCAATAAGTGTCAGGACCGGAATGTTAAATTTTTCCGCCAGCAACATGGCCCTCAGGGCTTTCCGGTATCCTTCCGGATTGGGCATTCCAAAATTGCGAAAGATATTTTCTTTTGTCCCCCTCCCCTTCTGATGGCCGATAACAACCAATGGCTCACCATCCATTTTAGCAAGACATGTAACAATGGCATGATCATCGGCAAACCTTCTATCCCCATGGATCTCTATTGCATCTTCACACATGAGATTGATATAGTCCAGAGTGTATGGACGGTCCGGATGGCGTGCCAGTTGAGTCCTCTGCCATGGTGTAAGACCTGGATAAAGCTCCCTGTAAAGTTTTACCCTTTTGCGCTTTAGCTTTCTCAGCTCGGATTTTACTTCAGGATTCCAGTCAGATATACGCTTTTGAGTTTCCTGGATCAGTTCATCCAGATCTACAAAAGGTTTTTCGAAATCCAAAACGGTATCGGCCATTCATCCCTTCCTTTTTATATATGCACCATTTTCTATATACATCATATCTAACTTTCCAAATAAAAGGAATCCTTGCCAAGAAGGCCTTCCACTGCTTCCAAAAAGGGCTCTTTAGGTTCGATTTTGATCTTGGATTCCGGTTTTAACACCACCTCGTCTCCCCCGGCGCTTTCAAGATGAAGATAAAGGTGGCAATTGCCCCTGTGTTGATAACACAGATTATGAAGCTTTTTGAGGCATTCTTCCGTCAAATCGGGGATAAACATCTTTATATGAATATTCCTGGCAAAATGCTTATCCGCATCCGAAAGGGCGATAACCTCCGTGGCAGTAACCTTTGCCATATCCTCTTTAATATCAACCTGGCCCTTTACTATTACCGGGATTTCCTCCTCGATCATCGGAAGGCTTGCCTTGTACAACTCAGGGAAAAGTACAATCTCTACGACTCCATAAAGGTCCTCCAAATTGGCAAATCCCATCCTCTCTCCCTTTTTTGTCGTAATCTCTTTTGTAAGGCTGAGTATGCCTCCCAGGTTTACATTCCCGCCATCATGGGCATTCAAGAGGTTTTGAGAAGAATAGGTGGTATATTTTCGTAATTTGTTATTGAACCTTGTAAGGGGATGTCCGGTAAGATAGAAACCCAAAACCTCCTTTTCAGCCGTCAATCTCTGAGACTCCGGCCATTCCGGGATATCAGGAAGGTCAATACCGGGTTCAGCGTCTCCATCACCGGAATTGTCAATGGCAAAAAGTCCGATCTGCCTGCTTTGTGTAGCTTTCTGGGCCTGCTGGGCAAGGTCCATAGCCTGGTCTGAAATTGCCATAAGCTGAGATCTTTTGACCTTCAGGGAATCAAAGGCGCCACAATTAATGAGGCTTTCAATGACCCTCTTGTTTACCACCCTGAGATCCACTCTCTTGCAAAAGTCGTACAGGGAAAGGAATGAGCCGTCCTTTTCTCTCGCCTCCAATATGGACCTTACTGCGGTTTCACCCACGTTCTTCACCGCCGCCAAACCAAAACGTATGTGATCCTTTACCACTCGAAAGGTTACCGAGCTCTCATTGACATCAGGAGGCAGGGTCTTTATCTTCATCTCCCTGGCCTCAGCTATATATTTCACTACCTTATCCGTATTTTCCATTTCACTTGTAAGCAGTGCGGCCATAAACTCCACAGGGTAATGCGCCTTAAGATACGCTGTTTGATATGAGATAAGGGCATAAGCAGCGCTATGGGACTTATTGAAACCATAACCGGCAAAATAGGACATAAGATCAAAGACCTTTTGAGCGAGATCATCCGGAATCCCGTTTTTCCTGGTTCCTTCGAGAAAATGGGCCCGCTGTTCATCCATCACCTTTTGTTTCTTTTTACCCATTGCCCTTCTGAGCAGATCCGCCTGTCCCAGTGTAAAACCTGCCAGCTCAGAAGCGATCTGCATCACCTGCTCCTGGTATACAATGATACCATAGGTTTCTTTGAGTATCCGCTTTAATTTCGGATGATCGTAGGTGATCTCCACATGACCGTGCTTGCGCTTGATAAAATCGTCCACCATTCCGCTTCCCAGGGGGCCGGGACGAAACAGCGCGACAAGCGCAATGAGGTCCTCGAAGTTTTCCGGCTTCAGCCTTCGGAGAAGGTCTCTCATGCCCGTGCTTTCAAGCTGGAACACCCCTACTGTTCGCGCGGATTTAAGAAGATTGAAGGTCTTACGATCCTTCATGGAAATGCGGCTCAGATCGACCGTTTCTTCTCTCGCCTCTTTGATAAGTTTGAGGGTGTCCTGGATAACGGTGAGCGTTCTAAGGCCCAGAAAATCCATCTTTAAAAGACCTATCTTTTCCACGTCCCCCATAGTAAATTGGGTTACAACTTCACCCTTTTGCCCGCGATAGAGAGGAAGATACTCTACCAAGGGGTCCGGGGTAATAACTATACCGGCGGCATGAGTTGACGCATGCCTGGCAAGCCCTTCCAGTGCCTGACTAATCTGGAAAAGGCGGGCAATCTCGGGGTTGCTTTGAATAAGGTTTTTGAGCCTGGACTCCATCTCGATAGCATCTTTAAGGGTAATCTTAAGGATGTTGGGGATCATCTTAGCCAATTTATCCACTTCTCCATAAGACATGCCCAGGACCCTTCCCACATCACGCACCACGCCTCGAGCCGCCATCGTTCCAAACGTAATGATCTGGGCGACATTATCCTTGCCATACTTATTGGTCACATACTCGATGACCTCATCCCTGCGGTTCATGCAAAAGTCCACATCAATATCCGGCATGCTGACCCTTTCGGGATTCAGGAACCGCTCAAACAAGAGTCCGTAATCCAGGGGATCGAGGTCCGTGATGCCGAGAGAATAAGCTACAAGGCTACCCGCGGCCGAACCACGACCTGGCCCTACAGGTACCCCTTTCTGACGGGCGTAATTTATAAAATCCCACACAATAAGAAAGTACCCGGGATAGCCCATCTTGGCTATGATTTCCAGCTCCTTTTCCAGCCTCTTGTTTATTTCTTCCCCTCTCTGTTTCTCATCTTCCGTGTTTCCCCCTTTTTCAAGCCAGGGATATCTCCGGTGGAGCCCTTCATATGCCAGTTTTTTCAGATATTCATCAAGGCCTATATCACCGGGTGTTTGATAACGGGGGAGGTGAATCTTTCCAAACTCTATGTCCACACTGCATCGTCCGGCAATAGAAAGGGTATTTGAGATGGCTTCGGGATAATCCTTGAAAATACTGATCATCTCCTCAGGGCTTCGAAAGTAAAATTGGTCGCTAGACATACTCATACGCTTTGGATCATCAAGTGTTTTACCTGTTTGAAGACATAGGAGCACCTCATGGGCGGAGCTATCTTCCCGGTAGAGATAATGACAATCGTTCGTGGCGACTATTCCGAGTCCCAGGTCTTTGCCCAGCTTTATCAAACCGGGATTGACCTTTTTCTGCTCTGGAAGATCGTTATCCATAATCTCCAGGAAAAAGTTCTCTTTGCCGAAGATATCCGCATATTCCCCGGCAACCTTTTTTGCTTCCTTTTCCTTTCCCGCCAATAATAAAGCAGGGATCTCTCCCTTCAGACAGGCGCTCATCCCTATAAGTCCTTTGCTATATTGGGCAAGTATTTCCTTATCGATTCTGGGACGATAATAAAAACCCTCCAAATAACCGGAAGATACAAGACGCACGAGATTGTAATAACCTTCTGTGTTTTCTGCCAGGAGCACAAGATGATAGGCCGCGTCATGTATGCCGTGGCCGGACTTGGTGAAGCGGCTTTCAGGGGCCAGATAGGTTTCGCACCCCAGGATGGGCGACAGCCCCCTCTTTTTGGCGCCTTGATAGAACTCTATGGTTCCGAACATGGAACCGTGGTCCGTTATGGCAAGAGAATCCATGCCGAATGTCCTGGCTTGATCCAGAAGCTGATCGATCCTGCAGGCACCATCCAAAAGGCTATAGGATGTATGACAATGGAGGTGTACGAATTCTGACATAGTTATTGCTCTTAAATTAATTCCTGTTTTATATTAATCCCTGTTCCTTTTATTCCTCTTCCTTCTCAAACTCGTCTTTAGATGCGCCGCAAACCGGACATACCCAATCATCCGGAAGCTCATCAAAAGACGTCCCCGGCTCGATACCGGATTCAGGGTCTCCCTCTGCCGGATCATAGACATAACCACATACTGTGCATACATATCTATCCATTTTTCAATACCTCCTTTTACCTGTTTTTGCTCAAATATTCAAAAGCCCTGAGCGCGGCTTTTGCGCCTTCACCACATGCAACGATAATCTGCTTAGCCGGTACATCCGTCACATCACCCGCTGCGAAGAGCCCCGGCACATTGGTTTCGGACCTGCAGTTAATCATTATCTCTCCCACCCCGTTCTTTTTGACATCCTTTACAAAACCGGAAGAAGGGACGGACCCGATCTCTATAAAAATCCCCTGAACCGGCAAGTCTTCTGTTTTATCCTTATGCGTAATCCTGAGCCCCTGAACGAAATTATCACCGTAAATCTTTTCTACTTTTGTACTATTATAAATTATTACCTTCGGGCTCGCCTCTGCCTTTTCAATCATGATCGGATCAGCGATGAGCCGGGGAGCGATATCCACAAGATAGATCTTTTTGGCAATCTTTGTCAATTGTAATACTGATTCCAGCGCGGAATTTCCTCCTCCTATAACCGCGACATCCATATCCGCAAATAAAGGACCATCACAAGTGGCGCAATAGGTCACACCTTTATTCCTGAATCTATCTTCACCATCCACTTCCAAAAGTCTGGGCTTGCGGCCAGACGCAATAATAGCCGTCTTCGCTTCATAGGTATCTTTATTCGTTTCTATAATGAATTTGTCCGAGTCTTTTTTTATCAGGGTTATCTCCTCGTTTTCTTTGACTTCTATATGGAACTGCTCCAGATGTTCTTTAAACTTCTGAACCAACTCGGGGCCTGTGATAAACTGATAACCGGTATAGTTCTCTATATCCCAGCTATTGAGGGTCTGTCCCCCTATATCTTTTGATATAACCAGAAAATCCATCCTCTTGCGTGCCGCATACACCCCGGCAGTTATCCCTGCCGGCCCGGCCCCCACAATCAGCAAATCATACATTTTCGTCGTCCTATGTCAAGGCAATTCAAATTTTGATAATAGCGGTCCATTCTCCTCTATACTATATACCCAGTTCCTTCGTTATTTGCTCTTTCTCAAAGCCAACTATTATCTTTCCCTCTATATCCACAACAGGCACCCCCAACTGTCCGGATTTTTCCTTCATTTCTTTTGCCGCTGCATGATTCTCCCCGACATCCAGATTTTCAAACGACACATTTTTACCCTTCAAAAAATCTTTGAGCATCTTACAGTAAGGACAGGTTGAGGTTGAATATACCGTTACCTTCTTCATGATCGTACCTCCCTCTTTATTGTTCCTCTTATTCCCATTCAATAGTGCTCGGCGGCTTGGAGCTTATATCATAAACCACCCGGTTCACTCCCTTAACCTCATTGATTATCCTGTTGGATATCCTTCCCAGGAGATCATTGGGTAGTCGCGCCCAATCCGCTGTCATCCCATCCTGACTGGTAACCGCCCTCACTGTAATGACGTTATCGTATGTCCTCTCATCCCCCATTACACCCACGGTCCTTACCGGCAGCAAAACAGCAAAGGATTGCCATATCTCTTCATAAAGTCCGGCATCCTTTATCTCCTCCAGAACTATTACGTCGGCCTGGCGCAATATTTCCAGCCTCTCTTTTGTAACATCGCCCAGGATCCTGATAGCCAATCCCGGACCTGGAAATGGCTGACGATTGATGATTGCCTCAGGCAAACCCAGCTCTCTGCCGACCATCCTGACCTCGTCCTTAAAAAGCTCCCTTAAAGGCTCTATAAGCATAAGGTTCATCTTGTCAGGCAAGCCGCCCACATTGTGATGAGATTTTATGGTCGCTGAAGGCCCCTTGACAGAGACACTCTCTATTACATCCGGGTAAAGTGTCCCCTGAGCCAAAAACTTTACGCCCGGGATCTTTTTTGCTTCCTCCTCAAACAGAAATATGAATTCATTGCCGATAATCTTTCTCTTTTTCTCCGGATCTGTCACTCCCGCCAGCCTGGACAGGAATCTTTCCCGGGCATCCACATATACCATGTTCATGTGAAAATGCTCCTGAAATGTCTGACGGACATTCCATTCCTCGCCCATTCTCAGGACACCATTATTGACAAAGACACATGTCAGTTGACTTCCTATGGACTTATGGATTATGAGCGAGGTTACCGAAGAGTCCACTCCCCCGCTTAAGGCGCATATAACCTTCGCGCCTTTAACCTCTTCTTTGATCCGGTTGATAGTATAATCAATAAAAGAGGCCATGGTCCAGTTGGATTGGCAATTACAGATACGAAAGAGAAAATTCTGAATAATACGATTCCCGTCAGGGGTGTGAACGACCTCCGGATGAAACTGCACCCCGAAGACCGGTTTATCCTTTCTCATCATAACCGCCGTAGGGGAGTTATCGGTTTCGGCAATGGGAATAAAACCCGGCGGCAGCTTGACTACACGGTCCGCGTGGCTCATCCAGACCTGATGCGTGTTGTCTTCAAAACCATGGAACAGGTTTGAAAACTCGGAGATCCGAAGCCTGGAATGGCCATACTCCCTGTTTTGGGCCTTTAAAACCTCCCCATCCAGCATATATGCCAGGAGCTGCATCCCGTAGCATATCCCCAGGATGGGAAACTCACCCTGGAGGATCTCTTTTTCAGGGAGAGGGGCGTCTGGCTCATAAACGCTATGGGGCCCCCCGGAAAGAATAATCCCTTTAGGTCCCTGCTTTTTTATCTCCTCATAGGAGGTATTGTAGGGAAGTATCTCACAATAGACACGGTTTTCCCTGACCCTGCGGGCAATAAGCTGGCTGTATTGAGAGCCGAAATCAAGTATAATGATCTTTTCTTCATGGATGTTCATGGATTATTTACACATCCCGACGTGCTGAAATTTTTGAAACACCTTGCCTTCAGTCTTTATGGCAGGGGCTATGATGAGCTCGGTCATCTGCATCTCCCTTATGTCTCTTGCACCGCAATTGCCCATGGCCGTCCTCAAGGCCCCTACCAGATTCTGAGAACCGTCATCAAGCACAGCAGGCCCGTATAAGATCTGTTCAAGGGTCCCGGTAGTTCCCACATGTATCCTTGTCCCTCTCGGCAGATTGGCATGAGGTGTTGCCATTCCCCAGTGGTGACCTCTTCCCGGGGCCTCTTTGGCCCTTGCAAAGGCGGACCCGATCATTACAGCATCCGCTCCGCATGCTATAGCCTTACAGATATCACCACCTACACTCATCCCGCCGTCCGTGATAATGGGAACATATCTGCCCCTCTTTTTGTAATAAAAATCCCTGGCAGCGGCCGCGTCGCAAGTGGCGGTCACCTGTGGAACGCCGATCCCGAGCACACCTCTGGTAGTACAGGCCGCACCGGGGCCGACCCCTATAAGAAGGGCGTCGACACCCTCCTCCATAAGATCCAGGCTCACATCATATGTCACACAATTTCCTGCAATAACGGGTATCTTTATTTGCTTACAAAGTTTTTTTAAGTCCACAACCTCATATTCATTCGTTATATGTTCCACTGTAAGGACGGTAGACTGAATTACAAAGACATCAGCACCGGCCTCCTGTGCAATATGGGCAAACTTATTGGCCCTCATAGGAATAGCGGACAAAACAGCCGGAGCGTCGCCCGCCTTGATCTCCTGAATCCTTTTTGCGATTAAATCCTCTTTTATAGGACGCGTATAAATATTTTGTATGATTTTAGTCGCTTCTTCCTTGCTGGCGGATGCGATTTCATCCAATATACTGTTTGGGTCCTCATATCTCGTTTGAATACCCTCCAGATTTAAAACAGCAATACCTCCCAAACGACCCATCTCTATCGCCATCCTGGTATCTACCACACCATCCATCGCGGCGGCAAGAAATGGCAGATCGAACTGCTTGCCCTTGAGTTCCCAGGAGATATCCACCTCGTTTGGATTAATGGTTAATCTTCCCGGAACCAGGGCAATATCATCAAATCCATAACATCGTCTGGCCTTCCGGCCCCTTCCTACCCACATGCCCATGACGTTTCTCCCCCTTTCGAAGACCTATAATCGCTCTATTCAATTTAAATTTTTCTGTTTTGGAAACAAGACCATTTCAAGGAAATATTGGTTGAAACACCATTCTTTAATCAGAAATAAAATATAAAATAAAAGTATATCCCTTAACAATAAACCTTGTCAATCTATTTCCGAATATGCAGCATTTATTTCCAAATATGATTTTAGATATGATTCAGGATGTGATTTGAAATAATTTATATACTTCAGTTAAACCATTCGATAATAGGTGTTTGTAAAAATTCACCAATTTCACAACCAGTGGCGCCTACGGTAATGACCATGTGGGTCTTATGGCTCTTTTGGAACAAATTTAATCCCGGAAGGCTCATACGATTTTTTCCGCTTTTCACTTCCACAGCCACTATCTTTTCCCCCTTGAGAATAATAAAGTCAACCTCATAATTACCTTGCCTCCAATAATAGACTTTAAGTCCATACCGGATTGCTTCATTCACCATATATGCGCCGACAGCCACTTCGACCAATCGTCCCCAAATAATAGGATTATTGCGCCACTCTTGAAAACCTTTATTGGCTAATGCCGTCATAAGTGCTGTATTTAAAGGGATCCATTTGGGACTTGAACTTCTTCTGCGCAACGCCCCACCTGACCATTTTGACAGTCCGGATATCAGAAAAGCGGATTCTATCAGTTTTTGGTAATGAGCTAGGGTTGTTGTATTGCCTGCATCCGTCAACTGACCAAGTAATTTTTGATATGAGACAATCTGGCCTCCATACTCGCATGCCAAAACAAAAAGCTGACGCAGAAGGGCCGGTTTCTCAACCCGGTTCAAAAGTAGTATATCCTTTGATATGGCTGTTTCAATCAAAGAATCCCTTATATACCGGGCCCATCTTTCTTCATCATTTATTAGATAAGCCGCTCCCGGATAACCGCCGAAATAAATATATTGATCCAGTGTCCAATTAAAGCAATCATGGCATTCCTTCCATGACCAATGAGACAATCTTATAATCTCAAACCGGCCTGCAAGACTTTCACTTAATCCCTTTTGGATTAAAAGTGCTGACGACCCTAAAATAACAACCTGAATATTATTCCCCTTTCGTGTATCCTCGTCCCATAACCGCTTTATTTCTATTGACCAATTCGATATCTTTTGAATCTCATCCAAGACCAGGATCACTCGAGTCTGTTTTTGCAGCTTCAGACGTGCAATATCCCATTGCTGTGCAATCCATTCCATGGGTGGCGGAGCGGGAAGATCTGCCGCAGCATAATGATAAGGGATCTCTATACCTTCAAGAACCTGATATATTGCAGTAGTTTTTCCTACCTGTCTCGGGCCGATAATTACCTGTATGAAATGCCTTTCTTCACGCAGGCGCCTGTAAATTATACTTGTTATATATCTTTTAAATTCAGGTAGTTGCATAATTTTACAAAATTATCTCAAGAATTTGAGTAATTTTACACAGTATTTTGATCAATGTCAAATTATGCCTATGCTTTAATTTAATATACTGTTTCCCAATTAATAATTAATTATTAAATTCACCTTATGTTATGAATAATCTCCGTCCATGTCAAAAGAGAAATTAGATTTCTTATAAATTAAGGTATAGCTTTGCTGGCTATATTCTTGGATATGGAATGGGAGAGAAGGATTTTATACATCCTTCTCTCCCATGTTTCTTAGTTTTTCTGCCACCATTTGCAATCCCAGGCCCATACTGGAGTATAGGTAGTTGCTTCAAGATAGAGTGAAAGGATATAACATGCTTGTCTATACTTAATTTTATATGAATCCTGTACATTAGTAATATCTTCTGCTTTGATGCAATGGATGCCAGCTACTAAAGATAAGGATTTTGAGTATGATGTCTTCTTGAGCTATGCAAGCGAAGATGAAGGGTTTTCTGACAAGCTTGCGCAGCGAATGCAGCATGAAGGCATTCGGGTCTGGTTTAAAAAAATAAAAATAATACCTGGCAAAAATTCAAATGCAAAAATAAATGATCCTCTTTCAAAATCACGTAAAATAATAGTGATATTAAGCAGATATTACTTCTCCGGGAATAAAGAGTGGTCCCTTTTGGAGAAATTTATTCAATCCAATGTTGATTTTCGATCCTCTGAGAGGTATTTGATCCCAATACTGATGGATGACCACTTTATGTAAATTTCTTGGATATAGAATAGCAAAAAGTTTTATGGATGATCCACAGCGTCATATTGCCCCTTTATTCATACCTCTTAGAGAAGTCGGGAAAGAGAGTAGTTTTGAAAAAATAATCACAAATCATTTTTACAGCAAGGAATTGGATTATCCAAATATGTCCTGCTATAATCATATGTTTAATCATGGGGAAATTCTTATCTTCTTCGATGGATTTGACGAAATGGCCGACAATGTTCAATGGGAAGTGACCCAGAGAAACTTTAAAAAACTTATACACGCTGCTGAAGGTAAAGGGAAAATAGTTATTACATGTCGGACTCACTATTTTAAGGATCGGGAAGAACAGATTAAGGTTATTGATCATGACTCATCTCTGTCTTCAGAGATTGAAACAGAGCTTTACAGGGAGCTTCGACGCCAGCCTAGGGCTGAGGTTGTATATCTGGAAAATTTTTCAGAGGAGCAGGTTAGATCCTATCTGAAAAAGGCAAGGCCTGACACCGCTGATAAAGATTGGAAAATGATAAAGGACGTCTTTGATCTTGAAAATCTCGCACATTGCCCAATGCTCCTCGATATGATAATAAATTCACCGGATAAGCTCAAAAAGCATGGGAGCATAACGGTGGCGAATCTCTATAATGTATATGTAGAGCTATGGATTGACCATGTTGAAAAAGGAAGGAAATACAAAATACTCAATAGGGATTCATGGAAAAAATTGATGTGGGAACTCTCATGGAAAATGTGGAACGAAGAAAAGAATGCCTGTCATAATACCGAACTTGTATCCTTTGTTGAAAAACTAGAAGTTACGGATAACAAGCCGATAATCATTGGCGATAAATCGGCAGAGGAAATTACAGCAGTAATGCGGAGCGCTACTTTCATCAGCCGTGATAAATATGACTATTATAGCTTTATGCATCAATCATTTATGGAGTTTTTCCTTGCAAGCAAAATCTTCGACATCCTTCAATATAACAATATTGACATGGCAAGACAAATCCTAAATACACGACGGTTCGATCGAAAAACCATCTACTTTTTAACCTCTCTTGATCAAAATCAACAAATCTGGAAACCTCTTAGCAAGATCCTGATGGGTGAATATGTGTCGAATATCTCAGAGAATGCATTGCATATACTCTATTGGAATAGACGGATAAAATGCAATATGGAGAAGGAGATCACTAATAGTGATAAATTGAAGGAAGATATGGCACATTTCATTCCAAACGGCGCTAACCTGCAAAATGCAAAACTACAGAAGATTATCCTTGAAGGCATTGTCCTGCATAATGCAGATCTCTCAGGGGCAGACCTGACAATGGCAAATCTAAACAGAGGCTCATTCAAAGGGAGCATTTTCCAGAAGGCCATTTTTAAAGAGTCCCGATGTATGAAGAGCAATTTTTCTAACTGTGATTTCAGGAATGTCCGCTTTATTAGATCGAGCTTTGATGAATCTGATTTTTCACTTGTCGATTTAAGGGGAGCAAGCGATGAAAAAACCTGCTTTATTGGTGCTAACTGGACAGATGCCAAGGGAATGATCCTTGAGCTTACACGCACATCCATTGAAATTAAAGAGCTTAAAAGAATGAGAAAAAGCTTCAAGCCTGTGGTTCAACGTGGTCACTCACAGGATCTGAATTGTGTGGAATTCAACCCTGAGGGAACACTTCTCGCTGCGTGCGGTAGGGATGGTGTAGTCTTTTTATGGTGTTTAAGCGATAGAAGGCTTATCTTAACCCTTGAAGGACATAGAGATTTCGTAAGGTCCTTAAATTTCTCCCGGGATGGCAAGATGCTTGTCAGTGGGAGTGAAGATCAAACAATACGTTTATGGGATGTTTATTCCGGAGAAACAATAAAAGTATTTGAAGGCCACACAGGTTGGATAATGTCGGTGAATTTCTCTCCTGACGGTAAAATGCTGGCAAGCGCATGCGAGGACAACACTATAATGTTATGGTCAGTCCCCTCTCTAAAACCTCTGAAAAGCCTTACCGGGCATAAAGGACCTGTGAGAGAAGTAAATTTTTCTTTTAATGGAAAGACACTGGCAAGTGGTAGTGCTGATAATACTATTCGACTATGGGATATAAGCACAGGTAAAACTATCCGCATATTAAATAAACATGATGGATGGGTGCGGTCTGTTAAGTTTTCCCCGACAAAAGAGAAGATCCTGGCCAGTGGCAGTTCGGATAATACCGTACGTTTGTGGGATGTGGATTCAGGTCAAAACCTGCATAACTTTGAAGGGCATAGACACTGGGTAAGGTCAGTGAACTTCTCTCATGACGGTACAACTTTAGCAAGCGGAAGCGAGGATAGAACCATACGCTTATGGGGATATAAAGTCCCTTACTGTTAAATCGACCTTTGAAGGGCATAAAGGATGGATAAGATCACTCAAATTTCCCCCTGACGGAAAGATGATTGCAACAGGAAGCTATGACAAAACCGTACACCTTTGGAATGTAATCTCAGAAGATCATAATCAAGTATCACTAGAGCATAAGGATTATGTTTGGTCGGTTAATTTCTCTCCTGATGGTAAAAGCCTCGCAAGCGGAAGCTCTGATAAGACTGCCCGAATATGGGATATAGATTCGGGTAGGGTTATCCATACGCTTACAGGTTATAAAAATTGGATATGTTCAGTGTGTTTCTCACCTGATGGAAAAATATTGGCGACAGGAAGCTATGACAAGACTGTTTGTCTTTGGGACGTAAATTCAGGAACAGCACTTCATACCTATAAAGGGCACCAAGGGAAGGTCTGGGCAGTAACTTTCTCTCCATATGAGGATATAATTGCAAGTGCAAGTGCTGATCGAACCATACACCTATGGGATAAAAACAAAACCATTAAGATCTTAGACAATCATAAGGGAAGCGTGATGTCTTTGTGCTTCTCTCCTATTAATAAAAGAATACTTGCAAGCGGGAGTGTTGATCAAACAATCCGGATTTGGGATATTGCCAATGGTAAAACCATTCGATTGCTTGAAGGGCATAAAGGAGAAATATGGTCAGTGACTTTTTCCCATGACGGAAAGATGTTAGCTGGTGCCAGTGCAGATCAGACAGTTCGGATTTGGGACGTCAAAACAGGTGAATACATAGAGCTTTACGATCATCTTGGGCCAGTTTCATCAGTTAAATTTGCCCCTAACATGAAATATCCGGTTACTACCGGAGCTGCCGGCCGTCTGGAATTCTGGGATTTTGAAAAAAAGAAGCCTTTTCTTTATAGGTACTGCTTTGAGCCTGGAGCCTGGCTTGATTTGCTCCCTAACGGATACTTCAATGCAAGTCCTGAAGGGATACGTTATCTGTGTTATACAGAAAAGGGGACTCTCAACTCATATAGCGCAGAAGAATTAATCAAGGTCTTCTTTAATCCGGAAGAGGTAAGAGAAACAATTAAAAAATATATATCATAAGTGAATCTATAATATTGATTCAGATTAATAGAAATAATTAGCAATTCTGCTTATTAAAAATAACTAGCGGAACTCCGCCAAGTAAAGCTGGCTTGTAGATTTGTCAGTTTGAGGTGTAGCTTCGCAGGAAATGATATTATCAATTTTTAAAAAAAAGGGAACAAAATGTAAAAAATTTGTATCACATTATATGTATAAACAGCTAATATTCCTCTAACTTTAAAAAAGCTGTTATATTTTAACCGAATCCAATAATTGAGATTCTAAGAAATTAGGGTTGAACATGGAACACTTAAAAATTCTACTTAAACTTGTTTCATTTAGAATCGGAAATCGATTTCGATTTATCAAATTTAACAAAAAAGATTTAATTGGCATTTTATTAGTTTTCTTAGCCCTGTTTTACATTCTCTTTGCCTCTCCTCTCTTATCCGGCGCTTACAGTTTAGTAATGGGCAACTGTACTTCTTCAGCCGGCGGCGGAATTTATGGCAGGGATTTTTGGGAGATGCGACCTGCCATGCAAGGAGTTCTTGTTCATAATTACATCTTTGATATGTGGGCGGATATGGGATACCTTGCCCTCGGTGCCGGTATTGATAAGAATATCAAAGCCCGAGTTCGCCCTGATTTCTATTTTGATGGAATTATACGAGACATTAAGCCTTTGGCACCGGGCAAAACCAAAGCCGACGTGATACGTCAATATAGGAATCAATTTAAAAAATATGTGGAAACTGTCTATGAACTTAACGGGCATGCATATTATCCAGACATGGAGGTCATCTTTTATCAACTGGATCATAAAAACAGAGCAATCCGTATCATTGAGGAGCCTTATAAAGTAGATTTGAAGGACCTGGGCATTGAATCTAAGGGTGAGACTCGAAGCAGCTTGTTAAGGGATTTGTCACAGTTTTTGGGAACAGTTGGCAATCTGAGGGCAGTGGTTTATGATAAGCAAAAAAAGCACATGGTTTTTTTTGGTGAAAAGACTGAAAATCCTTCCAAACTCCAGCCCGATGATTGTCTGGTTGCAGCATATTCTGTATTAAACACTGAATATCAAGGGGCCATGGTCACCATTGATCCCGATCCTGACAATCTGGAGACTCGAGGCATTGTCCGTTTTGGCGGCGATATTGAAGGTACCCATATCGGAGAAATTTTGTTTGAATCCGATCGTATGCTCAAATGCCTGGGGCAAGGATATGAAAACCTTGAAGATAAACCTCTCGCTTCCAATGTAGCTGGCTTTAAGCCTATGCAGGATTTAATTTCAGATGAGGAAATAACTAAACAAAAACAGGAATGGATTCGATTCTGGTTTATGCCTATAGAATTGAAAGTTACATCATCAGCTAATCAAGAGATAATCATCTTTCCCAAAAATATTATGACTGTAAAGACAGAAAATATGAAGTTCGATGGTAAGAAATTATTGTCAGATTTTACTCCCGATCCAACAACTCCTCAGGGGCGATTCGCGGCTCATTTTAATGACCATCTTGATGCCTTTGCGGATGAATTTCCGGTATTCCGTGAGTTGCAGGAAATAGCAAAGCTTATCGCATTTTTTAAATGGATTCAAGAGCTTAAAATAAGTATTGATCTCAATTATCTTTATGATGCAAAGATACGAAAACTTGGTTACTATGAATATACACCGTTGATCAAGCGTACACGCACGTTAACAAAAGAGAGAAAAGAAAAGAATTATATAATTACAGAAAAGATCACCAGCACACTAATAGGTGGTGTCGATTTACAAAACTTCAAATTTAAAAAAGTACCTGCCGGATCTTATGAAAATTTAGTAAAAGCGATTCTGCAAAGTCCCGATAACGTGCCATTTAAATATGGCGATGTTCTTTGTATGAGACATTTTTTTGCCTCAACTTCCATTCCCAACGTAGAGTTGCGCCAACTGCTCTACGAAAAAAGTCTTGAGAAAATGCCACAAGAAATGAGAGAAAAAATCAGGCTAACGACAGATAGTTATGGGAGAGTAATTTTGTACACCGATGCTAAAAATTTCACCTATTATTTTGAATATGACAATAAAGGAAGGCTAGTCAGCGTTCACGGCTGGGATCAGCCGATCTCTTATAAATATAGTTATAAAGGAGGGAAGATCAGTTTTAAATATGAATTGCTTCCCAATACGAATGAATACGTCAAACGTTTTAATTATTCAGGCGATAACGATCAGTCCACACAGGTTCAGATTTATAAAAATAAGGGATTGGAGCATTCGTTTTCAGTTCGAATTGATGGAGATGAGGTGATTGTAGAACGAGAATGCCAGTAAATAAGCAAACAAAACCGGTTACAATACTTACACATTTTGCACTACTCGTTTTATTGAATTTATTGAGAAAAAATCTGTGCAACAGGGAAAATGGCGCAAATGGACTTTTGTATTGGTTGTGTCACCCACAACCTATTTTTTATTGGCGTCCCCGGGGGGATTCGAACCCCCGTCGTCGCCGTGAAAGGGCCAAACAGCAAATTTAACAAACCATATTTGACATTTAAATGTAATGTTTAACATATTATAATTAGAAAAGGATATTTAAAACTTAATTTAGAGTTTACTTTTTAAAAAGGAATGATGATGAGTTCTATAAATAAGAAAAAGATATTACTCAAAGAAATTGAAGAGTTACCTTTATCTAAATTGGATGAATTTATTGATATTATTCATAATTTTAAAGAAGGACTAAAGAAGAAAAAGACAAAAGGACGAGTTGAGGAAGTATTTGGTATTTGTAAAGAAAATAAGGATTGGGATGAAATATTAAAGGTTATTTATGAAGAAAGAGAAAAAAATTATAGAAAGGAGTTTACTTTTTAATGTGGGGGGCAAGTGGGGACAATTGACTTGCCTTTATATCCTCTGTTTTTCACTCCTTTATTAAATCCAGTTCTTTTTTAGCCCAATTGACAACCTCCTCGGCCAGCCGAACAGCTTCACGGTATTCTTCATCAGTTACTGGCTCAGCAACTCCAGGATAACGCGCTCCCCAGGCATAAGTCGTCAAGTCAATAGAATCTTCTACCTTTTCTGGAATACTTATCCCGTGTTCTCTGAGACCATTAAGGAGTTCATCCAGATCATGGGTATAACGGAAAACAAGGCCATGATAGATGTAAAATGCCTTTATTGCCTTTTCCACAGCCTGTTGTGCATGGAAGCATAGGTCCTCCAGAAAGGCGCCCTCCTGAAGAGGCCCCTTAGCAAGAATCAAGTCACCTTTTGCACGGGCCAGCCAGTCTGAAACCGATCCCGGTATTGGTCTATTTTGCTGCGGCATGATAAAGCTCCCTTCCTTCTCTCAATGCTGGATAAATAATCAGGGATGGATTATCCCCATGATTATGAATATCACTTTCTGTCACCACTATAATATCCTTGGCCACGCCAATACCGGATAAGCTGCGATAGATCTTTTGGGCTGTCTTACGACGGTGCACCCCGTCAGGCATCACGACCAGCAGATCCAGATCGCTATCGGGACCCATTCGTCCGATGGCTGCGGATCCGAAAAGCACCACCCTTAAAGGCTGAACCGCCACAACTATTCGCCTGACTATTTCATTCAATGTTTCGACGCATGGGCTTCCGCTGGCGTGGTTCATCTTACCCTCCTATTTCCTTTGTTTTTTATCACAAGATGTTGGTCCATGATATTGATACAAAGCTACATTATATTATCCCCATACTCATCAATCAATAAGAATAGAGAAAAAAGAAAATTATTTTAAGCTCTATGAGTATAAGTTTACAGATCCTAACAATCTTAATTCAATAAAACTCGTTAAATGTAGTAAATACCAAGTTTCGGAAACAACTTAAACCTAAAAATATACCTTAGCGCAAATCCTCTTTGAT
>JBLIRO010000129.1:0-8928 GCA_049472335.1 bacterium | reverse complement strand
TTCCGTTTCGATGACGGTAGATCCGAATGCCTGATTTGATATAGCAAGGGTGGGCCATATCCAACTTTCGTTTTATCAGCCAGTACATAATAATGCAGCTGATTTGCCACTTCAAGAAGGATAGTTTGTGATACTGGGAGAAAAAGGCTTCCACTATACCCGCCCATACCAGTAATGAACTTAAGCCAAAAAACAATGTCAGTATATCCTGTCCGGCCATGGACAATTGGGCCACGCGTGAATATCTATTACTCTTCAGTAATGATTTTCCAATAAGAAAACCCGCTTGACCAGCGATAAGTATAGCCCATATTTCGAATGCCCCATGGGGCAAAAGCCAGCCGGCCGCGAATGTTCCGACTCCGAATCGCAGATAATCACCAACAACTGCGCCCAGTATAACACCATTATAAAAGAGGAGTATAAAAGTCCCTAATCCAAAGGTGATTCCCAGGACCAAGGCAAAAAGAGACACCTGTATATTATGTGTAATCAGGTATGAAGAAAAGGATATCTTCTGGTTGTCCAGGTCTTTATTTCTGCCTTCCTCTTCTTTTAAAACCCTTTCATACGGAGAGCCTTCCAGGTGTGAGAATTTTATCAGGACATCCTTTGCCTCCGGATCCAGCATAATGGCCGAGCCTCCTAAAAAGGCCCCTATAAGCATTGTAATCAAAGCCAGATTGAACAGCTTTATGTGTTTTCTGAAGATGCTGGGAAATGTGAGCAGGTAGAAATCTTTTAACTTTATTCTCCATTTCCCTCTCCGTATGCTATATATCTCCGCATAAGCTTTGGAGACAAGGCCTTCAAGATAATCGATCAATTCCGATTCCGAGGAAAAGGTCTGTATTCGGTTAAGATCTGAAGATGTCTGATGATATAGATGATAAAATCTGTTTGTTTCATTAAAATCAAAAGACTCGAATTCTGATTGATGGATACGGTCGAGCATCTTTTCCAACTCTTCCCAATGTGTTTTGCTATTAGCAATAAACCTATCGATATCAAAGATCATAAGATCTGTCTCCTTTTAACATTAAGATAGTGTTGTATAACACCTACAGCAAATTTATTGGGTATGAACCTCAGCATGTCCACATTCTGCTTTTTAAGTGAGGAGGCAAATTTTTCCTGTTCGTTATTGGAGATCTGGGCTGCTAATTTTTTATAAATTTCAGATACTTTGGTGACAGGGTCCCCGGAGAACAATAGATTTTGTTCATATCCGTTGAAAGTGCAGACAGTTACAAGATGGGATTTCCTGATTATCGCCACATCATTAAAAAATGCAGAGGCAAGACCGGGATCCTCGATATTAGTGAATAATAAAATAAAAACACGCTTTCTTATACGTTGTTTTATAAAAATAAAAAGATTTTCAAAATCCGGCGTTAAAGGCCTTGGAGTCAGGTCGTATAGAAGGTTCCTCAATACGCCAAAATGTGTCCTGCCTTTTCCTGCCGGACAGAATCCGGAAATTTTGTCTGTAAAGGTTATCAGGCCAAGCATGTCACCCATACGCTCACAACACAACTGCATAAGAAGAATGCTCTCTATTGCAACATCCAGATTGGATCTCTCTCCAAAGGCGAGATGAGACGATCTGGAGTGATCGAGGGCGATATAGATTTGCTGTGTTCGTTCGATTTGAAATATTTTGGTAATGGGCTTTCCTTTTTTTGCAGTGGCCTTCCACGCAATATCTGAAAAATTATCGTCAGGCAGATAATCCCTTAATTGTTCAAATTCCCTCCCATGGCCAACTATCCTTTGATGTCTTAGTCCCTGGTCGGATCTTAAAAACAGGCTTGCAGCCAACCGCTGATTATCCTGAAAGATATTCGGATACACCTTGATCATGGAATCTGACTTTCTTTTCCGTCTGATTAAAAAAAATCCAAGATAGGATCTTACTTCCAAGTAAACATTATAAATATGCTTCTTGCCTCTTTTTTCAGATTCAAGATCCATGGTCAGGATATTTTCAGTATTTGTATCGATGTCCCCTTGTATCTCCGAAGGAGTGATAATCAGATCAGTATCACAATCGAATGTTATTCGGAATGATAGATTATGCCTGGATGAGTTTGTTACAGAAAGATAACCCCCTTTTGTTTTATTTTGTATCAGGGAAATCTCGGAAGGCAAATCAATCCTGATTTTTTCAGGAAAACTGCGGCTGATTATCCAGTCAATACCTGAAATACAAAATACAAGAAGCAGCCAGTTCAAAGAAAAGAACAGAATCCTTGGATATATTGCCACAATCAGGGTGAGAGGTAAGAAGAATGAGGACCATATAACAAGTTTTGAGGATGGTACGACTCTCATCTGGGTATCTCACATTGTTTTACAATATCATGAATCACCTCTTCCATCTTTAGACCTTCTATTTCATATTCGGGCCGCAGAATAAGACGATGCGAAAGAACGGGTATGGCCATATCCTTTATATCATCCGGGGTTACAAAGTCGCGGTCACGAAGAACGGCAAGTACGCGGGCAGTTTGTAACAGGGCCTGGCTTGCCCTGGGACTGCCTCCTATCAAAACGGGAGGGAAATCTCTCGTCTTTCTGACCAATTTCACTATATACCGGATCAGCTCATCTTTAATGACGACTGTGTTGAGTGACTTTTTCACAACGGATAATGTGTTTTCATTTAGAACCTCTTCGGTTAATTTCTTGTCCAGATTATCCTCCGGTGAATCGTTCTGGGAGATTTTAGAGATAAGTGTAAGCTCATCCTGTTCCAAAGGATAATCAATGGATATTTTGATGAGGAATCTATCCTTCATGGCCTCGGGTAAGGGATAAGTGCCTTCGAATTCAATAGGGTTTTGAGTGGCAAAAACAGTGAAATTTACAGGCAATTGGTATGTCCTGCCGTCAATGCTCACCTGCTTTTCCTGCATGGCCTGCAATAGAGCCGCCTGTGTTTTGGCGGGCGCCCGATTTATTTCATCGGCAAGGACAAAACAACTGAAGATAGGGCCCCTTACCAATGTAAATTCGGAGGTCTTCATATTAAAGACATTATTGCCAGTGATATCCGAAGGCATCAGATCAGGAGTGAATTGAATCCTGTTGAAGCTGGAGGAAATTATTTTAGCTATGGCTTTTACCATCAAGGTCTTGGCAATACCCGGTACACCTTCCAACAGGGCATGTCCCCCTGAAAACACGGTAATAAGGGCAAGCTCGATGACCCTGTCCTGGCCTATAATGATTTTAGCTAAGTTTTCTTTAGCCTTTTGTATGCTTTCCTTGATCATCGTGGTTGTATCTTCCATAAGGTATCCCTTTCTTTGATCATATTAGAAATTTCATTATATTTGTTTACTAAAACTTCATCATTATCTTTATTGGTTAATTCTGTCTTTTTTATTAAACGTTCTATTGTCTTTTCAAAATTTTCCATGGAAAATCTGTTCTTGTTTCCTTTAATCCACTGATTGATACAGATTTCCATAAGCTTCTTCTTTTGAATGGTTTTGTTCAGCAACTGAGTATAACCCTGAAGAGATGACAGGGCCTTTGAGTTTCCCCTGGGAGGCCTTTGAAGGGGAGTTTGGAAATAGGGTAATACATGCCAGAGATAAAGAAAAAAAACAAGACCAAGGTAAGAAATGAACCAGTATAGGTTGTATTTTTTTAATAAAAAGCTGGTACCTTTTTTATATGAAATGCCATGGTGGTATTCATCAACAAACACATTCTTTCTTCCGTTCAGCAGCCATGTCAGAAATCTTGCCGGTGGTTCTTTAATAAGAGATTCGTTAGAGACAAAGTAGTTTTCTGAAGAAATTATGATGTTCCCCCTGCCATGGCTTAAAAGTAATATGATATCCTTATTGTCGTGTTTAAAAACAGCCCTTGTATCTGTCCATTTACATTTAAGTGAAGATTTATTGATGACCTTAAGGCCTTCGTTTGTAAAATCAGCCCCTTCCAGAGGTATGGTATTCGTGTCATATTCCTGCTCATCTTTATTATTTTTTTGCTCATTGTTATCATCTGCCTCCTTGCCGATATCATTTTCATTATAGACTATTTTGGTATCAAAAAAGCCCATAAGCCTGTTGTTATGTTCGTCAGATATGAATACGCGGCCTCCTCTCAGAATAAAGCTTATGATCTGATCTCTGGTTTCTTTACTTATTAATAATGAAGGAGAGAGATAAAAAAGCATGCTGTCCTGAGGGTTTATATCTTCGGGAAGTTTTTCTTCCATTATAGTTTCCACTTTGTAGCCCATTCTTTTCAATGCCTGGAATAAAATACTCGTTCCCATAGGGTCATGACGCAAAGATGAATACTGATGGTATACATCACCTTTTTTGTATCGCATGGTCATAATTTTGTATGAACCAAAGACAAAAAACAGGATCGAAAAAACTATTATTGTAAATTGCAGTTTGTCTCTCATGATAAATTCATCAGACCGAAATTTTCCCCATAATCTTGTACTGATATTCCTTAAATCTTTCAAATATATCTGTTGTTACAGGATGTCTGCCATACCAACTGCGCTCAAAAATCTCTATACAAGTCCTGAATCCGGATAGAAGATCAGGATTATTTTGAGAATTGATCGCTACTTCAGACAAGTAATTGTAATTTGTCTTATGACGCTCAAAAACAATGTAGTTTTTTCTGTGGAAAAAGGATAACATTGCTAAAAAGGTGCTTCGCAAGGCCAAAATAAGCTCCCCGCTTGTTTTGAGATCTTCTCCCAGTTTAAGCCAATCCTCTTCTTTTAGCTCAGTGGCATCTATATCCTCTTCCGTAAGATCCGGTATTTTCTTTTTTTGTGTCCTGATAACCGTTATTTTGTCTTTATGATGTTGCCAGAAGAGGTATATCACACCCAGTAAAAATATAAAAACAGTTAGTAATATCAGTAGCTTTGGCCAGAGATCGGCCCAGATTGATTCAGTTGGTTTTTCTGTGGTTTTTTTTCCGGATGAGAACAACTTTTTAAAAAAGTCATCTATGCGATTAAATATCTTTTCTATAAATTTACCTGCGGGCTTTAGCCAGTTCCTGAGGGTTTTAAATAAATCATCGAGCATCTGAAGGACAAGTCCCTTTTTTTCATTCCTGTTTTTTTTATTTTTATACCTCCATCGATAAAGATTTCCTTTGGACACCTCGAAAATAGCTTTTGTGAGTTGTTTCACTTCAGTGTCTTCGGTTTCCTTCCATTCCTGTTGAATTGGTTCATTTTGTTTTTTAGTTTCCCTGGCATGCAAATAATTCGAAGAAGAGAAAAGAAAAGCAAAAACAAGGGCAATATTTATCAATGCCCTTTTAGGTCCCCTCCTTTGGGAAAGTCTTCTGCATTGGGCCATTATGTCTTCTCCGCTGGAGCGGGATTTCATATGAAAATAGAGATTCACAAAAAAACCCTTTAATATGGGATCAAAGATAAGGTAGCTGGTACAGGCGGCAATGATCATAAAGGTTGAATTTAAGATGGAAAAGGTAGCGTGGGTAAATACTGTATCAATATTAAAAAAGGTCTTCAGCATCTGGGGAAGGAAAAAAAGTATTATTGTACTATTAAAAAAGATAATAATGGATAGACCTATTAGAAAAATTAGAACAAGATGTTGATAGGTGTATTCCTGAACAGCATATTTATAGCTGGTTTTAATGGTTCTGACAATACTGGTGCCCTGCTCGGTTGATGCTATAAAAAGGTATTGTGAAAATATAATGGCGTATCCGGCAGGAAAAAGGAATATAAAGGAGACACTCAGGATTATTATGGCAAGGGGATGAATAAATATGCTGTTTGCAGCTATATTGAAAAGATTTTTAGATGTAATCTTTGGTGTTTCATCCATCAACTTCGATAATAATTGTTTGCAGTATATGGATTGCCCTGTGACCTTTATCCAGAATAAAAGTGTCAAAACCAGGGAAAAACGGGATAATTCAAAGGGCATAATTAATTTACTGCTCATGATACTCCAGAAATATATAAGGACTATTATAAAGGGAATAGTGGATAGAT
Organism: bacterium; assembly: GCA_049472335.1. Classification (GTDB taxonomy): domain Bacteria; phylum SZUA-182; class SZUA-182; order DTGQ01; family JAFGSM01; genus JBLIRM01. The sequence goes on along the minus strand of JBLIRO010000129.1, from coordinate 2,903 downwards.
AATATATCCATCCGAAGGATTTAAAAGTGGACCGAACCAAAAAAATAGACTGCTCGATAAGCTGAACAATTCCTAATTCTTCTCTCCATGAATGTCTAATTTTGCTCAAAGTAATCACCCTGATGAAATTTGTCCGGTATGATGGACAATGTATAACCCAGAGAATAAAATAAAAAATAACACATGAACAAGCCCACAAGAATGGCTGATGCGGCACGTATCAGCAGGGGCACCTTTTTTCTTTTTACGGATTTCCTTTTTCCCTTGTAAAGACAGGGCTTGCAAAGGACCTTACCCTTATGTTCGGTTACGCACTCTCTGCAAAAATAGTTATTGCAGGAAAGACATATGGCAACCGCCTCTCTATCAGGATGTAAAAGACATTGGGAATTTTTTATTGAGTTTTTTGAATTCATTGGGCAGAATATACAGAATGATGGCCTTTTAAGCTGATTACAATTCCAAAGAACACCAGCAAGCAAACCAGGCCCAAATAGATTATTTTCATAGTAAGGATGCGGGGATCTGTCTGTATAAGAGAAATATTTTGGGTTTTTCCCGCAATTATATAATCAAAGCTTATGATAAAGGCTAAAATAAAAGTAATAACCAAAGAAGATAGAAATACCGTAAATGAAATCCATGAGAGTGTCTGCAAGGGTTTTCTGATATATTGGCGTTTTTGTTTAAATAAAACGATGATATTTACAATTATTACTATTAATGTAAATGATCCCAATAATGTTGAGATATCACCCGGAAACCTTAGCTGGAATGAAGTTACAATAACCTCAAAAAAAAGAAGCGCTAAAAAAAATGAGTATAAGGGATTGTATTTGGTGGTGGGAATTACATCTTTGTTCTCTTTGTCACGGATTTCTCTAGTGGGGGAGGAGAGTAGGGGACTATTATATTCAATAATGTCTTTCCCGTATAAGGATTCATTGTCAATTGTTCCCTGACGCGCCTCTATTAGATCCTGTAGCTTCTGCAGGACCTTTTTTGATTTTCTGTAACGTTTGGCTAAAATGATGTTCTCTGTGGAAGTAAGGGTCCTTATTTGTCCCATGGATGTAGGACCAAAAAGAAGATCGCAGGTCAGAAGAAGCCAAAGGGGACTGCTGATAAATAGTGTTATCAATATGAAGAAGAAAGAGGGATTAAAATTATTCAATTGGAAAACTATAAATATACCAATAGCCGCAAGGATAAAATCCAATGATACCTTCATTTTCCAATTAAAATTTTTATAGGTCAGGATAGAAATAATATCATCATAAAAAAACCTGCGATATTCTGCTGAAAATCCTGTAATTTTTTCTACCAGCAGATGATCATCTAATGCGTAAAGATTTGTCCAATAGAATAAACTATTTATTCTGCTAAACTTTTTAAATGATTTTTTTCCCATTTCCTTTATTATCTGACAATAAATAGTACTAAAAGAATCGCCCAGCCTGTCAACTGCATCCCAGCGAATAAACCTGCAATATAAAATCTCCATCTTTTTCTGGGGATGATATAGTTATTGTTGTCTTTGAAATGTCTCCATATATAAAGCAACGTTAAAGGGGCAGTGATGATAGTCAGCGGCCATAAAAGCATCGGCAGTATTGCCATGCTGACCGTGATCGAGTCCCAAAAAGTAACATGATTAGTAAAGGTCTTTAACCTTTTTTCCTGATCAAGCTTTTCCAGGCAGATAGGGCATAATATTCTGTCTTCAATGTTTAATTCACACAAAGCGCAAAGGAATCTGCCGCATTCTGAACAATGAGAAACTGCCAGTTTTTTTTGATGAAAAAAACAACTGGATTCATAATCCGAGGACGCTTCAGCCGAACTTTTTTCTTCCATATAGTTGTTAAAAAATCTGGGGAACAACCTTCCGGTAATAACCAGTCCACAAGTGCGGCAAATCGAGCCTGAAGGATCGGTAAAAATATCGGTTGTTAATGGAACCAGACATCTCGGACATCTTATTCTAATATTGATTAACTCTGTCATCCCTTTATCACGAGAGTGCTGCATATTCTGTCATGCAGGGCCCTTTTTTGGCTATCGAAGGCAGCCATTAAATAGCCGATACCTAAGATAAATCCCGAAAGCATTTCAGCAAAAAATCTGGCAAAGGCCTTTGTGTAAGAAATCGGGCTGCCGTCAGTATTTACAATCTTCGCTCCTATGACCATTTTCCCGGGAGTAGCTCCGTATCTTCCGTTGAAAAAAACATAATAAACGATATTAATCAGAAATTTAATTGATATTGCCAAAGAAAAGATCGAAAATGCGGAAAAAGGATCAGTAACAGTCTCGAACCCTAAAAATCTAAAAAAGATATCAATGGACTGGGTTGCAATCCCAAGTATAAGAGCATCAATGCCTTCAGCCACACCCCTTATCCAAAATCCTTTATAAATAAAACCTGTATAACTCGTGTCTCCTTCTTGAATCTTTTTTAAAAAGAGAGGTTTGCATGAAATACAAACAGGAAATCCCTTGATGGTAACTACATCAGATGGATCAAAGCTCTGGCCGCATTGTGTGCAAGTTATGCTCATCTTGCCTCCTAAAAAAATTTCAATTTAATATAAATATAATTTAAATAACAATATATAATGAACTATTGGGAAAAAGCAATATTAACAATTAAAAACCTTAATTTTTATAATTTTTAATTTTTATTTGATGTGATACATTTAAGAATACGTTTTACTTCTTGTTTGAAGAGGGGTATATCTTCAATAACTGTAGACCAGACTGCATCAATATCTACACCAAAATAATCATGAATCAGTTTATCTCTCATTCCCGTTATATCTTTCCATGGGATCTGAGGGTAATTGTTTCTCAATACCAATGAAACCCTCTTAGCTGCTTCGCCAATAATCTCAATCTGTCTA
>JBLIRO010000128.1:0-9076 GCA_049472335.1 bacterium | reverse complement strand
TCGAAGGGGTTAAATTTGTAGATGGAATTGAACAAGAGAGGGTCGCCGCCTAATGCCATACACAAGATTTGACAATAACTCACTGCTAAAAGACCGAAAATACATGGGGGCAACTCCCGGTGTTGTGGTAGACCTACAGTCATGGTCCCAGGAATTATTGCCACACCTTCACACCCATTTTATTATCACAGGCGGGGGCCTCACGAATGATGCCCGGTGGGTCAGACCCAAAAAGGAATGCCTTTTACCCAGAAAGGTGCTCATGATCAAATTCAGGGCAAAGATGCGATACCCTGATAAAACTTACCCAAGAAGGAAAACTGCAACTTCCCCTAGGTATAAGCACCCAGAAATTGATAAACCTTTTAAACAAACTGGGACGCAAAAACTGGAACGTTAAGATCCTTCCTCCCTATGATTATGCACAGGGTGTGGTGATATACCTTGGCAGGTACTTAAAGGGCGGTCCCATGAAAGAAAGCCGGCTCATGTCCTTTAACGCTCAGGAGGTGACATTTCAATGCCGGGGCACCAGGACACATCCCAACCGAAAAAAGGTTATTCTTTCCATCAATGATTTTATCCGAAGGCTCCTTCTTCACATCCCTGTACCCGGGGCACAAAATGTCCGGTCTTTCGGCCTTTATGCCAATGCATGCAGGAAAAAATTAAATAAAGCACGTGCATTGATTGGCCAAAAGGCCTTCAGAAAACCCCAGGCCCTCAGATGGCAGGATATAATAAAAAGATTTACAGGGAAGGACCCTGTGCGGTGTCCCTTATGCGGAAATCTTTTAATCCGGATCCCCTACCAAGATTCTGTCATTGTTAAGATGTCTACGAAATCCTTTGTGCAAAATTACCGAAGATATGGAACGAGAGACCAATAGTATCTTACGAGACCTCGATATTCACACTGACTCATTTATTGATCGTATTTCTGAACTATTTTTAATTCGTGCTTCTCAATTTGAGGAGTTTAATGCTGTACCATAAAATATAAACATAGAAATCACATAATTATAAGCATTTTTCAGATAACCATCGCATGGACGCTTGTGGAGTTGGTTGTGAACGGAGAAGCCTTTTCCGGTTGCGTCCGCAAGGCAGGTAACGCACATCGTTTATAAATATAATAACAATGTAGACAGATTTCTATCCGGGTCTTATTTAAAAGGAGAAGAATCCGGGATTAAAATGACAAAATGACTTTTTATGAATCTGTCGATTATAAATAAAGGCCCTTTTTTCGATAATTTAAATGTAAAAGAGGTTGTAGAATGGTAGATGCTCCTCGCTCCGTATTGATTGTGGACGATAGTCTGGTTGAACAAACTTTCTTAAATGACAGCTTAACTGCAAATGGTTATGAAGTAACAGTAACAAGCAATGGCAAAGAGGCCCTGGAGGTCTTAAAAAGAACATTTATCCCCCTGGTTATAACGGATTGGGTTATGCCGGAGATGGATGGCCTTGAATTATGCTCGAGGATACGCCAGGAAGAGTTCCCTTCATATATTTTCATTATACTACTAACAGGAAAAGGTCAGAAGAAGGATATCATCACGGGCCTGGATGCCGGCGCGGATGATTATATTATCAAGCCGGTTGATTTACCAGAACTGTTGGCTCGTATAAGGACTGGAAAGCGTGTATTAAGACTGGAGAGGAATTTGTCAAACGCGCTTGAACAAGTCAAGACTATGCTAATAACTGATACACTGACCGGGTGTTATAACAGGCGTTATTTGATGGAATCATTGCCTAATGAAATAAAAAGGAGCAAGCGGTACGGCCATAATTTAAGCCTTGCTATGATGGATATAGACAATTTTAAGAAGATAAATGATACCTACGGGCATCAAGCAGGAGACAAGGTATTATGTGAAATAACTTCAAATATTAATTCCGCTATTCGTTCCGGCCTTGATTGGCTGGCCAGGTATGGTGGAGAAGAGTTTGTGCTTATACTTCCTGAAACAGATTTAGGGGGAGCCAAAAAAACAATCGAAAGGGTTCAAGATAGTCTGTCCTCTATGATTATTCCTGTCGGGTCTGAAATCCTCAATATTACCCTCAGTTTTGGTCTGACAACCTATAATCCTGTAAATGATACAGAAGAAATTTCAGGGGAAATTCTTTTAAAGGTAGCGGATCATTATCTATACAGAGCCAAGAAAGAGGGAAAAAACAGATACATTGCCGATTCTGTAGAAGCAGGGTTTGCTCAAAAAATAACCTGACATTTTGATATCTCGGCTTCAGGCAATCTTTTAACAACCATTAAAAGTAAAATCAGGAAATGGCAAAATTCTCTAACCAGCTAAGACGGGACTCTAACTAGGCAAGCTTTCCATACGTATGCAAAGGGTTTTATCCAGGACCATAGGGAGACGGTCAATCTCTGATAACGCGTTTTGCAGATCCTTCTCCAGGGCCTCATGAGTCATCATTATTATAGGCACGGCACCCTTTTCCCCTCTGCCTTTCTGGATAACAGAAGCGATACTGATATTATTTTCTCCCAGAAAACCGGATATGGTAGCGAGGACCCCCGGTCGGTCCATAGCGGAAAAGCGTAGATAATATTCTGATTGTATAGTGCGTATGTCCTTTACAGTTTTATCTTTTGATTTATGGGCGCTATGCGCTATGGGTGTTACTCTGCCGGTTGAAGAATTGAGAACGTTCCTTGCAATTTCCACTATATCACTCAAAACCGCATTGGCAGTCGGCAGTTGACCGGCGCCCTGTCCATAGAACATGGTAGGTCCCGTATTGTTGCCAATGAGATAGATCGCGTTGTATACGCCATCGACAGACGCGAGCATGTTGTCCTTGGGGATCATTGTGGGATGGACCCTCACTTCCAGTCCATCGTGATCATCCTTGGCCAGTGCCAGGAGTTTTATCCTGTAACCAAGTTCCTCGGCAAAGGTTAGATCAAGTAAGGTAATGCGGTCAATGCCCTCGGTATAGATTTGATCAAGCTCTATTCCCGTCCTAAAGGCAAGTGTGCTCAGAATTGCCAGTTTATGGGCCGTATCAAGCCCCTTTATGTCATAGGTGGGGTCCGCCTCAGCGTATCCCAATCTTTGGGCTTCTGCGAGTATTTTTTTAAAATCCTTTTTTTCTTCGTACATCTTAGTGAGAATATAATTTGCGGTGCCATTGATTATGCCATAAATGGAGCTAATCCGGTTTGATACAAATCCCTCGGTGATAGCCCTTATTATGGGTATGCCTCCGCCAACGCTTGCCTCGAATCCAATGTCCACGCCTTTGGCCCTTGCCTGTTCAAATATCTCCGCTCCATGTTGAGCAAGTAAGGCCTTATTGGCAGTAACAACCTGTTTACCGCTGTTGATGGCTTTTAACATAAAACTTCGGGCCGGCTCAATACCTCCGATCAATTCTATGACAATGTGGATTTCAGGATCACTTAAAATATCTTCAGCGTTTTGGGTGAGATGATCCTTTGATATTTTAACATCCCGCGGGGTGGTAATATCCAGGTCGGCGATCATCTTTAGACATAGCTCTGCGCCAATGCGCTCATAAAGAGATTGTGAAGCCTGCTCTATGATCTTGGTCACACCTATACCGATGGTGCCCCACCCGATCAGACCCAGATTGATTCTTTTCATAATATTTGTTTGATACCTCTGATAGCTTGCCTGGTTCTGTGCTCATTTTCAACAAGGGCGAAACGTACAAATTGATCTCCACCTTCACCGAAACCGATTCCGGGCGATACGGCCACCTTCGCCTTTTCGATGAGCATCTTGCAAAATTCCAGAGACCCTATGGATAGATATTGATCAGGTATTTTGGCCCAGACAAACATGGTGGCCTTGGGTTTATCGATCTGCCATCCAATTCTGTTAAGACCATCTACCAATACATCTCTTCGGCTTTTATAGACATCCCGGATACTTTCAACACAATCTGTCGGTCCGTTCAGGGCTATGATAGCTGCGATCTGAATTGGCTGAAAGATTCCATAATCCAAATAGCTTTTTATTCTGGTAAGGGCGGCAATGATTTCCGGATTGCCTACGCAGAAACCAATACGCCAACCCGCCATATTAAAGCTTTTAGAGAGGGTTATAAACTCCACACCGACATCCCTGGCGCCCGGGACCTGGAACATGCTCGGGGCCTTGTAACCATCAAAGACCAGGTCCACATAGGCAAAATCATGGATCAAAATGATATTGTTTTCTCTGGCAAGGTCTACAGCCTGACGGAAAAAATCCAGATCGACAACACTTGTTGTAGGATTATGGGGAAAGCTTATAATTATTATCTTTGGTTTGGGCCAGGTAAATTTCAAGGCGTTTTTCAATTCTTCTATGAAATTGTTTGACTTCGTCAACGGGATACTCCGAACATCAGCTCCAGCGATTATTACACTATATGTATGTATAGGATAGGTGGGTGTGGGAACAAAGGCCACATCACCGGGCCCCATTAATCCAAGGATCAGGTGAGATAGCCCTTCTTTTGCACCAATGGTTGCGATGGCTTCCTTCTCAGGATCAAACTCACATCCGAAACGTCTCTTGTACCAGTCGCAAATAGCCAGCCTGAGTTTATAAATGCCCTTGGATGCGGAATACCTGTGGTTACGGGAGTTTTTGACCGCTTCACATAATTTCTCGACTATATGAGGAGGAGTACAGCCATCAGGATTTCCCATGCCAAGGTCTATTATGTCTTCACCTCTATGCCGGGCATCCATTTTTAACTGATTTATAATATTAAATACGTAAGGAGGCAGTCTCTTTATACGAGGGAATTGTTCCATTTTTTGTTTTTTCCATGTTTTTGTTATTAAGATTATTTGCCGGAAAAAGATCAGCATTATATGAACTACGGACAAAAGGGGCGGATTCGACATGCATGAATCCTATCTGCATCCCATATTCCCTTAACTTGAAAAATTTATCAGGGGTTACAAAGGTATTGACAGGGATATTATGAGGTGTAGACTGTACATACTGCCCAATAGTTAATATATCGCATTTGGCTGCTATAAGATCCTTCATTACGCTTATAACTTCATCCTCCGTCTCACCCAATCCTATCATCAAGCCGGATTTTGTAATTACCCCAGGTTTTATCTTTTTGACTGTCTTGAGCACCTTAAGTGATTTTTCATAATTGGCCTTTGACTTTACTTTACTATAAAGACGGGGCACAGTCTCCAAATTATGGTTGAATATGTTTGGGTTGCTGTCCAGAACGGTTTTAATGGCCTTTCTGCTGGCATTAAAGTCGGGAGCTAGCACCTCTATAGTGGAGTCGGGTGCTTCTCTTATGACTTCGAAAATAGTATGTGCAAAATGCAAGGCGCCGCAATCAGCCAAATCATCGCGGCATACAGATGTAATAATGGTATGTTTCAATCCCATCATCCTTGTGGCCCTGGCAATCTTTTTGGGTTCATCAAAATCGACATTTTTAGGATTTCCTTTTTTAACCGCGCAGAAAGCGCAATTTCCGCGACATACGTCCCCAAGAATCATAAAGGTGACAGAAGGCTTAGAGAAGCATTCTCCTATATTGGGGCATTTTGCGGATTCACATACTGTATTTATATTCATTTCCCCTAGTATTGCCTTAATCTGCTGAACCTTCTCAACAGTAATCTTTTTTTTTGTCATCCTTAAAGAATAACGTTCGGCAGTCATAAAGGGGCTCCTTATTGGTTTTTCCGGTGGACAAATTTCATTATAAAGCGGATTTATAAGGTCTAAAATCGATGGAGGGATATTACCTCGTCGAATTTTTAGTTTCCGGTTTTCATCATAGACATATTTTTTATAGATGTCAAGGTGATTTTGAAAAAGTGATCCTGTCGAAGTATGTGATACTATAAACCATCTCTGGACAGAAGAAGAAAAATATGGTAAAAATTAACCATTAAAGTAAGTTAAATAGTAATCTTGAATAAATGGTGCAGTATTTGAAATATGTCGAATTATATTGACGAAGACTGGGAATTACTCATTATCGGGGGAGGGCCTGCCGGTCTCTCATCGGGTCTTTACGCCACCAGGAGCGGTCTTAAAACCCTTCTTGTCGAAGGTTCATGTATCGGAGGGCAGGCCATCAAAACAGACAGAATAGAAAATTATCCGGGATTTCCGGATGCCATTAAAGGTTCTGAGCTTCTTGAGAACATGAGGAGACAGTCAGAAGGCTTCGGATTAAAAATTGAAGAATTTAAAAAAGTTAAGTCACTCGAAATTGAGGATGTTTTTAATGTGAACATGGAAAATGGAAGCAGGATTCGAACGAAGGCGATTATATTGTCCACAGGTGCTGAATATAGGGATTTAGAAGTTCCGGGTGCGGAAAGACTGAAGGGTAGGGGGATCTCCTATTGTGCTACGTGTGATGCCCCGTTCTTTAAGGATAAGCCCATATTGGTGGTTGGAGGAGGAAACGCGGCAATAGAAGAAGCGATATATCTTACAAGGTTTGCCTCCAAGGTATATGTGGCTCACAGAAGGGATAGGCTAAGGGCAGATAAGGTACTTCAGGATAAGGCTTTTGGGGAGGCAAAGATTGAGATGCTTTGGAATACGATTGTTCATGAGATTGTGGGATCGGAAAAGGTGGAAAAGGCGGTTATGGAGGATGTAAAAACTAAAAGACTGACAGAGATAGATGTTTCGGGTATATTTGTGTATATAGGCACAAAACCAAACACAGACTTTATAAAGGGGATAGTGGATCTTGATGAACATGGTTATATTATTACAGATTCAGATATGGTGACCTCATGTCCTGGTATATTTGCTGCCGGAGACTGCAGGCATAAGAGACTCAGGCAGATTGCGACTGCTGTGGGAGAGGGCGCTGCGGCTGCGGTAATGGCATATGATTATATTCAGGATATCAAAGGTGTCGGGTATCCTTCTAACATTGATCTTATCACAAAGAAGAATTGATTATGAAATCGGAAGCTATAAAGGCGAATATTGCTTTGCCTGATTGTGTAAATGATCTGGTTGCTGAAAAGTTAAACCAAGTTGAAGAATGCATCTGTCGATTACTCGAATCCGACAACCCTCTTTTAAGTAAAATAGGATCGTATATCTGTTGCAGTGGGGGTAAGCGAATTCGTCCGATTTTTCTTCTCCTTGCAGCTCAATTATCCGGATATTCAGGGGATCGGGATGTGGTTTTAGCCAGTATTATTGAATGTATACATGCCGCTACCCTTTTGCATGATGATGTTGTTGATGAAGCCGCCTTCAGACGCAGGCATCCCTCCGCGAACAAACTTTGGGGAAATCATCTTCCCATTTTAGTCGGGGATTATCTCTACGCCAAATCTTTTTATTGGCTTGTAAAAGACGGAGATTATTCAATAATGTCCACGGTCTCTTCTGCAACTGCCAATGTTACGAATGGAGAGATTTTTCAACTTCACAAAATAGGTGTAACCGATTTGACAGAAGAAGAATATATGTTCATCATCACAAAAAAAACAGCTTCCCTTATAGCGGCATGCTGCAGGATAGGCGGGATATTGGGTGGATTCGACGGCCATCTGCTGGAGTCGCTGGAATCTTTTGGCACACAGGTTGGGGTGGCGTTTCAATTGGTTGACGATGCACTTGATTTCCTCGCGAAAGAGGAAAAACTAGGCAAGCCTACTGGAAACGACCTTCGAAGCGGTAATGCGACTCTTCCTCTTATTAGAACCATGTCCTTGGCAAACAGTGAAGATCGGGCCAGACTACAGGAAATAATGAAAGTTCTTCCGATGGGTAACTCAGAATTGGCTTGGGCACTTAGCCTTGTAAAACATCATAAGGGTGGTGAATACACTTTAGAGCGTGCGCGACAGAAAATCAATAAAGTTAAAAAGACTCTGGACAATTTTGAAGATTCTTCAGCCAAAAAGGCTCTCCTGGCAATTGCGGATTATATTGTCGAAAGGGAATTTTGATTTCATATCCCGAAACCTGAATCGTCTTCCTGCTCTTTTTCCCTCTTATATTATATTTCTATTCATATTTGTTTCCTTTTTATTGATTTTTTCGTGTTCTAATCCGGAGAATTCGCAAAGAATTTATCAGCGTTCCAGATTTTTGATGGATACGCTCGTTGAGATAAAAGCAGTTACGAATGATTCCGGAATTGCGGATAGAGCAATGAACGATGCATTTGAGGTTATAAAAGATGTAGAGGACGGGATGAGTGCAAGGAAATCCGGGAGTTTGTTAGATGGAATAGGAAAAAATTCGGTAGGAAAGTCCATGAAGGTCCCTGATGAGCTATTTGATATTATAGAAGTATGCCAGGAATATTCAAGGCTTACCAATGGTGCATTTGATATCTCCGTCAATCCTGTTACTAGATTATGGCAATTTGATCAGGTTGAAAAAGATATTCCGAAAGAGGAAGACATAAAAAACGCCATTAAATTTGTCGGGTATACTGGTATTCATCTTGATAAAGAAAATGGCACGATAGAACTGGATCGTGAGGGTATGAGTCTGGATCTTGGAGGGGCGGCCAAGGGATATGCGGTTGATAAGGCAGTGGAAAAGCTGAAAGAATCAGGTATAGTGGCCGGGATAGTAAATGCTGGCGGGGATCTCAGAGTTTTTGGCAAAAAGCCGGACGGAGTACCCTGGAATATTGGTATTCAAGACCCTGAAAATTCAGAAGGGGTTATTGCCACTATACAATTAATGGATATGGCCCTGGTAACATCAGGGGATTATGAAAGGTATATCGTTTTTAATGGGATTAAATACCATCATATAATAGACCCTAAGACCGGCCAGCCCGCCCGGGGATGTAAAAGTGTATCAATAGCATATATGGAAGCCTTTGACGCCGACATATTATCGACAGCAGTTTTTGTAATGGGGCCTGATGAAGGGATGAAACTGATTGAGAGCATGCCTGGAGTCGAAGGGATGATTGTTGATGCTTCCGGCAGGATCCAAGTATCATCAGGATTGAAGGACAGGTTAAAATTACACAGAAACGCCGTCCCATGAGCAGCAGTTTTTTTTCTCACATTAGATATACTCTGACCAAAGCA
>JBLIRO010000127.1:0-9105 GCA_049472335.1 bacterium | reverse complement strand
TAAATCAGAGGAAATTTTGACAGAAAATATCCAAATTTAAGAACCAATAATAGGGAATTGTGCTAATAGGGAATTGTGCTTTATAATCTAAGTAGAAATTCTAAGATTTTCATAAGAGTAAGCATAAAGCTATAAGAAAAACTTAATGAGTATATTTTTAAAGTATTTGACATGAGACAATAAATGATATTGAGGAGCCGTTATTACCTCGTTTATTCCCATATGATTAATCCGCTTTTGAAAGTAACCGCCATAGATCTTATCTCGATCCCTTAATAAATAGTTCGGTGTTGTATTCCATGGACATGCCTCTATAACTTGTTGAGCAGTCAACTCAGCAGTCGGATTCATTGTTACATTGAAATGGATTATATTTTCCTTTTGTGTCAGATAATGACACAAACGAACAGGATTTTGAATGTTGCTGTTGGTACTATAAAGAGACCTATGGAAAAGGTATTGTGCATGTGATTATGTAAAAACGTCTGCCATATCCGGGATGGCGGCTTTATTCTATATTTCCTTATTATATTGGAGAAAAGTAAATTCTTGGTTTATGATTTATGGAGATTTATATATTATTAAGGTTGTGACAAAACAACCACCCTCGTCATCGCTGCCACTGTCCCCTTTAATGCTAATGTTTTCATTATCCATATTTATCACTGCCACGTCATCCGGATCCAGTCCGTTATAATCATTGTCGTTTGAAACAGCCGGTGCGAGGATAACAGTGAAATTTTGATCACCGTCAAATTCATTATCATCCACACCTTTAACCGTAACGCTTTGTTCAGTATTCCAATCGGCAGGATTAAATGTAATCATTAAAGGTAAAACTGTTCCTTCCGTCATATCAGAACTGCTGAGGTTTATTGATACTTCATCCGTAGGTTGGCTGTTTAGCACTATCTGAAATGACGCTTTTTTGCCAGTCTCGGTTGTCTCTCCACTAATCAAACCGACGATAATCCCAGCCGAGTCGTTATCTATATTGATAGCCGGGATATCGTCAGGGTCCAATCCATTGTAATTATTGTCAGATGTAACTGCTGGTCCAATTATGACCAAAAAATCTTGATCGTTGTCAATTATATCATCATCTACGCCTGTAACTGTTACAGTCTGCTCAGCACCCCATCCGGCAGGTACAAATGTAATGCTTGAGGGCGAAACTACGGCCTCGTTGGGGTCACTTGATGAAAGACTCATGGTTACGCTGCTTTTAGGCCTTGTGGTGAGCTTTACCGTAAATGAATCAGAACCTCCTTCTTCGGTGGTGGCAAGACTCGATGCGACATTTACAGTAACATCAGGAGAGATAACTGCAAAAAGCCCTAGGGTAGTCCCCTTGTGTTCATGTCCTGCTTCAAGTGGGTCGATTTTCAGCATACAGTTGACAGATTCAGTTGCATTCACAGTCCAGTCATATATTCCGTCATTTTCCGTGGTGGCAACAATTTCATCATAAGTTCTTCCACCGTCACTGGAACATGATATTTTTACATTTCCGGGGATGCCTGCCTCGTTCCATTTAATTGTCTGCACATTTCCTGGTGCCAGAAAATCGGCTTGGCGTGGAGACAAAATGATTAAATGATCTGATACCTGATTTTGCCCGCCACGTACAGGACGAACAATGCAAAGACTATTAATATCACCGGAAGCTACGCCCCCGCTCGCAAATGTTACCCACCACGACCAAAGTTTTGGAATATTAAAGTCCGTCGCATCGGCAGCGCCGGAAGATGTCCAGTAGACTGTTTGAGATGAGGGGAAAAAAGAAGAATTAATCGCTCTCGTGTCATAAGGATCGTATTTGCTGTAATCAACCAGAGATTGAAGTTCCTTATCATTTGGCAAACGCCAGTCATTATAGGGATTACTATCAGGAAAGCTTAAATTTTCGCAATCAGTCAAAGCATCTCCCCATTTTTTATTCTCTCCCCATTCTTCCTGATACCACATCAGCCCGGTCAATGTGTCGGTGACCGTACCATCACCGTTATCCTTAAAGGCTGAAAAAGGCACATTATGCCCCCCCCGAACAGCACGCACGTGGTGACTACTCTCAGATTTATGACTATCTCCGACCTTCCCCGAATAAAAATTTACCTGCCATGCACGACCCACATGTTGAGCCTTTGTAGTTGAGGACCAATAATGGGAGGAATGTGTAAAAGGGAAAAAATCCTTATTTAGGGAAGGATCATAAAATTCACTATCACTAATTGATTTTAATTCCTTTATTGTCGGAAGTCGCCAGTCAGTATAACCACAAAAACCGCTGCCTGCATTCAGTTCATTGATAAAGTCCTCGGTATCTGTTCCGTCTCCTTCTAAACCGGCAAATCCGCCATTGGTATCAGGATTGCTGTCATACCAGGTATAGGTATTATCTGCATCATGAGGATTGCTATAATCTGCCGTATCATCCTTATCCTGCTTTACCTCCCAAATCAGGCCGGTTACATTATCTCGTATCATAACCCACGGGCCAGGCCCCGTTACCTCATTTCTATTTTCATCCAGTTTGGTATATGAAGGCGGATTGATAGTATAGTCCGAATCTTCACCAAAGGTATCTGTATAGGAGGTTATTTGTCCGGTATCGGGCACAGGGCCATCAAGAGCTAAAGCGAATTGAGAAAGGATAAAGAACACTGTAAACACAGCCGCCACACCAAAGATAATTCTTTTTATGGTAAAGAAAGTATTATAAATCTGGTAGTATTTCATCATTTTTATTTCACTCCTTCCAAATTCTTCATTGCTCATCACATCAAAAATGCACAATAATCGAAAAAAGGAAGTTATGGTCTTCAATATCAGCTTCTGATGTATCAATCAAATTCCCTGTATCCACATTATTCCCCCATCTTAGTTGATAGGCTGCATCAACGATAAAACTTTTATAAGCTATCCCTGCTCCGGCAGCAATACCATAAAAATCTTTTGAGTCCCCATGGGATGGTTCCTGGTCTAAAAAAAGGCCTGTCCTGATTGGAACCACTATCCTTTTTTGCTGATTGATAAAGAGATATTCTCCACCGACACGGATATGTGTGGTATCCTTTACATTGGATTGGCTCTCCGGGCGTCCATCGATAGGGCTGAATTTATTGCCCTGATCGTCAGTTAAGATATAATCGCTCCAATGTGTTCTGTAGATATCCACATCGATTGTCATAGTGTCGGAATATCGCATGGACCATCCCAATCCATATGAGATCGGCATTTTAAGTTCCACTTCCTCCGTCCAATTAACCGGAGGGTCTGTTATTGTGGTGTTAACCGGCGAACCATATATTTTACTTTGCATAAAGCTAAACTTATGGAAAAGTGTAGCTTTAAAAGGGGTTTTAACCACAGCCCCAAGAATAAAAAATCTGTTTATTTCCCACAAAAGGCCTAAATTTAAATTGATACCACGAAAACAGGAATATTCATCCCGATAATGGGTGTCAAATATTACTGGTACACCTGATTCTTTCCCGGTAGAGTGGTTAGTATAGGCTTCATCCCATCCGTTCCGCCACATGAGTTCGTCTGTCCAGATATTTAAAGTCGCTCCAAATGAAAGCCTGGGGCTAATCTCAACAGCTCCGGCAATCCCCAGGGCGCCGACATAACCATCTTGGCGGAAATGTATATCCTGGATAAGATCCAGTCCACTCCCAGAATAGTCCCACCGGTAATTAAAGAACCGTTGGAATTCAAGGAGTCGCTGATAGTTTATCGAAACTACCATATTTTTATAAAAACGAAATGGATATGTTAAGCTGAAATAATTCAAATGAGAGTTATCAGTTTTACCTTTATTACTACTTTCAGGGTGAATTGCCGAAGAAAACTCCTCTTTCCTTTTTAAATAGGCACCTACAATAGAAAATTCCGGTTTTTCCAATTGTATAAGTCCTGCTGGGTTCCAAGAGGCAGCCGTAGCGTCATCAGCAATAGCTATGAATGCTCCCCCCATACCCAAGGCTCGCGCCCCCGATCCGACAGGGACCGGTGATGAGGCAATCCCTATTTGCTCAAATATTGTTGCTCCATAGGCAATTTGATCTGAAAAAATAAGAAAAATAATAATGAGTATAAAGAGAATAAATATGGATTTAGATCGAAAGATCATGAAAAAACAGATTATTATTAATATACAAAAACATGCAAGCCATTTACTCAATCCTTGAATACTCCCTGCCTGTTGCGCAAGTGGCGAATCATAAGCGACGGTAGCTATCATACAGTAATCACCACCATTCGAAGTGGATTGCTGCATTGAAGTAACATTATGCAAGCCCCTTGGTTCATCGCTATGCAATAGGAAATTTACCCAGGAAACATTACCACCGTATACGGAAATATCATTTTTAATTTCCACATCATCATTATCAACCAAGGCGATAACGTCAAAAACACCAGCAGGTGAGATCATCATATAATCTCCGTCAATACATAAACACTGGATTCCAAGGTCAGTAAAAATCCTTGCATTACTGATACTTTTATTAGTAAGTGCATCTGTAACGCTTCCGGCAATAACACCAGTCCCGGTGCATTGTATAAGACCACCTTCGGTAGCCGCATAGAGAGATCCTGCTGAGATGGCGAACACGTCATAGTCAGGTATGCCAAGATTTAGCCACTCTCCAGCTTTGTTGGGCGAAATATAAATTCCGGCATGTACTGTTGCGGCATAAACAATATTCGTATCTTCACGGTGAAGTGCAAGGTCAGCAATAGCATTATAAGGACTACCAGATTTTTTCATGGCAGACCATACACTGCTATTATAATGGATTATAGCACCAGTTTGGCCTACCGCGAAGACATCTTTTGAAGAGGATCCCCAGATGCCTGTGTAACATTCTTTTATTTCAAGGTCTGTTATCGTCCATTCAGTTCCATTAAAGTGAAGCATGGCACCTGAATCGCCAATTGCAAAAATATCCGATGCAGAATTTAGCCAGATATCATTCAAGCATTTTCTCGCACCACTGTCTTCAGAAGACCAGTTATCACCATCAAAGCGAAGGATAATGCCGGAACCTCCTACAGCGATAATATCTGTTGAAGACGTCCCCCATAAAGCCGAAAGTTTTTCAGTTGTACCACTGCTCATGAGATTCCATTCACCCTCGTAAAGTCTGAGGATAGTACCACTATTCCCAACTGCAAAGATATGTGTTGTAGAACTTCCCCACACATCATTAAGTTGTTCTGTTGTATTGCTAATTTGCTCAGACCATGTATTGCCATTGTAATAAAGAATAGTGCCGCCGGCTCCGACTGCAAAAACATCTTTTGCAGATGTCCCCCAAACTCCATTCAGGTCTTTGTCTGTTCCGCTTATCATTTCAGACCATGCCGAACCATCAAAATGAACAATAGCACCTTCCGATCCCACAGCAAATATATCTTCCGAAGAGGTTCCCCAGATCTCATACAGCGACTGTGTTGTTCCACTGTTCATAGTAGTCCATGCAGTGCCGTCATAGTGTAAAATAGTGCCGTTAGTGCCTACAGCAAACACGTTTGTCGAAGATGTTCCCCAAATACTATAGAGCGGCTTTGCTTTTCCCATGATTCCTTCAGAGGAAGCTTTCCATGTGGCCCCCCTGTCCACGCTCTTATATAAAGGGATTTCCGTACCACCACTATAACCGCATCCAGCATACATGATATCAGGATTCTGTGGATCAAAAACAAGATCATTTATAACAACGTCGTTAAGAGCTGTCCTTCTCCAGTTGACTCCGGCATCCGCACTCTCCCAAAGATCGCCCAGAACTTTTTTTTCATAAAAATTTCCTGTGCCGGCAAAAATGTGTCGACTATCAGATGGATCAATTGCGACAGCATTGTATGCATGTTTATAACCCTCGGAGTTTAGCTCATTCAAAACCAGTGAAAAGGAATCACCATTGTCCAGGCTTTTAAGAATTGCTCCGGAAATACCAGAACTGGCCGCTATATATATTGGATTGGGATCAACAGAACTATCGACGGCAATATCCATGACAGTGTTAAACTCCTCAGGTAGTTTATGGCTTAACTCCCAGTTTTTCCCGCCATCTTCTGTCCTTGCAAAGAAATTATCTATTCCGGCATAAATTACCCGGCTGTCCGTTGGGTGGAATGTGAGCGAGTGAGAGCTGCCTGAAATAAGCTTTTCCCAGTTTCCTGTTCCCTTTTTTTCATAAATACCTGATACTGTTCCCGCGATCAGGTGGGTTGGATCGCTAGGATCAACCTGTACATCATAGACAATGATAGCATTTATTCCATTATAGATCTGGTCCCAGGTTTTGCCGTAATCCTCACTTTTACATACTCCTTGAGACATGTCTCCACCAAAAATAATCCGATTGTTTGTCGGATGAACGGCAAGGACATCAAAACAATAATCGACATCATAAAAATCCAAATCAGAGCCACTATTAGTAGTTCTTACAACTGTTGGAACGCTGTTGGGCTCATGGCTCTTCCAGGATGCGTAAAAAGTATTCGGATCTTGCGGATCAAATGTCAATGCCGTCACTTCTCCAAAACTATAATCAGCCCAGGGACCAAGCTGGGCAAACTGAAGATCATCTGGATTCGAGGCATTATAAAACCAGAGTATGCCTAAGTATGTCCCAAGAAATACAGAATTGGGATCATTGGGTTGAACTTCAATTTCGTAGGTAGTGAAATCCAATGAGAAAATGCAGTCTCCATAAGGATCGATGCCCCACGTTTCCCCCCCATCCTCGCTGTAAAAAACCGTCCCAAACCACGTATAGACTGGATGTGTTCCAAATGCGCTTGTAAGTGCATATACAATATCAGGATTATTAGGATCAATGGATATATCAATAAAAGAATAAACCGTATCTGCAAAAGGCCCGTGATTGATATTCAATTTTGTCCACGTTACTCCGCCATCAGAGGTTTTGAAGATAGCCCCCGGTGAATAGGAAGACAATGGTCCTCCAGTACCGACATAAACTGTCTGAGGATCTGAAGGATCCACTGCCAGGGTGTAACAAAACCGGAATCCATCGTCTTTACCACCACAATTATCGCAATTTTGCTGCATAGTATCATTTCTTATGTGAGTCCAGGTCTGCCCGCCATCCATGCTCTTTTCCACCCAGATATTATGTGCGACCCAGATCACATTATTATTGCTTGCAGCGATTTTCACCGCCCAAACCGCATGGTTTTTGAAGGTGTCTTCGTTTTCATATAAACTCTCTGTTTCCACGGGCTGCCAGTTGTTTCCACCATCTAAAGTCACAAAGAGTCCGTCTCCTTTGTAGCTTCCAGCGAACATTTTGTCGGGATTAGTTGGATCGATGGCAATATCATAGATATGTCCGCCATAAGGGCCAAGGGTTGTCCATACTTCAACGTCTTGAGACAAAGCGGGAGATAGAATCGTGAAGAAAACAAATGCAATACATATAAACAATAAGTATATTTTCCTCTTAATCATGTTCTAAGCCTCCCATGCTTTTTAAGTAAGTTTTATCTTATTTAAGAGAAATTATAAAATATACTTTAAAAATATACAATAAAGGGACCGGACGGACATTCTCAAAGAAATGTAATACCTTAAGTATAAAGATATAATCAAAAAGGTATCACATGAGCATAAAAGATATAATAGTATCCAGTTATCGAGATTCACCCCACCAATATCTTACACTATTAGTGTACCTGAATTTGTCATATTTGGGTTGCTTTTTGGTGTCTTTAGATTATTTCAACTACTCTTCTTATCTTTCCTCTCTTGTAAATTATTCTCCTTTTCATCTTATGCTAAGTTCTCTTTGAATATTGTCTTAACAAAAGTTATGCGAATACTTCTATGCAGGAAAACAAGTTGTTATGATTTATGCCTCTTTGCCTGATACTGAATTCGGAGGAAAATCTCTGGAAGCAATTGAAAAAGCATTTAATGAAGGATCTCTAATTATAAATAATATATATATCGAGCTAATGCTATCATACTATAATAAATAATTTCAAGTGTCAAGCGGCGTATATTTTTACAAGGTAAATCCGCGTCTACCTTTAAGAATATAGAGC
Source organism: bacterium (assembly GCA_049472335.1). Lineage (GTDB taxonomy): Bacteria > SZUA-182 > SZUA-182 > DTGQ01 > JAFGSM01 > JBLIRM01. The sequence continues at coordinate 1,026 of JBLIRO010000127.1, read as the reverse complement.
AAAAAATGGTCTTTTTGATTGAGACCTATTCATCATCTTTTTTATTTCTACTATATTCTGATTAAAGCCTTTTAACCCATAACTTCATACTTCAATGTTAAAGATATATATTTATTACCTTTCTGATTCAGATCTCCTGTTATTTGTATTTTTAAAAGAAAATAAAGGAATAGCTAAAAGAGGGGAAAATTTAGACAAGATTCTTTTAAATGGACTTAAAGCGAGAGTAAAAATCCTTTGTCTTGAGGACATGGTTGAGCAGACATAAACTTACATTGACAACATTGATCGGAAAGAATATACTTTTATTATAAAGGAAAGTAATGGTTCTAATCAGTGCTTTCTTACAGTCCTTTGAGCATGAATCCTGAATAACTTATAAATGGTTGTTTGCTAATGCTTCCGAACAATGGCAGAATCTTTGTTATCGTCATTTACCTTTATTTTTTTCAAAAATATCAAATCATAAGCAGGTTTGCCTAAGAGGTTTCCAATTTTCTTTCATAAAATTCAGACGGAAGTGGAACATATGGAGGTAATAAAAGAGATTATTCAAAGAATCCATATGGATTTTATTTAAATATAAGTTTGATGAACTCATAAAAAGTCACCTCAAAGCTTAATGTAATTTTTTGAAGGCTCTAAAGCTCGCTTTGCTTCGCTAAGAGCCTTCTGCAAAAAATCCCAGATGCGCTCCTCAATGACTTTTCACGAGGTTGTCAAGTTTAAGGAGATTTACAATGGAAAGAAAATTCAAAAAATCAATAAGTTTTATCATTTCTTTATTTTTACTGGCAACTATATTCTTTGCCACAAACGCCTTTGCCCAGGGCATCTCATATGAATCCAACAAACAGGCTCCCTGGGACTGGACCAATTACTGGTACGACGCATCCGGAGGAAAATGGTTGTGGGGGCAATCTCTTGGCATGCTTAACCAACCAACGGGATTATACCAATTTTTCAGCGAGTTTTGGCCCCAATACTCTAATATATCCCTTACAGGGTCCAGCACGCAATGGTCTT
>JBLIRO010000126.1:0-9405 GCA_049472335.1 bacterium | reverse complement strand
AATCTTCCAAAGATCCCAAGGCCCTGGTGGAGCACAAAAATTTCATTTTTATTGTTTATAAGATTGAACAGGCCTTTATTGAGCAGAGCATAAAAAACAGATTAACAAAATTTGTAAACAGGCTGGGCTTTCGTTCCAACAAAATAAGATTGGCTTATATCCTTGACATATTTCAGGAAAGCTGCGCCTTGCTGAAAGACATGGCTACTAAAAAAGAGACCCTGGAGCTTATAGAAGGTTTTGAAAAGGATATCGATACATTTTATGAGATTCAGGTAAAACAATCATGAAATTTTGGTTTTCTATAGACTTGTTGTCAATATCTTAAGCTCTGACTTCACGATCCTATGAATGAAATAATCGATCATTTAAATTTTTTTGAACCGGATATAAACTCTGATATCCTTCAGAGAAGTAATGAACTTCCGAAGGATTGGATGAAGATATTCTATATAGCCCGCTGTCTTTTCAGCTCGAATAGCTCATTTCCTATTAAGGGCCATTTCGCGCCTCTCTTAGAAAGAAAAGAGATCTTTTCGAATGATTGTATTAAAAAAGAGAACGAAAAAAGTGAAACCATCGTTAAATCAAACATGTCGGAATCTGTTGATATAGGCAGGATAAACTCCGTTCATCAGATATCGCATATCTTGCCGAGGGAATTTATAACCAATCTGGAAGAGGTGTTTTATAAAAAACTTATGAACCGAGAGCTTTTCAAAAAAGAATTTAACACCCCTGATGGATATTCCGTTTCGGAACTCGTCAATGGAAGAGAAAGTGAATTGAACAGAAAACAAAAGATCTACATTCTGCTTGATAATTCATATTCCATGAATGGAGAGAAATTTAACAAGATCTTTACCGCTAAGGCCATCTGTCTTGAATATCTCAAAAATGTTCAAAGAGAAAATCCTCAAATATATTTCCGGTATTTTAACCAGGCAATGGGACCATTATTAAGGATTAGAAAATCAGGAGAGATTAAGGATTTAATTAAATATATAATGGATTTGAATACCTTTGAATGTTATGAGACAAAAATATCCGAGGCAATACTAAAGGCGGCAGAGGATATAAGGACGGACCCTGAATTTAAACAGGCCGAGATCCTTATTATTACGGATGGTCTTGCAGATATTCCACCAAATATGGAAGAGCGGCTCGGAAATATTAAGCTGCATTGTATACTTATCTCAGGAGCGGATATTTCACACTTTTTGGATTTGTATCCCGATGAGGTATTATGGGCGAAAAGCAATCCAGAGATGGGATCGAAAAAAATGCCTTCATTCTGGGAGACATTTTTAAAAATAACTCAGGTGTATAGATTGCAGGATGTGGCTGATATCTTTATCAGGATACCCTCGTCATCTCTCGAAGACATTAAATTTTTCGATTCCGGCGAGTTAGATTTAATGGAGGAAACGAGACTGAATTTATCTAAAAAATTAACAGATGAGATCTCGAATGAAGAAAGATATACGATCTTTCAAAAAATCAAATTCATAACCAAATATCTTAAAATAATGCTGTCAAAGGCGCCTTCTCCGGAACTAAGAAAAAGGATAAAAAAAGAGATCAGCGGTTATGATAATCTGATTAAAAAGATTATGGAGAATAAATGGTTTGCCTATACCTTGGATAGCCAAATCAAGTTGACCCGTAAAGAAAATAATGAACCGATGTTATATATGTCAGGTGATTCGAAAAAACAATGTTTAATCTTTTTTTTGTTAAAAAGCATTATGAGAAACTTGATGGCACTACCGGGGCAGATGGCAAAGGGAACCCGTTTTTTGATCAGGGCTGCTAATGCCATGCTATGCAGTGGATTAAGAAAATATAGATTAAGGAGGAGATTTAGTTATATAAATAACCTGATGTCAAAGATAACTTTTACCTGAGTTATTTCCAATATTATCACTTCCTCTTAAATTATATAATATCCCAATAAACGAAGTTTCTTTAATCGGTCACTTATATAGAAAGAGCAAGAGCAAGGTCCTAATTTCCTGAGGCCGGATTTCATGAGACTTGCAAATACCTTATCAGCAATATATCCTAAGCAAAACAAAGAAAAGCGTTTGCCGGATTCAATGCTTTTGGCAGTTCCAAGACAGTATTCACGATTTGAGTCTATTCGATTTTTATAGTCTTCCTGTACATTGCTTTATCCGGTAAAAATTTATACAGGATTTTTAATGATAGGGGAATAAGTGATGTTTTTTAATCAAATTTTTAATAGGATAAATAATGGAAAAGCGCGAAACAGGAACAGTAAAATTTTATAATAAAGACAAAGGATTTGGCTTTATTGAACCGGATTATGGGAAAGATGTTTTTGTGCACCATAGTGCTCTTCTTGAAGCCCGATGGCTGAATAAGGGAGACAGAGTTGAATATAATGTCATACATGGAGAGAAAGGGTTGCAGGCTATTGATGTTATTGTAGTGAATTAGAGATAAAAGAGTATTTATAAAGATCAAAAAGGGCCGTTGTTTACTAATCTTACTTATCCATCATTTTTTCCTCGGGACTTTTTATAAGATAACATAATGTTATCAGATGAAATGTACTGTAATTTTTGAAATATACTTACATCTGAAATTATCAATGAAACAACTCAAAATTTCGGTAAAATAAAGGTGTACAAAAAATAAGATTTTTATTGAAGAGAGAGAATAAAAAGAGACAATTATACAACCTGGGTTGAGGCCATATATGCTATAATTGGCATAAAAAGAAAAAAGGCAGAAAAGTCGAATAAGAAATTAACATAACCTATTGATACTAATCTATCCAATTGGATATAATATAATTATTCAATCATAAAAAAAGTATCTCCCTTCATCACTCCATGGATAGTGTCTAAATTCCATTCAAATGAGGAGTAATGGCCATGAGAAGCACATTTTTTAAAATTACCTTGACATTTGGATTGGGCCTGATATCCGTTTTCAACATCCTGACAACCCGGTGTTCGGCAGTAGTATTCTGCCCGGATGACCGTGAAAAAATGCCGATACAGACTACCTTACCCTGGGGAGCTGTCGGCTACATGGACAACGGTTGCACGGCAACATTGATCGACCAGGATCACATTGCCGCTGCTGCTCACTGTTTTGTCTGGGATGATACGGGCGCATGGCAGACTAACCTGTACTTCTATCCTAATTTCAATCCTGAGCGGTCTAATCCTTTCTCCGTTGCCATAGACCAGGTGGTTGTCGGCGCCAGAGTGCAAACAGGCGGCGAGTACGTAGCCTCCGACTGGGGCATCGGGCACCTCGCAAGTCCGGTCACCGGTTTTCCGTCCATGCGCATTGGCGTCTTGCAGTCCGCACCCAGCGATGTCAGGTCTTCAGGATATGGCCGGGAGTTGCATTTATTCAGCCCAGGGCCCGCTCCTCCCGGTGGAGTGAGCAAGATGGGTGGAAATGTCTGGTGGCAGTATGCGCTGATTGATCCGGAATGCAAGGTCTACAAGATTGATAAAGACAACCTCTTCTTTGACTGCGCCACAATCGGAGGTAACTCGGGATCGCCTATCTTTTACCCTTCGGGCTTGACCTACTCCCTGACAGGGGTGATTCACGGAGGCCCTTGTTTTCTCTACTGGCACGGATGGTGGAAGATCTCAAACATCCAGGTCCCGGCAGGCTCACCTGTGACCGTGGCTGCCAGGGGGGAGAACCACCTGGATGTGTTTGTGGTGGGGCAGGATGGCGGCATTTATACCGCTGCCTGGGGACCGCAAACCAACTATGAGTGGCAGGGGTGGTGGCGGATACTCAATCTTGAGGCTCAACCAGGCTCATACATAGGAGCTGTGTCCAGGAGCGAATATAAGCTGGATATCTTCGTAACTGGTAAGGATGGAGGGGTTTATTCTGCCGCGTGGGACCCATCTTTTACGGATGGCTGGCACGGATGGTGGAGGATCTCCAATATCCAGGTACCGGCAGGCTCGCCCGTGACCGTGGCTGCCAGAGGGCCTAACAATCTGGATATATTTGTGGTGGGGCAGGATGGGGGCATCTACACCGCTGCCTGGGGATCACAAACAGATTATGAGTGGCAGGGGTGGTGGCGGGTCCTCAACCTGCAGGCACAAACCCGTACATACGTCAGTGCCGTATCGAGAAGCGCGGACAAGCTGGACATCTTCGTGACCGGCAGTGACGGCAAGGTCTATACCGCGGCCTGGGAACCTTCATACGGCACCAGTTGGCATGGATGGTGGATGATGCCCGGTATTCAGGCTGCATCCGGTGCCCCAGTTTCAGGGGTAGCCAGGGGGCCGGACAACCTGGACGTTTTTGTGGTCGGTCAGGATAAAGGCATCCATTCGGCAGCCTGGGGATCACAAACCGGGTACGTATGGCAGGACCAGGGGAATATAAGTTCCGGCCTGCAATTCCCGTCGGATTCCTTTGTTACTGCCGTCTCAAGAAGCGCAGGCAAGCTGAACATATTCGTAGCCGGGTATGATGGGGCTGTTTACCAGAATGCCTTTGAACCGGACTCAGGTAAATGGTGTTGCTGGTGTACTATCATCAATCAGAAGGTACAACCCGGGGCATGTGTCAGCCCTGTCTCCCGGAGCAACGAATGGATTGACATCTTCGTAACCGGCCAGGATAACAGTGTTTACACTGCTTCCTGGAATGAATATTTCACCTGCGAAACTGTGGGCAACCAGGGACCGTCTTTAGACCGGCTCAATGTGGGTCCCAGCGCCAGACGCTTCGTGTTCGCGCCCAGGTTCGCCTCCAATGTGGCTCTGGCCCGCTTTGTGGATGGCACAGCACGCACCCAGGTGTTTGCCATTGATTCGGACAGGGGCATGATCGTCACCAGATACCGTTTGGGCACCCAGGTGGATGATGTCTTTTCCCCCTTCTGCAGGCTGGGCGAGGTCCCTACACCGCGTCGCATAGCTGCCTTCCTCCAGACGGATGCCAGGCCCCAGGTCCTGATTACCAGCAATAACGGCAATCTTTACAGCAACGCGGTCAAAACAGACAACACATGGGCCGGCTGGACTATCATGGACAAACCTTCGGGGGTCAGTAGTTTCCTGGACGCGGATGCGGCTTACGATGCGGAAGGGACAAACCAGATCTATATCATTGGAAACAACATGAGACTATATACGCGCAGACGGTTGAACAAGCAGCCGGACTCTGCCTGGGGTGCCTGGCAGTCCCTGACCACATCCGGCTCCTACAGGAATGTCACCTCCATACGCCGTTCTGACGGCACGCAGCAGGCCTTCATGGTAACCTCTACCGGAGGGATCTCGACCCTCTGGCAGACCCAGACTATTCCGGGTTCTGCATGGACCCAGCCCAGCAACTTCGGCACACCGCCGGCAGCCTTTATTGTGGACATAGATGCAGCCTGGACCGAAGACGAGGCGGTTCAACTGTTTGCAGTGGACACCAGCGGACACCTCTGGATACGCACGATGCTCTCCGGTAATCCTGCGAGCGGCTGGGGTGCCTGGCAGGAGTGGACTACCTCGCTCTATGCTCCTTCAGCCTCCACTACTCAGCCCCCTCCCTTCCGGATCGAATCTTTGACAGCGAGCCGCTGGCAGGAGGAGACCGGAGAGGATATCGTGCCCGTGGTTTTTGCCACGGACAATCAGGGGAACATCTATGTGACCACCCATGGTCGCAGTTCCGGGTGGAGCCCCTGGAGGTCTTTTTACGACGGTTATATAGAGGGGAAATATCTCTCCGGTTTCGATCAGGATAACGACGGATACACCATTGGCGAGGGTGATTGTGACGATTCTGATGATAAGGTGAATCCCGGTGCTGTGGAGATCTGCAACGACGTCGACGACAACTGTAACGGCGTGGTATTGGAGACAGGGGCTGTCGGCTGCAAAAACTACTATAAAGATCATGATCATGACGGATACGGGGTTAGCGGAGACAGCCTCTGCCTGTGCCTCCCGGCCTTTTTCACCGAATATACAGCATTGAAGGGGGGGGACCCTGATGATCACGATCCCAATGTCCCGAAGACAAAGACTGCTATCTTTGAGCTTGATGCAGGCTGGAGTATGGTATCAATCCCGGTCATATCTGACACCAACCTCCTTTCGAACCTGTTCCCTGAAGCTGTTGTTGTTTATTCTTATCAAAAGGGAGCCGGATATGTCAGAGTAAAAGCGGAAGAGGATATAGTGCCTGGAAAGGGATACTGGATTCTTGTAAATAGCAACAAGGATTACACCCTGACCGGCAGGGTTTTAGATGAATACAGCATCAATCTGTCCGGGGATGGATGGTACATGATAGGAGGGTGCACCGATCCCGCCCGGGCCTCGGTCGTTGACGGTGAGATTGGTGTTATCTACAAGTATTCAAAGGGATACGGATATCAACGTGTCCTCGCATCGGATCAACTTCTGTCTGGCAATGGCTATTGGATACTAATCAGGAATGCCGGAAACCGGGCTGAGCTTAAAGTGAAGGCTAATGTAAATAATCCGTAAAGCAAGAAGGATGCAGTCCCTTCCCTTTCATCTGATAGACTGAACCTTTTCAGCTATTTTCAGAGTATCAGGACATGAACAGAAATTTCAATGATAAGAGACATATCCGAACCCTTCCCGGCAATGTTTGGGCGCTGAGCCTGACAAGCTTTTTTATGGATGTTTCAAGCGAGATGATTCACAATATACTGCCCCTTTTTCTTGCCAACGTCCTTGGTGTAAGGACGGTATTTATAGGTCTTATCGAAGGTATTGCAGAAACTATATCCAGCCTGCTCCGGGTATTTTCCGGGTGGTTTTCTGACCGGCTCCATCATCGCAAGTGGCTGGCGGTAGCAGGCTATGGCATTTCAGCAATATCCAGACCGTTTCTTTATGTGGCTAATAGCTGGGGCGTGGTAGCCGGCGTTCGCTGGACAGACCGTGTAGGGAAGGGTGTCCGAACTGCTCCCCGCGATGCATTGGTGGCTGATTCCGTATCAGCATCACAGCGCGGATTGGCATTCGGTTTTCACCGGGCAGCAGACACCGCGGGTGCTTCGCTCGGCATAGGCATTGCCCTGATCACGATCCTTCTGACCCATGGTGACATCAGCCGGCTTACGGGAAGCATTTTCAGAATAATCGTTCTTATCAGTTTGATACCCGCCTTTTTGTCTGTCCTGACTCTGGTAATTGGGGCCCGGGACGTAACTGTTTCCTCCCGGGAAGCGTATTCAATGTCTGGATTTTCCTCAATGGGAAGGTCATTTATGCTTCTTATGGTAATTGTTGGTATCTTCGAGCTTGGTAATTCATCCGATGCATTTCTCATATTGCTGGCTCAGGAACGGGGAGTGAGCGTCAACGGGATACTGTGGATGCTCCTCATGTACAACATAGTATATGCTGCTGTTTCCACGCCTGCCGGATCACTATCGGACAGGATCGAACGGCGGAAAATGATCATTAGCGGGTGGTTCATTTACTCATTCATTTATCTGGGATTTGCTTTTTCAAAAACAAGTGGTCATATCTTTATCCTTTATGCCATGTATGGCATTTACTATGGAATGTCCTATGGAACCGCCAAGGCCCTGATTTCGGATATCGTCCCTGCCTTGTACCGGGGAACAGCGTATGGTATCTATAATTCCGTCCTTGGTTTTTTGGATCTTCCTGCTTCCCTGGTTGCAGGTATTCTCTGGCAAGGGATTGGTCCATGGACCGGCTTGGGACCATCAGCGCCGTTTCTTTTCGGTGCCTTGCTTGCATCCCTTGCAGCCATTTTAATGTGCTTCTGGAAACCGGATGAGATATCTAATTCCATTATCTCCCCAACAGGGAAAACATGAGATATACTCCAAAAACAAGAAAAACGAACTTGGGTGCTAGATCCGAAACAAAAAGGAGGAAAAATTATGTGGAAAAAAATTTATTACTTCATCATGGTTTGGATCTTTATTTGTTCCACAGCAACGGCTGATGTTTGGACAATTAAATCCTTGTGGGAGCAAGAGGCATGTTATTGCCCGGCAACCGTAATAAATAATGTTCTTGTAGAACCTTATCCGTCTAAACCTCTGAAGAAGTGCAATTATGATTGCGATGATGGTGATATGACCTTGTTTAATGGCTTGCTATGTGCCTCAGGAGATGAGCGTGGCTGTGATGGTGTAAGGCGTGCGCAATCTCCGGATGGTCGATTCTGGCGTTCTCCAATTCGTGCGCTGAACAATAATGGAGGTATGGGGGATAGTGATGATTCAAAATCGTTTTCACCCGACATGAGCTTAGGAGTCTTACTATACGTAGCCAAAACCGGGGATACTTGTGCTTTGTCCAGATGGCTAAATTGGATTGAAAATAACAGACCTTGTCTTTTGCGATATGGAGATACCCTACCCCCTTGTTCGGTATTCTTTCCGTGGGTATGCGGAATATCAGAAGAAGAGAAAAATAAATGTGTTATGAGAGGATTACCACAAATTTGCGACTCATGGGAATGTACTGTTAGACCGCTTGATGCTGATATTATAGGGGAAACAGCTCACGCATTTGGGCTTGATGCACAGGAAGGCATTGAAGAATATAATTCCATTATTTTAAAAGTATTATTAGGATATCGGTATAAGTATCTGGAATTTTTTAATCTATTAAAATTGTTAGTTCCATTAAATGGATTGGATTTAGTGGCGGAAGAAGAAGCAGCAATAATTCTGGGAAGCTATCTGGCAAAAGATACTACTGAAAAGATTTTATTAAATATAGCAATTGATAAAGCTGGTTTTCCTCAACATTTAAATGGCGTTAGGATTTTATTAATGCGGATGCTGGATCGTGGAGATCCGGTAATACTAAATGGAGCATCTGCAATACTTGCTGAGAAAGAGCCACAAAATCCCTTTTTTGCCTATCTCAATGAAGGCGCTACAGTAAAGGTAATGGACCTGTCTTTGGATCTGTGCCCCGCTACAATAGAAGATATACAGAACTCGCATAAATCCCAGTGGGCCTGGGAGCGAACGGATTCTGAAGAAGCTTGGAAAGACACTATGCTATGGGATTGTATATTTATGGCAAATTTTTTTATCAATGAACCTAATATCTTTGAAATGCAACCATGGGCTGCTCAGCAAGGCTACTTCTGTGATACACAAAAATGGGTGGCCGGCGATTTTAATGGCGACGGGAAAACTGATCTGGCCAACATATTTGGCTATTGGGATGACGATCATAATGAGACTGGTATCGATGTGCATCTTACTACTGGAACCAGTTTTACCTATAACTGGTGGTCCCGTGAGCAGGGATGGTTTTGGGATAGTCAGAAGTGGGTGGCCGGCGATTTTAATGGCGACGGGAAGACTGATCTGGCCAACATATTTGGCTATTGGGATGACGATCATAA
>JBLIRO010000125.1:0-9511 GCA_049472335.1 bacterium | reverse complement strand
GGATGACCTTAAAAGATTCATGAGGAATAATACAACAGTGATAAATGGAAGGCTCCTGGTTCTGCTAAAGTATTTTGATGATCTTTTATGGCGGGAAATAAAATCTTGCGAGGTGATGATTTTCTTGATAAAATCAATCAGTCTGGCACATAATTCGCAAAGCAAGTCCAGTGCCGACTTTGAGACTTTCTTGATTTTGCTGAGACATATTCTTCCTCCTAAAATAATAAGGTTTATAAGGCCTGCTCTGCAGAATATGATTTCACTATTATACTCTTTTTCTCTTATTTTGCAATACATTAGACTTGCTCTATTGATAAATTTTTTAAAATACTCAATTGTATGTTCCTTAACTTAATGACATTGAATTTGGAGTAATTGTTACAGCAATAATTAGTGCTTCGATGATGAGATTGCTTCCATTCTTTAGTATTTAGGTAGTTTCAACATAAAAATATATTTTACATTCTAAAACCTAATTATATAAACACTTTATTTCAACTTATATTATAAATATTAACTATGTCTTTATCATACTTAAGATGTTCTAAACTAAGTAGATTTCTAAATTCCATAGTATTCTCTAACTGAAATACAACAATATATGCTGAAATGGGTGATTAATTAAATTGAAAATTATAAATGATTATTGAGTTAACTCAATAACCATTTAAATTATATTAAATCAAAAATTGGATAATTTTTATTTTAGTTCTTAATAAAGGTGATAGAGTGTATGTAAATAATAGGATAGAAAAATTAGTGTTGATGTTTCAGTACAGAGTATTATGTATGTTATCCGGAAAAGATCAGGACAATTATATTAAAAAATTAATAGAACGGTATAATCTTATTCCAATAAGCAGACAGGTAAAAAAAAGGTCTGATGATTTAATTCATAACATTAATACACCTAATTTTCTAATACAGGAATTAGAAAAACCGCTTTCAGAATTAAATATTAATGATTTGGAAAACAGGGCATTAATTTTATATTTAGTTCTTATTAATCCGAAACGTTTTGAAATATCAAAGGAAAAAACTAAAGAAATACCTGATATGATATTAGAATTAACAGATTATGCACGGGAAAAACTAAAATTACAGGAGTTGTCAGGGGTGAAAGATAAATCTTTTAATAAAAGGAAATCTGTAAAATTTTTTATAGGTCTTCTTGTTTGCTTACGGAATTATTTAGAAAGGAATCAAATAGATATGGATATTTGATTGCTATCTAAATGGGCAAAAGATTATCTTATTACAATTATATTTTGAAAAGGTTTAAAACGCCAAGGCTATGGAGTCAGAGATGCTTAATATTTTAAATTTCGTATCTATGCTCTTCATGAGTTCAGTGACGCATTAATCGGATGAAATGGATTAGTTAAAACAAATCTCAACAACCGGTCTGGATGATGATATCTATTATCTCAAAATACCTGGGCGGTATAGTGAGGTGGTTGACGAAGATCCGAATCTGTCAGTTGTGAGAAATGGGATCACGTCCTGGCTAGAGGGAAAAGGATATGACCTCCTTCTCGTTTATCTTCTTGGCCACGGGAAAGAAGGATCTCCCGGGGAGGCATATTTTTGTCTTAATCATAAAGAGAATATTTCCCCTGAGGAGCTTGGAGATTATATCCTTCCAAAAGAGGGTTGCAGGGTTGTTTTCTTTTGTGACATCTCTTATGCCAGGGCATTTGTTGAAAAGCTACACTTAAAGGATAGCTGGATAGGTGTTGCCAGCACTAATCATCATAAAAATTGGTTTAAAAGCAAAAAAGGTATATTACCTCTTTTTTCGAAACTATTTTTTAGTGAAATCTCTCTTTCCAATTCTTCCTTTGGCCAGGTCTATGTAGAGGCTGCCGAAAATGATGTGTGTATAAATTACCATATATATAACTGGTACCAAGATCCATGCATTCTCAGGTCTAATCCCTTTGGTGGCTTCAAAGAATTAAATTTCAAAGAAATCAAAGAAGAATTAAACTTCCACATTGGAGGCCTGCGTGCAAGCGGGGAAGATGCCTACCTTATCAAAACAGCACAGGCCTGGGAGGAGGAAGACAATATAAAGGTAGAGATTACGGTAAAGGAATCTGCCATGATACTTCCTCCGCAGACAGAGTTTATAACAACCAATATGGATCTTATATCAGTGGCTTTTGTTCAGGATACAGAATGTCCCTCCTGCTGGAGATATGTTAAGGATAAAGATCAAACCTACAGCATGGTCATTATTAATGTTCAACAAAGCGAGGAAGATGCTCCGGGAGGTAATTTAGATAGACGTCAGATTTTTATTGCCAGGGAATACCAGGGGGGAGAACCGGATATCTATGAGAAAGACGATGAGTATAGAGAGGCATGGCCGATTATAGCGAACAATATAGCTCAGCTTTATACCTTCCATACGGGAACTGATACAGATTGGTCGTATTTCTTTGCACATGCAGGTCATCAATATGATATGAGGGCGAATGATCTTAAAGCATGCCTTTTTATCAAGCTCTCATTGACTGATCCAAATGGGAAAATTATTATGGATCAGGCAGGAAATCCTGTCCAGAACCCCTTTTGTAACCTTCTCTGGCAGTGTCCGCAGGATGGACATTATTACCTCAAGGCAGAGCCTGCATCAGAATACCCTGCAGAGGGTATAAGCTATATGCTTTTTTTAGAGGAATATAGTCAGGTAGCATTATCTTTTGCTGGCTTTGGCAGGTCTGCTATCCTTGGCCGGGTGGTAGACTCAAACCAGCAAGGTATGAATGGGCTCGAGGTAAACCTTGTGTCTTCAGGGCAGATCATGAGAAAAACATAGACCGGGTGGTTGCAAAATGTCATAGGAAACACCTTGGCCTCATCAATGATTGACGGTTGGTATTTTATTCACGACATTGAACCTGGGATTTATGGGATCATACTCAAAGGGGATGACCCAAATATCATTTTGAAAAATGTCCTTGAATTCAATTTAGCCTCTCGTCAGATCAAAAGGATAGAGGATATTGTCCTGGATTTTCATGGAAATTGGAAGGATATGGTAATGATGTATATTTTTATATAAAAGAGATTTTATTCATACGTATATTTTTTTATCTCTTATAAAAACAAAAACAAATTTTTTTCCATCTTAGTTTATATCCCTAAATCCACCAATCAATAAATATTTCTAATAAACCTTATCTGGAAAGGTGGATCTTTATATGAAAAAGCAAAAGTTTATTGTAACCGTCTTATCTTTTCTATTGATATTTTTATTCTTATTTAACGGAAAGCTTTTTTCTCAATATGATCACAATAATTTTATTCTTGCGGGCAATTATCCTTTCTCTATATATAACCTATATTATATATATCCCTATTCATGGATATATCAGTCAATGAATCTTCAGAATGATCTTTTGCAAAGCAGAAATAGAACGATTTATCAGCCTTATTCATCTTTAATATCTTTAAATAATATCTCAAACAACTATAACTCGGTCCAAAGAACTAATTTGGGTTATTTTAACAGCAATCATATTTTATCTTACAATGTTTCACCCTATATAAATCCCTTCACTGCCCGGTTTCAACCAGGTGGTTTATCCATGATTAATACATCTGTCCCGATATTTGATAATCTTTTTACCGATCCGCTTCAAAGCAATAATCTGCTTTTGAAAAACGCATCTGTGACTGATTCGATTGTGCCTGCTTTCTCTATGTTTTCACAAACGGAGGTGTCAAATTCCAAAAATCAAGTCTCCATTGTTGAAGATGAGGAAAGTGTAACCATCGAACAAATTGACATCACAGCGCAGGTTATGGCTCTGGCCAATGAGCTGACATATTATGTTTTAGCTCTTGCGGATAATATGGTATCACAAATGGATAATTTTCAAACCCTAGCCATAGAAACACAACCCAATTTTGCTGAATCTCTGGAAGAGTTTATGGGAAATGCCATGGGTTGCTCATCCGAGGGACAGAGCTTTGTATAAAGTGTGCTTCCCATGGCTGTTGGTTTTGCCGAGCAGGGAATGGAACTGGCGGCTGCATTCGCTGAAAAAGGGATGCAGCTTGGTTATGAGTTTGCCTCCAAAGGTGAAGAAGTTGGTCCCATGGCAAACCGCATCCTTTTCATGGCCACTCAAATCGGTGTTATGGCGGATCGGATTGGTGAGATGTCGGATCGTATTCTTTTCATGGCGGATGATATAGTAAAATTCGGCGACAAGATTCTCTATGTATCCCAGCTTATTGTCTACACGGAACAATTAATGGTAAATATGACTGTGCTGATCAATGAAACCATTGATACCATATCGGATATGGTCCTCACAATGCTGGCAATCACGACCAATAACGATACCTACTTGCAGCTTCGTGCTGACTTATTAAAGAATGGAAATCAGGCGCTTGACCTTATTTATGAGAACATGAACAAGATGCTGGACCATATGCTGGAATATTCACTCAAATTATTAGAAAATGAGGCATTGACCGAAGAAAATCAATTGGCAGTTAGAGAATTGGAAATAGATCTGAGAGAAGCTACGATGAGTGCCAATGATTGCTTTTGTCCTGGATTTTGCGTGGATCCGAACCAGTGCATCTGATTTGATGGATTTTATATAGAATATCATAAACCCGGATCTGATGGATTCTTAAAAAAATTATTGAAGGGGGCATTGACATTTTTTTCTAAAGGCCCTAAAGCTTGTTTCAGTTCGCTAAGGGCCTTCAGGAGAAATGTCCAATTGCCCCTTTGCTAAATTAATAAATTTTTATTTAAATTATGCCTGAGAGAAAAAAGGTTGAAGGGATTGATCAGCCATTGACGCCCTTAAGAAAATCTTTACTCTTGGTTATGGTTGGCCATATTAAGATATAATTTGATCTCCTGTTCAAAATTAGGAGTAAAAATTCCGCTTCCTAATTGTCTCTTGATTTCCTCTATTTCCCAAAAACGGATCTCATCAATTTCATCCCTATTAAAATCGATTTGTCCATCGTATCTGCATAAATAACTTCGTATATTCTCTGATTCTATTTCATTTCTCATCTTATAGTCATATAGATAATCCAGGTCCACATTTTTTATTCCCAATTCTTCCTCAAGCTCTCTATAGGCAGCCTTTTCATATGATTCCCCGGACTCAACATGTCCTCCTACCGAGGTGTCCCATTTCCCGGGCTGAATATCTTTGTTCATTGACCGTTTTTGCAGTAATAACCGGCCGGCGGAATTGAAGATTAATATATGCGCAGCCCGGTGGATAAGCCTTGGATTCCCATGACATTCACTTCTAAAGGCTTTATCGATTATCTTGTTGTCCTCTGTAACTATATCGATATATTCCTGCATTTATCACCATCGTGACATGCAAAGTGCAAATTTAAGTTGTAAAATGCAAAATAATGAAATATGGTGTGTGTCCATATTTTTGATTAATAATATTCAAAGATATTTTAACATCTTTCAACTTGCATTTTCCAGCAATAAAAAAATGTCTGCTGTTTTATTTGTCCCAATTTTTGTCCTATTTTTTACATAAATCCGGGCTATATGGTATATAATACCTTTAATTTATGATATAAATCAGAGACATCTTGACATTAAAGGAATAGTCATGTATTCTTTTTAGGCTGATATATTTGTTTTATAGAATATATATGAAGATATATCTAAGTGTGCTTTGTAACCGGATGTAGATAATCATTAATTAAATTTCAAGGTTTCAGGATTTTTCGAAAAAGTGGTATCTTCTATTCACTCGCCAGCGCCTGGAAATCTTTTCTGATCTGGTAAAGGCAAATTAATTTCATATAGTAAACAACTCAGATCATTCTGATAATCAACCGAAAGGAGTTAAGAAATGTCTGATTCCAAGAATTCTGAATCTCAAAAGAAGAATTTGAATATAAGTGAGGTAACCACATGTGAAGCAACAGCCCAGATGCTGGAAAAAGCTGAAAAGGACGGGATCGAGATCGCCTTTCATCGCGCACAATCCATGAAGGCATGTCCCATCGGTGTGGATTCAGCTTGCTGTAAACACTGTTCCATGGGACCCTGCCGGTTGATTGCCAAGGATCCTTATAGCAAGGTAGGAGTTTGCGGTGCTACAATAGACACTATAATGTCAAGGAATTTCGCGAGAATGGTAGCAAGCGGCGCAGCGGCTCATACGGATCATGGCATGAGTATGCTGGATCTCTTTCGTGAAGTTGTTAATGGCCATATCAGTGATTACAGAATTAAGGACACGGATAAGCTGAGGAAAGTTGCTGAAGAGATGGGCATTGACACCAAGAATCTTTCTGTAAAGGAAATGGCAAACCGCCTTTATGAAGAGCTGGAACGCACATATACACAGGTGGAGGGTGAAATACCTTTTACAAAGAGGGTCCCTCAAAAAACACTAGAGACCTGGAGGAAACATGGTGTTGTTCCACGTGGGGCCATGCGGGAGATAATGGAGCTTATGCATAGGACCCATATGGGTGTGGATCAGGATTACGAAAATATAACAAAACAGTGCACACGTACGGCTTTGGCGGATGGCTGGGGCGGCTCCATGGTGGCCACCGAGATCTCGGATATTTTATTCGGCACTCCACAGCCGGTTACGGCGGAAGTAAACATGGGGTGTCTTGAAGAAGAGCAGGTTAATATCATTATTCATGGCCATGAACCCAATCTTTTCGAATCCATGCTCGCATCCGTGGAGGATAACTCTTTAGTCGAAGCTGCAAAAAACGCAGGGGCAAAGGGTATCAATCTGCTTGGGATGTGTTGTTCCGGGGCGGAAATGCTTTCACGCCACGGCATCCCCCATGCAGGTAATTTTATGTCAACAGAGGCCATTCTTATCACGGGCGCCGTGGATGCCATGGGCGTAGACGTCCAATGCATCAAGCAAGGACTATCGAAGGTGGCCGATTGTTACGGTACGAGGCTTTTTACAACAAATCCGAGATGCAGGATAGAAGGGGCGGAGCATATCGAATTCAATGAGCATGAGCCCAGAAAGTGTACTGATCAGATTGTAAAAATGGCCATTGAGAGATTCAAGGGGCGTAAACTGCCCATCGAGATACCAAAACAGCATAATACGGGTATACATGGTTTTTCTCATGAATACATCAATTATATGCTTGGAGGAAGATTCAGGAGCTCTTATACCCCTCTCAACTCAAACATCATTAATGGAAGGATTCGCGGAGTGGCCGGTGTAGTAGGTTGTACAAATCCCAGAGTCAAGCAGGACTGGGTACATGTGGAGCTCGTAAAGGAATTGATCAAGAACAATGTGCTTGTTGTCCAGACAGGCTGTTCACAGATCGCCCTGGCCAAGGCAGGGCTTCTGCTTCCTGAAGCTGCCGAATTGGCTGGACCCGGCCTTAAAGAGGTTTGCGAGGCTGTCGGCATGCCTCCTGTGCTTGGCCTGGGTTCCTGTGTAGATAACAGCCGTATTCTGACTGCCTGTGCCGAGATGGTTAAAGTGGGCGGCTTGGGTAACAGCATCGCAGACCTTCCGGTAGCGGGGGCAGCTCCGGAATGGATGAGCGAGAAGGCAATCTCTATCGGGCATTATTTTGTTGGTTCAGGCGTATATACAGTTTTCGGAGTGACCTTCCCGATTGTTGAAAAAACCGGGTTTCACCAGTTGCTCTTTGATGGGCTCGAGAAGCTTGAATTCGGCAAATGGGGGTACGAAGCAGATCCTTATAAGATGGCACAGATGATGATTGAGCACATAGACATGAAGAGAAAGGCCCTGGGTATTGACAAGGCAAAAGAGAGGGTACTGATGGATATGAAGGCCCGTAGGGAACTGGAGGCCGCTGCTGTATAATTATTGAATATTATATGGATATTATCAGAGCCGGGTCTTCGCAACATGCAAACCCGGCTCTTTAACTTAAGATCCGGATTTAAAACTAAGGTCTGGGTCCTTCCGGGACCTGATCGATACATCTTATATTTAAATCCCCGCACTGTTTCACGTCTACGGTTTTTTCCTTAATATCCTTATCTATTACTCCGCCGACTATGATTGAGGTTTCAATTTCGACTTTTTCTCGTACCTCTCTTATCCTGCTGATTTTGGGTGTTAAATTGTTATGGGTTTGCATAAAATTATAATGAGGCCATAATACAGCGTTTTTTATTTTTGCCTCTCTGTGAACAACCCAACCGTCTCCTAAAACGACATTGGGACCGATAACTGCACCCGGAAATATGGTACAATCATGCCCTATTACTACAGGCGAATTTATGGTTATTTGATCAAGATCGGTCTCAACATTAGCTCCCATCCATCCCCAGGGATATTTATAATAAGGTAGATCGATCTGGATTTTTCCCTGGAGTATGGCTTCGTTCACGGATAAATAATCCCTCTTGTTACCGATATCATACCAGAATGTACCGGGCTCATATCCATATAAATCATCTTTTCTTTTAGTTAAAAATTCCAAATGCCGGACTTTGCCCTTCATACCCATAAACACATGTTTTCCAAAATCATAACAGGGCTCATCCAAGCCGACCTTGGCTTCGGTAAGATACTGCTTCAACTCTAACAAAAAATCCGTTTCTATTATGTAATTTGAGGCATTATTAAGATTGCTGGGAGAGTTTGGATCTTTTTCTATAAAATCCGTTATTTTGGCATATGTCCTTGGCGGGATGCTTTTCGTATCCTTATAACCATCCATAATAACGGTCCCAAAATCCCTTCTTCGCTCCCAGGGTATTGGGGCAAGCATCATTGTCGCTACAGCACCCTGTTTTTTATGAAAGTCCAGCATTTCTTCCAATTGCTCTTTTTTTATTCCTGAAACGATGTCTCCGCTGGGGATAAACACCCTCTTAGGATTAAAGCCGCATTTGCGGAACTCTTCAACCATTTTAATGGCTCCGCCCAAGGTTCCGCTTGGGGTGGCTTCATTGACATAAATTATATCAGCCAAAAATTTCTTACCTTCTTTAAAATGTTCTTTAATGGATTCAGGTACACGGTGCAGATTCATTACAATTCTATTCATTCCGGTCTCTACAAACTTGCGGACCCAAAGTTCGACGATCGGCAATTTGCCACCCAGGGGGAATGCCGGTTTTGCGATAATATTTGAGATCGGTTCCAGACGTCTGGCTACACCGGCAGCCAGAATGCAAACCCCGATATTTTCCCCGGTTTTATTTTTTATTTGATTTTCTGTTTTATTGTTTGTTATATATATGGGCATGATTAATCAACTTTTCCTTTCCTTTTAAATCATAAAATCAGATAAAATTTGGCAGATAAAGAGCAAAAGCAGATTTTTTAAAATTTAATTATACCTAGTTGACATAATTACAAGGGATTTTTTTCAAATGTTATATTAGTATAATTCATTAACCAAATTGTTGTCAATTTAATTTGTGTTATGATCTGGGTTTTCGATATAAGGCAAAAAATGGAACTTGCCCTCCCTGAAAACACTTGTGCAACAAGGGTTTTCAAGTGGT
>JBLIRO010000124.1:0-9758 GCA_049472335.1 bacterium | reverse complement strand
AACAACTGGGCCGATAACGTGGTGCGTCTGCAGTTGATAGATGAGTTTGCTGTTAATGCCGATCCAAACAATATTCTGGATACGGATCTTCTGATATCGGATATCAGGTCGCCATCCGGACTGACCGAAATAGCCTGGTACGTAATGGTTGAGATAGGTGATGCGGTGGATACCAACCAGCCTGGCTATTATCCGGTGCTAAGCTGGGATCCCAATAGTTTGGGGTGCACTGAGGTTGATGGCAACAGCTATGTATATCAGATAAGAAGAGGATTAGGCGACAGCGGAACAGTACTCGTCGATGATATGGCAGACACAAATTCCTATCAGACGGTTGCGGCAGATGGTGATCCAGTGCAGTATCTTACCATACTGTGGACACAGGCGCCACCTCCGCCACCATCACCGCCGCCCAAGAAAGTTGGAAATATATTCCCATGGCCGGGCGTATATCCTGGTGCCCTGGGTTGGGGAGGCGTCCCCTTCTCAGCGGGATTCCCAGGAGGGTTGCCATATCCGATGACCTCGGGTTATGCTCCGGGACTCAGTATTCCTAGCTTCCCGGGAACTTACCCCGGATTTACTTATCCTGGAAGCCTTACTCCATGGACATCATATGCGTGGACATCATATGTGCCCAGATTCCCTGTTACATTTCCTACTATGGGGATATTCTCACCCCTTGGTCAGTATGGATGGCCTATTAATTATTGGACTGGATATCCGCGCCCATATAGTTATCAGACAGGTTGGTTTTATACTTATAGATAATTAGATGGAAGATAAGGATATATTAAATAGAGTCCTTTAATTAAATTAAAGGAGGAATGATAACAAACCGGAGAAGCGGCGCTTGGCGCTGCTTCTCCGGTTTTTTTATAAATCTTCTCATTTAATAGTTATCTCACCAAGAATCATAATTGACCAATTTCCTCCAACTCGTAAAAAATCATTGAAATAGTGCATAGTCATTTTAAGTTTCTGTAAATTATCCTTTAATCTTGAAAGATCCTTCGGAGATAGATGAAAAACAGGACGATAAGAAAGTGAGCAGAAGTATATATATCAATTTAATATTATACATAGGATTTTATAATCTATTATTAATCAAATTCAAGGTTTTTTCTTAAACCGGAAAGACTGGATCCTTAAAAGGAAAAACAGATATGCAGGAACATTTCAAACCCAAGATAATCATCTTTTGCTGCAATTGGTGTGCCTATGCTGGTGCGGATCTTGCCGGAGTGACCCGTCGGAAGATAAAGCCATATTTCAGGGTAATAAGAACATTATGCTCCGCAAGGGTAGATCCTGAGTTCATAATGCATGCTTATAAAAAAGGTGCCGATGGAGTAATGGTGGCCGGTTGCCATCCCGGAGACTGTCATTATATCGGAGGAAATTACAGGACACGAAGGAGAATGGCTCTGCTTAAATATTTGATTTCACAATTTGGGCTTAATCAGGACAGATTCAGACTGGAGTGGATTTCTGCGGCCGAAGGGGAAAAATTTGCAAGGGTAGTAAATGAGTTTGTCGACAGAATAATGGAGCTCGGCCCCAGCCCTTACAGAAAGATGATAAAATTTTATTTAAATGAGGGGCGCTAATATGGCGGAAAGAATCAGCATAGCTTTAAAACGGGGGGCATCGTGTGTGGGCTGTGATATTGCCGTAGTTAATTTTAATGAAGCCCTCTTCACACTTTTAAGCATGGCGGATATTGTCTTTTCCCCTACTTTGCTGGATGTGAAATATGATGAAATAAAAAAGATGCCTTCGAAATCCATTACAATTGGTTTTTATCACGGTGCAGTGAGGAACTCCGACAATGAAGAAATGGCAAAGGTGATGCGTGATAAATGCCGGATCCTTATTGCCTATGGTGCCTGCGCGCATATGGGAGGCATCCCCGGGCTTGCCAATGTCACAAACAAGAGAGCTATTATTGATCAGGTGTATAAAAAAACACTCTCTACAATCAACAAGGATAATGTAATACCAAAGGAAAATTATTCGGATGACAAGGGACATAAGCTGACTCTTCCCATATTCTGGGATGAGGTTAAGGCCCTGGATGACATCGTGGAGGTGGATTACTATGTACCTGCATGTCCTCCGACACATGATATGAATATGCAGATACTGAATGTGGTGAAATCATTTGTGGAAGAGGGCAAGCCCCTTCCTCCGAAGGGGACCGTTATAGCATCTGAGAAAAATCTATGCGATGATTGCAAGCGCATTCGAAGTGATAATATGAGTGTTGATGAATTTGTAAGGATACATGAAAAAACCCTTGATCTGGAAAAGTGCTTTCTTGAACAGGGTGTGGTCTGCCTGGGGCCTGCAACAAGGGCGGGATGCGGGGCTGTTTGTCCGGGTGTAAATATGCCCTGCCGGGGTTGTATGGGACCGACTGCTCCTGTGACTGAGCAGGGCGCCTCAATGCTTTCTGCTTTAGCATCCATATACAGTATAAGTGATAAGGAAA
This sequence comes from bacterium, assembly GCA_049472335.1. Classification (GTDB taxonomy): domain Bacteria; phylum SZUA-182; class SZUA-182; order DTGQ01; family JAFGSM01; genus JBLIRM01. The sequence goes on along the minus strand of JBLIRO010000124.1, from coordinate 7,264 downwards.
ACGAGTTGGATGAAGCTCAGATAGAAAAGGTTATCAGCCAGATCATAGATCCTTTAGGGTGTTTTTATCGTTTTTCATTACCTAAATCGCAGTTGGGCCGGGTAGTTAAGGATAAAAAATAGTCTAATCAAAAATCGTAATTGGGACAGGCAGTAAAGGATAAAAGATAGCATAATTGAGTAAAACAAGGGAGAATCGAAGTATGCCGGAAATCTGGGACAAGAGACATAAAACAAATAAAAGGACCATACATATAGAACCCGTAACCAGGTTGGAAGGGCATGCCAAGATAGATATCTTTTTAGACAAGGATGGTAATGTTGAGGACACTTATTTCCAGGTTGTGGAGTTGCGGGGATTTGAAGAGTTCTGTAAGGGCCGTCCCGCAGAAGAGATGCCGAGGATCGTAACCCGTCTTTGCGGTGTCTGTCCATGGCCTCACCATTTGGCCTCCAGTACCGCGTTGGATAAGATATTTGACGCCCCGCCGCCGGGACCTGCTCTTAAGGTAAGAGAGCTGGGTTATTGCGCCCATATGCTGGAAAGCCATCTTGAGCATATCTATGCCCTTGGATTTGCCCCTGATTTTGTGCTGGGGCCCGCGGCGGATCCCAAAAAGAGAAACGTTTTCGGGGTAATAGAGGCTGTAGGCCTCGAGATCGGGAAAAAGGTCGTGACGCATCGGGGCTACGCCGTTGAGATAGAGGATATAGTGGGTGGCAAATCCACCCATCCCGTTTTCAGCATACCCGGCGGGATATCACATTTTATTACCGTTGAGCAGAGGGACAGAATCAGGGAGTTGGCAGATAAATTGGTGGATTTTTGCGAGTTTACCCTTACGATCGTCAATGACGTGATCCTGTCCAATAAAGAATATATGGATATTATCCTTAATAAGGACCTGTATTACCATAACTCCTATCATATGGGCATGGTTGATGATAATAATCAATTAACACTCTATGGCGGCAAATTGAGGGTGATTGATCCTGACGGCAATGAGGCAGGACGTTTTTCCGATGAAGAATATCTGGAATATATCGCCGAGCATCCTGTGCCCTGGTCTTATCTCAAATTCCCTTATCTCAGAAAAATTGGCTGGAAGGGTATCAGGGATGGTAAGGAAAGCGGTGTTTACAGGGTAGCTCCCTTGTCCAGGCTGAATGTGGCGGACAGGATGAAAACCCCTAAGGCTCAGAAGGCATACTCAGTGTTTTTTGAAACACTGGGGAAGAAACCCGTGCAGAATTCACTTGCCTTTCATTGGGCGCGTGCCATTGAATCACTTTATGCGGCAGAGAGGTTGCAGGAGCTTGCCAATGATGAGGATATACTGAGTAAGGATTACAGGACCATAAGCAGGAATATAACCGGTGAGGGTGTGGGTGTCATAGAAGCGCCGCGCGGAACATTGTTTCACCACTATAAGACGGATAAAAAAGGGATCATTACAGATCTTAATCTGGTCGTTGCAAGCGCACAGAACTACGCCGCCATGAATATAGATATAAGAAATGTAGCCCGCAGTCTTATCAAAAATGGTGAGATCAGCAACGGGATACTCAATATGGTGGAGATGGGATTCCGCTCATATGACCCTTGTTTCTCCTGTGCAACCCATGCCGCGATTGGAAAGACGCCCATGGAGATTACCGTTTTTAATCATAAAAATGAAGAAATTAAACGTCTGTCAAGATGAGTCCGGAGTCTCATCATATATTACTAAAAATAAACACACCTTATTGGTCTACATGGGTAACCCCATTTTAAGGAACGACTGCATAGGACTCAAAATAGGAAGCAGGCTTGAAAGGGACCTAAAGACCCGCAGGGATATTGAAGTATGTGAGTTCGTGGGCTCCCCTCTTGACCTTGTCACTCAATTTACAGGATATAAAAGGATTATCCTTGTGGATTCCATTATTACAGGGTCCCTGGATATTGGTTCCGTAGTTGTATTTAAAGACGATGAAATTTTAAACAGTTCCGGAAACCTGCATTATGTTCATGGCGTGAATCTCTCCGAAGCCCTGGCCCTAAGCAAACGTTTGGGAATCCCCCTGCCTTCACGAATCCTCTTGATCGGTATAGAGATCGGCAAGGCGGATGAATTCGGCGGGACCCTTTCCGACGATCTGAACAGTAAAATGGATGATATCTATCATAATATTTATGACATAATATCCCGGTTTTTCTAAAAAAACAGACCGCTCATTAACCGTTAAAATATCTTTCATCTTTCGCATCAAATTCATCTCAAACAAAGTTTATACAAGCCCATTATATAACCTTACCGGCGATTTTTGACTTAGATTGACTACACAAATTATCTTGCCGGAAATTTTTCTGAACGGCATCCTGTTTGCAGCAAATAATTTTAAGTAGTTTGTGCCTTATAATAGAAAAAAGATAGAATGGACATGATCCTGAAATATATTTTAAATCTCAAAGATTTTTTTGCTGGTATTACCTTATGCCTTTTATTGACTAATTGTGCCCATTACTCCATGAGCCCTGATTATAAAGGCCCAAAAACATTACCTGAAGAAATAAAAGAGGAATTCTCCTATAAAAAGAACGAGGTGTTATATAAAGAGAAGATCCTGGAAAAAAAGGAAAAATATGCCATAAAAGAGATAACCTTTGCCTCTGCTCATAATATCCTCCCAACCAATCATGATATCTGCATCCAATATTATGATATCAATGGTGATGAAAAAACACCGGTCATCATGGTATTACCTATTTTAGGGGGATCGTACTCTATTGCCAAGAGGTTCGCCTCTTATTTCTCAGAAAACGGATACGCCTCAGTCATTGTGCACAGGCAAAAGGAATACAAAAGCTTGAAGAACATAGATAAAATAGACATCGTTTTGAAGCAGATGGTCCTTGATCATATGCAGACCATTGACTGGTTTGAGACCCAGGAAGACATCGACAAAGGGAAGATCGGCATATTCGGAGTCAGCATGGGAGGAATCAAAGGTTCCCTCGTGAGTGCCCTTGATGATCGAATCGACGCTGCCGTTCTCGCATTAGCAGCCGGTGACATCCCTTATCTGCTAACATATTCTAAGGAGAAAGGGATCATAGACAAAAAGAAGAAACTCCTGATGGAAAAAAAATTGACCCCTGATGAACTCTATAACAGTTTGAGAGATATAATTACATGTGACCCTATGGAATATGCCGAATACATCAATGCCAATAATGTCCTTATGATTCTTGCCAGATTTGACAAAATAGTACCTTTCACCAAAGGAAAGGAGCTAAGGGACAAAATGGGAAAACCTGAAACGATCTATCTGCTTTCAGGGCATTACACAGCATACCCCTACATATTTTATATAAAAAGGGAATCCTTGCAGTTTTTCAGAAGGAAATTTGAGAAGTAGATATTGGAGATTAAAAGATATACATTAAATAATAAGTTATTGTGCCGTAAAATTACGTATAAATACATAGAATTCACAGTGGAAAGTAGAAATGCCTTGACTTTTTGTCACAAAAACTATATACTTTTTGCGACAAAAATAAGGTAATCTATATGAAACAAGGCATTGAAAATAAAGTGGTTAGCAGGATTTATGGCAAGAATAGGGGTTGGGTCTTTACTCCAAACCATTTTCTTGATCTCGGGAGCCGTGCCGCCGTGGGTAAGGCTTTGGAGCGGCTGGCAAAAGCGGGCACTATTCGCCGGTTAACACGCGGCCTCTATGATTACCCTGAGAAACATCCGATATTGGGGGATTTGCCGGCAAATTATGAGCGTATAGCTCAAGCGCTTGCGGGAAGGGATAATTTAAAGATTCAGCCTTCAGGGGCGTATGCTGCCAATCTGCTTGGGCTGACAGAGCAAGTGCCTGCAAGAATTGTTTTTCTGACAGATGGTCCTAACAGGATAGTACAGATCAACAAACAAAAGATTGTGCTAAAAAGAACAACTCCCAAAAACATGGTGACAGCAGGACGGATGAGCGGCTTGATTATTCAGGCTCTGCGTCATTTAGGGCAAGACCATATAAAAGATAGCATCATCGAGATACTTAAAAAAAGATTGTCCAGTGATGATAAATGCCAGCTTATGAAAGACATTCGTTATGCGCCAGTATGGATAGGGAATATATTTCGACAATTACAAAAATGAGAGGACTATGAATAAATTCATATTATTGAGTGATAAAGACAAACGCGCATATTTCGAAGTAGCCGCAGCCACCCTGAACGTGATGCCACAACTTATTGAAAAGGATTTTTGGGGTTGCTGGATGCTCAAAATCCTTTTTTCATTACCGACATCAGGAAGCCATCTGACATTTAAAGGCGGGACGTCGCTATCAAAGTGCTATGACGTCATTAGACGGTTTTCAGAAGATGTCGATATTTCTATCGAAAGATCTTTTTTGTCAAGTTCGGAAGCTATTGAACCTAAAAAGCAAGAAAGTAACAATGAAAACAAGCGAAGGCTTGAAAGGTTGCAACTGACCTGCCAAAAAAAGATTAGTGAAACCATTCTTCCTGAATTGAACAAGAAAATAGGATCCGTTCTTCCTGATAAAAAGGAGTGGAAGATTGAGCTGGATACCAATGACGCGTGCAAGCAAACTGTTTTGTTTACCTTCCCCCACGTCCTTAAAAGTAGCATGGTAAGTTATGTAAAGTCCGCAGTTAAAATTGAATTTGGCTCCAGAGCCGACCATTGGCCGGTTGAAATAATGACAGTTAATCCTTACGTCGCTAACGTTTCCAGTGATATAATGATTGAGGGTACATCGGTGCGTGTTTTGGCCGCCCAGAGGACTTTTTGGGAAAAGGCGACCATACTTCACATGATATACCATTATCCGGAAGGCAAGAATGTGCCTCCACGGATGTCGCGACACTATTATGATTTATTCGCTATGGTAGATACTGCTATTTACGAAAAATCTTTAAAAAAAATTGCATTACTAAAAAATGTGTCTGAACATAAGTCTTTATTTTTTAGAGCCAATTGGGCCCATTATGAAGAAGCTAAGCCAGGCAGTCTGCGGTTGGTACCACGTGACGATCAGATAAGCCAATTAAAAACAGATTACCGGCAAATGCAACAAATGTTTTTTGAGGATCCTCCATCATTTGAAAGTATTGTGGAGAAACTGAGGAGCGTAGAAAATAAAATTAACAGTATTAAAACAGAACTGCTGTAGGAATTCAAAACTTCTGGCTATCCCTATGAAAACAAGATACACTTGGCAGCAAAGAAAAACGAATCATTCATGGGAAATGAAAGACATAAAAATAGATTTCGAAATTATGAAGAAAAATTCAATTCATCAACGCCTTTTTAAAATCAAAATAAAACCATCTCTGATTGCAGGCCTTGCCCTTTTCATCCCTTGTATTATTAGAAGCGTTTGATACCCATGCTTCCAGGGTTTTTGGCCTGAAAATGACATTTTGCATGTTTCCTTTTAATGATATTACCTGTGATATCTTCATTAATATTTGAACTGATATTTTGCCATAGTATTCCGAAAGGACTTCATAAGATTCCTCCATCTTTGCCCCGCCATATATGATGTCATCAATCGGAGGATATTCTGTATTGTCTCTTTCATCCACCAGGGGCATGTTCTCGGTAAATATCTTTACCCTGTCCCTATCTGTCATAAATAATAAGGCATTTTTCTCATTGTTTCCCGGCTTTGCATCGGCAATCACATAGATATAGGAACAGGTCCTGATTGAATTATTTATAATCCTCTTTGCGTCATCCAGGGTGTCAGCTTCCCTCATGAGTTTCCTGAAAAGGAATATAAATGGTATACCCTCGAGGCTTTCTCCGGGAGGGTCTCCATAGCCCATCTCACCGAATGACATCTGTTTTTCGTTCATTCCGGACACACAACCTATGAATCCCGCAAAGGAGAATGTTGCGGATGCGTTACCGGAATCCGGCTTATGAACTATAATAACCGGGCGCTTCTGCACCCCCATCATCCTTATCCAGTCAAGGACCCTTAAATGATATATTTCTCCGTCTGCCGTGGATTTTCCGGTTGTAACGACATTGCTGCAGGTTTCTTGCTTGAATCTTTTGAGAAACCTTCTTTTAGGACCATATTCGGAAATCTCGGGAACTGCATGAAACCAGTGGATAACCCTCAACGGGATATCGGCGCCATGGGCAAGCCCGCGCATCTCTTCTTTCTCTTCAATGGGAATATACGGGGCCATTAAATCATAGGTCTCATCCATCATGTCTTCTGTGGTAAAGGTCTTTGCCAATCCTATTACCCGGTGAACGTTTGCCTGAACATCCTCCTTAAGAAGCCTGCCGTGCTGAAATCCCATCTCATATGGCGTGCCGGTCAGATAAAGAATCTTTATATTGTTCACATTGGGATCATCAGTCTTTTCCATAGATGCCTTTGATAATACACGATCCTCGGTTGCTTTATTTTCGATTACCACTGATCTCTGGTATAAGGGCAGGTCATTCTGTGGGACGATCATGCAGCTAAAACATATTCCAAATAGAAATGTAATTAAGAAAAGTATCTTCGTATTTTTTGTTTTTCCCATGATTATTTTTCGGTATTTTTATGGGAATTATTTGCCACTCTCAGACGGATATGTTATTCAAGGATAACAGAAAAAGATTTCCTTAGAATTGTCATATGAATTTTTTCACAAAATCCATAAGTTTTCGATAGGAATTTTCCGATTCATCAATAAATTGTCTTATTTGACGAAACCCGTATCTTATCATCTTCGGAGATTGAAAAAGAACGTTGTTTAATCTTCCAGAATTCATAGACAAATTCTCTGAAATTCTCTGCGGCCGAACTTATTATTAATAGGAATCTTAGATATAATGACCGGTCTTTTATAATGACAGGTGTCCCCTCACGAACAATAGAGGATGCCAGGATGGATGAAGCACGATTAAGTACAACGAAATCCGTCTTAATGCCTATAATCTTTTCAATCTCCCCCCATATCTTATCTTCATCATTATAATATTTCGTTTCTTCCCACTCAATGGTTTTGCCCTCCGGACAAAAATAAACAGCTATATCGAAATCGGATTCAGAGATTTGTTGGCCCTTTGCATAGGATCCAAAAATAAAAGCCATGGAAATATCAGTATTTTTTGAAAGATATTCCTTTAATTTCTCCAATTTCTTTTGGAGATCGGCTTCCATAAAATTCCCTTTTTTGAACAAAATCTTATTTTATCTTAAATTCATATTTAAACCGTTTTTTTAGATAC
>JBLIRO010000123.1:0-9903 GCA_049472335.1 bacterium | reverse complement strand
TTGGGCTGTGTCCTGGTGCCCCGGCATTGAAATGTCACCTCTTCCCGGTTAAAGGATATGAGGCGGCTTTCTTTCATGGGGCCTCCCTTTAAGTACCGGCCAAGGTATATAATAACACCGTCTGCATAATCATAGGGAAGAAGTATCTTAATGTTCCAGTTTTTACGTCCCAGTTTGTTCAAAATGTTTATCAATTTCCGGGTGCTCATACCAGGGGGAAGTTGCAATACCTCATTGAGACTATCAGGCATGGTGAATATGGTATGGTAATGCGTGCAGGTGAGCTGAGCTCTTTTTTGTTCACAAGCCATTGTTCGATTTGTATATAAACGCATTTAGGGCATACCCTGTGACAGCATGAATGAAAAAAGATCCTTTCAAAATGGCCTTCAGGACAGGTCTCAATGTGCCCTCCCATCATCGGAGTGCGGCAATTGATGATGGAGCGGGCCACGCGCCTTACATATCCGGGAAATGGGTGGATGCGCTCAAATGCTTCATACCCTGCAAGAAATATCTGTTGAAGCGTGGGCTGCATTTAGTTTTTATAATGTCTTTTTTATTTTTTTATTATATCCGGCCTGTGCCATTTCGCTTCCCCCACGACAGCGGGCCAGGGTGATTTATATTCCAAAAGAGTTGCCATTGAAAGTTCCGATTCGTAAACCTTTCACGGTAAACTTGAGTATATGACTAGCAGTATTTATTGATCGCCTATGGGAGTAAAAGGTATCCGTTTTGTTTGGCACATGTATCCATTTGGTAGATCTGATAAAGATCCAGCCAGTTCAATAAATTATCATAATTACAGCCCTCCAGAATCCATTCATGTTGCGCAATGTAGTCCGAAGCGGGTTTCGTAAAATCCGATGTAGTGACCAACACACCCTTATTGACATCTGCGTGGGCGACCACTCCATGAAGCTGGCGCACAAAATTTATGCCCACCTTTCTATCTTTGCGGTAATGTTTACATTCAACAAGTAGTTTCGTCTTAAAGAGTCCATGGTGGATAGCGACAATATCACACCCACCGTCACGTGTACTTTGCGTGAGTTCGACATCAAAACCGAATTTGCTGAATAACTCCGCGATAATCTGCTCAAACAATCTGGAATTAACTGAGTAAAGGCTTTCCGGATGAAGGCAAAACCAGTCGATCAGCTTTTCATCAATAGCAGCCGCGACTGTGAACAGACCTTGCGCTGCAGGTGAAGTGTCAAGTTTGAATCGCGAATGCGTGGAGAAAAATTGTGGTGGCACACAGGTATTGATTCCCCAGTCAGATGCCTCTGCTGCATCTTTGAGGAGAGATAGATCATGGTCCATCTCTTTATCAAAGTTTGTCCCCGCAGCGTACGCAGCCTGCTGAGCAGCGTCACATGTTTGAATGACCCGGGTAAGTTCATTACCCGCAGACTCTAACACAGCGTGTCCAACGCTCATCGCTGCGTGTGCAGCATAGTTAGCAGACCGATGGCTAATGCGTCCGGTGCCATAGCCGCCAAGAGCCCATAGTACGCGATCAAAACCGGTGAGAGCTTCAGGGGGTAACTTTGACGAAGCCTCAGTGGCGGACTGCTCCGCCAAATCGACAATACTGATGAAACCGTCGACGGCCGTGCGAGGCAGAACCTCGTGAGGCACTGAAATAAGGTGCTGCTGTTTACCAAAATATCTCTGTGCCCGTCTCGCGCACCTGACAGCAAAAGCGATACGCGCCCAACGAGGTAACATTTTCAGTCGGTCTTCCGTACTTACTGAAGGCATTGTTCCTCACCCATGACGTGCAATGTTAAAAGAACGAGATCTGCGAGCATTGGCCTAATACCCAAACTAAGTGGCTGGCAAGCACTAAAAGCTTTGCATAAATCAAAACACGCACGGACCTTGCCAGTCCACTCAAGTGAACTGGTTAGCAAATTTTTTTAGTTGAGATATTTCAATTGGTTGATTTATTAAAGTTTTATAAATAGCTTTTCTATTTCTTCTGGTATTTTAGGCCGGCCTTTCGTATTTAATGCTGTACCTATTACTTTCCCTTTTATTATTTGGTGATTATCTGGAAGACGATAAATTCCCTGATTGAAAGCAAATTTTATGCGAGATATCCTCTCCATTTTTACTCCAATAAAAAATCTGTCACCACTACGTAAAGGGTATTTATAGTCGATTTCAACTCTCAAAACAACAAGATTAATACCCTTTTGAGCAAACTCATTAAAGTTTATTCCGAGGCTCTTTAAATATTCATGGCGAGCATGTTCAAGATAGTTTTGATATACAGCATTGTTTACAATCCCTTGAATATCACATTCATAATCTCTTACTGAAAAATCAATTCTATAAGAATAATCTTCCATCTTATTTTTCTCCAAATATAATAATCAATTGCATTTGCTAACCACTGATTATCAGGCCGTTTTTACCTGATAATAACGACCATATATATTAACTTAAAATTTCTAAGTTAAGTTTAAAATTTCCATATAAAAAAGGAATCTTTAAAAGGTAAAATCTGATTCTCAAAAATCCCTAAAATCCCCATACAATCAAAATCAAAAATTAAATTTAACATATCATAAGGCATATAAGGTGTCAAAAGCTAAAGACCGCAAGTTGATGGATGATATCCATGATGTGATGTGTATTTATTGCTAGTCAGTAGACAAAATATTCATAGGATGTTCATTGCAATATCTCCAGCAAAAGAAACTCCTTCTGACTAAATTATATTTGACATTTTAGGTGTTTCCTTTTTTAACTTTAGGCACTTGATATTTTAGGCACTTTAGCGCACTTATTACTTCAGCCTCAGAATCTTATGACTTATATCTTCTATTTGCCCTTATGACCTATTTCCTGAATCCATCCCTCATCCAGTCCGAATTCTTCCAGCCAATTGAGGGTTTCCTCGTATTCCTCAGGTGTAATCCGCCTGTTCAATTCAGGGTATTTTGATGCAAGATGAGCAGGATAATACTGGCTCATAAGGCTAATGGGAATCTTTTTCAACAGTTCCCTTGCAATGAATTCAAAAATCTGCCTGCTTCCGGCAATTTGGTTTGGAAGGACAAGATGCCTTATTATAAGCCCCCTCCAGGCTATACCATCTTCTTGCAATGCAAGAACGCCTACCTGACTATACATCTTTTTAACGGCATCCCGGTTAACTTTAGGATAATCCTTTACCCCTGAATATCTGGCACTCATATCAGGATCGTAATATCGCATATCTGCCAGATAGATATCCACAATATTCTCGAGCAGTGAAAGGACCTCTAAGCTTTCAAAACCGCTTGTGTTATAAACGATTGGAATTTTTAGCCCAATATCAAGGGCTTTTCGTAAGCCTGGGATTATTTGGGGTATGAAATGAGCCGGAGTTACAAGATTAATGTTATGGCACCCCTTTTCCTGAAGGGAAATCATAAGAAACGCCAGATCCTCAATGCTTCTGGATCTTCCCTGCCCGAGCTGACTAAAGGGATAGTTCTGGCAGTAGACGCATTTCATTGTGCAATAGGTAAAAAAAATCGTCCCTGATCCCCCCCATCCGGATATCGGGGGTTCCTCTCCGAAATGGGAATCCGCAGAGGCAATAACTATTTCTGATCCCGCTCCACAGGCGCCCTTTTCACCACATGCCCTATTGACATGACATTCGCGGGGACAGCATCGGCAATCTGACAGTAAGGAGTTCGCTATCTGGATCTTTTCAGACCATTCATGTTCTGAGAGTCTTGAATAAAGAGGGGAGGTCTGCATATTCAGGCCATAAATACCGGATCCGTGAGGTGAGGGATATTATTCTTTTTATCTTTATGTTTATCTTCAGGGATCTTGTCTTCATTATCACGAGAAGCGAAGAGTCCCACTCTCGATATTCGAATGAGGCCGTTCCATTCTTCAGCCATTTTCCCATAAATGGCTTCCAAGACCTCCCGCGGACGTATATTCTGATTGGGGGTCATTTTTAACCTGAGGGAAATATGCATGAAGTTCCCGTTTACAAAGCAACTGATATCCTTAATAAATGGACGAATATCCATCTCCTTTGGTCCATTTTTCCTTTCACACATATAATAAATCGAAGGCCTTTTCATGGTTTTTTTTATAAGATCAAGGTGGTCATCAATAGAACCAATTTTCTCCATTACCTCTTCAGGAAAAAAGACATGATATTCCGCCTCATTTATTATACTCATAAGCGAGCGTGCCTTATCTGTGATACGTTGTGCTTCAAGCAGATTTATTCCCTCAGGAAGCTGGCGGTTAAGAGCTTCGATGAGTTCCTGGATGGCCACTTCCTGAGTCAGACCCATGTCCATATATTCAGCATGTCCCTCCATACCTAAAGCCAGGGCAGGACCAAAAGATATCCTGGGAGAGGGATGAAATCCCCTGGAATATGCCACCGGTAATCTGGCTCTTCTCGCGGCGAGATTTATTATGCGGATTAAATCCAGGTGGGATAGAAATACAGCCCGTCCTGTCTTTGAAAATTTAAAACGCACCCTCAATCTTGTTTGACCAATCTTCAAATCGGGCTTCAAAAAGGGAGAAACGGGCTTTGTCCGAAAGACAGGTTTTTCGCTCACAGATTTGTCATTTGAAGACCCCGCCCAGATCCTTGCTACTCCGGATATTAAATTATTTGTACATGCCCCGCACTTGTTACAGCCCGCTGCCCGGCAGTCCGGTGTATCTTTCTCTTCCAAAGCCTTTTCGTATTCTAGTTTCAGAAACTCTTCATCAATCCCCATAGAAAGGTGTGACCAGGGCAAGATCTCATCGAGATTACGTTTTCGGTTCGCATAAAAGGACGGGTCGATCCCTGTTTTTTTGAATGCCTCTTTCCATAATGAAAAGTTAAAATGTTCTCCCCACTGGTCAAATCTGGCACCCAGATTCCATGCCTGTTCCAGGACTCCGGCAATACGGCGATCTCCTCTCGCCAGCACAGCCTCAATAAAGCTCAGCTCAGGCGTATGGCATTTAAGATGAATGGAACCGCTGGACAATCTTCTTAGCAAAAACGCTTGTTTCTGTTTCAGCATTTCTATTGTGTCCTGAGGAAGCCATTGAAAAGGGGTATGCGGCTTCGGCACCAGAGGAGAGATTGTAATATTCAGCCTTAGTCTCTTTTTTAAAATCCTTTTTCCTATAAAGCTAATTTTTCTTACCAGGTTACAAATTTCCGTAAGGTCGGATTCGGTCTCGGTGGGCAAACCTATCATGAAATAAAGCTTCATTGTATCCCAGCCGGCCATAAAAATCTGCTCCGCCATGGCAAGTATCTCATCACCCGTAATTCCCTTGTTGATAACCCTGCGCATCCTTTCAGAGCCGGCTTCAGGGGCGAAAGTGAATCCGGGTTTTCTGCCTTCCCTTAGACGTTTTAATACATCAGGGGGAAGTCGGTCAGGTCTGAGGGAAGGAAGTGAAAGGACAACCGGCCCTATACCCGGGTCATCTTCACGCAACTGGTTTATTAGTTCTCCAAGACAGCTATAGTCACCTGAACTGAGGGAGAGCAGGGACACCTCTTCGAACCCTGTGGAACATATAAGCGTATTGGCAAGTTCCCTTATCCTGTCTTTAGACCTCTCCCTGGGGGGCCTGTAGATCATCCCTGCCTGGCAGAACCTGCAACCTCTTGTACATCCCCTTGCAATCTCGATGGCAATCCTGTCATGAACTGAGCTTATATAAGGAACAATCTGTGATTCGAAATAGGGCGCGTTGTCCAGTTCATATATTAAACGTCTGGAGACACAGGGTCTTTCAGGATCATATGTCAAAATCTTCTTTACTGTCCCGTCACAATTATATTCAGGCTCAAATAAATTAGGCACATATACTCCATTGATATTATGAAACGATTCGATTAATTCCCTTCTATCTCTTATGCTGCCCCTTACTTCAAGCCAGTGTTTTGTAATCTCCAGGATGACCTCCTCGCCGTCTCCCAATACAAAAAGATCAAAAAAATCCGCTAAAGGTTCTGGATTGACGGCTCCAGGTCCTCCACCGATTACCAGGGGTGAATGAATATCCCTGTGAATAGAGCGCAGAGGTATCCTGCTTGATGCTAGAATGGTCAATATATTGGTATAGCAAAGCTCGGATGGGAGTGTAATACCCAAAAAATTGAATTCGTTGACAGGTGTTCCTGACTCCAGGCTTTTAAGGGAAATCGATCTTCGCCCCAAAAATGCCTCTGTGTGCCTGCAAGGGGCATAGACGCGTTCCGCCCATATGTGAGGCTTGCTATTCAAGATATTATAGAGGATCTTAAGGGCAAGATTCGACTCTCCTATCTCATAGAGATCCGGGAATGCAAGAGCAAACCTTATTTCAACTTTTGAAGGGTCCTTGACACAGGAATTGGTCTCGCCTCCGAGGTAGCGCGCAGGTTTTTGGAGAAAAGTCAAAATACTATTTTCCGGCATCCTTTTCCCCATGAGGCTGATATATGCAGAGCGGTTCCTCCTCTAAGTAATCCCCTTTCTGGTTGTAAGCCCTGGCTCGACACCCTCCGCATACTATATTGTACTCACACCTGCCGCATTTCCCCTTTAATTTGGTGAGATCCCTTAGGTCCCGGAAGAGAGGCGCATTATACCAGATCCGCTTAAAACTCTCTTCACGAATATTACCGCCAACAATTGGGAGATAGCCACACGGGCACACGTCACCCTTAAAGGAAATAAAACAAAAACCAGTACCGCCCAGGCACCCCCTGGTCATAGCAGACAGCCCATGCTTACTGCCATGTGATGATATTCTTCCAGCCGGTTTTCCTTTTTCTTTTTGACTGACAATCCGATAATAATGTGGAGCGCAAGTGGCCTTCATTTCTAATGGCATTCTCTGTGAAAGATCATAAAACTCATGAAGAACCTTTTCATAATCAACAGCGGAAATTGCCTCATTAGCCAAATCTTTCCCCCTGCCTGTAGGTACGAGAAGGAATATATGGAGGGCTTTGGCACACAGACGGATTGCTAATTCTGCCATAGCTTGTATCTGGTGACTATTCCTTTTTGTAATAGTAGTATTTATCTGAAACTCCATGCCAGCTTTCTTCAGTTCTTCAATACCATTCATGGCCAGATCAAATGCTCCGGAAATACCGCGAAAATTATCATGTGAAGAAGCATCCGGTCCATCCAGACTTATACTTACCCGCTTGATACCAGAGGCCACTATTTCCCGGGCCATAGCACCGTCAATCATTGTGCCATTGGTAGCCAACACGACCCTTAAACCGGACTCGGTTGCCTTTCGCGCCAGGACAAAAACATCCTCTCTCAATAGAGGTTCTCCGCCTGTCAGGATTATAATCGGACGGCCAACTTCAGAGAGGGAATCTATAAATCTTTCCGCTTCAGTAGTAGAGAGCTCATCTCCGGATCTTTCTTCTGTTGCAGATGCCCGACAGTGAACACATCGCAGATTACAGGATTGGGTTAACTCCCATGCAATCAATCTGGGAGGACCGCCTATTGATAAAGGCTCATTCTTTTTAGGCATGAAAATCTCCATTTAATAATTTCAATGAGTTCTTAATTGGAATACCTTTTAGGATATTAAACCATGGAAGAGCCTTTTGCTCTTTTTTTTAAAATGCTAAAGATATTTCTCAAAGCCTTAAAAATTAAAGTTAATTTAATAATTGATTATATTTTGCTATAATACCAAAGACTGAGTTTTTGGTCAACACATAAAACCGGTTTTTATCAGATATCCATTTTAAAAATTACAAGTCAAACTGCTTCCAGAAAACACTCAAAATTGTTCTCAAGATACTTATCATGATTTTGTACTTTTCCAGGTAATAATTTTCTTGACACAGACATATTAATATATTAATATATAGTAAATAAGTTTTTGCCCTTCGAGCAAATACTTTGTTAATATTAAAGAAAATCTTGCGGATTTTAGTTATATAATTTCTCATTAAAGCGCTTTTTGTGTGATGCTTTCCTTAACTCGACTTATTGAACCGGATTCAGAATTCTGCTAGGAATTATTTCATCATATGGGTTCTCAAATTTATAAATATTTGAGGAAGGTTTAAATCTTTAAATGAAAAGGAGTGTAGTAATGAAATTTAGCTAATAAGCTCAAAAAATAAGATATCTTATAAAATTTATCAGCTTATTCCTATTTAATCATAAAATAAAGGTTCGCAAAAAATAGTTTTCCATTTACATGCTTGGATTCAGTCCGGATTTTGCCGATACAATTGAGCAAAATCTTTTAATAGGAACGCCAATTCGAAGATTTTCCAACTGAAAATCAGGAAAAAGACGGCCCGAAGATGAGATGACAAAATGTTAAGCTATTTTTACGCGAGCTCTAAAAAAGGGGATGATATGATTATGAAAAGAAAAGCTTTAAGCTCTTTATTATTCCTTATATTAATAGCACTACACTTCTCAATCACTGGAAATGTTGCAGCGTTTGATTTAATAACAGCCCAAGAAGCATGTGACATGGTGGCAAACAACCAGGCTAAACTAATTGATGTCAGGACATTGGAAGAATATGTCTTTGTTGGAAGCCCTGCACTGGAATCTGGAGGTGACCCTATTGCTTATCTAATCCCCTGGGAACATTTAAAAGGCATTGACGAATACGGCAATAATGAATATCGCATTAATCCTGATTTTGATGAGTTAATCGAGCAAACTTTTGGTGATGACAAAAATCAGGCATTAATTATTATTTGCAGGAGCGGTAATAGAAGCACATATGCAGCGGATCGTATGGAAGAACTCGGTTTTTCAAATGTTTATGAAGTTGACAACAAACTAAGGGAAATGACCAGTTACCCAGGTGGTCGTGGAGGATTTCAAGGATCGAGCTATAATAGCTCATATTCTGGATACAGAGGATACCCTGGCAGGCTTCCCAACGGGCTTGGTTCTTCCATAGTCAAGGTTCAAACCGTTACTGATAATATCGATAGCGAAGACGATTCAGTATCCTGGATGGACACGGGTCTGCCCATGACACAAAAAGCCGATCCTGACAAGATTCCGAAAATAAAAAGAGAGGCATCAGCAAATGTAGTAAGGGACAGCAAAACAGTACTTCAGACTACAAACGCAATAATGAATTATCAGGGATTCAATTTTCAAGGGATCTCAAATTATGTACAACAGCCTACTTATTCGTTATCATTTTACCAATCACCCTTATCCCAGTCCCTATTTTCATACGGTCAACAACAACTTCTATACCAACAACCCTATAGCTGGTATCAGCCAAATCAATCTCTTTATCAATCCTTTAATATATTTTACGGCGTACAGGCGCCATCTGCCAAAACTTCAAATCAGTCCTCCTCCGAAAAAGAAGAAAAATGTTCATCAGGGTGAGGGTGATAATTGGAGTCGCCTGTTAGGCGACTGAATCAAACCCGGATCTTGCATTTGAAATCTATTATGATTTGAAATGCAGGATCCGGGTTGAAAGCTAATATACATGTATTATATTTATAACATGTTCATAATTTTTAAGTTTTCTAAACTGAAAAAAGATATGTTTTTAGATTGAATCAATGGCTTTGATTCCTTTAAAAAGGCTTCTAAACTTCAAAATGACCTCTCATAACACTGCCATCTTTGATAATTAATATGGAGAAATAAAAAATCGAACTCAAAAAGGTGAAAAATATATCATAAAATGTGAAATAATATACATAATTGTTCATGACTATGCTGTTTTTTAATTTTAAAAATTCATCATAAATTTTATAGTAACTACTATTGATATTCTATACTTATTTTCTAATTCTTATTTTTACCCATTGCAGTCGAATTAATTGATTATATTTATTTTATTAAAACATTTTTTTCACGTTTTATCCACTCTGCCCTTATTATTTTT
>JBLIRO010000122.1:0-9950 GCA_049472335.1 bacterium | reverse complement strand
ATTACCCATTTTAGATACGTCATTAAAATTCTCACCAGCTTCAGCCAGGTTCCCCTCTTTTAATTCAGCATAACCTTTAACTGTTTTTGCCTTTAAGCTTTCCGGGTTCTTTTTCACAACCTCGTCACTGATAGCCTTGGCAAATTGTGTATGCCTTTGCTGAAGCTCTCGTTCGGCCACCCTCACAAGCATTATTTCGGTTGCTTTACCTCCTCCTTGAAAACAGTCTAATACTTTAAGACCAGGACCGATAGTACAAACCTTTGGGAGAATTGGAAAAACAGGGTTGTCCTGATAAAGGTTAATAACCTCCGAATCATCCAAAAGCAACGGAAAAACGAGATTACTGCGGGATATAAAATCATCGGCTTTTTCTTTGGAGGTTTGAGTAATGGCCCAAACGATTAGTTTCGTGTCCTGATAACGCTTTGCTAAATCATTGAGGATTAACAATCCTTCCTGACTCGGCCTTGACTCTATATCGAAAAAATAGAGTATAATCATTTGCTGATCTTGCATCTTTTCCAGATTATATTTCTCTCCTTTTAGGTCCTTTAAGGAAAAAACAGGGGCCGTTTGTTTAGCAACGATCTGAGCATAACATGCCCTAAATCCATAAAAAATGCTTAGCACTAAGAATATCATAAATGCAAATGGAATCCGTTTTTTTATAAGTTTCATAAGGCATTACTCCATAACTTAAAGGTTTTGTTATTCAATTGGGACTAATTCAACATCAAGAGGAAATTCTCCCTGCTCTTTTAATTGAATCTGTGCCTCCCAATCATAGTATTTTGATAGTGTAAGCTTAACCTCGTGTTTGCCCAAAGGCATTTCAATATTTTGAGGGGCCTTCCCTTTAAATTGACCGTCCACAAAGATATCCGCTCCATTGGGAACGCTTTTCACAGTAAGTATAGCTTTTTCTCCTATTGGCGCTATAGACTTAGGCAGGATAGGGGGTAATTTCTTTTTCGGAGTTATCAGTAATATAACTCCTCCGACAATGCATATCAAAATGATCGACATCAGAATTTTAAGATAAAATTTTTTTGATTTATTATTTACTTCGAATAGAAAAGGTTCTGGGACAGGGACTTCCTTTTCCTGAAGGCAGTCTTTTAGGGCTTTCAGTGTAGCCCCGCCTGTCTGAAAACGTTCATTGGGATTTTTTTTCAGACATTTCATGATAATGCTGGAGAGTGCCTCTGGAATCTGAGGATTTATATTGACCGGTTCCTCAGGATTGTCCTGGGTTACCGATCTTAAGACTGCTGTCAGACTTGAACCCCCGAACGGCCTTTGACCGGTTATGAGCTCATAAAGGATGCAACCCAATGAAAAAATATCCGCCCGTCCATCGACATGCCCTCCTGTAACCTGTTCAGGGGCCATATAAGTTGGAGTGCCAAGAATTTCTCCAACCTGGGTTAGTTGCGGTGAAGAGGAATCTTCAATATGGGCGATTCCAAAATCAGTAATTTTTACCTGACCGTCCTCCATAAGTATAATATTGCTGGGTTTGATATCCCTGTGAACAATTCCCTTCTTATTAGCCCTATCAAGAACCTCCGCGATTTGAATCCCCAAATCTATCGTTTCCTCAACAGAGAATCCTTTTTTTTCAATAATCTTGTTTAAGGGAGTCCCTGTCAGAAATTCCATGGCAATATAGATTGTTCCGTGGTCTTGACCAACATCATAAACGGTTACAATATTCGGATGCGACAATCTTCCGATGGCCTTGGCCTCTTTAATAAATCGTTCTACAAATGCCTGATTTGTGACCCGATCCTCTCGTAAAACTTTAAGTGCGACAGGTCGCTCAATATTCGGATCATAAGCCTCAAAAACAACCCCCATGGAACCTCTTCCTATTTCTTTGACAATCTCATAGCGGCCATATTTCATTGTGGCCTTATCTCCTTTAGAAATTCCAAGATTGTTTCCAATGGAATTAAAAACCCTATTAAATCCGTTCCGCGATACCTACCTTTAACAATGCCGGCCAGGTTTCCTTGTTTGTCAAAGACCGGGCTTCCGCTATCTCCAAGGAAAACCTTCATACTGACCTGCCATAAGGGAAAACCATTTGACCGTCTCTGAGGCCCGCTGATAAAACCATAATGTATTGAACTGCTTTGTTTTGGAGAGCAACTGATGGAATATATTTTTTCTCCAGTAGACAAAGGGTCCCGACTTACAGGTATCGGTATGGAGGCATTAAACTGCTTGTTGGTTTTAATCAGGGCCAAATCCCTTATGGGATCAAGAGCAATTAGATAGCCCTCCAGAGTGTGTCCGTTATTTAAAATTATTTTTATATTTTTGACATGTCTTAGATCATGTGCAGTAGAGATAATCAACCCTTCTTTATCGATAATAAAACCTGTAAACCGGATATTCCCTTTATCATTATCCGCCCTAATGCAAACACAATAATTTTGATGTGATAACACTTCAGATGGCAGATCACGAGCTAACTCCTCATGACGGTCATCCAGCTCCCTGGAATAGTTTTCCATATATGTCCATAATTCCCTGATTTTATCTATATCCGGTTGGTTATCTTCGGTGTATTCGGGAGATATTTCTGTGGCAAGTGGTGAGCAAGGCTTCAATATAATCCGCCAATATTTATTTTCTTTGAGACCAGTTAATATGACTGATGCATCTTTTAAAGGCAATCGGGATACCCGAAAACCGCCATCTCTAAGCCATTGAGATAAAATTTCATAGGATTCAATAAACGGGAAAGGCCAAATCCTGTTGATAGTTTCAGATCGAGCAGAGGATTGAGCATAGAAAGAAGTACAGCTTAGAATAAAAACAAACAGAAAAATGGACAGGGTTTTTATTTTCATTATAGTGTGATCTTCATTTGAAGGTAGTGAAGGTAGGGTACGGTGTTAGTTTATTAGTTTAAATGACAAGAAAAAAAGTATATCGATGAGAATGGGAGTTTAAACTAATAAACTAACACCGTACCCTAATATAACGTCCCCTAATATAATTAAAATTGTTGTATTATAGGTTTTTTAAAAATGATGGTTATCCTCCATTCATCCGTTCTATTTATATCAGTAGCAATTATTAAATCTCCACCTTCCTGGATTTTACCGATGAGACCATTATCAAAAAATACAGTGCCATCCGATTCTATATCATGGGTCCCGGTTTCTCTATAGGGCAGATTTGCGCCTGTGTTTTCTTCACTGTATTTTTGTAAGACTGAATGATTTCCATTACCTTCAAATGTCATAACCCCTAAAGCACATCTATGGCCATAATCAGAATTATATGAAAAGTCCACACGCCAATAGTCTCCATTAAGACTTGCATTTGAAAAGTTGCCGGACAAGGATTTTTTAGTAAAAATATCGATTCTCCAGCTATCCGGTTTAGTCACATCCGAAGCAAGAATTAAATTCCCACCTTCCTGAATCATTCCTGTAAGACCATCACCTAAGAAATGGACGGTTCCATTCGGATCTACTGTATAAGTCTGTTCATAATTAGTATAATCTTGATTTGCACCTGTACCTTCTTCACTGAATTTTTGTGAAACATTATAATATCCATTACCAAAAAATGAATAGGTGCTTAACTTGCATTTATGACCAGAATTAGGATCGAAGGCATAACCAACATGCCAGTATTCACCTTGAAGGCTTGAAACATTAAGATTTTCAATTAGTGGTTTTTGCGCAAGAACATATATGTTACAACCTGTTAAATCATTTACATTGCTTAAGATCAGCAATTTCTCACCTTCTTGAATTTTTCCCAATATATAATCAAATGAATCATCAATAAATATTGTTCCTTCCTGAGTAACTTTATAGTTTTTTGTTCCTATATCCCGCTGATTTGGGCCAGTGTTCTCTTCGCTGAATATGCCCGTATAAGAATAAGTTCCATCATCATAAAATGATGATGCACCTAAACTGCATTGATTAATACCGCTTTCTCCAGTTTTTTCATTCAAAAAACCAACATACCAATATTTGCCAGTCAAGTCTGTGGTTGTTCCATGAGTTGTACCATCCACATTTGCCCAGAGCAATTCCCCTGTTCTTCCATCTTCAATGTCTATATCTTTAACTTCCCCAATCCCTCTGGCAAACCATTTTCTGAAAACATCTATATAATCTGAAGAATTCAAATCGTAAAAATAATGTGAATTAACAAATAATATCTTTAAACAATCATCAAAGACCCCAGCCGGAGTGCTTACATTTTCTACATCTTCTACAGTGATAGTATAAGTATTTGTGCCAATTTGATTTCCATCTCTGAATAAATTTGAACTCCCTTGATAAAATCCGCCTATTATTAGCAAGCCTGGCAAATATATAGGTGGATCATATCGAATTTCACTCCCCTCTTCATCCCAGCCAAAGTGCATAAAAACATTGGGGTCTATCCAGGAATAATCCTGACCATTCCATCGGCCAAGCTCTTCGATTCTCATTGCAGGATTTTCATTAATTGTCACTTGAGTTAAGACATATTCAAGCCATTCAGCCGGTTCACCATCATAGAAACCTTGATAATACCATTGATTTTCAATATTCAGGGGGTAATAATCAATAAAAGAATATTCCATACTAATGGTTGTTTCTCTATAGATTTTACCATCTACAATTGCCCAGACCAATTCTCCAAAAATTACATCTTCCACATCATCTCTCTGTACCTCCCCAATCCCTTTAGCCCACCACACTATGTAGTTATCATTATCGCTTGGAGAATTTGGATCGTAATAATTTGGATCATAATAATACTCTGAATTAATACTTATTATTAGACAATCATCAAAGGTCCCAGCCGGGGTGAATACCCTTTCCATACCTTCTATCTTAATAGTATCTGTTTTGGTGCCAACATTAACTCCATCTCTAAGTAAGTTTGTACTCTTTTGATAAATTTTACCAATCTCTAAGATAGATGGCCAAATTATAGGTGGATCAAATCTAATTTCTTGATCAGCTTCATCCCATCCAAATTTCCAGAAACCAGTATTGGGATCTATCCAGGAATAATCTGAATCATTCGATCGACCTACCTCTTCTATCTTCATTGCTGAATTTCCGTTAATGTTCACTATATTTGACATATATTCAAGCCATTCAATCTTTTTACCATCATCGTAGCCCTGGTAAAACCATTGATTGCCTGTTTTCAACGGGTAATAATCAATAAGATATATAGGTCTAGGTCTTTCCACGTTTATTGACCATATCGTATATCCACCATCACTACAGCAGGAATCCCCTGTCATTGTTCCATATGCGGTGTCATTAAGTGAAAAGGTTAAATCTATGGTTAATTGTCCATTAAAACAAAAATCTTCGCTATAAACAGGTCCGCAGAGAAATGATATGTCATCAGAATACACTGTTAACTGGTTATCTTTAAATTCACCGCTAAGGATTTTACCGGACATACCGAATTTTTGCGAATGAGATAAAATAGTGAGTGAAGCATTTCCATCCTCCATAAGTTCCAGTTGCACAAGATAGGTGTTTTCCTTACCAATCTCATCTGGATATTCACCCACACTTTCGATGACCCGCTCTGTAAGACTCCATGTTCCCGAATAATCAATAAAAAAAGCCGGGATAACGCCAACATCCGTCGTTTCATCGCATCTGATCGTTATTCCAGTTACCTCACCCCGATATTTAATATTTCCATTAGAATCATAGGCTAAAATGACTATTTTTCTGTTTAATCCTGAGGGTATATTATCTATGATTCCACCATGCTCAGAACAATCCCATGGTCCACCGGAAACAAGATAATTATCATTCGCATCATAAACATCTGCCTTTATGTAAACAATACCAGCGCTTAGACAATCTATAGGATCAGGTTTTTCCCTGACAAGCGATGAATAGTTATTTCGTGAGTTTGACAGTCCTGTCCATTCTACGGAGAATGCAACTGACCCTGAGCCAGATGAGGGCACTTGATTTTCAATATCCCCCCCGCAGGCAAAAACAAACAAGATAAAAAGTATACAGCATAAAAATCCAATCTTCTTTTTTATTTTTTGCTTCAAGGTCCTTATCATTATAAACTCTCCTGGTATTTTTATTTATATTTTAATTATTTATAAAGTAATCTTCTATAGTTAAATCAACTACCATTGAATACTCGCCTTTCCCTTTCCCGCTCTGATATTTTCAAGCAAATCCAGAGTGAGTTCATCCTGGGAAATTTCATAAAAATTTACAGGATTTGAAATTCTAGTGTATGGGATGATTTCTTCCTGTATAAATCTAGTAAGCTCTTGTTTTTCAGTTATATAATCTATAAACTGGATTTGTGATATGTCTCTTATTGAGAAGATATCTCCAGGATATTTTAAAAGGAGTTCTTTCGGATAGGTTCTTAGTGCTTCATTAGCCAAGTCAAATCCAGGATCTGATTTTACTGCATTATTGAATGCTTCATTAGCCTTATAAAAATCCTTTTTATCTATATAGTCAAGCCCTTTACAATAATTTAAAAAGGCATGAAAATCTTTGGTGTGAATCTTCCTGATAGATTTTTTTACAGAAGGGGATAGATCTTCTTCTTTCAATCCTAAGGCTTCCAATATGTGGAAAACTAGTTCTTTCTCCAGATTGAAAAAATCCGATACAGGCCCTTCAACCTCTGCTTTACCTAAATTAGTTGAATCTAAAATCTCTGTAACTGTAGAGGATATTTTCATCTTTTTAGATTTTTCTACATCGTACTCGCCCCATATAATATTTTTTGCTTGAAGTATCCTGCCTGCTTTGGGAGCGGTTTCCGCCTCAACAATTTCTGTCATACCGATGCGTATTTCCTGAATAAGAGCTTGAATTTTCATCCGTTCAACCACATTTAATTCAGGGACCATTAAAAGGTCCGTGATTATCATTTCTGCGAGCCCTTTTGATATAGCATTATATTCCGGGGACCCGGTATTTTTAAAATCGAGCACGGTTACAGTATTCTCTTTTATTCGCAATTTATCTCCTGATATTGAATCACCCTGTTTTACGGCATTCCTGGCAAATTCTTCTAAATAATTGAGCTTAAGAATGGTGAGTTGTTCCCTAATAGCTATAAATTTATTATCCATTGGCGCCATTGAAATATAACGTTCCCACTCCAGAATGGCATCCTCCTTTTTCCCTTCATTTAAGTACACAGATCCTAAATGATAGGCAACAACATAATTATCAGGGGCAATCTCTTTTGCGCGCTCTAAAAATGCCTTTGAATCCTTCCCTATAAAATAGTTGTCATTCTGGGCTAAAGCCGGAGTTTGAAAAAATACCAGAAGAATATATGAAATCAATAATATTATCTTAAAAAACAAAATCTTTTTCATACCCATTCCCCTTTTTCTCAAAATTTTAATCCCCCACTTAATGTAAGGGTCATTTTGTTAAAATCATACAGGTCTTGATTGGAACTGTTATCAAGATACGTGAACTCAAAAGTGGAAAAAAATCTTTCCGTAATATTTTGCCCAACCGCAAAAATTATGGTGCTTTTATTATCTTGTCGAGTTTCGTTGGGATATAAGAGATATAGGATTGAAGCTGAATCATACTCTTCATACTTTTTATGCACAAAGCTGTAATATAAAAATAGTTCTGTCTTTGTCTTAAATTTTGTAAAATACGGCATTTTAAATTTTGTAAAATAAGAAATGGAATAATGCGTTGCTGAATATGATTGTTCCTCAGTATCTGCCTTTTGATCTTCGTAGGAAAACAATCCTGAAATGATATGCTTTCGGTCTTTAAGAAAAAAATTAGGTCCGAAGGAAATAAGATGGTTTGAATTATCATATCCTGCATCGGCGTACTTTTTATCGTTATAATCTTCAACAGAATAAGCATAATTGACTTTAAGACTGAGTTGATCAGTAAAAAAGTGTTCCAGGCTTGGATCGATGTGAAAGGTATCGGATAGAGAATTGCCTCCATATTGTTTGTGACTAATACCTCCAGGCATTTTAAAAAAATCATGGGAACCAGTCCATAATGGACCTGTAAAGATCCCGGTATCCATATAATGGAATTCTGAGTCCCTGAAACTGTGACTGTAATAAATATTTATACCGCCATTCCATAAAAAACTCCCTGAATAGCCCAAATCATATTGCGCCTCAGCATTAAAGTCTGTAAGCCAGTTGTTACTACTCAATTTCTTTTGTTTGTCAGTCAATATAATTGGCATTAACCATGTGTCCTCAATCAGGCTTTTGGAGGGCCCGCTTGTAATATTATCATCATACTGATAGCCCTGAATGAAATGTAAAGCCCATGTTAATTTTTTTGTTTTTTTCTCAATAAGCTCCGTGTAATGGTCAACAGAGTTCAATATATTTTCAGGCGGATTGGCAGCCTTAACCAATTCCAACTCCAGTCTGGCCGATTCATATTTCCCGCTGTTTAGATAAACCAGTGCAAGCTCTAATCTAGCCTGATGCAGGTCTGGTTTAATGGACAAAAGCTTTTTTAATTTTTCCTCAGCCAGCTTATAATCTGAGGTTTTTGAAGCAGTTCTGCCAATCCAGTACAATAGATCCGGTGTCTCATACTTATCAGAGATCCTCTTGAAAATGGGCAAGGCCGAAGAAAATTCATTATTATAATAAAGGTCTAATGCCTTGATTAATTCCCGGTCCAGGGATTCAATATCCTTCCCTGTTAATCCTCCGGTTTTGTCATAAGACACTGAATGACTTTTTTGGGGATTGGATAAAAGAAAAAGACAGCACAAAACAATAACTGACACAATTGGATATCTTTTTTTCATACAGTTCCCTTCCATTTATTTAATCCATTATCGATCCTAAAGGATCATCCCTGGGAACAAGACGAGTAAAATGTGGTAACGATTGGTTTAGTGACGATTTTTACAACCGCTTTGCCAAGCGGTTTTGAACTTTTAATGAGTTCCGGACAGGATTATCTCGTTTTTCGTCTTGTTTTAAGACATTAATTTTCAATCAGTTGATAACACTAACTGAACATAGTTTGCCATTGCAACTTTATAAAATATACATAGGATTTCCAGTTTTGTCAAAATAATCAGGGGATGGCCTTTGCCAGGATGGCAAAAAAGATAATTTTCTGAATGTACCTTTATTAAATTAAATTTATTTATTACCAAATCGCTTCTACTTCTTTGAAGTCTAAAATCCTTCGATCCGTTGTTAATAGAGGCATACCCAATATTCTTGAGGTTGCGACTATTATTTGATCTGCAGGGTCTTTATGAAAACCCTGAAGCTGTATACTTTCCACTGCAATCTCTGGAGAAAGATCTGCGACATTTATTTTATACTCATCCAGAGATCGCCTTATCCAAGTAAGTATAGGAATGGAAAAAGAAATCCTTTTTTTCTCCACTAATTTCGCCAACTCCCAACAAGAAATAGCGGAGATCCATTTTTGA
Organism: bacterium; assembly: GCA_049472335.1. Lineage (GTDB taxonomy): Bacteria > SZUA-182 > SZUA-182 > DTGQ01 > JAFGSM01 > JBLIRM01. The sequence goes on along the minus strand of JBLIRO010000122.1, from coordinate 497 downwards.
TCTGCAAGGCTGATTTCTTTTTTTGCATTTTTGGAAAAAGAATTTTCATTTTCAATGCTTATCCAAATCCAGACATGCGTATCTAAAAGAATGTCTTTCACTTCATTGCTTCCCATTCATCTTCGGCTACTGGAGATATAATGTCACCCATGAAAGTAACAGTGTCTTTTAGAGGAATGTCTCTTTTTTCATAACTAAAAGGTATTACCTCAGCAATCGGCTTACCTCTTTTGAGTATAACAATTCTCTTTTTTTGCCTTTTAACCTCCTCTAAGACGGAAAGACAAGTAGCTTTAAACTTTGATACAGACAAAGTTTCCATATTTCCTCCAAAAAGCTAATTATAGTCAAATCACTATAGTCAATTTTATTTTATTTTATCTGTTTTGTCAATGAGCATATGAGTATAGTATGAGTATAGGGATAGTCTTAATTTATTAGTTTAGCTTTTAGCGGACAAACTTGCCAATTCACAAATAGAGAGGAATAAATGAATA
>JBLIRO010000121.1:0-10090 GCA_049472335.1 bacterium | reverse complement strand
GTAGGCCTCGTTCCAGTTGTCCTTATAATGAGAGATCTTAAACCTGGGATTGTCCCCTCCGAAGGTTTGAACCGTTGTCCATAATCCCTGGTCATTCAGCTCCATTAAGGTAGCTTCCCAGTTATTGGGAGTCCCGCGGAAATACCATGAATCCGGAAAAATATTCTCATAGGTCAGGTATTTCCCGTTAGGATCTTTATACCGGCTTATGTCTCCTAAAAATATTGCTCTTGTAGTGAACCCGTATACCGTGCCAAGGCTGTAATAGGTTTTGTTTGAATCGCTTACAGGCGCATAATTCCCGCCGCTCATAATGGCATGGGCTTCTGTCCCCGGAGGGAAGGTTAAACCGGATTCATTCAGGTTAACGTGAACCGTTTGATTGTTACTGCTAAAGTTATGCGTAACAAGTATCTTTTCACCATAGAATTCTCTGATAATGGAGAGTGTTTTCGACTCTGAATACATTCCGTCCCAGCCATCATTTGAATGGGTAGGAACAAAATACGTGATCCCTTCTCGAAGCGCGTCATAATTATTTCTTAGTTTAAGAAGTCTTACATAATGGTTCAATGTAGAATCAGGGTCGTCTTCCTGTTTTTGCACTTCATCCCAATCCATTGGCTGGCGAACGGGTTCGTCATAATTTCCGGGGCCGTTTGCCATTCCGATCTCTTCACCATAATAGATAGCCGGATTGCCTGAAAGAAGTAAGTAGAGGGAGGCAATGCCTTTAATTTTTGCCGTGTTTCCATTAAGCTGGGTCGCAACCCGGTCTCCCGCAAATCTGTCGTGATTGCTCAGAAAGATGGTGTCCTGTGTGCCCTCCGGAAGCCGGCCCTGTATAGCATAGAGCTCTTTAAGAAGATCAGAAGGCCGTCTTTCATTTTTTAAGCAGTTCATAAGCCTTCCCTGGAGATTAAAATGGAAGGCTGTATGAAATTCATCACCGTTTCCATAGTACTCGATCATTTGATCAGCAGTTTCCGTAGGCGCTTCAGCGAGAAGTATCGCGCCCGGCTTGATTCTGGCAAGCCTGCTTCTCAGGTCCTTCCATATTGAATGGGTTTCCGGCTGGTCCTTTTGTTTCCCTTTGCCATTTTCCACCAGATATCTCACTGCGTCGCACCGGAAACCATCCACATCTGTTTTTTGGATCCAAAATTTCATGATATTTTCAAACTCATTCAGGATCTCCGCCTTTGAGTTCGTATCATTGAAGTTAAGATCGGGCATAGTCGCTCCGCCTGAATCTCCGAATAGACTGAAGTAGTAATCATCATCATTTTGGTTTCCATTATGATCCCTGTCCAGGGAACGGTAAGGATCCTGAAACCATGTTGCTGAAGGAAAATAGCCGGCCTTCTGATCCTCCCATGAGTCCGGCCAGCCAAGATCGGAACCGGCCCAGATAAACCAGTTATCTTTTCTCTCTGAATCATTGGGTGATGAAAACCAGGGATGTTTGGTTCCGCAGTGATTCATGACAAGATCCAGAATGATCATTATCCCTTTGTCATGCGCAGCTTCCACAAGACTTTTTAGACCATCTATGGTCCCGTAACGGGAATCAATATCATAATAGTTTATCGTATCATAACCATGGTCATTCATTGCCGTAAAAATAGGCATAAGCCAGATGGTTTTTATACCCAGTTTTTCCAGATAATCTATCTTCTGGGTCACTCCCTGCAGGTTTGTGCCGAAGCGATTTACAAAAATCTCATAGATATTTGTTCCTTTTACCCAGTTGGGATCTTTATATGAAGCAACGGCAGGGCCTCTTTCTTCGGAAACTTCTAAATCAACTCCTGAATCCTCTGACTCAATTACAGGTTTTTCATTTTCTGAAGCAGGCTGACACGCTGAAAAAGAAAATAATGTAATAAAAACAAAAAAGAATACCAGGATTAAAGCAAAGGGTCTCTTAAAATTCTTGTTTCTAGATGTTTCCATTATTGTTCTCCTTTTCACTATTTTGATTGTGAATTTATAAAAAAGAACAATATCTATAATATATTATATGAACAGTTTTGCAACTCTCAAATTTAAGAAAATTTAATATTCCGGTCAATAGGCTCCTGTCAATCCTCCCCGACAGCCAGCCCTTGCTATTTGAGGGCAGATAAAATACAATTTACCCGTAAATCAACAAAATAAACACACATATGTTAAAGTTCGATATCAATGTCAGGATTTTTGGAATTTGCAAGGGGCTTGGCTGAATTTGCCAAGTAAAATAAAGGAATAAGCAATGGGTTTCAAAGATTGGTTTAAAAAGGATAAATACGGCCAGCCCATAGTTGTTGTGTCCGGCCTGCCGCGTTCAGGGACATCCATGCTGATGAAGATGCTGGAGGCAGGGGGGGTGGAGATTGTTACCGACGGTAAGCGCACTGCTGATGATGATAATCCCAAAGGCTATTATGAGCTGGAAAAGGTCAAGACTTTGGATAAAGGTTTGAATAACTCATGGCTGAGGGAATTCAGGGGGCGCGCAATCAAGATCATTTCTTACTTTTTGGAAAGCCTGCCGGATAATAATAAGTACAAGGTCATCTTTATCGATCGCAATATAGAGGAGGTGATGGCTTCTCAGAACAAGATGTTGGCGAACAGGAATAAGCCGGTTCCTGAAGATGAGGCTGCAGAAAAATTGATGATCCGGAATTTCGAAAAACATCTCCGAAAAATAAAAAATACCGTGTTGAAAAGGCCCTGGTTCGATGTCCTCTATATTAACCATAATGACATTTTAAAAGGCCCTCAGGAGGAAGCCCGAAAGATTAACAGCTTTTTGGGAGGGAAACTGAACGAAGAGAAGATGGCTTGCGTGGTAGACCCCGATCTTTACCGAAATCGTAAATAAGGACAGGTTAGTAATCCGCAAATAGTAATTCGTAGGATTCACCTATAGTCTTTTTATCTAATTTACCTCTGTATTTATCATTATTCAATTCATATTTAATCCGTTTATCCAGATCGCCGATTTTTTTCAGATATTCTTTGAATTTATCTATATCTGTTGTATTGGCAAGCGCGATCTCATTGCATACTGAAAGCATCTCATCTCTTGCTTTATCCAGATTCGATATTTTTTTTGCCCATAAGATAAGCGCCGCGAGATAAAAAGAGAAGTTTGTCTGATTCTCTATACTGATGTGTTGCTTAAAATACAGGGCTGTTTTTAGCAATCTGTTTTTATTTATTTTATTACTTATAGGATATTTTATAATACTTGCCAAAAAAGCCATGAGAAGACCTGCCCCGATCCCGATGTCATATAGCCCCTTCATCGCTGCTATCATTGGGATAACAAAAGAAAGAGCAAAGAATATACCTATCAGTGCATACATAATAAGATTGAATTTTTTGCCCGCGGTTTTTTCTTTTGCTTGTTTATAAATTTCAGAAAAGTGATCGTAAAGTTCGTCTTTCTGTTTAATTAACAATTCCTTGGTTTCTACATGGATTGAGGTGTTTGAGTCAAGGTCGGTTTTTATTTCTATTTTACGGCTTTGTTCGTTTTCCTTTTGTTCTTTTGTCCCGACATGAGAAAGATTTTTTTTGTCAGATAGTTCATCATTAGTACCTTTGTGAGTTTCATGCCATCCGAAATCATATTTGGGGTATGTCATATTTGGGTAGCTATTGATTTGAGAATAATTCAAAAAAGGTGACAATGAACTTTCATTACTCATCATGTGTCCCTTTTTGGAATGATAGATTTTGCATTTGGCCCCCGCGCTTTCAAAAGGGGCCTTGTATGTCATAGCAGTCTTAAAATCTATCTTGTCAGCAATCTCGAGCGGGATGACCGAAAAAAGTTCATCAACCTTCTCCTGGTCCCATTTAAATATACCTGAAAGCCGTCTTTTGACTTCATCGACAGCACAGCCTTCCATGATTTCACCGTCAAATACGAGCTTATAAATTTTTTCGCTGCAAAGTTTTTCTTGTATCATATCTTTTCTGCCCTTGAATTTTTCTTAATCCTTAGTTTTTACCTTCTTTTTTATTTCGGAAATATCGAGGTTCTCGATGAACCTTATCAGATTCGTCCAGATTCTATGGTAACCAAAACCGCCCGAAGTCATTTCCGAGATGGCTTCCTCTTTTGTCCAGCTACAAGCCACTACCCGATATATGGCACACATGACACCGGTTCGATCCGCCCCCTGCATACAATGGACAAATACCGGAGCATGATTTGTATCCGTGACGATCTGCAGAAACCGGACCACATCTTCTTCATTGGGGTGCCATATCATGGGGATGTGTTCATATGCTAGATCGATATCGCCGATTTCGTCTCTGTCGGAATGTAAAGAGCGAAGATTAACAACCGTCTTGATTCCCATTTTTTTGAGCTTGAGCATACCTTCAGCCGTTGGTTGCGCTCCTCTATAAAGAGTATCCGTAACCTTATAAAAGTTAGGGACCCCATCCAGCTCAAGGGGTTTTGCCCAATGATCCGGTCTTGATTGGATGTTTGGATCTTCTGCTGTCACTGCGATTATTGAAGTCATAATAATACTAGTGGGAATCAATAATAGAATAAATACCAGACTTTTTGATTTTTTTCCAATAGGAATTCCAATCCTCACAAATTTCAAGCTCCTATTTGTATTTTTTTAATAACTTTTTTCGATAAATCTTAAAAAATCTTTTGTGACCTACATTGAGCATTTTGAAAATGCATTAATGCATTTAAGATGTCCGCAAACTCACTGGGGGCCTAAAAACTTTTTATCTATCTGTATTATCGACATATTTAACAAATGGAATTGATAAAAATCTCCATGACCGAGGAGAAGGGGATTAGATAAGGTCTTACTTTTGGAGTGTTAAGTTAAATTTCTCTTATAGTCCGTTTCTCTTTTATTATTTTTTCCGTTAAATAGTTTTTATAAAATTATCTTTATTCAATACCGACTGCATACATCACAGGTGGATTTTCTTTCAATTTGGGCCTTTAGAAAGGACAATGAAGTGCCATCATAGATTAATAGCTGCCCTGAAAGAGTCTCGCCTCCTATACCGGTGAAGTATTTGATAGCCTCCGTAACCTGAATCGAGGCTATTAAGCCGGGGCTCACGCTTATTACCGGAACGGTTTCCTGGCAAGGGATCTCAGGGTATAGACAACGCAGGCATGCCGTTTTCCCGGGTATTATGGTAGCAGCCCGGCCTTCAAATCCCCATACGGCTCCATGGAAGAGAGGGATGGACCTTTGAACGGCAAACTCATTAATCAGAAACCTGTCCGGGAAATTGTCCAAGGCATCGATTAGTCCATCTGTCTCTGAAAATATCCTGTCAATGTTTTTATCGTTTATCTCTTCAGCATAGGAGATGATTTTTACACTCGAATTCATCTCCTTTAGCTTTCTTTCCGCAGAGTCTGATTTGTTTGTCCCAATATCATTTTCCCAGTGGAGGACTTGACGATTCAGGTTGTTTAGTTCAACCTTGTCTCTATCGATAAGGATTATTTCCCCGAATCCTGCTGCTGTCAGGTGCATTAGAATAAATGAACCAAGGCCGCCCGCACCAACAACACCTATCTTAGTGCCCTTTAATTTTAACTGCGCCTCCATACCCCATCCGGGAATGATCGTTTGGCGATGATAACGTCTTTTTTCATCCTCTGAAAGCCTTATTTCTTTCATTATCTGAAAACCCTCATTATATTATGATCCATATTTTACACCTTTATTTAAATTCTCGAAATCAAATCAAAATCATTTAACTTTGAAGTGATTCTGAACCCTCATTGACAATAATGTAAGGCATTATATAATAGAAATATAATGGAAATCTTTTCAGTATCGAAGTTGCTAAAAAATTCTCAACAAATTCCCCTGTCCGCATTTAAGCACGCGCGAAACCACAAATGAAGAATGTTTTTGAACTATATTAATTCTATCATACAACTATCATATTAACCTAATAAACGGGTATTTTTGCCCGGCTTTATGGAGGTGAGTTTATGTGGATATTAAGAATAAATATGAAGGATAGAACATACAGGCTTGAAGACGTTCCTGAATCATACAGAAATCTTGGTGGAAGAGGGCTCACATCAACTATTGTATATGACGAGGTCCCAGCTGCTTGCCATCCTCTTGGCCCTGACAACAAGCTGGTTTTTGCACCGGGATTGGTTACAGGCACCAATGCCCCTACTGCGTCCAGAATCTCAATCGGCGCCAAATCTCCCCTTACCAATGGCATAAAAGAATCAAATGCCGGCTCCGGGTGGGCATCTTCCCTTGCCAAGATGCAGGTCAAGGCACTCATTGTTGAAAATCAGCCGGAGGAGAAGGGGAAGTGCTGGAATGCCTCCATCACCTGGGATAGTGTTAACAGTAAACCAAAAGTAGAGTTTCATGATGCGTCTGATTACATAGGCAAAGATCTTTATGAGGTTTTCCCTAAGGTCTATGAGCAATTCGGAAATATCGATATCGCAGGAATAGGGATTGCGGGTGAACGTATGTATGGTAATTCAGGGGTGGTCTATAATGACTTAAAGAAGCGGCCAAGCCGTTACTCAGGAAGAGGTGGAATGGGCGCTGTTATGGGAAGCAAAGGGCTCAAGTTCATCATTATTGATTCCCGGGGTGCCCCGGGTGTCGAGATAGCTGATAATGCCCTGTTTGAACAGGGAAGGCAAAAATTAACAGATGCCCTTCGCTCTCACGATATTACCAAACCCAAAGGTGGCCTGAACTCCTACGGTACAGCTATCCTCATTAACATTTTGAATGAGGCCGGCGGCCTGCCTACCAGAAATTTCTCAAGCGGCCGTTTTGACGGGGCGCCCAAGATTGCAGGGGAGGCCATCTTTGAAGGGAATAAAGAGCGTTTAGGCAAAGAGCTTTATAATCATCCCTGCAGCCCGGGCTGTATAATCGCGTGCTCCAATACCTGGCATACACCGGACGGAAAAGAGGCCGTGTCATGTATCGAGTATGAATCGGATTGGTCCTTAGGCGCCAACTGCGGGATTGACAACCTGGATGATATTTCAAAATTAGTGCGGCTTTGCAATGGATATGGACTCGATACCATTGAAATGGGGACGACCATTGCCGTAGCAATGGAAGCGGGAATTGCGAAATTTGGCGACGGGAAAAGGGCAATCGAGCTTTTGCAGGAGGTTGGCAGGGGAACGCCCTTGGGACGTGTCCTAGGAAACGGGACGGAAACGGCAGCGAAAGTGCTGGGTGTTTATAGAAAGCCCACGGTGAAAGGCCAGAGCATGCCGGCTTATGATCCGAGGGCCGTTAAAGGGATTGGTGTCACCTATGCAACTTCTACCATGGGTGCTGACCACACCTCGGGATATACCATCGCTGCAGAGATACTAACTGTAGGAGGGAAGGCTGATCCCCTGAGCGCCGAAGGCAAAGCGGATTTGAGCCGCAATTTTCAGGCGAGCACGGCCTTCATCGACTCAACCGGTCATTGCCTGTTCATTGCCTTTGCCGTCCTGGATGTAGCCAGCGGCTTGCAGGGTGTTGTGGATGAGATAAACGGGGTCCTTGGCATGAGCTACACCCTTGATGATATCGGTAAAATAGGGACGGAAATACTGAAAAAGGAGCGGGCTTTCAATGAGGCCGCAGGTTTTACCTATGCCCATGACCGTATTCCTGAGTTTATGAAATATGAGAAACTGCCTCCGCATAATGTAACCTTCGATGTCCCGGATGAAACATTGGATGCCGTATATGGTAAAATGTAAAACAGGTTCTTCCCTTATACCTAAGTTATAGGAACTGATTTCACAAAAGGTCCTTTTTAAGGTCTTGGAGTAGGTAATGCAAATTGCAAATTGCAAAATGAAAAATAAAAATTAAAGGAATACATTATCCTGCATTTTAAAATTTGCATTTTGCAATTTGCAATTTTTCCCAAGATCCCACCGGGATTTTGAGAAGTTACCTTGCTCACTTGATAACTTTTAGATTAATAAAGGACAACTGGTTTAGACTATATTTAGGCTATTATTAATACCTCTGGAGATAACTGTTGAGGATACAGCTAAAATTATTTGCTACACTTGCCAAAAGGCTTTCACCTATGTTCCTCGATCAGTATCCCCAGGGACTAATGGCCGGCTCCCCTATAAATATGGAATTGCCGGATAACGGCTCCATAGCTGATCTCCTGAAGCACCTGGGGATAGATAAGGAAATCTCACTTATTATATTTGTCAATGGGATAGCCCGGAATCGCGATCATAAACTCTTGAACGGAGATCAAATCGGGATCTTTCCACCTGTCGGAGGCGGCTGAAAACACTATGGTTACTCTGGATGTATGGCTGTATGGACCTCTTGCCCGTTACAGCGGTAAAGGGAAAAATGAAAGTTATGGGAATCTGAAGGTGAAAATTCCGGTTGGAAGCCGGTTGTGTGATCTGTTGAATCATCTTAAATTACCCTCGGAACAGCGGGGTATTACCCTTATAAACGGCAAACTCACAGCATTGCCCGGCCTGCAGCCGGATATGGACCTGATACTTAATGATGGTGATCGGGTAGCCCTTTTCCATTTAAAGAGCATGTGGCCTTTCCAGTATCGTGATGGCGCAGAATTAAGCACTGATATGAAAAAGGAATTGCTTAAGAATAATAAACCATTTCACCACCGTAAAAAACAGTCTTCCTGATTATTGACAAACACCTTTCCCTTACCAGTCCGGGAAAAACAAGTTTACCTAACTACGAAAACCATTCATCCTGGGGAAAAAATATTTTTTTTACGTCTATTAAATCAGAAAGCAAAAAAAGAGGTGATTTAAGGTGAAAACCAAGACTAATATTAAGGCAGGACAGTACTATCCTATTATCTATTACTACACTTGATAAATGATATAAATTATACTTAAAGGAAGAAAGTGATTTGAATGAAAGTCAGAACCAATGTTAAATCCGGTGACGGCTCATGGCATTTAGTCTACTAATAACAGGAAATTCTGAAAGGCGGGCAATAATTACTCCAGCCGGCTTGAAAAAGAGGGGATTTAAAAAGTGAAAAAAAATACCAATATTAAAGCAGGGCAGATACCTACGTAGGTATCCACTTTTCTTGCCTAGAGTCAGGTTAGGACAGCTTTTAACCGGCTCTTTATTGAAAAAATACCCAAATATATAATTAAAAAGCCCTCGAAAGCGATTCTGCTTCCGAGGGCTTTTTGTTTTAGATTTTTTATTATTCCAAATAACCTTTTTCCCATAATTAGTCAATATAAAATTGCCAAAATAGGGAAAAATTTTTATTGCTATTTTACAAAATTGACAATCCCTGGCTTTTTGTTTATAAGTTAATAATTCATTTATTAATTTTCATTACCCTTTTCCCTGCACCATCATTTTAAACAAGCATCTTAAGATATCTATATTTAATATTGCAAAAGTCTATAAACCCTATTAGAAAAACGGATTACTTTTTGAAAAACAGAATAATAATACAAAACTGTTTTTCCATAGGTGCATATTCTAAAACATTCTACATAAATTATAAAAATACTTGTGACAAGAAAAAAGTATTAGATGCCTTGTATAAATGACATAGAGATCCCAAAGTGAATATAAATTTGAATCATACTGAGAATTTCAAGTCCACAGTATTTTATAAGTCTCTAATTTTTCTAATTATTTATTTCTTCATGGTGCAATCTTATCTATGGGTTATTGCCCCCTTTAATTCTTCAGGATATTTTCCCTCAAATATTAAATCCTTAAATGAAGCAGGCATTGAGTCTTTTACTAAAAAAAGTAAAGTAATTTTTACTGATCTTACGAATAAATTTCAGGATGCTTTTGAGCTTTTTCTTCCTTCAAAGGCCTTCGCCGGCCCCTCATGCGGGTCTTACTTTCCCATAAATGAGCAATTCTATAAAAGCAAAAATATTACACCCCGGAGTACATCTATCCATTATAATTCTTATTATTATCCATGGATGAGATCCGCCCTTAATTTTAATTATATGAACCCGGGACCTGCAAAAAATGAATCTACTTATATGCACCGTGGATCTGGATATTTTGAATCTTTGAACCAGGGAGCTATTTAT
>JBLIRO010000120.1:0-10709 GCA_049472335.1 bacterium | reverse complement strand
CCGCTTCTGTTCCGAAGAGCGATTTTTGATGTGGAATCCGTCTCAATAACTTTTTGGAAGATTTAAGGTGATAATCCTCTGTAGGATCATGGAAAATAAGGGTGTGGACAAGCCAGAGAATCTCCTCATTATGACATTTTTTTCGAAGCAGTCCATATAATATATTTTTATTTATGCTCATAAAAAAGTTTCTGACATCCATCTGCAGATAAAATGCCGATAGGCTGCCGTTATGAGTGACCTCCTGTGTAAATCTCTGAAGCCGTTGTGCAGCCAGATGGATTCCTTTCCCAGGTCTGGATGCGTAGCTATCATAAATAAATAAAGGCTCCCATATCTTCTCAAGGTATCGAACTGCAAGATGATGCGTAATCCGGTCCCGGAAATCCGCTGCGAAGATCTCCCTCAGTTTCGGTTTCCTGGTGGCAAAACATGTGGAGGTTGAGGGGTGGAACGTCCTTTCGTTCAATTCTTGATGAAGTTGAAGGAGGTTTTCCTCTGCATTCATCTCAAAAAGAAGTGCATCAGGCTTATTTCGCTTGTTCTTTCGACAATCGAGATATGCCTGGTAGATATTTTCATATGAAAAAATGGACATGATCATTTTCAGGAACGAACTGCACGAACATAATTGTTGTTGCCGAGGTTGTTCCAGTTCACTTTGCCGTTGTTGAAATTGACGTTCCACGCCGACTCCGGCGAACCTTTATCCCTTCACTTTATCTCCTGAAAGAAGGAGCCACCGGCGATCAATCCGTCATGCTGATGGTATGATTGCCTGAATTTCTATGCCACGTGGGCGGAAAGGACGCACAATGATCTAATAGGCACGCTCCGGACTCATTAAGGGCCTGGATTCTGGCCATATCTCTCTTTATGTATGGAAAGGCTTTTGATCCACCCCTCGTTCTGTTTACTTATATCGATCACTTGATTTATGGCAATCTGAAATGAATTAAAATTGTGAAAGGCCCTAACCTCTTTGCACAGGCGGGTCGTCAGCTTCAACTGCTCAAGCTCTTCCCGCAGTTCAAACAAGGTCCGTAATTTATCATGATCCCGGCTGTTATTGGCGCGGATAATTAATTTTACGACCTGCCTGACACGCTCTCGTAGCTCCGTACCTAAAGTATACTTGTGATACCTGCTAAAATTCCGGACAATCTTTTCAAAATACAGATTAAGATCAAATGCCTTTTTATAGATTGGCAAATGTTCGTATTGGGCCATATTCCATTATAAAAACTTAAAAAAAATTTTCGACAGGGGGCAAGCCCCCTGTACCCCCCTCAAAAAAAATCAAATAATCAATGAATCAAATACTCAACTTTGTCAGGAACGAACTGCACGAACATAATAGTCGTAGCCGAGGTAGCTCCAGTACACTCTGCCGCCGTCGTTGAAATAGACGAACCACGCCGACTCCGGCGAACGCTCATCCGAACCCCAACACCATGATTGTTTTTTATCAAAAATAGGATAAATAAACAATCCATTAGATTGCTCTTCAGGTTCCAACAATGACATCAACTCTGGAATCGTCGGCAATCTCCAGTCGTTAAACCCAGCAAATCCTTCACTGTTCAGTCTCTCAATATATATCTGAGCTTCTTTATACGTCAACCAATTATCTGATCCCGACTTCTGCCACACTAGTCCCGTGGCATTATCGATCACTATTTCGCCTTGATCTTCATAGTCATTTCGGATATACTCCAGCGGTCGCCGGTTTTCATCTAATTTAAATACCTCTATGAATTCATCCTCCGATACGGTCAGTGGTTCTTTCCTCAATCGAATCACAGCCCGTTCCTTATGCTTGCTGAGTGCTATCTTACGAAGGGAATCATCAAGCTTCAGGGCTTCACCCGCAATGCTGGCAGCTAAATTCAGGGCAGCATCAGAGTTTAGGTCCATACAGGCATTGACCAGCATAGTGGCATCTGTTTGAGCCGCATACAGGCGCAGCGTTTCGTGCCACCAGGTATCGATGATCAGTTTCTGCCACTTGCTGTTGTCCCAGTCCGAGGCCTTGCCTGTTTTATCCCAATGCGCGGCGCAGAGATACTCCTGAAAGGTCAGATGGGCAAAACTCCATACCCCTGTTTCCTGTTCCAATAGCAATCCACTTCTCGCCTCCTCATCCTTCAAGAACGTCGGTACATTTTGTTCGTTCACGCCAATCTGGATGAGATGAGGGGTGATTAGGGCAACGACTTCTTTTGTGGGGATGGTCCGGGTTTTGTCCTCCATCATCTTTTCTGCCAATGGCTGAAAGACCTCTCTTTTTTGAGCAGCCGTCAGGGGCTCTTCCATTCCCTTTCCCTTCTGCCAATGGCCGAGCAGCACATCACAGATTTCCGCATACAGCTCAATCCGCCTCTCAGGCAACGCCCCCCTATAGTTATGGACATTGGCAATCATGGTCAGCAGCAGCGGATTGACCGTCAACTCCTTCAAGTGAGGGCGTTCCTGTAAGCGGTCCAATAAATCCTGAGCCTGATGGTTTGCATCCTGGCGAACTCCGTTGTCATCCTTGCCGTAAGCTATAAGCTTTGTTGCCAGATACCAATTGTATATAAATTCTTTGACCTGTTCATGGGTGAAAGGCATTACTTCCAGGACATGTGCCTGTGAGATCTGGCCATCCTGATAACCTTGCGGACGAGCGGTTAAAAGAAACCGGCATTGGGGATATGAGCGAATCTGGCAGTCAACCCAATTCGCGATCTTGTGCCGCTGTTCGGCCCCTGAAACCTCATCCAGGCCGTCCAGAAGCACCAGGCATTTGCCGGTCTTTAATTTGCGGGCAAACCAGAGAGGGGGTGGATTGAGCTCAGGGTACCGTTTCTGGTCGGAAAAATGGTCTTGAGCCAATACTGCCAGAGAGGGGGAGTGTTGAATGATGGTTTTTGTATGTTCCCGTAAACACAGGAGGATCGGCGTGGAGGAGCGTAAACGGAACCTGCGGTGCCGCCTGGCGGCAAAGGATAAGGCAAGGTATTTCAAAAGGGTTGTCTTGCCGCACCCGGGTGGTCCTAGAATCGCTAAGGCCAATGCATCATGCTTTTTTAAGCGGCACAGAAATGTCCACACAGGCTGGCTGCCTGACAGGCTTTTCATCTCGGTAGGATTGGTCCTTATTTGCAATACATGGCTGGGGGCGATATCCAATTCTATAAACACCCGCTCAAGATCAAGGGCGCCCTGCCCTGGCGTTAGCAGCCCTCGCACGGGAAAAACACGGTGTTCATAGATAACCTGGCGATTATAACGGCAATGAAACTTAGAGAAAAGGTTTTGCAGAGTGACCTTGGCCCATTTCCCAAATCCCTTGACAGCCCATGGTTTGAGTTCTTGTTCCCACACCTCTTCCCAGACCGGCTTTCCCAATTTTTTCCAGATTAATACAAGCAATTCATAGAATAAGGCTAATATGGCCGCCAGGATCGTATTTTTCAGCAAGCCGGACCACCAGGCCATGGCGATCCCAAGCGCAGGGATCTGTGAGGCTAAAAATAAAAGCAGATTCTTGATCGATTTAATAATGAAATCAACCGAATTTGAATTCTGAATAGATTTATTCATGAGTTAATTTTTCCCGTTTTTTAGTGACAACAACCCTATCAAATAGCAATAAAGGAGTCAAACAAATCTAATTTTAATCTGCATTATGATTGCAGAATTCCCGGTCCATGTGGCAGGTACCTTTATTTAGATTATTATTCAGCACATGAATAATAATCATTCAGAGACTGAATCAAACGGAGGTATCAAGAGATTCCGGAATCAGTCAACCCACAATATTCAGATACTTAAAACTCCTTGAAATATCGAACATCATAAACAGGGTACCTGCCTATTATCGGAACAGAACAAAAAGGATAATAAAATCACCGAAGATCTTTTTCATTGACTCAGGTCTGTGTATCTACCTCTCAGGATATTATGATATGGATTCGTTAATGAAGGCAAGGGAGTTGGGTAATTTTTTTGAGACTATGATGTATATGCATATTAAGATAGCAACTGAGCTAATGATCCCAAAGGCAAATATCTATTACTGGAGGGCAACTACAGGGAAAGAAGTGGATTTTGTAATAGAACATGGGAAAAATCTCTTGGCTATTGAAATAAAACTCCTGAGAAATCCATCCTTCAATGATACAAAAAATCTTCTTACTTTTTTTCAGGAATACCCGTCAATGGTAAGGGGCCTTTTGATCCATTCAGGAAATTCAATAAAATGGCTCCATTCAAAGATACTTGCCGTACCTTGGTGGTGGTTATTGATAACACCCTAAAAATAAAATATTTTGAATAAATTGAAAGGTGTTTTGACCCGGCTCTTGCATTTGGGGTTGATTTTTTCGAATGTTGGCACCCGGTAATTTCCAGCAAGTAGCTACAATTCCATTTCATCCCTAAGGCTCCTATTCATTAATTCCTTAACAACCGAGGCACAGGGCTTGTTCTCATACAGGATCTCATAAACGTTTTTACAGATGGGCATATCTATATTTTCCCTTTGAGCCAATTGATAGACCGATTTCGTGGTTTTCACCCCTTCAGGCACCATGTGCATTTCCTTAAGGATGCTCTTCAATGTTTTTCCCTGGCCTAATTTCAGTCCAACTGTCCGATTACGGCTAAGATCCCCCGTGCAGGTCAATGCCATGTCTCCCAGCCCTGACAGGCCGCTGAAAGTTAAAGGGTCAGCTCCCATCTTTACTCCCAGGTGTGACATCTCACTCAATCCCCGAGTAATTAGGGCTGCCCTTGCATTAAATCCGAGACACAGGCCATCACAAATACCCACTGCGAGCGCAATAACGTTTTTGATGGCTCCGGCCAGCTCAACGCCTATCTCGTCTGTGGAACTATATGAGCGAAAATAGTCCGTATGAAAGATGCGCTGAAGCCGACGCGCGGTTTCCAGATCACGTGATGCAAGAGTAACCGCTGTGGGGACCTTCCTAATCACCTCAATTGCAAAGCTCGGGCCGGCAAGGGTAGCCAATTCTATAGCCTTCGATGGGGGAAGAATTTCACGCCAGATACCTGACATGGTTAGCAATGTTTTGTTTTCAATCCCTTTGGTAACACTGACAATTGTTGCCTTGTCCCGTAAATATTCCAGGGCTTTTTGGGCTACATCACGGTAAACATGTGAAGGCACGGCCATCACCAGCAAACTTTTACCTGTGACCACCTTTTCAAGGGAGTTTGAAGGATAAATGTTTGTTGAAATTTTGTGTCCCGGAAGGTAGAAGGTGTTTTCATGTTGCTGGGAAATGATTTCCACCAGTTCCGGTTCATAAACCCAGATGTCTACCTGATATCCCTTTTCTGCTAAAAGATGGGCTAACGTGGTCCCCCAGCTCCCCGCACCGACTACACCTATAGTTTCGGCATAACCACATGGGGCTTTTTCCAATTTTCCTTCAGGATTAAGAGATTGATTTTTATTCATATGCTTAATCTCCCTTTAAAAGATATTTTTCACCGGTTTTTTGCTTTAAGCGTCCGATTTGCAGCATGCTACATGGATTATATTATTTTTAACTGGATTAAATTATCCTAAGATTATATTATCTTAAAGATTAACCCTTGTTTTTTAAATCTTACCACAAACAATTTAATAATAATAATCATCATCATTAAGCTCAAGTTTTATTCTCATTAGCACTGCACCAGGGGAAGCAGGACAGTTCTTAAAATAATTTTAAATCAGTTCAGGCTTTCAGTATTAGAAGGTAGAGATGGAAGAAATTTTTTTTAAATAGTCAGGAAAATAATCTAGTGAGGATGTCATTGAAAAATACCACGGCACACAGGTGATCACAGCAATCCCGGATTTCTCCGGAACCCGTGGGACGGCCCGGGGGGGGCAGCCTTAACCCAACCTGTGTACCGTAGCATTTTCCAATGATACAACTGCAAGGGATAAAAGGGGATGCCTTAAAAAAGACTCTTTCACCCTTTAAACCTATAAACACGTTGGGGATCAAATGATGTAAAAACCTAATCTTGCAGCTTAATGTAAGAAGCTTAAGATGAAAAACGTTTTTGAAAAAAACATAGATGAATTAATATATTTTTTTCATAATTGCTTATCTGATACGATTATATCAATTTTACATATTTTTGTCAAAAATTTTTAAGTATATTTTCAAAAACAAAAACATTAAAAATTTTGGGATTTCTAAGGACTAAAAAAATGAATAAAGATGGATAAATATTCTGGGGTCATTTATAATATTCATATGAGGCAAAAATCTTTTATATCGGATAGCAGTTCCCTTATCTTATTATCCAAAGCCGGCCTGTTGGGCCTGTTTTGCCGGAATGCCCATATCTTTATCACGCAGACAATCAGTAAGGAAATATTTTTTAATTCGAATGATTCTCGCTTGATTCGAACCCTGATCTCCGAAGGGGAAATAACTGTCAAGAAGATAAAAGACAGCGGATTTCCTGTTTCCCTGGACAAAGGAGAAAGAACAGCAGTCAATCTTTTTAGGGAGATGGAGGCGGACTATCTATTGCTCGATGATAAAAAGGCAGCCATTTATTGCAAAAAAAATTCGATCCCTTATGTCAATGCGCTTCTCATTCCCTTTTATTTGAGAGGATGTGATGCAATAGATGAGCAAATGATGGAGAAAAAGATTACATTGTTAAAGGGAATTGGCCACTATGCGGAATGGATTAAGGAATATGTCTCCAAAAACGAGCACGTTTTTTAGTAATCCTGATTTTGAGTTGAAATCATTATTGAGCAGTTAATATATTATTAATATTCTATGATTTTTCTAACAGGAGGAGAAGGTTATTATGCAAGATGTAGAAAAGCTTTTAAGGACAGCCATCGAAGAGATCGAGCGGATATTAAGCACCAAATCAGTTGTCGGAGAGGCGATTACTATCGAGGATAACAGCATTATCCCTCTGGTTAGTATCGGTTTCGGATTCGGCGCCGCAATGGGGATGGGGAAAAAACCCGATTCGGGCAAGGGAGAAGGTGCCGGAGGAGGCACTGCCGGCGGAGGGGGTATAAAGCCGATTGGTATTATTGTCATTGGCAAGGATGGCGTCCGCCTGGAAACATTTAAAGGAGGCCCTCTATCATTGATTGAAAAGGTCTCTGATAATATAACCAGGATTATCCAGCAAAAAAAGAAAAAGGGCGCCCAGGAAGAATAGAAGAACAAGAATAAGGCAATGTTTATAGGAATCGCCATATGTTTTGCGTGTCTTGTTATTCTATTATTAGTTGTTCCTGTACAAATAATCTTTTCTCTGGAAGGGTTTCCTTCCTTTAAAAGGCATATTTCCGTGTGCTTGCTGTTTGGCCTTATTCGTTTACCGGTACCGTCACGCTCCGCAAAAAGCCCGCTTCGCCGGAAAGCCAGACGAAAGGAACCCAGGGCCAAACGCAGCCAAAGGCGGGTGCGCCATGTAATTAAACTGCTCAAAAGCAAGGGGCTTTTTCGCCGGCTTTTAAGATTCATATCCGATATCTATAAGGCAGTGAGTATACGGATTTCAGGGTTGCATTGCATTTTCGGATTGGATGACCCCGCGGATACCGGAATGCTTTGGGCTGTTGTAGGCCCGGTATCGAGTATATTAGATAATTTATATATGCACGGTTTATACATCGAACCGGATTTTATAAATGAAACCTTTTATATCGAAGGTAAAGGAGAGATAAGTATGGTCCCGATTCGAATACTTTACATTGTCACCATATTCCTTCTATCACCCGCTGTCATCCGGGCAGGCTGGGCAATGATGCGAACAAGGCGAGTATGAATAAACTCTGTTTGGGCACACCAAGAAACATAGCGGAACTTGTTATCATTCCGGTTGAAAGGATTAACATTTCTTCTCACAAGATAAAAAAGGGGATTTGGTTCCATGGCTCCAAGGAAATAGCCGCTTTGGTTATTTATACCCCATATAACCTTTCCGCATTCGATATTGACGGGCAAGAGTTGTCCGTTGAGGAGCTTGCCTGTGATGTCCCCGGTCTTAAAGAATTTCTTGACAATATGGAAAATATAGGTACTTTTTTTTCTAAAAAATAGTCTTATTTTGGGACTGTATATCTTGGTCAACCGTCCAATTTTGAGACATTCCAAATCCTTCCCTTAAACATATCTCTCATTTAAATCCCAGATTATTAAGATGGCATAATAAATGCTTGATTAATACTAATTGGCTATTTTCAATCCGGCTAAGATTGATATCTCCGGATTTACTTTTTTTATTAAAAAAAAACAAGTATTTATTTGCTGAACAAATTCAACGACAAATAAAAATATTTATTTTTATTTTAAAGGATTTTTAAATAATTACGAGTGGGTGGAGAAAGGGGGTATTGATTATACAAGTATGAAATCTCAAGACTATCTAACTCATTAGAAAATCTGATTACTAATTAATATAGCGCTTTAAACAAGATTAGGTTTTTAAACTTTATTTCAGTAAGGTTAAGGATATGTTGATAAAGGATACTCTAAAATTTTTTCTTTTTCTATCGGTTATCTTTCTCGGACTCTTATTAATAAGCACAAATCTATGTTATGCTCAATATTTTAATTCCTTAGGCTTAGGATATGGACAACTACTGGGCTATGGCACACCTAATACATTTGGTGGTTCATCGAGCCTTTATGGCGGTTATGGACTTGGTGGCTATGGACTTTACGGCCTCGGCGGGCTGTATGGCGGCTATGGGGCATATGGCCTCGGCGGGCTATATGGCGGAATATATGGAGGTTATGGAGCATATGGCCTCAGTGGCCTGTATGGCCTTGGCGGACTGTATGGAGGGCTATATGGAGGCTATGGGCTCTATGGCCTCGGCGGGTTATATGGCGGACTGGGCCTGTATGGTAATATGGGCATCACTGGTACCGGCAATATATATGGCTTTGGTTATGGCGGTCCTTTTAGCAGCTATGGAGGAACGTTCGGCAGCCTTGGCGGCTTAGGATTCGGCCTTAGCGGCTTAACCGGCATAATCTAAAATTTTCTGATAGATAAAATAAAAAAGGCCCGCATAGCAATATGCGGGCCTTTCTTTTAAACATTATGAAGTCTTTATACCAGCGTGAATCATATGACCTTTCTGGCTCATTTTATGACATGTATATATTTTTATCTGCTATAATACTCTGATCGTAATACATAAAATAGTCTTAAAGAAATATTGACATAACTCCATAAATATATTATAAATATGGATTATGGTAAACAGAACACTAGATCTTGCATGCATGTTAAAAAACGGGCATTCAGCTTTTCTCTTTGGACCAAGAGGTGTCGGAAAAACACTTCTTTCTAAGGAATTTATTAAATCAAATCAGCCATCCTTTACCATTGATCTTCTCTCCTATGACCTCTATACCAGATATATATCTCAGCCTTCCCTCTTCCGCAAAGAAATTGAGGCAGCTATAAAACCTGGTCAACTATTAACCGTCTTTATTGACGAAATACAAAAATTACCTTTGCTTCTGGACGAGATCCACTCCCTGATTGAATCTCACAAAGGGCAAATCCAGTTTCTGCTTACCGGATCAAGCGCTCGCAAGCTAAAAAGAGGAGGTGCTAACCTTTTAGCAGGAAGGGCATGGACATTAAGGCTGCACCCTCTTACACACCAGGAAGTGAACCTGGACTTAAATAAAGCCTTGGAAATTGGCACATTGCCGGCGATATATCTGGAAGAAAGCGGTGTTCACAGGACATTGAAAGCCTACGTTGAAACCTATCTGAAAGAAGAGATAATGCAGGAAGCGCTCGTCCGTAAAGTAGATAGTTATATACGATTCATGGACATCGCAGGACAAATGAACGGCGAGCCGTTAAATTTTACAAGCATAGCCAGGGATTGCGGAGTATCAATAAAAACCGTGCAGGAATTTGTCTCTATTCTGGTTGATACCCTGCTGGCTTTCAGAATTGAGGGTTGGACATATTCCATAAGGAAACAGTTAAGGCAAAGCCCTAAAATCTACTTTTTTGACTGCGGTGTTCTGAATGCTGTAAGGGGGGAATTGGGGATGAAAGTGAAACCCAACTCATTTATCTATGGAAAACGCTTTGAAACATTTGTTATTTTAGAACTCATCCGGCTCAATGATTATTTGGAAAGCGGATACAAATTCCATTATTGGCGAACGAATACGGGCCTGGAAGTTGACTTGATATTATCAAGAAGATTTACCGAACCATCTATTGCTATAGAAATAAAATCCAGAAATGCACCAACAGAGGCTGATGTCCATGCCCTCAGATCATTTAAGGCCGAGAATCCAAAGGCAGAGCTCTTCTGTCTTTGCACCACTCAGAATAAATATAGATTAGGAGCTGTCTTGGTTTGTCCCTGGCAGGAGGGGATCAGGGAAATATTAGGTACTTTTTGAGTATTATTCAAGTTTGTCAATCCAAACAATTAAGTATATAATTTAATTCGATTTTTACCTAACTGCACGAAGCAAAACATTAGGTTAAATAAGGAGAAATTTATGAAAGGCGTTCATTTGGAAAAGGAGTTGGAATATCTTTTAAAAAAAACTGGTAAGGAGACAGCCTCCTTATTGGCTGAAGCAATGGAGGAGGGTATTCATCTCCTATATAAAAGATATGTGAGTGAAGCATATATGGCGGATAAGATAGATCGAAAAAAAGCCATT